>DAIMXP010000027.1:0-70269 GCA_036734945.1 Chloroflexota bacterium
GGAAGGCCGTCAGGAAGGCCAGAAACCGGCGCAACGCGGCCCGGTACGAGGTCATGGTGAGATACGCCTTACCCGCCCGGAGATCGCGCATGAACCGCGCAACGGCTTCGCCAACGGGGATATCCTCCTGCCGCTCACCGGACGCCACGGCAGCCCGCTCCTGGTTTTCGGCGTAGGCCTTCGCTCCCTCGTAGGCCATCTGGCGAACCAGCGCCGCCAGGTCGGCAGGCAGGTCGATCAGGGGCGCCGGAACGAGTGTTATCTGGTGTTCCATCGAGTTCCCTTTCAATCCTCTGTCCTATGAATCCTGCGCACTGGGCGCCGTCTTGCTGACGCGCACCGCTGGCCTCGGCGTGTCGGTCGGTCGCGGGTCGCCCCAGTCGTTGGGCCACGTGGCGTACCCCGTCACGATCTCTCGCCACAGGTCGTCCGGGCGGAAGCGTTGCGCCACCTCCACGCTGACTTGCGCGGCCAGGTCAGAGACTTCATTGGCGAACGCGTTGACGCAAGCTTCGACCTCCATGGACAGCTTCTCGCCGCCCGGCAAGGCAGCCACCCGAAGCAGCAGCGCTTCCAGCGCATCGCGCCAGGCGCCGCACTGGCGCGAATTACTCCAGGCTTGCCGTGCGAAGTCCTGCGCCAGGAGATGCACGGCGGTGTCCGCGCGCTCTCGCCACATTGGTGTATCCGGCAGTTTGACGCTCTGCGGGTCGCCAAGTCGAATGGTCATGGTCTCTCCTCTGCGCTTACGCCTCCCCGCGCCACACGACGCGGTTTCCGGCTCCTTGCCGGCGGCTCCGACCGGTTGCCCGGTCGAGGCCCGCACGCCTTACGCTTCGCTTAGCCGGTGTTCAGGCACGGCGTCACTGCCGAAGAGGGCGTCCAGCGCCGTCAGGATGGCAAAGCCGGCGGCATAGTCAATCCGGGCGCTCTCCTGCAGTTCGTAGGCGCGGTACAGCGCCTGGCCGTCATCGTCCAGGTGGCCAATGTAGGCACAGTGCAACGCGCCACTCTCCCGCGCCGCTTGCCGCCACTGCTGGAGAGCGTCGTCTTCCAGGGCCAGCTCCAGGCCGCTGTAGGCTAGGCCGTCTTCGTCCAGCTTCGGTAGGATCATCGTTTGCACGAGGTCTGCGATAACGTCTTTTGGCTTACCGGTCATCTGCTCTCTCCCTTGCTGTCTCTCACGCCAGCCACCGGTACACCCGGTCGCTCCGGCTCTTTGCCGGTAGAGCGGCTTCCCGCTCCCGCACGCCTCGCGCCACCTCAGCCGGTACCAGCCACTCCGGCCAGTAGCGGGTAGCTGCCGGCGTCGGCGCCCACCGCTGGTAGTCGGCCTCGGCCAGCTCTGCATCCAACTCCGTGGACTGGTTCCACGGGGCGCAGCTCGCCGACTCGTAGAGCACCGGCTCCGGCGGCTCCGGCGTCTCGTGCCAGGTGAGCCGCACGCACTCGCTGTCACGGCGGAAGCCCAGCACGATACCGGTGAAGTCGGCGAAGGCCTCCACGTGCTCCACGATGCACGTGCCGTTGATCATCTCTGCCACGATGGTTGTTTGCTTCATCCTTGCCTCTCCTCTTGCTCCGTCACGCCCAGGTGTTGCAGTTGCAACACCTGCCGGTGTCTGGCCGGTGCCGACCGGGTGGTGTTCCCGGCCAGCCGCACGCCTGTGGGCTAGCCCAGCAGCGGGATGTCGATCAGCTCTGCCCGGCGCTCCCTGGCGGTCCAGTAGCGGCGCTGCAAGGCGCTGAAGGCTGCGACCGGCATCACGTGGCCGTACTCGCTGATCCGCTCGCCCATCGCGTCAATCTGCGCGTTGAGGGTCTCCAGCTCGCCAGCGTTGCGGCGCTCGGCCTCGGCGCGGAGGAGCTTCACGTGCCAGCAGGGCTTGTTGAAGGACCCTGCAACGCACGTGCAGGTAGCGCTGCCGTCGTCATTCAGGCAGACCGTGTACTGCTGGCTGCTGGTGCGGCTGGGAAGTGTGGCGGTGGTCATTGCGGGTGCTCCCTATCTATTACTCTACTACGGTAATAGTAGCACACTGCGGTAATAGAGTCAAGGGGTTTCGGTACAATCATTGACGAAGTGCGAAAATAGCCTATACTGCCTGCATGGAATTACTGACGACTGATGAGGCGGCTGAACGGCTAGGGATGACTCCTGGCCGAGTGCGGCAGTTGATTCGTGCCGGCAAACTGACGCCGGTTCGCCGAATCGACAAGGCGTATATGCTTCGAACTGAAGATGTCGACACCTATGCGCAGCAGGCGCCGCCATCGGTCGGGTGGCCGAAGGGGAAACCACGCAAGACGCCGGCGACTCCGGCAGTACCTGACCAGGATGGGGTCGGAATCTGAGGCGCTGTTCAGCGCTGCCGGCGTCCGGGAAGCATCCTGGTGTCTTGCTGAGCATAGGCTGTGATGGGAGTACCCGATGTCCCGTAGACTCTTTGCACTCGTCGTGTTGTGTCCCTGGTTACTGGTGGCCTGTGGGACGACCGCTACATCAACGAATCCTCAGTCTTCGACGGCGAAGGAAGCGACAGCAACGCCGTGGGTTATTGTGGTGACTGCGACACCCGCAGTTGCTGCGTCGTCGCCTACTGCACCGGCAGGAGGGCTGGTAGCCCCAATTGAAACCGCAACTCCCACACCGAGCGCAAAGGTAGCTTCGTTGATCGTGGCTACTCAAGCGCCAATAACTCCGACTCCGGACTCAACAGCCATACCGGCACCAACGAGCGCAGTACCGTCTGAGCCTCCAAGGTTAGCTATTACGAATTCCGATGGGAAAAACTTCGTGATCCACGCTACCGGGTTTCGTCCAAACGAACGGCTCACCGTCAAGATGACTACCTACGACGGCGGCGTCTGTGTATCAAATGAGCCGGACCCGTCCTGTTTCTGGGAACGTCAGGCTGATTCGAATGGCAATTATGACCGCACGACGCCCTTGGACGTCGTTACCACACCCGGCAAACACTGGTATTGGGTTGAAGGCGCGCAGAGCGGCGCCACGAACCGAGTCGTCATTGATCTAACAAAGAACGCCCCGAACCCAGTTGACGTGGCCCCGACCGCCGCGCCGCGTACCGCATCCGCGCCGATTCCCACTGTCGAAGCATTCGCCGATCTGGTACCGGCAGACCGACGGTGGCCGGCGGCTGAGGAGGCAGCCTTTCTTAAGGGCATCAACAGCCCGACTGCTCCATGCATTCTGGCAGAATCTGAGATCCAATTTACGCTCGCGCAGATGCTGAAAATAAACGCGGAGGACGCTGCACAACAGAAGGCCGCGATGTACCCCATCGCCTTTTTCTGTGCGAATACCTCCGGCGTGTTCAGTACCGCACCACTGCCAACTATATCAACCGCTGCACCGGCTGGAACGATACTCGACGTGACGGGCAGCGGCATCAAGACCACCAGGTCCTTCACCATCGGAAATGCCTGGGACCTCATATGGTCCTATGATTGCAGCGACTTCGGCACCAAAGGCAACTTTCAGGTGTATGTGTTCAAAGCCGATGGGAGTCTCAGTCGAAATGCCGGCGTCAATGAGCTCGACAACAGCGGTAATGGCGTCGAACACTTTCATCAGGGCGGCACGCTTTACCTGGAGATGAACTCAGAGTGCACCTGGCACGTCGTCGTCCAGGGCTGAACCAAGCCCGTGTCGGCCCGCGATACTGCGTCCACTGCGCAAGTCACTTCGGTGACACTTACCATCCGAGTCGTCGCCAGTGGCCGACTTCGTGGTCTTCCAGGCTCATGTACCGCACGTTCGGTTGGGCTGGCGGTTCCAATGTCGCCAGCCCAAGCGCGGTCACCAGGTCGTCGTGGGCACCGGTCGAGAACGCTCCGTACTGCTCGTTCGCATTTGGGTCGATGCGGATTTCGTAGTCCTGCAACTCGCGCACCATCGCCGCCGCCTCCGGCTTGCTCTGCGGAAGTTCAACCCGATCAGTCTGGAAGAGCACTTGCAGCCGACTGACGAGGAACGCCTTACCGAGGCTCGCGGTGCCCTGGCTGAGCACGTAGCGGTCACCGTAGGTGAAGGTGACGGCGGTCAGGCTGCATTGGATGTCACGGAGCACGACGCGCAGGGCATCCACTGCCGGCACGGCGCCCGTTGCATCCACGTAGAGGTGTGGCCGTTCGCAGCCGCGCGCTCGCACGCCGCGCAGCACGGCAGCGATGGTAGTGTAGACCTTCGGATACGCTGTCCCCAACGGCAGCCAGCCAAACTCCCGAACGACGAACCGCGTTTCCGCTCCCCACGTGTCGGAGGCGAACACTTCGGCCACAACCAGGGCGGTCGGGTCGTGGCGCTGGCCCAGGTCTACGCCGATGCCGACAACAGGTCCCATGTTTCAATCTCCTTGCCGAACGCGCGGTCGATGTCCGCTCGGCTGAATGCTGACGACTGTGCATCCTTGAACTGGCACAGGTATTCCTGTTCGTACCACCAGCGACCCATCGTGCGTTCCTCCTCGGCCAGGAATGCCGGGCTGATGCGCGGGCAAGCGGTTGCCGGCACCTCGATGCGCTCCCATGGTTCCTTGCTTCGCCAGGCTTCATACCACCAGCCCCGCGTGCCGTGGGGCGTGCTCATAGCGATCAAGCGCCCCTGTGACACGGCCAGCATGGGGCGCAAGGCGGTGTAGAGGTCGTTGGGCACCCAGGCGGCTTCGTCAATCGCCAGGAGTCGAACGCCGCTGTAACCGCGTATGGTGCCTTCCTTGCCGGGCAGGCTCACGATGCGGCTGCCGTTCTCCAAGGCGAGCTGCAGCGCCGATTCCGATTCGGCCTCGACTGGCTTGCCCAGCGCCCGGTACACCCGCAAGGCTTTGTCCTTGAACAACTCCTGCGACTGGCGCAGTGTCGGCGAGAGCAACAGCACCAGGCTGTCGGGCAGGTAGAGCGCGGTATGCACGGCCAGCGTGGCCACGGTCAGGCTCTTGCCACTCTGCCGACTGCAATTGAGCAAGAGCCGCGACGAGTCGGACCGGAGCACCTGTGCTTGCCAGTGGTCGGGGGTGATGCTGGCGGCTCGGGCAAGTGCCACCGGATCGAGCGCCATCTGTAAATCGGCGGCGAGGCTAGCCGGCATCGAGCGCCTCGGACAGCGCCAGACGTGCCTCTGGATACGGTAGCAGCGCAGCCAAGAGGCGCGTCCGCAGCGTGAGCCACTCCGGCATCACCAGCACGTTGACCTGGGGCCGCTCGTCGAGCTCGCCCAGCAGCTTGGCGAGCAACTCCGTCTGCCCCTTGAGTTGCGCCGCCGTCCGGAGCACCAGTTCACGCGGGTCAGCGTGCTTGATCTCCACGATCTCGGCTTTCAGCGGCCGGCCGTCTGGCGTCAGCGCGCTGTCCAGTCGCGCGAGCAACTGCGACAGCGGCGCCTTCCGGGGCCGCAGGGAGCCATCCGCGTAGCGGTCCAGGTAGGTCACCACCACGTCGCTCGCCCGTGGCCCGAGGTCGTAGCGTGTTGGGTCGTCGGCATCACGCAGCCAGCGGTCACAGGCATCGAACAGGAGGTTGACGCGATGGAAGCAACGCTCCAGTTCCTCCATGACGTCGACGGCGTGTGCTCGCTCTGTCGTTTCCTGGCGTTCCGCTTGCCCCTGCAACTCCTCAGCCCGCCATGCCGCGTTATCCCGCGATTCACGCGCTTGGGCAAGCAGTTTGGGGACGTGATTCGCCTGATGCCGCACCATCGAATCGCTTGAAACGCGGTGAATCGCGGCAACGCTGGCGCAGCTCTCCCCCGCGACGAGGGCCTTGTCGATGGCGTGGCGATCGGGATGGACACAGACACTGCACGCCCTGGCCACCGCTAGACCTTGCCCCACTCGCGGAAGTCCGGCAGGTCACCAGTACCCAGTGCGAGGCCGGCGGAGTCGGTAGCGAGCGTGGGGAGGCCAGCCGCGAGGCAGGCGGCCTCGTGACGGTCGAGTGCCTGTTGCAGTTGCTCCCGTTGCGCCCACAGGGCAATGCCAGCGGCCCGGTATGCCGTATAGGCGGCCTTGGCTGCCTTCCCGGTTGCGGCGTGCTCGGCTAGCGCAGCCGCTCGGCGTTCCGCCTCTTTGCGCCGCTCCTGGTCTGCCGTGGCGTCGCTGGCCCGATGGAGCACCCGTTCCCGTGCGGCGATCTGATCCAGTAGCCGCCGCTGTTCCGCGTCGAGGCCGGCAAGTCCTGCATCTGCTGCCGCGAGTTGCTGGCGCAGTGCGGCCAGTTCCTCATCGTGCGGTGTCGCTATCGGCCGGGTCAAGAGGTCACGTAGTGCCATTCGTTGTCTCCTTTTCTCAGTTCCGATCGAGCGTGCCGCGTACCAGCAGCCCGAGCCGATTGGAAAGCGCCTTCTGGTCTGTCGGCGAGAGCTGCGCCGCGCAACGGTTGCATGGCAGGAACCAGGCCTCCGCCGGGTCCGCCGGCAGGTTCAACAACAGGTCCATCCCGCGATCGAGGACGGCCTGACGCAGCACGGGGTCGGGGAGATAGACGCCCAGATACCCGCGAGGGCGGTCGGCATCGCCGCAAATGGGGCAGGTCGGTTTCTCGTCTACCTGGCGGTAGAAAAGGCGCAATACCTCCAGGTCGGTGACCTTTGCCCAGCGCAGCATGCGCCTCACCACTGGCGGCCAGTGGTCGTCCGGTGTCTCGACTCGCCACACATCGCTCCCGTGGTTCTGCCCCGTCA
This sequence comes from Chloroflexota bacterium, assembly GCA_036734945.1. GTDB lineage: Bacteria > Chloroflexota > UBA4733 > UBA4733 > UBA4733 > UBA4733. Next base: position 6,701 of record DAIMXP010000027.1, read on the forward strand.
TCACAGGCCGCCGATGCCGTTACGATCCCTGTAGCCGGCCAAACCCAATGACGGATTGCTACGGAGCTTCTTGAGCAAGCCGGTGTGCACGGTGTCCACGAGCTGCTGGTCGGTCAGCACGTGCCCTTGAATGACGATGCTGCCGGCGCCCATATGCACGTGGAAGTCTCCGCCGCCACTCCAGCCGCTGCCTCCTCCTCCGCTGCTCGGCACGTTCGGCATGATGAAGCCGTTCGTCTGTGGCACGAAAAGTTCTGGCCTTTGCTCGCCGACGATGTAGGGCATTCCGGCAGTCACCGGGCCACCAGCCGCACGGGCGCCCACCGCACCGGCCACAGCGGTACTCACACTGTTGATGATGTTGTGGACCTCGTTGGTCACGACAGTCACCGGCGGTGGGCTATCGACGCTGAAGCCGGCGGCGCTCAGATGGAAGGGTCCGATGTCGATGTGGATGCTGTCGATGGCGCTCCGCAAGGCGCTGTCCAGCTGCTGCCCGAGTGGCGCCAGTCCATCCATAATGCCGGTGACAATCGCCGTGCCGACATGGAACAGTGCCTCTACCATCGCCGGGACCGCTGTCGTAATCGCCCAGTCGGTGAGGGACAGCAGCAGCTTCCCGAGCTCCAGCAGTACCTCGGGGATGCGCGGCGCCACCCACGCCACGAAGGAAACGCCCCACTCCAGGAGCTTCTCAACAATGGTCGGCAGGGCGACAAAGGTTATCCACAGGCTGAGTTCGGCCAGCAGCTTGACCAACTCCACGATGAGCACCGGGATCTCTGGCGCCACCCAGGTAATGAACGCCTGCCCCCACTGCGCCAGCTTCTCCTGGATCGCCGGCAGCGCCGAATTGGCGAGCCAGCCGCCCAGGCTGTCGAGCATTGGGCCCAGGTTGTCACGCATGGCCATCGTCGCGGGCACGATCCAGGTGATGAACGCCTGCCCCCACTGGAGGAGATAGCCCGCCAGCGCGGGGAGCGCGTCACCGAGCCATGCGTCCACGCGCTGGGAGAACTCGCCCAGCCGCTCTTTGAGCATCGGCCAGGCATCATTCACCCATTGCGCCAGGGCCACGCTCCAGGAGGCCAGTTGCGCGCGGATCGCGGGTAGCGCCGTGCCGCCGGCCCAGTCGTCGAACGCGCCCAGCAGCGTCCCGAGATTCGTCAGCATCGGCGGCAGGGAGTACGTCACCCACAGCCCGAACTCCGCCGCCCATACCTGGAGCTGGCTGTGAATCGCCGGCAGCGCCGTCCCACTCACCCAAGCACCAAGTTGGCTCAGCAGCCCCCCCAGCGCGGTCAAGAGCGGCGGAATGGCGGGAGCGATCCACCCGATCAGCGCCGCTCCCCATTCGGCCAGTTTGCCGAGCCATGCCGCTTCCGCCCCGACCAGCACGCCAATTACTGCGCCCACCCCAGACTGCACGGCGGCGCCGATCTTGCCGAACGTATCCAGCAGTTGCCCCCAGGCTGGCAGTACCGTCCCTTGGATGAAGGCCCCGATCTGCTGCAAGGCTGGTAGCACGAAGCCCACCAGGGCGGTCAGAGCTGGCGTCAACTGCTGTGCTGTGACGATGATCCAGGCGCTGAAGCGTGGCAGCACGTCGTTCTGCAGGGTGTCGGCCAGGGATTTCAGTCCGCTTGCCATCCCGGCGCCGCTCACGCCGCCGAAGGCCGTGCTGAGGGCATCGCCCACCGCCCGCAGCGCCGGTAGGAAGGTCTGCCCTATGACCGTGCCGAAGCTGGCGATGCCGGACAGACCGCTGCCAGTAATAAAGCCCACCGCTGCCGTGAGCGCCGGCAAGAAGCGCTCGCCCAGTTCAATGCTGGACGTCTGAATGTGATCCTTGAGAATGTTCCACTGTCCGGCAAGTGTCGCTTGCGTGCGCGCCAGGGCGTCACTCGTCACGTTCGCAATCTTGCTCTTATCCGATACGTCGCCCAGGATGCTGGCATAGTCGCTGGCAGCGGTGCCCAACAACGCGGCCATGCCGAGGCCGCCACGCTGGGCGTTGACCAACTTCATGGTCTCGCCTTCGGCCTCGGCTTCCGATAATCCCATCTTGAGGTAGGCTGCGTGGAGATCAGCTATGACGCCGGTGAAGCCCTTCGCGTGCAGGCCGGCCGCGCTGAAGTCCGCGACGAGGTTGACGCCGGTGAGCGTGGAAACACGCTCCAGTTCCTTCCGTGCCGCCGCCGTTGGATTAATCATGTGCGTCATGATGTCGGTCACTTGCACACCAGCGCCGGCCGCATCAAAACCATGTTTGGTCAGGGCAGTAAACGCCGCTGCTACCTGCTCGACAGGAATACCCAGGTTCGCCGCCACGCCGATAGCCCGGCCGCTGGACTCGGAAAACTGTTCGAGGGTCATATTGCCCTCGGCGGCAGCCAGGTGGAACACACCCATATAGCTGGTCGCTGCATCCAACACCGACGTGAATTTGCCGGTCGCTTCGGCCCCGGCCAGCGTGTCAACGCCGTATTCGTGCATGGCGTTGGCGAGCACATTGGCGGTGTCGGAGGCATTGCCGCCCGTGCTCACGGCGGAGTCAGTCGCAACGCGCAAGATGTCTAAAGAGGTAGCCGTGCTGCCGGTGATGTTCATGACGTGCTGGAAGCCGCTCGTCAGCTGGTCGAGCGGGGCTCCGGTCTCATTGGCGAGGGTCAGCACCGCGTCATGCATGGCAGCAACGTCAGTCGTGGTCATCGTTGTGTTGTTCTGGACATTTTGCAGAGACTGCTGGAAGTTGCCGGCGCTGGTCACGACATTCTCGATTGACCCGGCCAGGTCGTTGAACACAGCGAACCCGGCGCCGATCAGCAAGCCCTGTGCAAGGGAGGACGCCATCTCACCCAACATGCCGCCGGCGTGGTGCGCCGTATCGCCCAGGCTGGTCAGGGCGCCACTGACGTTGCGGAGCGGGCCGCTCGCCTCGTCGGTAGCCCGGATGAGGACGTTCACGTCAGCCATTGCTCACCTGCCTGCCTTCCTTGGGGTGACACTCCGCCTCGATCGCCGTGAGCTTCAGTTCCAGCGCGACCTCCCGTGCCGGCACCTCGTCCACCTCCCAGGGCGGGATTCCCCAACGCTGCCCCAGCCAGCGCCGGACGTAGGCCCATGGCGGCGAATAGGCTTTTCCGTCCGTTTTCAGCCATAGCTTTAGCGCCCGTTCCTCGGGCGCCCCAAGTTTGGGGGTGTGGACGCCGCCTGATTCACCAGGCCGAGCACGGTGACGGCCAGGTGCGTGGGCAGGCCAGGATGTTCCCAGAACCCCTCATCCGTCGCCGGCGGCAACGGCTCACCGTCTTCGTCACACCAGCCGTTGTGCTCCAGCACAATCGAACGCAGCGCAGTCACAGCCCGCACTGCATCGCCGCTAGCGATCTCGTTGGCGAGACGCTGCGGAAAGTTGCTCCGAATCCGCACGCGGAAGCCCGGGTAACTGTCCGCTGGAAGGTCCACCCACTCGGCGATAGCGGTGATTCGCGGGCCGGTCGGGAGCGGCTGCACTTCATTGCTCGTCATCGTTGGCTTCCTCTTCGTCTTCATTCGTTGGCGTGAGTGCGTCCAGGGCATCGGCGATACGGCGGAGTGCCGTAGCAAGCTGGCCGGGGTCTGCGCGGGTGAGCAGTCGCGCCAGTTGGGCGGCGGCCTGGTCCGGGTCGCTGGGAATATCTGCCGGGTGGCGGTCTCCGTACCTCTCGGGTAAGGAGTACAATTCGGGAGGCGTGAACGAAGGACTCTCCTCCACAGCACGCTTTATCGCGTCCATGGGATCACCTAAGGCCGCACTGAACACGGCGTTTTCTTGTCCGGCAAACATCTCCCGAATGAAGGCGGCCTTCGCCGCTGCTGTCGGATTGCCGGTGCTCTCGTTGACTGGCTTATCGGGCATGCGTGTCCTCCTGACGATGCGCCGGCTCGTGTTGCTCAACCCACTTCCCCAACCAGGCAGCAGGCACCCGCACACAGCGCGGGCCGAGCCGGACGCTCGGCAGCGTACCGTCCGCGATCAAGTCGTAACACTTGCTACGCGACAGCCCGAGCTGGTCAGCAGCGTCTTCCACACGGAGTAAAAGTGCGGCCATCGTTCCTCCTTCCGGGCAACAAAAAACGCCGGCATTCCTGCGCGGCGTTGCTGGGACGTTCAGCCGTCTATCAGGAGGTCGATACGTCCACACTGTCACTATAGAACGCCTGCTCCTCTGGTGCTAGGGGAGCAATGGGGAGGTTTGGGGAATCTTGGTGGATAGGACGTGTCCCCAGGAATCGGCGCGAGACGTTCACCAACGCCCGTTCACCAACGCCCATGGTATTCCCCACGCCTCTGTGGTATAGTGGAGCGACTCAGCCATGAGTTGAAATCGTGTTCGATGAGAAAGGAGTGCTCCGTGTACACCGTGATCGAACGTCGGAAGATCAATCGCGAGCGTATCCAAGAGACCGTCCAGCGCGCGCAGAGCGAATTCTTCCCCAAGCTGCAGCGTGCCCCCGGATTTGTGAGCTTCTACCTCGTCACCGATGAGGAGAACGGCATCAACACGGCAATTGTCGTCTGGGAAGACAAAGCACAAGCCGAGGCCTTCCAGGCAGCGGGGCAGCCATGGCTCCAGACGCTCGAAGCACTTGGGCACACGCTGCAAAGCACCAATAGCGGCGAAACGATGATCCAACTCCAGCCTCAGAAGTAAGGCTTCGAGGGGGACGCCCTAGGACGCCCGGCGCTCGACGAAGGCGTACAGTCCGTCGAGCAGGTGATCCAACGCCTCCCGCCGCATGAACTTCACCGCGTCCAGACTCGTGACGCCATACGCTCGCCGTTGCTCGTCCATCGTCAGCGTCGCCAGGTCTTGGACGATCTGCCGATCGCGCGCCGAGAGGCCATCCAGCAGCGCCAGGACGGTCACACGCTCAAGCTTGAGCAGGAGCGGGCGCCCGGGGAGTTGCGTCGCCAGGAAACGCCGGCGACCGTCAGCCCGGGTGGCACGCTCGCCGGTCGGGTCGGCGTAGTCGAGTTTGGCCGCGTCGCCGACCTTGTCTCGCCAGCGGGACACGCGCCTATCCTCAGCGCCCACGCCGGCCGTGTAGATGTCGAGATCGCTGAGGATGGCCGGACGGAGCACCGGCAGGCAAAGCGGCAGTGGGTCCACGCCGCTCGGCAGGCTTCGGAAGAGCGTCGAACGCACGTAGCCGGCGAGTTCGCGGCGGCGCTCCATCTGGCCGGTAGTAACCGGTGATGGTATCCGTGCTGGCTCAGCGATCATCGCCGCCTCTTTATCGGCTCGGCCGTCGTAAGCGGCTGGTACGAGACCCAGCCCGGCAGGCGGTGCTGGTTCGTGTAGGGGAACTGGTCCTCCACGCGCCGCTCCGGCCCGGTACCAGTGCGCCCCACTTCGTTTTCTTGGCGATGCACGTGACAAAGGTACGGGCAACTTGGGTCCTGGATCGCAATGGTCTCCCCGAAGGTATCGCGGTCCACCAGCGCCACAGCCACGGCAGCAGGCGCGGTGCAGCTTTTGACGCTACAGAGTTGGCCAGAGAAGTAGGGCACCGTGATTTTCTTCAACCTCATGCCGATCGCCGCCTCCCCGCCATGGCCGCCTCGAGCGGCAGATACTCAGACCACCCGGCTGCACACAGGATGTTCGTCCACGGATATTCGGACGCCTGCCGAGGACCACACTGCCGACCTCGATACATATTGTCGCTCAGGTGGCTTTCGCACAAGTACGGACAATACTGATCTTGTTCGAAAAACCAGCACGCTTGGCGGCCATACGTGCCAGGGGCGTAGAAGTCGACCAGTGCCACGGTGCAGACAGCCGGCGCAATACAGCCGGGCACGCTGCACCGCTGGTCACCCGTTGGCCGGTGATAGACGCGCGACAGCGCATGCGGTTTGCGGAGTGATCGGAGAGCGCTCACGCTGCTGAATCCTTTCGCCATTGCACGTGACCGGCCACGCACCGGCGGCGCTGCCAGCCAGGTCGGACACACGACGATTGCCAGGAGCGCAGTACCCGGCCACAGATGGGGCAGCGGTCGTTCATGCCGACCTCCGCGTCTGCGCCGTCCACAGCGCTTTTGCGTAGGCCACGACGATACGGTAGTCGGTCCCATTCCGGTAGCCGCTCAGGGTCTTTGTCCGCTGGGCGACTCCCAGATAGACGATGATGGCCCAATCGTTGTCCTCTAGCGCCTCGCTGGGTATCAGGAACGTGCCTCGTGCCGGGCTGCCGTTGACCGCCAGGATGATGCCAGCCGGACCGTAGCAACCGTCGTAGATCGTTGCCTCGATGGTGCGTGCGTCGAGATCAACGCGTCCCCGTGGCGAGTCCAAGCCGGCGTAGCGGGCGGCTACGTCACGGAAAGCGGTTTCCAGGTCAGCCAAAGTCTGGACTGGCGCAAAGTCGAGGTACTCAATCGTCCTAGTCACTCCACAGTTCCTTTCTGTACCGCTCGCTGGCTGCAATGCATTCACGATGGCTCTCCTTCCGGACGCGGTGTGCAGTTGCCACAGCGCCACTTGCCGGCATCATCGACGTACCAATCGAATCGATTGCAGCGATGGCAAGGTGCATTGGGGCGCCACGGCGCTCTCTCACGCACCGCAGGTGGATGGTCGCGCCACCATTTGACTTCGGCCTCGTAGGCTGCGTGGGATTGGGCGATGGCAGCGGTGATTTCGTCAGCGGTGAGGTTGGACGGCGGCGGTATGGTTGGGAGGACGCTGTGGACGGCATCGAAGAGCCACAAGGGCACAGCGCCGGCGGCGAGGTGCTCGGGTGTTGCGTTGTTGGCCAGCTCGGCAAGGAGTTCGGGCTTCTGTTCGGCGATCTGCTGGCGGAGCGCCGGCGTCATTGCGCCAGCCGGTGCGGCGTACCGGAGCGTATCGCCGTTGACGGTCAAGGTGATACCGGCGGCGGTGAGGGTATCCAACAATGCGCTCATAGCTCCCCCACATCCACGGCAACCGGTATGCGCGCTTCCCGCGTCCCGGCATTGGCATTGAGTCGATAGTCCAGGCCTGGCGGACAAGCGTAGGTCACGTCTGGTGTGTCTGCCGGTATCCTCTCCCATCCGTCGCCCGTTGGCTGCCAGTCCACGATACGCGCGCGATCAGCGCCATTCGTGCGGTCACCGACCGGCGACGCGTGCCCGTTTTGGTGAACCTCGTGAACCTGGGTGAACCTCCCCAGTCCGGTGCCAGAAATACATGGAGGGGCATCCCCTAACGCGCGCGCGCGCATGTTAGGGGCATCATGATCCCGCGTGCGTAGGTTGGATTCAGGAGGTTCACCCAGGTTCACGAGGTTCACACCCACCGCCGCCTGTTGCCCGTTTTGCCGCGCGTCAGTCGGGAGGAGACGCCACACCGCCGCCCGGCGATGGGTTCCAGCGCTGACAATGCGGTAGTCACCCAGAACTCGATCACGGTATCTGATGAGTTGCTTTCCCAGCGCGGTCTGCTGTGAACGGAGAAGGTCGCTCTTGCCGAGGTACATCCCTTCCGTCGCTTCGGCAATCGACCGCAACTCCGCGACGCCGACCGGCTTGTCTTGGTATGTTTCCCACCAGGTAGATACGAAGGCGCGCCAGATCGTTCCTTCCGCGTCGGCTGCCTCATAGAAGCTTTGGCGATTCTCCAGGAAGCCGCCGATTCCGGCGACGTTAAGGATGCCGCCCATGACGGCAGCCCAGTATTCGTAGCTCCCGAGCGTGATATCGGCGACCGGCTTCCCGGCGGCGATCCACGCCTGCCCAAGCAGCAGACACGCATGCAGGAGCGCTGACCGCTGCTCCATGACCCAAGCTCCCAGGTGCGGGTGCCGGAACTCGGTCCCGTCCCGTTCCCACGGCCGATCAACCGGTGGCTGGAGGCGGATACGCACGATGCGCCGCGCAAGGTCCGTGCTGACGGTCGGATTGTTGCCAGTGGCAATCCACGTGCAACGGACCGGCACGCGCAACTGGTCGTTGGTGCCGAGGAGGCGGTCCTCCCAGGTCGTCGCAGTCAATGCGCCAGCCAGGGCGTCCGAGTCCAATGGCTTGCTGATATTGTCGATCAGCAGGCAACTCGGCGCGTTGCGGAGGTGGCTGGTGATCTTCTTGCGCCATTCGGCATCGTCAGGCGCCGGCGTCATGATGCCCGGAGCGCGGCCGGTGGCGATGCGAGTGAGCGCGTCGACCAGCAAGCCCTTGCCACTGCCGGGAGACGGCGCCTCCACCAGGTGCAACGGCGTCGGACCGTCGATCAGGTCCCGAGTGAATGGCAAGAGCAGCAACGCCACGGCGTTCGCCCGGTCGGCCCGCTCTGCAAAGGGGAAGTCGCCCAGCAGTTCACCGACGATCAGCGTGCGGGCGGCTGCGACTTCCGCCGCCGTTGGGCGTTCCGGCACCGCAGGGAGCGCGAAGCCGCCTGGCGCGTCGAAGTAGGTCCGGCTTGCCGCGTCATAGCCCGGCGTGACGCTGAGTGACCCATTTGGAGCGAACACCGGCGACTGAACGATGCGAACAATGACAGGCAGCGGCGGATTGGGATCGGCTCGCAGGTCGCGGGCGACGATCTCCGGCGGGTGCTGCGGGATCTCGACTTCGCCCTCCTTGGTCTGCACGATCTTCACCCACAGCGCCGCGTTGCTCATCTCGTGCACCATGCACGGCACATCGAGGGAGCCGAGGACTGGCGTCCCGTGATCGTCCCGAGTCAGGCGCGCAATGAGGCCGCCGTGTCGGAAGAGGTGGGGGATCGGGCGGTTGGCCGCTGTCAAGGCCTCCCAGGCCGAGGCGCGGATAACGGGCAGGTCTTTCTCATCCACGTCGATACTCGGACGGAGATCGCCACTTCCTGCCGTATTCGTCTGCGCAGTGACCGGTGCTTTCGCGCGCGACTGCTGTCGTTTGCTCCGCTGCGCCTTCGGTTCAAAGAGTTCCCGGAGATCGTGCCAGTTGCGACCGTTGCAGCCGTTGTGCAGGCAACGGAAGCCGAGCCGCCCGTCTCTGGCCTCGAAGACGGCGCTGTCCTGACCGTGGGCTGGATCGAATGGGCAGGCTTCCAGCACCCACTTGTAGCCACCCTCGTAGTAGGCTTTGTGCTTGACGGCGATGTCGTATTTGGTTAGCCACTGACTGATATCGAAGCCGTGGGAGTCGGCAGTACGCCGGAAGGGTGGCTCTTGTACTACCTTTGGTGCGGTGGCGGCAAGGGCTGCAAGTTGCTTGGGGGTGACGGGGATCATGCGCCGACCTCCAGGATGTGACTCTGGCGGTGCGGACGTTCCGGCGTGCTATCACCTTTCCTAGCCGTCGTGCCGTAGAGCTTCCAAATGCGCGCGGCATTGAACACCGAGGTATCGAACACGACGCCCGGCGAGACTAGCCAGGCTGCTACGGCCTGGAGGCACTGCTGGACTAGATCCTTGCCGGCGGTGTCGTTCGGCAGATCGACGCCATAGAGCAGGTGGGCACCATTGCCACTGTCGGCGAGGATCGGGTCGGGCCAGCCCTGGCCGCGCAACCACTCTCGCACGTCACGGGCTGCTTGCAGGGCTGCTTCGTGCTCAGCGTCGGTACTGCTGATACCGGCGAGTCTCGATGGGTCGAAGTCCATCGGCAGGAAGCGCCGGCAGAGGACGTCTGGATCGCTTGTCGTCTGCTTGGCGTAGGCGGTCATATGGTTCGCCGATCGCGCCAGGAGCTCCGGTTTGACCGGGTTGACGGTCACATAGACTTTGGATGTGAGGTACGGGCCAACCGCGACCGCCTCTGCCAGCGTATCGAGCGAGTCGAAATAGCCGCTATCGGTGCGGTTGTTGCGATCCGCTGCCCCGAGGATGCGGACCTCGCGCACATCGCCGTTCTGCCAGAGTGGTGTGCAGTGTTCAATGATGGCGTTCTTGAGGTCCAGCCGGTCACTCACGCGACACCTGCCAGTTTTCGCGCGGCCTGGTCGAGCGCAATGAGTTGTGGTGAGAGGTGTTCAGCGAGGGCGTGTGATGCCGTTCCTTCACGTTCGGTGAGACCGGCAGCGTGGATAATCGCACCGTCAGCGGTGACGGTAATCAAGAGCCGACCCACCGGCGATTCCGGCTGAGGGGCGTAATAGCCGGCGGGTTGGAGGACGCGTTGCCCGTTCATCGTGCCTGCCCTCCCACAACCCGGAGTGCGTCTGCGGCGGGGTCAGTGTTCGCCGCGTCTTCGCCTGCCAGCCATTCCTCCAGCACACGGCGCCGCACCAGGAGGCGATGGCCAGGGATCACTATCAGGCCTGGAAGGCGGCCTTCGCGAGCGAGTTGGTAAGCAATTGACGGAGACAGGCCGGCCAGGGCGGCAGCCTGCCGGACCGAAAGCAACGGCTTCTCTCTCTGAGTAGCGCCGGTCGGTTGTGTGGGGAGCGTGCTATGCTGCCTGTCCATAGCGCCTCGCCCTTCGGGTAAAAGACTCGGTGGGACGGGCGACGTGGGGTCGCGCGGCCGGCGCAGCAGTGGGCGTCCAAACCTCACTGCGCCGGCCGTTGATTTCCTTGCGGCTACCTCCACCGCGCGGGATCGCATTGGAACTCACGGATTACCTCCATGCGAGCGCGAGATGTCGAGGGCACGCCCGCTTCTACGACAGCATCCGGCATCTCGCGAATCCGCGTTTTTGGGGTGTGGAGCGACCGCGAGGAAGGGGCGTGTAGATGGCTTGACGAGGGGTGTTGAGATATTCTCGCTTGCCCGTCCGCCTTTAGGAGGGAAATGCAGCTTTTCCCCGCAAATTTTCACCGCTATAACGGTTGCACGATGGTACAATCTCCATGCCGTCCACTTCATAAAGGGAGACAATGTATGGCCGATCAAATGCCGGGACAGTATGCGCGAGATTGGGTGGGCCAATTGGCGCAGACGCATGGTAGCTATCACAACTTAGCTCGCGCAGGCGGTTTGACCAAAGGATGGGCGAGCGGCGCTAAGGGAGGCGCCATTCCGCGCCCGCAGACCATTCGACAACTCGGACAGATGGCCGGTACTCCGGAGGCAGTTCTTGCTGAGTTGACCCGAGACGTAGCGGCCTACTGGGACGGCATTCATGCCGGCTATCACCACGGCTTTGTCACGCTTTTTTGCGATGACTGTCGGAAGGAGCGGCAAATTAGGCGCGCTCAGCTTGGTAAATTCCAACCAACCCAGGGCAAAGACGAGCGTCTACACCTTCGCTGTGACGCCTGCGCCGACGTTCGGAGGGCACAGCAAGCAAAAAACGGTCGACAAATCAAGCTAGTCACGGATGCGGCCGACGACATTCTCCGGCGTCGTGGCAAGGTGGTGACAGCGGGAGAAGGCAAGTTGGTCGAGTGGTTGCGCGATAAGAAGTTGCGCCTGTCAAAGGACGACATGCTGGGCATCGTCGGTGCGGCTCAAGCTGGCGATGTCGCTGCCAAGGCGGTCATCGACACACTTTGGGAGGAATATCTTCTGTGCAAGCTTGGGAACGGCGACATCGCGGTCGGGAGGCAGGTTCGCGTCGCACTGCTTCGAGATGGGTCGAAACGAGCCGCGCAGCGGCCGAGGCCGGGACGGACCTACCAGAGCGTTCGTATGGCGGATCTCGCTGGTACCTTCTCGCTTTGCCCGCTGTGCGGCCTGCTCGTCTATCGGAAGCCTTCCGAAGTGCGAAGCCAGATCGGTTGGCATGGTGTCTGCAACCGAGGTTGGCGGCGGTCGCCAACGGTCCGTGACTGGTCTATATCGGTGCTGCAAATGGGCAAGCGCGGTATCCAGAAGGACATGTTGCCCCTCCAGCCAACACCGCCTAGCCAGGCTCGGTTTGTACCTTTGGATCTCCTTATGGCTGGGTACAGAGCATTTATTGGTGCGGCGATACCTGGTGAGTCCCACACTGAACTCGCCGTGCGACTCGGTTGTACCGTGGAGGCTCTCCGTGGCCGCATCCGTGCCACTGGCGCGCGTTTGCCCGCCCGCTGGTCATTGCTCTTCGACTCCGACGAGAAGGGCAATGCACTCCGGCAGAAATACCATCCCCTTCCGGACCGGCTCGAAGAATTTCGCCCCGAACGCCAGGAGCGCGCCGCCCGCCTGGCCGTCCTCGGCATCCCCGCCGACGTAATCACCGAGGTAACGGGCTACCAGTTGTCGGCAGAGTGACACAAGCGGGGCGAGTGCGAAACCTAACCGAACCTGAACGCTAACGGTCCTACCCCACGCTGGCCGGCACCGCGCGGCAGCTATGCTTTCCTATCCGATATTTGATGGGGGAGCGATGATCCGACGACTTCTCGCGCTCCTGGCACTGCTGCTACCGCTTGCGATGGCGACGCCCGCCTTCGCCCAATCCGCTGGTTCCTGTCAGTACATCCTTGGATTTGCCACACTTCACAGCCTTGACCCTGCCGACGTCGGGGACTGTACAGATAACCAGACGTTCACGGCAAACGGCGACGCGCAACAGCACACCACTAAAGGCTTGCTGGTGTGGCGCAAGCGCGACAATTTCACTGCCTTCACTGACGGCGCTCGTTCGTGGGTCAACGGGCCAAACGGGTTGCTGGAGCGCCTCAACACGCAACGTTTCAGTTGGGAGGCGAATCCTGATGGCCTGCCCCTCGCTGACGCAATCATCCAGGCGCAGTTCGCGCCGATCGCGGTCCGGCAGCCGCAGCCCGACGATCTGGTGGACGACCCGGTCGAAGTCGCGGGGGTGGGCACCGGCTTCGAGGGGATGATCACCGCCCGCATCCGTGATGCCACCGGCAGGGAGTTGGCCCGCGTCGCGGTGCACGTTGGGGGCACGGGGATCTGGGGCAACTTCCAGGCCGGCATCCCGCTCGGGGCCGTCCCTGTCACGCCGCAGGGTACCCTCGAGGTGTTCGAGCTGTCGCCTAAAGGCGATGGCGCGGAGATTCACAAGGTCGTCGTCCCGATCACCTTCGGCCGGGCGCTCCTGGACCCCTACCACGGATTCGCCGAGTACACGGTGGCGCCAGGTGACACACTGCGGGGCATCGCCCAGCGTTTCTACGGCGACTCGGGCCGTTGGCCAACCATACTGGAGGCAAACCGTGACCGGCTCGCCGATCCCGACCACCTCGCCACAGGCCATGCGCTCCGCATCCCCCAATAGGCACCGAATAAGCGCAACCGAATGCGGTACGAAGCGCTTGCGCCTCAAGGCAGTAGAGGTACGGGATCGACTGTCCTTCCGTCAACAGCTCTATCCCCGACCGGAAAGACTCACCGAGACTCATCCACGCCCACCTGATCGCGGAGGTGATGGGGTACCATCCTCTTAGTCGTGCTGAAGGCCAGTCGAGCGAAATGGTAGCAATGGGAAGAGGGCGGACGTGACTGAACGCGATCCGGTCGAACGGGATCAAGACGGTTGGTATCTGCGCTGCGGAGATGAGCGCCGGGGGCCATTCAAGCAGCGCCCGCAACGGACAAGTTCTCAGCAGGCGAGTGCAACCACGCGATCGGGGGACGGACCGGCAATGCAGGAATCCCACAAAGTCGAGCGGTGGCAAGTCGATGGAGCGCATTTCCGCATGGAGCGGAAGCAAACGAGCCTATCCAATGGCGACGTAGAAGTTAGCGAGCGCTTTCTAGAGGCCGACTGACGTGAAGACCGCCAGCGATAGACGGGCCAAAGAGCGTCGGTAGCTTTTGGAGCGGAAAAGGAGCAGGTCATGTGTGGCCGCTTCGGCATCACTGACGTCCAACACATCGGCGAGCGCTTCCAACTCTACCTTGACCTCGACCTGTCCGACATACCGCCACGATACAACGCGGCGCCGACGCAGATGCTGCCGGTAATCACCGAGCGAGACGGCCAGCGGCACCTGCAGCAGATGAAGTGGGGGCTGGTACCGTCCTGGGCCAAGGACCGGACACGGCCGATGATCAACGCGCGCGCCGAGGGCATTCAGGATAAGCCGACGTTCCGCACACCGTTCAAGCGGCAGCGCTGCCTGGTGCCGGCGACGCACTTCTTTGAGTGGCAGACAATCGGCAAGAAGAAACAGCCCTACCTGATCCGGCCTACTGATCAGTCGCTCTTTGCCTTCGCTGGCCTCTACGATGTTCACTACGACCCGGCCCTGGGTGATCTCTATAGCTTCTCCATCATCACTACGGAGGCGAACGAAGTGACGGCGCCAATTCACGACCGCATGCCAGTGATCTTGCAACCGCAACTGGAGTCGGTGTGGCTGGCGCCGAAGACGAGTGCGCTGGAACTGCAACTGCTGCTGGGGCAGTACCCGGCGGCAGCGATGGAGGCGTTCCCGGTCGATGCGGCGATGGGCTGGGCCAACGGGTAGACCACGTTTCTACCGCCTACCGCCCTATCGCTTCTGCCGGCGCGCTACCACAATGGCATGCCTCGGCATACCCGCCAGGGTGATCGCGGAGGTGACAGGGTACCGGCTGCCGAAATAGCAGACCGGAGCAGAACAACTGAAGCAAGGGGCTAATGCAGCCCAAGGGTGTGCGATGGCCCGATTGGTGTCAGGTGAGGCAATACCTTCGGTAGTTACCACAACTGTAACCATCCTCCTATGGTCTTTCGTCATCCGTTGGCGTATGATGCTGGTACGTCGCGTTGTAGGATGAATTGGCTATCTGGATCAGATAGGAAGGGGACGCGCTATGGCGGCAGTGCGCGTAGTCGATGGCGTGCCCAGGCGTACGCGGCCTCCAGCGCTTTTTGCTGACGTATTTTTCACGGTCGGGAGACTTCTCCGGAAGCGTGGCAGGTCGCTGAAGTCGGGCTTACGAACGGACCGCTTCGGTCGTGGTAGCAGGACGCATAACGCTTCGCGTAGCGCATCGAAATCGCGTGTCACCGTCCAGGCAACCGTTCGTGGACGTGGACAAGCACACGCCGTTCGGTATCCCAAGTCGATGCTGGTTGACTGATCACCCCTGGTATGACATCGCGGCAGACGACTCCCTGGAGCAGGGTGATTTCCTGACCGATGTTCCGGTCGTCGTCCCACCCGACGATGCGACGCTCATTGACGTCGCCGAGGGAGAGCACAAGCACCTTGAGTTGCCGGTCGATCGTTATGACTTGGTTGTCCTGACACAGACCTGCGACTTGATCACAAAGGGCTACGGTAATGTGCTCTGTTGCCAGCGTATCGGGCTCGCTAACTTCCTCAGCGAGCAGCCGGAATTGAACCGTAAAGAGTTGGTCCGCTTTCTCGAGCAACTCCGGTTGAACCGAAGGATCGGTTTCTACTTACTCCCCCCGTGGCCGGATCGAGAACTTGACGACTATCAGGTGATAGACTTCCGCAACACGATCTCCTTGCCAATTGGATATGCCCGATACATCAGTCAACGCTCGCTGCTACGTCTCCGTCTCAAGCCGCCGTATCGGGAACATATGGCGCAGGCTTTCGCCTACACCTATATGCGGGTCGCGCTCGAGGCGGACGTCAGGAAAGAGGATCTCGAAGAGAATCGAGACTACCTCCCAAAGCTGGAAGATCAGACTGCCACCCTCCGTGGATCCCGGGCTGAGCAATCTTAGAATCGTTTTGCCGGCTTCTCGGCTTTCCCCCTAACGCACCCCCTAATCACAACGCAACACCGGCAGACACAGCCACACGCTGCTGCACAATTCACGCACGAATCCAGAGGGAAACAGACACCGCCGGACGCTGCAACACGCCTGCCTGAGAACTTCAAAACCGTCTGCGGGGCGCGCGCGCCGTGTCCCGGGTGGGTTCGACTCCCATATGCCTCCGCTCCTTCCATCCGGTAACTGCACGTCACCGATACAGAGCCCACGTGCGGTATCATCAGCGGGATATGGCAAAGCGAAAACAACCAGCACGGCGACATCATCAGCGCGAGTCCGCCGCCACTGCCGACCCCCGGCGGGCGGGCCTGCTGGCATTTCATTCTGGGCGTATGGACGATGCTATTGCCGCCTGGTCACAGGTGGCGCAGCAAGATCCGTCAGCCGCCGCAGCCCTCGCCGAAGCGCTATTCCGGCGTGCCACCCGCGCCGAGGCGCCGGCGACCGGGTTGGCCGACCTGCAACGGTCGGTCAAATTGGCCCCGCAGGACCTGCGCTATCGCTATCATCTGGGGCTGGCCAACCATCGGACCGGCAACCTGAGCACCGCTGTGGACTGTTACCGGGCGGTGCTGGCGCGCGATCCTTCCTGGTCCGGCGCCGGATACGTTTTGGCCCTGGCGACGCTGGAGCAGAACCCTACCGCCAACCTTGCCGCGCTCCCCGGCGCCACGCCGATCGTGGCACGGCTGCTGGCGCCGGCGCAGGCGCTGCTCCTCGGCCACGCAGCTCCGTCCCTCGGCGACACGCCCCCGGAGCGGCTCTGGCAGGGGATCGCTGCGCTGCAAGGCGATGCGCATGATGCCAGGGAAGCGCTGGCTGATGAGCAGTCGATGGTCCACGCTGCGGCAGGGATCCGTGCCTACTATCATGGGGTAGCGGCGGCGGCCGATGGCGACATCGCTGCGGCCCTCACCGCCTGGCAGGCTGCCCAGCAGGCAGGTTTCGCCGGCTCCTGGCTCAGTACGAACCTGGCCGCCGCGCTGGTGCGCCGTCTGCTCGCCCTGGCGGAGGCAGGCGACCTCGCAGGCGCAGTGCCTATCGCCCAGATGGCACAGCCGCTGGCCGGTGAGCACAACGCCCTGGCGTCTGTCGCCGTGGCGGTGCTGGATAAGGCGGCGCAAGCTTCCGCGGCGGCGGGTGACTGGCCCCGCGCTGCCACGCTGTGGGAGACTGCGCGTTCCGCCGTCGGCGGCGCGCCGGCGCTTGGTTCGCCGCGCTCGCTCTGGCACAACCTGGCGCTGGCCTACGAAGCGCAGGAACACTGGCTGGAGGCGGCCGACACCTGGCGCGGCCTCCTCCGTACCCGCCCTCGCGGTCGCGCTGTGGCCGGCGACGAGCAGGACATTGCCGCCGAACGGGCCGATCCCGGTGGTGGGCAGACCGAGGCCGGTGGCTTGAGCGAGGCGCACTGGTTGTGGGTGCGCCAACGGGTGATCGAATGCTACAAACGCGCCCGCCAACCGGGCGCTGCTGTCGACATGTACCGGCAAGCGATCAAGGCTGATCCGCACGACGTGAATCTGCGCATTGAGTTTGCCAGCGCTCTCCTGGCAAACGAGCAGGAGCAGGCGGCCGAGCATGAGCTGCACCGCGTCCTGGAGCGTGATCGCAGCAACGTCGACGCCCGCCTCCGGCTGGCCGAACTCGAGTCCGAGCGTGAGCACTGGCCGGCCGCCGCCACCTGGCTACGTGCGGTCCTGAAGGGGCACCCGGAGCGTGACGACGCGCGGCGGCAACTCGCCCAGGTCCTCAAAGAGGAGGGTGACGAGTGGCACGACCTGGGCAAGCTGAAAGAGGCCGGAAACTGCTACGCGGAAGGCCAGCAGTTGGCGCCGGACGACCCGAATTTCTCTTTGTGCCTGGCCCGCGTCGCTATCGACGGCCGGCAACGCCAGGCCGCCGCCGCCTTACTCGCGCGCGCCCTGGAGATCGGCGCCGATCGCCCAGAGGTCTATATAACAGCGATGGAGTGCTGGGGAGTCCTGGGCGATCTCGACGAGGCCCGTCGCATCCTGGCGCGGGCCGAAGCAGCCCTGCCGTTGACCAGTGAGTTCTTTGTCGAAGCTGCGCGCGTCTTGCTCACCGACCGCCGGGTTGGCGCGCCCGTCCTGGGAGCCCTGCCGCCGCCGGGACCGCCGACCGCCAGCCGTTGGGTGGCGTTCGCCCAGGAGCTGCTGGACCGTGCAGTCCACCTGAGCCCGGACGATCCGGGTGTCTTTATCGAGATCGCGACCGCGCTACTGGCAGCGCGGCCCGATCTGGCGCTGCGCTACGCCCAGGAAGCGGCCCGGCTGGACGCTGAGGAGCCGCGGACGTTGCAGTTGCTCGCCGTGACGCAAGCGGCCAACCGGCAGCGGCGCGAGGCAAAAGAGACGATGCGCCGCGCCGCCCGCCTGGCTCGCCAGCAGGGCGACGGTGAACTGGGGCACGAAATTGAAGACCTGGCCTCAATGGTGGATAGCCCGCTCTTTGACCTGATGCTGAAGAGCATCTTCGCGGGAGGTTTGGAGGCACTCGATGAGCTCTTCTCCTCACTCTGATCGCCCTGATCGACCCTCCCGGCGGCCGGCGGAACGCCTGGCCGCCGGAATGGTCGCAGATCCCTATGCGGTGCTCGGCCTGGCGCGCACCGCCGGCGCGGAGGAGGTCCGGCGCGCGTACTTCGCGCAGGTGCGGGACCATCCGCCGGAACGGGAGCCGGAAACTTTCAAGCGCATCCGCGCAGCCTACGAGAGCCTGCGTGACCCGGAGCGACGCCTGGAGACAGACATGCTGCTACCGTGGCCGTGGGCTGACCCGTCACCACGGCGCCGCCTGCCGCCTTTTGATCTGGCGGTCCATCCTGAGGACGTACTTGCCGCCGCCCGCGCTTTCTCCGACCTGGGTCGCAGCGACTGGCATCACCAGTTTGGGAAGATCCCCCTGGCATGACGCGGCGGGATACCGCGACGACGCGCCCGACACTGCTGCGCCGCCTAATCCAGCGGCGGCAGACCTCGCTCCCGCCGCCGGGGGCCCCTTGGGCGCTGCCGTGGCTGCTGACCGAGCGCCTTGATGACCTCGATCGTGGGCTGATCGTCCTCAGCGGACGCTTGCCGCCGGGCGGGCTTGATCTGGCTGCGCTGCAGCAAGCGGTTGCCGGTCTGACCACGCAGGTCAGCCGCGCCGGTCGCGAGCAGTTCAAGGCCAATGCCCTGGCGGAGGCGCAGCGCGACCAGATCGCTGAGGTGCTCGCGCAGTCGCGGCTGGCGCAAACTCGCTGGGAGGCCGAGCTGGCGACCTGGCCCGCCCGTTGTAAGGAGGCGGAAGTCGCAGCACGCCTGGATGTGGTGCAGCGCCTGCTGCCGGCCCTCGACGGCCTGGACGAAGCGCTGCGCGCCGGTAGCGCTGTGCTTGTTCGGGGGCCTGTCCCCGCCGCTGATCCGCGCCGCCGGCCCTTCCTGGCCAGGCTGCTCGGCAAGCGGGGAACGACTGACCCGCCGCCGGAGGCGGAGCAGGCGTCCGCACTACGCGAGGCCATGCGCGCCTGGCTGGTTGGGCTGGAGTTCGTGCGTCAACGGTTACTGGACATGCTGGCGGCAGAGGAAGTTCGCCCGATTGAGACCCAGGGCAAGCCCTTTGACCCGCATTTTCATGTGGCACTGGAGGCTGTGTCGGCCGGTGACGGCCATCCCGCCGGCACGGTTGTCGCCGACATGCGCCGGGGCTACCGTGTCGGTGAGCGAGTGTTACGCTACGCGGAAGTGGCGGTCGCAACTGATGAACCGCCGGTCCAGCGCAAGGAGGATAAGCCGTGACTCAGAGTGTCGGCATTGACCTTGGCACCACCTATTCGGCGGTCGCGCAGGTGCAGGGCGGCACGCCGCGCATCCTGGCGCAGGGTGACGAGCGCATCATGCCCTCTGTTGTCGGCGTCACGCCCCAGGGCGGCATCCTGGTGGGCACGCCGGCGCGTAACCAGTACGTCCTCTATCCAGAGCGCACCGCCCGCTCCATCAAGCGGCGTATGGGCCAGACGACGCAGGTCACGCTCGGTGAGCAGGCGTTCACCCCGCCGGAGGTGTCGGCGCTGATCCTCAAAGAATTGAAGCGCCGCGCCGAGGCGCAGCTTGGGCAGCCGGTGGAGCGCGCTGTCATCACGGTGCCCGCCTACTTTTCCGATGCTGCTCGCCAGGCGACACGCGAGGCCGGTGAGCTGGCCGGCTTCAGCGTAGAGCGCATCATCAACGAGCCGACAGCGGCCGCCCTGGCCTATGGGCTGGACCGTGGCAACGAGCGCCAGATCATCGCGGTCTACGACCTGGGCGGCGGCACCTTCGATGTCTCCATCATCGAGCTGGACAGCGGGGTCGTGGAGGTGCGGGCGAGCCACGGCAACACCGCTCTGGGCGGCGACGACTTCGACCAGCGGCTGGTCGATGTGCTGGCCAGGCGCTTTGAGGAGGTGCATGGGGTCGACCCGCGCACCGACCGCCGCGCCCTCGCCCGCCTGGTCCGCGCGGCGGAGGCCGCCAAGATAGCGCTCTCCACGCACCCGTTTGCTCGCGTCCGCGAGGAGTACCTGCTCACGAAGGATGGCCATCCGCTGCACCTGGACGTCGAACTGACGCGCGGGGAGTTCGAGGACTTGATTCTCGACCTGCTGGAAGGCACCATCACGTCGTTCGACACAGCCCTGAAGGACGCCGGCATCACGGCGAACGACCTGAGCCGCATCCTGCTTGTGGGCGGCAGCACGCGCATCCCGCTGGTTTCGCGTCTGGTGGCGGAGCGCGCCGGCCTTGCCCCCGAAATCGCCGTCGACCCGGACGAAGCGGTCGCCCTGGGCGCGGCGGTGCAGGCCGCCATCATCGCCGGAGAGCCGCTGGATGCCATCCTTGTCGACCTGACGCCGCACTCCCTCGGCATCGAGGTCGCCGAGTGGCAGTTCGGTGAGTTTGTCCCAGGCCGCTACAGCGTGATCATCCCGCGTAATACCACCATCCCGACCTCGCGCTCGGAAGTGTACACCGCCATCACGCCGCAGCAAGAGGCGATCGAGATCAAGATCTACCAGGGGGAGTCATCCCTGGCTGCTCGCAATACGCTGCTGGGCGAGTTCCTCTTCGATCACCTGCGCCCGGAGGCGCCGGGCCTGGCGCCGCGCATCACCGTGCAGTTCGACTTTGACCTGGACGGCATCGTCCAGGTGTCCGCTGTCGATCGCGGCAGCGGCAAGCAGGCCCGTAGCCAGGTCACGTCCGCGCATGCCCATATGAGCCCGGCCGAGATCGAGCGCGTGCGGGCTGACCTCGACGCGCTGGAGTGGGGCGACGTGGATGAGGAAGACGAGGAGGACGGCGGTGCTGCGGCGCTGGAGACCGGGGAGGCCGCAGCCACCGGCAACGGTACGAACGCCGCAGCGAACGCCCTCCTGACACGAGCGCGAGCCGCATCGGAGCGTGGCGTCGAAGAGGCCGGGGCGCTACGATCTGCCATGCTGGCGCTGCAAGGAGCTTTGTTTTCCGGGGACCTGACGGCGATTGAGCAACGCTCCGAGGAGCTGCTCAATCTTCTCTATGAGCTGGACGACGCCTGAGCCTGGGGAACGCGGTCAGGTGCATGGTACGACCTTTGGCGATTGCCTATATCTAACACGCCTCGGACGATCAGGACTTCACCGACGCGGCATCGATGCGAGACGATAAATGCAGCGTGGCAAAATTCAGTCAGCCCCAGTCAAACTGCCGCGCCAGGAAATCCGTCGTCACCTCCAGGATCAGCGGGCTGCCGTGGGGGCAGACGGTGGGCGCCTCCAGCACTGCCAGGCTGTGTAAGAGTTCACGCATCACTGGCGATGGCAACACCTGGCCACGCCGCAAGGCGGTGCGGCAGGCGACGGAGGTGCGTAGGCGGTCGAGCCAATGGTCGCCGGGCAAGGTTGCTTCGCGCCAGATGTCGTCGTCGCTCCCTGGCGGCGCGAGTACCGATGCGGCGCCCTCCACTGTCGGCACTGAGTGGACGAGGTAGGTCAGGCCCTGGAGGTGCTCGACGCGGAAGCCGAGTGTTGCCAGTTCTGCCAGACGCCCGGCGAAGCGGTCGGTTTGCTCCTTGCGCAGTTCCAGTACCAGCGGCTCGACCAACGCCTGGGCGGGTTGCGGCGTTCCTCCGGCGTTCAATCGTTCGTATAACAGGCGCTCGTGTGCCCGGTGCTGGTCGACCAGGTAGAGGCCGCTGCTGCCTTCGACGAGGATCAGGCTCTGGTGCAACTGACCCAGGAGCCGCATCTGGGGCAACTCGGCGATGATGCGGCGGCCCTCGGCCAGGCGATCCTCAGGCGTGCGGTAGGGCCGGCGGCTTTCCCGCAACCGGCTACCGGCGAGCGTGCTGGGTAACTCCGGCAAGCTGCCCTGGCGCAGACCCGGCGTCCAGGCGACCGCGTCGGGTTGCGCCGGCACCGCCGACAGAGCGCCGCGCACCGCACGGGTCAAGGCGGCGGCGATCTCCTCGCGGCGGCGTAGCAACACCTCCGCTTTTGTTGGGTGGACGTTCACATCAACATCGGTGGGATCGCAGGTCAGCAGCAGCACCGCAAAGGGGTGGCGGCCGCGCGGTAGCAAGGGCCGGTAGGCGGCTTCCAACGCCTCTCGCAACTCGGTCATCTGTACGGGCCGACCGTTGACGGCCAGCGTGATGCCTGCCCGCGTGGCGCGCGTCGCCGTGCGGTCGCCAATCCAGCCCTCCAGGGCGTAGCCGGACTGCGTCTCTGCCGGCAGACGCACCAGGCCGCGGCGCAGCGCCAGATCCCAACTCTCACCAACTGCCACCTCGACCTGGCCGGCGCCCGTCGTGCGCAGCAGCAGTCGGGCGTCAACCTGCAACGAAAAGCGCACCTGCGGGTGGATGACAGCGTAGCGCCGTACCAACTGGGCAATGCGACTGTTTTCGGCAGCAGGGCTGTCCAGGAAGCGGCGACGGGCGGGCAAGGCGTTGAACAGGCGGCGGACCACCACGGTCGTGCCGGGTCGCCGTGGCGTCGGCGCCGAGTGGACAAGTTCTCCCCCGCTGAAGCTCAGTTGCCAGCCGCTCTCGCTCTCCCGCGTCGCGGAGATCAGCGTCACGTCGGCGATGGCGACGAGGCTGGCGAGCGCTTCACCGCGAAAGCCCAGCGTCTCGACCTGTTCCAGATCCGCCGCGCTGGCAACCTTGCTGGTGGCGTGGCGACGGCAGGCCAGTTCCATTTCGCTGACGGGTATGCCGTTGCCGTCATCGGCCACGCGCAGCAGCGTCAGGCCGCCGCCGCCAACTTCGATGATGATCTCTGTCGCACCGGCGTCAAGGGCGTTCTCCAGCAGTTCCTTCACAGCCGCTGCCGGACGCTCAATCGCCTCACCGGCGGCAACCCGTTCGACCAACTCCGGCGGCAGGAGCACGATCGTCCGGCGCTCGTTCACCGATCAAGCAGACGGCGCGCCGCTTGCTGCACGTCGGCCAGCTTGAGCAGCGCCTGCAACGGGGTGGTCCGGGCCAGGTCCAGTTGCTCGAGGTCACGCAGGAGTTCGGAGAGGAGGCGCGGTACTGGTAGCGTCGGCGGCGCCGCGGCAAGCATGAGCTTCTCAGTCGCCCCAGATTCTTGTGATAGGGGCGCAGGGCCCGACGAGTGGGTTGGTGTGCTCGGCACATGCGTGAGGTGAAAGTCAGCGTAATTACCCACCGATTCGCTCACAAGCGCCAGAGTCACCGGCGCATCACCAACGGCAATGAGCGGCAGCGCCGGCATTCCGGCATCATTCGCCGCCTCGCCCGCGTCCAACAACTCCTGCGCACGCACGACGATCTCCTCCGGCAAGCCGGCCAGGCGGGCGACGTGGAGGCCGTAGCTACGGTCGGCCACGCCGGGCGTGATGCGGTGGGTGAAGGCCAACTGGCCGCTCAACTCCAGCACGGCGAAGGTGTGCGGCGCGACTCGCGGCAGGTGGCCGACCGCATGCGCCAGTTCACGGAAGTGAGTGGCAAACAGGGTTCGCGCCTGCACGTGGTCGTGGAGGTGCTCCAGTACCGCCTGGGCCAGCGCGCAGCCATCCTCCGTGCTGGTGCCCCGTCCGACTTCGTCCAGCACGATCAGGCTGCGGGCGGTGGCCTGCCGGCAAATCGTCGCCGTCTCCATCATCTCCACCATGAAGGTGCTGGCGCCGCCGGCCAGATCGTCGTGAGCGCCGACGCGAGTGAAGATGCGGTCGACCAGACCAACGCGCGCTGCCTCCGCCGGGACGTAGCTGCCAATCTGGGCCAGGAGGGCGATCAGGGCTACCTGGCGTAGGTACGTCGACTTACCGGCCATGTTGGGTCCGGTGATCAGCAGCGCCTGCGCTGCGCCGGCGCCAAGCCGGCAGTCGTTGGGGATGAAGCCCTCTGCACCGACGGCGCGCTCCACGACCGGGTGCCGACCATTGACGATGTCCAGACCCTGTGACTCATCGATACTCGGGCGTACCCAGCGCTGCTCATCGGCGACTTCGGCCAGCGCCGCGTAAACGTCAATCTCGGCCAGCCGTTGCGCCGTCGTCAGCAGACGGTCGCCGTGCGCGGCAAGGCGACGCAGCAGGTCGGTAAAGATGCGACCCTCCAGTGCCTCCAGGTCGTCGTCGGCGCGCAACAGCCGCGCTTCAACTTCCTTGAGTTCCGGCGTCACGTAGCGCTCGGCCCCAGCCACGGTCTGCTTGCGCACGTACTCCGCCGGCGCCAGCGCCCGGTTGGGGTTGGTCACCTCAATGTAGTAGCCGAAGACCTTGTTGACGGCAACTTTGAGACTGCGAATGCCCGTGCGCGTGCGCTCCCGCGTCTCCAGCTCGGTCATCCAGACACGGTCAGCGCCAGAGGCAGCGCGCAGGACGTCCAGTTCCTCGCTGTACCCATCGGCGATGGTGCGGCCGGTTCCCGGTTCGGCCAGGGCGGAACTGATGATGCCGGCCAGGTCGTCGCACTCGTCCAGCAGATTGAGCATCATCTGCAGCGCTGGCGGAGCGCCGGCCGCCAGGCGGCGCATCGCCTGGGCAAGTTGGAGGGATTGCGCGAGGCCCCAGACTTCGCGTGCGGTCACGCCGCCACTGCGAATACGGCCGCATGTTCGTTCCATGTCCAGCACGCGGCTCAGCAGTCGGCGCAACTCCGCTCGCAGCGCACGGTCGTTGAGGAGCGCCGTGACCATGTCCTGGCGCGCCACGATGTCGCCCATGTCCAGCAGCGGCTGGCCGAGCCAGCGGCGCAGCAGACGGGCGCCGATGGCCGTCTGGGTGCAGTCCAACGTGGCCAGGAGGCTGCCATCCTGGCTGCCGTAGGCGCCGCGGGTGAGGTTGAGGTTGCGCCGTGTCTGGCCGTCCAGTTGCATGAAGCTGGCAGGTGAGTAGCCGCGCAGACTCGTCAGCAGCGGCAGAAGCGCCGGGTTGGTCTGGCCGAGGTAGCGTAGCACGGCTCCGGCACAGGCGGTCGCCAGCGGCCGGCCCTCGCAACCGAAGGCAGCCAGCGATCGGGTCCGAAACTGCAGCGCCAACTGCTCGCGGGCGCCGTCCTCGTCAAACTGCCAGGGATCGCGCAGCGTGCGGTGGCCGGGCAAGCTGAACGGTTCGGTCTGATCGCGGGGCGTCAGGCACTCGGCGGGATTCAACCGGCGCAGTTCCGCCTCCAGCATCACCGTCGCCGTGTCGCCGTCGAACTGGACAAGGCGAAATTCGCCGGTGCTGACATCCACATAGGCGAGGCCGCCGGCTTCTCCGATCCAGAGCAAGGCGGCCAGGTAGTTGTTGGCGCGTTGCGGCAAGAGGCCGGGCTCCGTCAGCGTGCCCGGCGTGACGACGCGCAGCACCTCCCGTTCCACCAGACCATGGCCGGCGGCGGTCATCTGCTCGCAGATGGCGACGTGATAGCCTTTGCGAATCAAGCGCGCCAGGTAACTCTCGGCGGCGTGGTAGGGCACGCCGGCCAGGGGCACCCGGAAGTCCTTGCCGAACTCGCGCGAGGTGAGGGTAATATGCAACTCGCGCGCCGCGATACGCGCGTCTTCCTCGAACATCTCGTAGAAGTCGCCCATCCGAGTCCAGAGGAGGGCGTCGGGATGCTGGGCCTTCAGCCGGCAGTACTGTTCCCAGAACGGGGTGACGCGCACGGCTTTGTCCACTCGGTCTTCCCTCCGCCAGGCATGGCCACGCGCCCCGTCCCGCGCATACTACCGAATGGCGGCAATTCGTGCAGGACCGACGGCATGGCGCTATCGTCCAGAGGGCGTTATGTACTGCATGTCAGGGAAGTCTTACGGATCGCCACAGGCGTCGCGCCCGCACTGCCCAATGCGGTTTAGTATGTGTCGCGACTGCGGGCCCACTGCGTGGGCCCGCAGTCGCAGCACTGTTGTTCGGGCTCATCTAAACCGTATTGCCCGCGCCGCCACCGCGCTGTACAGCCCGCTAGAGCGCCGGTCCACTGAACCCGACCTTGCGAGAGCGAGCAGTCTCAGCTCTTCATTGCGGTCATCGCCGGAGTGTTTGACGGGTGTCGGGCCGGTTCACCCGGCGCTGAAGCGCCGGGCTAACCACCCGCTGCGGCGGGTACCCACAAAGGACGCTGAAGCGCCCTGGAAACGGCGGCATTCCTGCCCAACGGTCCTGCCGGGCTGACGCGCATCGCCCCCGTAGCGCCCTTCAGGGTGCTTGGTATTCGTAGCCCGCCCGTTTACGGGCGGGTGAGCTGGCGGGCGCGATTAGTGGACCGGCGCTCCAGGCATGCGCGGTACGCGGCGCTCCGTCCGTTCGCTCCAGATACTCGACCAAGTCCACTTTCTTCAGGATCGTCTTACCGGCCTGTTCGATGAGCAACTTCGTCAAGGCGCGTTGCTTGAGGCGGCCACGGTGATCGAACAACTCCGGGTGCTGCTCGCGTAACTGCGCTTCCAGATGATCACCCACCTCAGTGAGTTCCGCATTGGCAGCGGCGATGCACTGGCGACGGTTCCGCTCTGGCGCCTTCGTCGGTGCTCCAACCTCGCTCACATCAGCACCTCCTGCTTCATCCACCACACTGAGTCTACCCGCCGACGCCACTGCTCGCCAGGGGACCTGTCTTCAAACCCACCCCTCTGAGCCGGGTGGCTACGCCTGCGCCACCGGCTCCACGGCACCGCCCGTCATCCGCACCAACTCGTCGGGTGTGAGTCGGAAGACGGCGTGCGGGTGGCCCGCCGCCGCCCAGAGCACGTCGTACTGCAGCAGGTCCTCGTCAATGAACACGCGGCTCGACAGCAAGTGGCCGACGGGCGCCACTCCGCCGATGGCGTAGCCGGTGTACTCCCGCACAAAGGCAGCATCGGCACGGGCGATCGGCCTGCCGAGCAGGGCGGCAACCCGCGCCTCGTCCACGCGATTCGATCCGCTGGCAAGGACCACAACGCCGTCCCCACGGTCAGTCGTCTTGAAGACGAGAGACTTCACGATCTGACCGACCGAGCAACCAATGGCTACTGCCGCATCAACGGCAGTGCGCGCCGACTGCGGTAACTGCACCACCTCATTCTGGAAGCCGAGTCCACGCAATGCCTCTTCGACACGGCGGGCGCTCGGGGCGAGCTCCGGCGTCAATCGTTGCACCCTTCCACATCAGCGCGGGACGGCTCCCGTTTTGTGCTGCACCGGAAGCATACCGTCAGCCGCCGCGGCCGTGCCCGGCGGCGGTGACGATCCGGTTGAACTGGTCACATAATACTCGCGCTGCACAACTCCGATCCCGTGCCAACCAAGCGCTCTCACAATTGGATCGATGAAGTGGGCTTTCGTGTCGGCCTCCCCAAGCTCAGGCCGGCCCGTGCTGCCCAAAAACTTGCGCATCTGCTCGACAACGTCACCGATGGCGATCTGTGCAGCTTCGTTGTCCACCCATTGCCCCGCGTGTACCAGTTCACCAAAACGACTGTCAATGCGAAGTATAGCAAGAGAACGTGCCCGGAGTAGGCATATTGCAGCTTGGCCTATCTCCCCAGTCTCTACTCTCGCGCCTGTGCCACTGCCGGGTCGAACTGCTGCGGCGCCGGCGTATAGGGGATCTTGACCCCTCCGGCGATGATCGCCTCCTTGCCGCCGGCGGCGTCGATCTTGCGGCGCTGATCGGCATGAGCTCGTCGGTCAACCTCTCGTCGCAGCAGGAACCAGCCCAATACCCTCCAGTGTCACACGATCCAACACCGTACGATCGCCAAAACGCCTGACTGCATCCAGTATTTCAAGGCCAACAAGGTTGCCCATTTGGTCGTAGTCCGCAGCGATCCCCTCTGCCAATTCCGCTGTTGTTACCGTGCTCTCCTGAAATATGATGCTGAGCGCGTCCACTTCAGCGTCGTAACGAATCCGCATTTCCGGTGCTCCTTACCTGCTAGAAGAAGTATGTGTAAACAGTCACGACCACAATTTCGGTGTCTTCCTCGACGAATACGGGGCGGACACGCTTGGTCACATACCAAACGCCGTTCCATAGCTGGCCGTGCGGGAAATCTCGCTGAGCCTCCCAGCGTCCCTGACGTGCCGGCTGCCACGCCTGAGAACGTATCGCCTCAACAATTTCCCCCTCGGTACATCCTCGCATTTCAAGATAACCGCGCGCATGTGCCGACAGTCGAATCGGCTTCGTGTGCGACGATTCCCGAAGGCTCACATGCCGATCCTTGCAGCTTCTTTGTCCACGCAATGCCCCGCGTTCACCAGTTCACCAAAACGACTTCAATGCGAAGTATAGCAAGGGAACGTGCCCGGAGTAGGCACATTGTGGCTTGGCCTATCTCCCCATCCTCTACTCTCGCGCCTGTGCCGCTGCCGGGTCGAACTGCTGTGGCGCCGGCGTATAGGGGATCTTGACCCCTCCGGCGATGATGGCGTCCTTGCCACCGGCGGCGTCGATCTTGCGGCGCTGATCGGCGTGAGCGCACCGGTCAACCTCGTCCGGGTCGACGATGGCGCGCAAGCGCTCTGCCATTCGTGCCAGGATGTCGCCATACGCCGGGTCGCCGGCCAGATCGAACACTTCATCGGGATCATCCTGCAAATCGAACAACTGCGGCGGGAAACCGACGAAATGGTGGTACTTGTAGCGCTCGTCGCGCAGCATGAAGGCGCCGCTGGGTGAGAAGATGGCGTGGTACTCGGCGAAGACCTGGCGGGGCTGGTCCGGCTGCTGCGCCAGTTGCCAGAGCGAGCAACCCGGCAGGTCGTGGTCGGCCGGAGCGAACGCCGCGCCGACGCCTTGCACGATGGTCGGGAAGCCATCGACCAACGAGACGTTGGTGTTGCTCACCTTGCCTGCTGGGATGTCCGGCCCGGCTACGATGAATGGCACGCCGACGGACGCTTCATAGAGCGAACTTTTCCACCACATGCCGTGCTCACCGAGCATCTCGCCATGATCTGAGGTGTAGACGATGCGAGTGCTTTCCGCTAATCCGGCGTCGTCCAGAGCTAGCAGGACTCGGCCTACCTGCTCATCCATGAAACTGACGAGGCCATAGTAGGCCACCAGGGCATTGCGCAGCGTGGCCTCGTCGAACGGCTGATCGAGCGCCTGCTGGCGGCGGTGACGCTCCGCCACCGGATGGCGCGACCACTCCTCCGGGCGCCCCCGTATGGGAAATGGCAGGTCATCGGCGCGGAAGCGGTTGAAGTGCTCCGGCGGTGCGACCAGCGGAAAGTGCGGCGTGACGAAGGCGACGAAGAGGCACCGGGGCCGGCGCTGCTCCGGCGCCTCCTGCTGCAGCCAGCGTTCGGCGGTCTGGGCGATGGCGCGGTCGTACCGGGTGTACTCCGACTCACCGGCACGGGCGTCCAGCACCTGCTGTCGGCTCTGCGGGCGCACCGGCATGTCGGCGCGCAGCAGCCCATAGAGGTCGCCTTCGCCCTCCAGCACGTGCATCGGCAAGCGCTGGTCGGGGAAGCCGCTGGGATCGTCCACTTGCCGGTAATGCAGCTTGCCAATGGTCGTCACCTGATGGCCCTGCTCGGTGAGGCGGTGGCCCCAACTGGCCGCCTCCGTGCCGATGTACGGGCTGGCGTTGTCCCAGGAGCCGATCTGGTGGGCGTAACGCCCCGTGGCGAAGCTGGCGCGCGACGGCACGCAGATCGGGAAGTTGCAGTAACCGTTGGCGAAGCGCGTTCCGCGCGCCGCCAGGGCGTCCAGCACCGGCGTGTGGACCGCTGAATTGCCATAGCAGCCCAGCACGTGCCGGCTATGCTGGTCGGACATGATGAAGAGGACGTTGGTTGGTTGCATCGGCACGCCGGTTATCCTTAAGTTCCTCTACCTGATGGCGTTGCTACTCGGCGCCCCGGCCACTGGCTTTAGATAGCTCACGCGTTCATCAGTCGGCAGTTGCGGTTGAAATGCGATGAGGTTCTGCCGCAAGAGCGCGGCACCCTGGTTCGTAGGCGCGAAAAATACGACGCTCGGTTCGGCAACGGTGACTCGTGTACCGCCGATGGTCCATCTGGCTACCGGGAACCAGTTGGCGTAGAGCGACGGTTGAAACCAGTCGGGATAGATGACCATTACCTGTGCCCCCGCCCGCGCCAGCAAGGGAGCGACAGCCGCACCCAGCATGTACTGCTGCCCGCCTGCTGCGCGGGCTACGCGCAATATATCGGTTGAGCCAAGACCGTACAGGTCGGTGATGTGCCTGTTTGTACCGTCCGAAAGGAGACCGACGTCATTCGCCGCCACGGAGGCGCCGGGATAATAGGCGGCAATGAATCGTGCCATCTGATACTGCTGCTCATAGACGTTATTGGTCGCCTCAGGTGTGCTGAGCAGGTCCCCGACTTTGTGATGTCCCAGGCCCAAAACGGCAACCACGGCCAGCGCCATTCCGACCGCATGCTGACGAAAGGTAGCCGGGTCAACAAGCAGGGCGAGGCCGTCTTCGCTGACCAGGAACCAGGCGCCGAGAATGATCAGATACGCCTGGTAGCGGTCAAACCATCCGACACTGGCGAGAACCACCTGAGCGACGAGCATGCCGAAGAACAAGCCGGCTTTCTGGATCGTTTCCGGTCGACGACTTCGAAGACTCCAGACGACCCAGACCAGTGCCAGGAAAATGATCGCTCGGAGAAAGGGGTCCTCCATCAAGTTCGTGGCAGTGTGCCCAGCAAGGTACGTGATCCAGCCCAAAATCCCAGTGCGAGGCACCGCCTTTGCCACAATCGAGTTTGAGAGCCAGAGGGCGCCATGCTGATGATAGAACAGTCCGAGGAGTGCCGTCGGCAGGATGCCCGCCGCGCCGACCAGGACGGCGCTCACGCGTTGTCGCCGCCAGAGCAGGATGACGGCGCCCAGCAATACGGCGAACATGCCTTCCAACCGTACCAGCGGCAAAAGCAGCGCCAGCACAAGGAGCCACCAGCGCGCCGGCGCCGGATTGGTGGACCGAAATAGCAAGGCCACAAAGGCGATCGTCAGGGCAGCGTGCAGCGGGTGTTCCAGCCCGGCCAACGTCAGACCGGGCAAGTGACCGATGATCGGCAAAGCAACGGCGGCGCACACCCACCAAAACCCCCCGCGCCTGGAGTGGGGCATCGGCTCGCTCGTCGCGGCGGCGTACCAAAATACCGTCAGCAAGAGCAAACAGGACAGGACATCAAGGACCAATGGCAACGCGTCGTGCAACCCCACGGCCCATTCGAAAGCAACGATCATGGCTGTCCACAACGGACTGGAAGTCGCCGGTGCAAACGTGCCTGGGCTGATGCCCACGGTGCCGAATTGAAGCCAGATTCTGGCCATTGCCAGGTGGATATACGGGTCGTCCAGCGCGTAGACCAGATGGCCGCCATCCAGACGCATGGACACGAGCATCACAATCGCCGTGCATGTACTGTAGACGAAGACCGAGATAAGGGCGTAGATCCACCAGTGCGGCCTTTCGCAAAGGGAGTCTCCAGTGGCCTCGCCGCGGCGTTCAGCCGATGGCATCGTCGCCGAGCCAGGCGCGCAAGTCCCGCGCGCTGCGCATGACGGCCGGCATCGGGTCCTCGTGCGCCGGCTCGTGTTCGACGGAGACGGCACCCTGGTAGCCGATCGCCTGCAGGGTCTGGGCCACCCCTTTGACATCCACCACACCCTCGTCGTAGCCGCAGGAATGCCAGCCTTCGGCGGTGTGGTGGACCTGCTTGAGGTGCATATGCAGCAGGTGGTCCTTCAGTTCGTGGGTCGCCTGCACGGCATTGTAGCCGAACTGGCCCCAGAAGCCGGTGTCCTGTGTCACGCCGATCACGTCACCGTAGTCGCCGATGCGCGCCAGCAGTTCCTGCGGGTTCTTCTCGGGATGGTTCTCGATGGCGTACTTGATGCCATACTCCTTGCCCAACGTATAGGCCAGCGGCGCGTTCGTCGGGTTGAGGCCGACGCCCAGCAGCGGCGCCCCGATCGCCTTCGCCACCTCATAGACCCGTTCGGCATCACTGCGGCTCATGTTGGGGCGTCCCAGTCCACCGGTGTAGGCAACGACTCGTAACCCGCGCTGGCGCAAGATCGCCGCCGCTTCGTCGACCATGGAGTTCGACGCGACTGCCGGGTCCAGATGCGCCACCCACAGGTCGATGTTGCTGAAGCCGGCATCCGCCACCAGCCCGCAGAGTTCATCGAACTTCTGCGCAAACTGCGGTCCGTGAAAGGCCTCGACGGTGGCGCGGGCGGCGACGCCCCAGTTGAACGGTTGCAGCGCGTACTGCGACTCCCGCGCCACGTAGTCGGCGGTGATAAACGAGATTGACATGACCATATGCGGTGTTCCTCCTCTTGCCCGGCGCGGATGGCTTGCCGGACGCGGGCCATTGTAGCAGGAGAGTTGAGCAGCGCGAGCAAGCGCCGCCGGTTACGCCGATGAAGGCGCCACCTGAAACTGCCAGCATCATTGCACGGCGTCAGCCCATTTACAGTACAGTAGCGACGCACATCGCGCGTGAAGGAGAAGCCATGGCCATTCGATTTTGGGAGGATGCCGCTGCCGGTTACGTCGTCGTCTCGCTCGGTCGGGGCGATTTGCTGTTGGAGTCGCTGCGCGAGGTCGCCCGCCAAGCTGATATTCACACCGGCATCCTCACCACCGGTATCGGCAGCCTGACGCGCGCCCGCATCCATACCGTCGTTTCCAACAACTATCCACCCGGTAACGAGTTCATCGACCTGGAAGGGCCTTTGGAAGTCGTGCAGTTCGGCGGCATCATTGCCGCCTACCAGCCCCATGTGCATATCGGCCTCTGGGACCGCGAAAAGCGCTACCACGGCGGTCACCTGGAGGAAGGTTGCTCGGTGCTGACGCTCTCCGAAATCTCCATCCACCGCACGCCGAACCTGCGTCTCACCCGGCGTGATCTGGATGGCAGCGGCGTACAGTTGCTGGACGGGGAGTAAGAGCAGGGCATCTCCGGCCACGCCTTGGGAATGTCACACGTCGAGGCGTAGCTGGTGAGACCGCCGTGCCCAGTCCAGGTTTCGTCCTATGAGCAGTTCGGTCTTTCGTGCATGATGCGTCGATTTCATCGGTACGAGGATCGTGTCGAACCCATGGCGGGCCGCCAAAGTACGAACCTCCTCAGCGTTATCGTAGGTCATGAGAAAGTCACCTGCGAGCGTGGCAGCGACCTGAAAAAGCTCCTCGTGGTTGACAATGGAATGCGCGTAGAGTCGCCGACCAGCGACAGTGTAGGGCGGATCAATGAAGTACGCATTTCCTGGGCTGTCAGCGACTTGACGCATATGGGCGATCCCATCCCCATGGATGAATGAAACGCGGTCCTTGATCGTCACGATGTCGCTAATTCGCCGGTGCAGCGTCTGGGCATACCAACGTGATTTGACGCCGTGCCCGTTTTCACCAGCCTTCATTAGGCTTGCTCCTGGCGCCAGGATGCCTCCACGTTGAACCCGGTTTCTCACAATGGTTGAGAACGCCCGCTCTAACGATGACTCAGGCTCATGGGCAAGAATGAGACGGACGTTCTCCAGCGACATGTCAAAGGACACGATCTTCTCGGCCAGGTTCTCGCCGTGCCCATTCAGCATCGTTTGCCAGACAGACGACACGTTGGGGTCCAGTTCGATGAGCGTCAGGTGCCTCGTCAACTGTTCAAACACCGCAGTGAGCCCCACAATCGCACCGCCGGCGAATGGTTCGACAAGTTCCGTGACCGGCTGCACAGACTGCAACCACAGCCGGACCAACGGTACAAGCCAGGTCTTGCCGCCAGGATAGCGAAAAGGACTTCGATGCGGCACACTGGCGACGTTGACGATGCTGTCGAAGCTGACTTCACTGACGGCGGTCACAGTGCCCTCCTGCCGAGTTTGCGCGACGCTCGCTGAATTGTCGAATTCGAGTCCAATATCTTCGCCTACGGTAACTCCTGGTAGTCCACCCTCGGCACTCCGGGCTAATGGCATCGCCCGGCGAGGCATCATATCTCGCATCGGTCACGCCGCCAGTTACCATTTGGCTTGCGATGCAATCTTAGAACACGAGTTCGATCTTGTCAACGTCGAACACTGAGTTAGACGTGCCGGCGTGTCGCCTGTGGGGCGCGGGGGAGGAACCCCTTCCGTGCAATGCATGGCACGGCTGCGTGCGGGATCGCGCGGTTGGATGGGAGCGTCGTTCGGACGGAGTATTGCGGCACAGGAACGGGACGGGTTCCTAGCGGTGCGGGAACTCTGGGCCGCTCACACGGCTGCCCATTGTCGGGTGCCCCGGCCGAACGTACCAGCAGAGAGGTTGCACCCTACGATCCGACACGCCTGGGTCGTCCCATCGGCTGCCGTCCCCTGCGTTGCAGCCAAGGTTTCTCCCGTCAGGGGGAAACCTGGCGAGTAGTGCGAGCCGGAAGGGGTTCCACCACGCCTGCCGATAACACTACTCTTATCCGTCGTAGACCCGACTAACCCCCGATTCGCAGCAACACCGCGTACCAGTCGCTAGTGATGGCATGCTGCGCCTGGGCCAGGGTCATCGCCCCTTTGCAGACCTGCGCGTGCAGGTAGTTTTCGATGGTGTCCTTCTGGTGAGCGCCGGGGATCGGCGTGTACGGTTCCGGCCAGAGGTTGGTCACGTTGTTGCTGCCGCCGAGCTCCAGGGAGATGAAGTGGTCGACCTCGTACTTGCCGGCAACGTCCGGCTCGTTGTAGCGGTGGAAGACCTCCGCTTTCTCGGCGCTGGTGACGTTACGCACGCGCGTGCTGTAGCCGGAGACGCACACCTGGGCCGCGGTGACGCCCGGCAGCGCATCACCGGGCGTGAGCGTCGGATTGGGATAGAGCGTGGGCGGGCCAACATGCGTTACCGCACCGGTCGCGGTGACGCCCTGCGGTGAGTTGCCGCCGGTGGTCTGTTGACTGCTGAAATACACGAGCAAGACGCCGATGATGACGAAGATGAGGATCAGGATTATCAGTGTGCTGAATGCTCGCCGTGCCATTGCTGCCGCTCCCTTCCGGTTCCACTCTTCGCCTCAACACGGGGCATGCTCCACCAACCAGCGCACCCTGTCTTCATCAACGTCCACACCGAGACCCGGGCGATCCAGAATACGCACCACATCGCCGTCCTGAGGCAGTCGCGTGGCCAGGATATCCTCGCTCAGGAACTGCGGCCCGTTGAGCGCGCACGGGTGGCTGACGCCGTAGGCGGCGGCGAACTGGACGTTAGCAGCAAAACCGATGCCGGCATCGGTCAGCCCGCTGCTCACCAGTAGTAGACCGGCCGCTTCGGCCATGTCGGCGCAGCGGCGGGAGGGCAGGAGGCCACCGGTACGCGTCACTTTGAGCGCCAGCGCGCTGAGGCAGCGACCGCTGAGCAGTTCATAGAGCGCAGCCGGGCCGGTCACCGGCTCGTCCAGCGCCAGTGGGATGTGCAGATGGGGCAGCAGCGCGGCGCAGGCACGGTGGCGATCCGGGGCGAACGGCTGCTCTAGCAGGTCAAGGCCGGCAGCCTCCAGGCCTCTCGCCCGGGCCGGCCCCTCGTGAACCGCGAAGCCACCATTGGCGTCGCCCCAGAGGTAGCCGTCCGGCAACAGGCGCCGCACCAGGCTGCATAGTTGTACGTCCCAGGCCGGGCTGCCGCCCAGCTTGATGTTGGCACTGCGGTACCCCATCTGCCGCCCTTCGGCGACCGACGCCTCCACCGCCTGCGCGGTGGCGCCAGTAACCGTCCAGCTCAGTTGCACGTGATCGCCACGCCGGCTGCCCAGCAGGGTCGCCAGCGGCACGCCGAGCACCCGCGCCAGCAGGTCGTGGGCGGCGATGTCGATGCCCGCCCGCGCGATGGGCATGCTGAGACCCCAGAGCGGGGCGACGGCAGCGTCCATGGCGCGGTGGAGACCGTCCAGATCAGCGACGGGCAGGCCCATTACCGCCGGAAGGAAATGCTCGCGCAATGCGCCGACGCCCGACGTCACCGTCTCCGGCGACCAGATGACGCTGGGCGAGGCTTCGCCCCAGCCGCTCTGGCCGTCGTCGGCGGTGAGCTTGACCAGCACGACCGTGCGGCCACTGTGCTCGCCACCGATGACCCCGCGCGAGGTGCGGAAGGTGGTGCGCATGCCCAGACGGAAGGCAAAGACCTCGCCGCCGGCGATGTGGGTCTCAACTCGGATCATCTGCTGCCTCCGCCAGCCAGGCGCGGTAGGCGACATCCGGCGAGATGGCAGCCGCGTCACCGTCGTGGATCAGGATACGCCAGCGTTGGCGCAGCCGCTCGCCGGAAGGAATCGACCAGGGTTCATGCAGGGTGACGTTGCTGAGCATCGTGCCGTAGTTGCGGCAGAAGAACGGCGTGGCTGGATTGGATGGATGCTGCATGATCGTGATTCCGGCCGCCTGGCCGGCAACCTGACCGCTATAGTCCAACCAGGACGCTGCCTTGCCCATCGCCCCTTCCTCGTTCTCGTCGCCGTTGCTGTTGACCGCCCGTCCGCCGTCCTCCACGTCGATGCTGTCGGCCACGCGCACCCCCAGATAGGAGTGCGTCTCCCTGGCGAGCAGGACCGCCCCTTCGCTGGCGATAAGCTCCGAGTCCACGTCCAGCGCATGGGCCTGACCGTTGAGCAGGTCCGGGCGGACGGTGAAACGGCGTACCTCCGTGAGCAAGCGGCGACCGTCCTTGGCAATCCAGCCGTTCGTGGTGTCCAACGTCGTGCCACGTGGTTCGACGCGCAGCTCGGCCCGCTCCAGGACGATATCGCCCAGGTTGGGCCGCGTGGGATTGTTGTCGTGAAAGACGTTGACGCCATTGATGTTGCCGTGGCCGATCCAGATCGAATGGTGGTGGTTGTAGCGGAAAGCGGAGGAGATGGTCACTTCCCGGCCACTCGGCGTGAGGACCGGGTACCAGTCGGGCTTGCTCTTGTAGAAGTCGCCCCACTTGACGTGGCCACGGTTATAGGCGAGCAACAGACGCCCCTGGTGACGAAACTTCCAGCGCAACTCCTCTTCAATCACTTCCAGCGGGGCACCAGCGCCAGTTGCGGCGTTGCTCATGCCGACACCTCCGTCCGCGTCACAGTACGCCGTAGCGCTGCTGCGCGCAACGTCATCTCGCAGACCGCCAGCGTTTCCAGGTTGTGGCGCCCGCTGATTCCCGGCTCCTTGCCTTCCCGGATGTAGGTATGCCAGTCGTCAACGATACTTTGCTCGCTACGCGGCATCGGTACAGACGGCAACTCCTCCGGCGCACCATGGCCGGCGAACTGGCGCAACTCGCCACGCGGCATCCACTCCCACTTGCCGTTGCCGACCACGCGCAGCGCCCCGGCTTCACTCTGCACCAGCCAGCGATACTCCGAGATGGTGGCCTGATGCGTCAGCTCGTAGGTACACACCGGCCCGGCCTCGAACTGCAGCACTGCACTGATGCCGGCATCGTCCTTATAGGCCGACCAGGGAGCGTTGTGCGTCACAGCAGTCGCCTCGGCCACCGGACCGAACAGGCTGACCAGGTTGTCGAAATGATGGCAGCCCATATCCCAGACCATCGCGCCCGGATAGTCGAGCGTGCGCGGCTCAGGGCGGTGACGGTGGCAGATCAGGTCGATCAGGTGCGGTGTGCCGTACTTGCCGGATGCCAGCGCTTGCAGCAGTGTGACCACCTGACTCTGGTAACGATAGTTCTGGCTGACGCAAAAGGCGACACCGGCTTGCTCCGCCTCACGCACCAACGCCTGGGCCTCCTGCCAGTCGAGCGTCATCCCTTTCTCCACCAGCACGTGCTTGCCGGCGACGAACCCGGCGCGACAGAAGGTGGCATGCGTACGCGTCGGCGAAGCAATCACCAGCGCGTCGACCTCGACCTGCCGTAGCGCCGCTGCGACCTCGCTGAAACAGACCGTCTCGGGTAGGCCGCTGCGCTCCCGCGCCCAGGCCAGGTTGGCGGGGACGACATCCACCAGCGCCACCGGCTGGAAGTGGGGATCATCGCTCAGCACCTCGACGGGCCAGCGCCCGCGTCCACCCACGCCAACGTGAATGGTGCGCACCGGGATTGCGGTGGACAGTCGCTGCATTTCTATCAGTCCTTTCCTGTTTCGTATTTGGAAGTGTGCCGCCCTGCACACGCTGCGTCTGGGCAACTATACTACTGATCGAAAGAGAGACGCCGATGCCCGCCGCACCAGCCAGCGCACCGCCAGCCACGTCCGTGCGTACTGCCCTTATCGACTGCGACATCCACGTCATGCCGCCCTCGGTGGATGCGCTCCTCCCCTATCTGGACGACCACTGGCGGGAGTACATCGGCCAGACAGCGTTCAAAGGAGCGGGCGAGACATCCTACCCCAAGAGTATTCCGACCAGTACACGCCCTGGTTCCGTGCCGCCCAATGGTGTTGCCGGCTCGGACCTCCCCTTTCTGCAGGAACGGCTGCTTGATCCTACGGGCGTCGAGGTCGGCATCCTCACCTGCACCTATGCAGTCGAGAGCATTCATAATCCCGATGCCGCCGCCGCTATGGCCGCGGCAGTCAACGACTGGCAAATCGCCGAATGGCTAGACCGGGACCCACGCCTGCGCGCCACACTGGTCATTCCCAGCACCTATCCGGACCTGGCAGCGCGCGAGATCGCCCGGGTGGGCGACCATCCAGGGTTCGTCCAGGTCTTCCTGCCGGTGCGCTCGGAAGCGCCCTACGGCAACCGGCGCTACCACCCGATCTACCAGGCAGCGGCTCAGCGCGACCTCGTCGTGGGCATCCACTACGGCGGCTCCCCAGGTAACCCACCGACACCGAGCGGCTGGCCGTCCTACTACCTGGAAGAGTATGTCGACATGGCCTCGATCTTCCAGTCGCAGGTGCTGAGCCTGGTCGTCGAAGGCGCCTTTGAGCGCTTCCCGACGTTGCGAGTGACCCTGCTGGAGAGCGGCGTCACCTGGCTCCCCTCCTGGATGTGGCGCATCGACAAGGAATGGAAGGGGCTGCGCCGGGAAATCCCCTGGTCGCGCCGGCTACCCTCGGAAACGATCCGCCAGCACATGCGCCTCACCGCCCCCCCGCTCGACGCCCCGGCGGACCCGCGTCAGGTGCGCGAGATCATTGACGCGCTGGGGTCGGACGACCTGCTCCTCTACGCCAGCGACTACCCTCACCAGCACACCACGATCGACGCCGAATTCACGCCCAACAGTGGCCCACGGTCGGTCGTCGAGAAGGCGCTAGGCATGCCCCTGCCGGAGGAGCTCGCGGCCAAAATCATGGCCGGCAACGCGCGGGGCTGGTATCGCAACCTCGCCCCATCGTCTGTTCGTTCGCGATAAGGAGACATCCCGATGGTCACGACCCTGGAACGGCCCTTGCAAACGCGGCGCACCGCACCGGCGCTGATTGACTGTGATATCCACATCGCCACGCCGAAGGAGGTGAACCTGGGGCGGTACATGTCCGCGCGCTGGCGCCGGCACCACGAGCAGTTCGGGGGGCGTGGTCACTCCGGTGGCGGCTACCCGCGCATGAATCCCAATGCGGCACGCACCGATTCCTGGCCGCCGAACGGCAATCCGCCCGGCTCGGACCTGCCCTTTTTGCAGCAGCAGTTGCTGGACACCTGGGGCATCGAGTACGGCCTGCTCAACTGGACGATGGGAGCAGGCAGCCAGCTCAACCTGGAGTACGGCGCCGCCCTGGCCCGCGCTGCCAACGATTGGCAGCGTGAGTACTGGCTGGAACCGGAGCCACGCCTGCGTGCCTCCATTGTCGTTCCCTACGAAGACGGCGACCTCGCGGCAGCGGAGATCGAGCGCGTCGGTGACTACACGGGCTTCGTGCAGGTGCTCCTCGTAGCGCGCACGGCGGAGCCATTAGGCCGCCGCAAGTACTGGCGCATGTATGAGGCAGCCGCCCGCCACAACCTGCCCGTCGGCATCCACTTCGGCGGCGCCGGCGGCAGCGCCATCACCGGCGCCGGCTGGCCCTCCTTCTATATCGAGGACCACGCCGGCATGCCCCCCTCCCTGGAAACGCACCTCGTCAGCTTCGTCTGCGAAGGCGTCTTCGAGCGCTTCCCGACCTTGAAGGTCGTGCTGATCGAGGGCGGCATGGGCTGGCTGCCGCCGTTGATGTGGCGACTCGACCGCGCCTGGTCGCTGCTGCGCGCCGAAGTGCCGCACCTGACACGTCCGCCATCCGAGTACGTTCGGCAACATTTCTGGCTCACCACCCAGCCCATGGAAGAGCCCCACCGCAAAGAGCAGTTCTATCAGTTCCTGGAACACCTGAAAATGGACGACCGCCTGATGTTCGCCACCGATTACCCGCACTGGGATTTCGACGCGCCGGACAGCGCAGTGCCGGCGCCGCTGCCGCCCGAGTTGCAACGCAAGATCATGGCCGACAACGCCCGCGCCCTCTACCACCTGGAGCCACGCGCCTGATGCCGACCTACGTCGTCGCCACTGTCGACGAGATTCCCGCCGGCAGCCGCAAGATCGTGAGCGTCGGTGGGCGTTCCATCGGCGTCTTCAACGTCAACGGCGAATACTTCGCCCTGCTCAACCGCTGCCCGCACCAGGCCGGTCCGCTCTGCGAAGGCCGCCTGCACGGTCTGCTGGAAGCCGATATCCCCGGTGAGTACCACTACAGCCGCCCCGGCGAGATCCTGCGCTGCCCCTGGCACGGCTGGGAATATGACTTGCGCACGGGCCAGTCCTGGTTCGACCCCGCTAAAGTGCGCGTCCGCAACTACGAAGCAGGCGTCCAGCCGGGCAGCGCGGTACTGGCCAACGGCTGGCAGCCGGGACCGTACATGGCCGAGACCTTTCAGGTGTCGGTGGAGCAAGAGTACGTGGTGGTGGAGATGGGACCGGTGGCAACGACGAAATGATTGGAGTGTCCCCATGATGTCTGGAGCAGAGGCCCTGCGCTGGCTGGCGACGCAGCGCGGTGAGGCACTGGTGGTGGCGACCATGACGACCTCACGCCTCTGGCCGGCCGTGTCGCAGCGTAAAGCGCTTGATCTCCCCATCTCCAACTGCATGGGCAAGGCCTCCTCGGTGGGGTTGGGGGTGGCGCTGGCACAGCCGGAACTGACTGTCTGGGTGCTGGATGGCGACGGCAGCCTGGCCATGAACCTCGGTAGCCTCTTGAGCATCGCCCAGGCTCGCCCCGCCAACCTTGTCCACTTTGTCTTCGATGACGGCGCCTACACCACCGTCGGCGGTTCGCCGGTGCCGGCCGCTCGCCTGGCCGACTATGCTGCCCTGGCCCGCGCCGCCGGCTATGCCGCCGCCGAACGCTTCGGCGACCTGGCGACGCTGCAACAGCAGTTGCCGGAACTGCTGCGCGGCCCGCGGCCGCTCCTGATCGCGCTCGACATCGAGAGTTGGGACGGCCTGGGCGACTACGGGCCGATGACCCAGCAGGTGATGGACGAGAAGCTGGCGGTAGCCGCCGAGAAGTTCTGGGCGGTCCGCCAGACGCTCAGTGGACTGGGACCGGGTCGCCGCCCGGCCGGCTAGGCCAGGCGTTGGCGCAGTTGGGGCCGGGCCGCGTCGAGCGGCGTCCGCCAGTTGCCGTGACGTCAGACGCGCTCCTTCAGTTCGCCTGCCAGGGTTGCGGCGCCTTCTGTTGCACCAACGAGCGCCTGGTCCTCAGTCCGCTGGAGCTGCGCTCACTGGTATTAGCTGTCGGTATCAACGCCACCGACCTCAGTGCCAAAGGCTGGCTGGCAGCCTTCCCTGATCCCGAGAGTGGTATTCCACGAGTGGCGGTAGAGTTTCTGCCGGTCAAGCCGGACCTTACCGCCTGTCCCTTTCTCGGAATCGCGGCC
Source organism: Chloroflexota bacterium (assembly GCA_036734945.1). GTDB lineage: Bacteria > Chloroflexota > UBA4733 > UBA4733 > UBA4733 > UBA4733. The sequence goes on from DAIMXP010000027.1 coordinate 48,602, forward strand.
GACGCGACACCGCCGGTGGACACGACACCCCAGGCCCGCCTGGATGTGCTCGTGCAGCACCAGATCGGCGCGCGCACCGCCCTTGCTGTCGCCGGCGATGATGGCGGTCGCTCTCTGCCGCTGCGCTGCCAGGCCTACACCGGTAGACCGATCATGTGCCGGAGCTTCCCCTTGCAGTTCAAGCTGGAGCTACACGGCGATGGTCAGCCGGCCGGTTGGTCGGCGCTCGCCCACACGCGGTGTCCCGGCCATGGCCTGGGCTCCGCCACGCAGACTGCCGGCGATTACCTGGCAGCGTCGGGCATCCCCCCCCTCGCTGCCGCCCGGCTGGATTGGCACCGCCTCAACCTTGCCATTGCTGCGGCTGGCGTCGCGCTGCGCGACCATGACACGGCCAGCGGCAGCCGCCGTACACTCTGGGATACCACGCTGAACCTGCTCTTTGCCTCCTACACCCGCCCGCGCTTGCAGGTGCCGGAGGCGCGCTACATCCCCACCATCACCGAACTCTTCCAACAGCATCTCGTGCCGGTCGCCGGGCTGATGGACGCCGAGCTCCGTGCTTGTGCCGGCACGCTGAGCCAGAAGGAGGCCGCCGGACAGTTGCGTACGCTCGTCGCTGCCTGCCGGCAATTGGAGGAGGACCTGGATCAGCCGACGGCTAACCCCGTGACGCTGACGTGGCCGGCGCCGGTGGCTTTCGCATGAACGATCAGCAGGCAACTGAAGAGTACGAGCGCTTCACCACTGTCGCTGCCGCGTACCTGGCACGAGACGGCAGCTACGGTCCGGTCCCTGCCAGCGGCGGCCAGGGGGCCGGCGAGCGGCAGCCGTTGATCTTCGGACGCACGCAAACCATCGGCATGGCGATGAATGTCAATCTCGTGGCGCTTTGTTGGGCCGATGGGCTCACGCCGAACGACCTGGATCGCCGGGTGGAGTTCATCATGGCGCTGGTCCGCACCATCGGCGAGCAAGGGAACGTCGAGGCGCAAAGCGGCGGCAAAGGTCGCCAGGTCACTGCCTTACTGCTGTGGGTCTACACCGGAGCTACCCACGGTGATCTGGCAACCGCCGCCGCGGCGTTGCGCCGGGACGTCCGCGGCAGCAGCTTCGGCCGCTGGCCGGTGGATTGCGCTGCCATCTTGCTGGGCGGTGGCACTGTCGTTTTGCCGGACAACATCCTTGGGCGCCGCCGCACAGGGCTCGCTACTGAGATCCTGCATGCATGGCAAAGCAAGGACGCCGGCCTGCTGGGCGAGCAGCCGCCGCTCGTCGTGGGCCAACAGCGGCGGCGCGACCTCGCTCGCGTACTGAGCGGCGGTGCAGCGCCGGTCACCTACACGCTTCTGGTGCTGATCGGCCTCTTCTTTGCCGCCATGGAACTGAGCGGCGGGTCCACCAGTACCCGTGTGCTTGTCCGCTTTGGCGTGCTCGTGACGCCCCTGGTGCTGGCCGGACAGTGGTGGCGACTCGTCTCCGCCGCCTTCTTGCACATCGGCTGGTCGCACCTGCTCTTCAACTGCTGGGCACTATATATCTACGGCCCACTGGTCGAGCGCCTCTACGGCCCGACACGCTTCCTGACTATCTACCTTCTGGCGGCCATCGCCGGTGACGCCTTGAGCTTGCCCCTCGTTAACGGTGTCTCCGCCGGCGCGTCGGGCGCCATCTTCGGCCTCTTCGGCGCGACCATCTCGCTCGTCATCCGCCACCGCCGCACCTTACCGTCAACGATTCGAGCACCGCTCTGGCGCAATGCCGTGGCGGTCGTCGCTCTCAACGCCGTGCTCAGTGTCGCCGTGGCCGGCATCAACCTCTACGCCCACGCCGGCGGCTTCCTGGCCGGCCTGCTCCTGGGGGCCGTGCTACGCCCGCGCCCGATCGTCACCGACCGCCTCCAAGGACAGCTTGGAACTGGCGTCGGCATCGTGTTAGCAGGCATCTGCACGGTGGCACTGGCGCTGGCCGTAGGCCAACTCCAAGTGAGGGGCGTTCTCTCTCTCCCGTGAGGGGGAGAGAGTCAGAGAGAGGGGTCCTCCTCTTCCTCATACGCCCCCTGGATCATGCGGCGGATGCGGTCGTCCGGGCCGTCCAGCTCGCCGCTTCCTTCCTGCTCGTCGAAGTAGGCAATCTCAACGTAGAGTCGCCCCACTTCACGTGCGCGAGCCGGGTTGGCAAGATCGCGCCAGATCTCGCGGATGGCGCCTTCGTGCTCCGGATGCGCGCGGCGAAAGACATCGTCGCGGATGGTGAGCATCGCGTGGCAGGCATCGCACGCGGTGCCATCAAACCGCGCGTCGTAAGGGAAGTCACCGGGCGTGTCGCAAACGACACACCGATTGGGGGTATGGCAGAGAATGGTGCTTGACATCAGCAGTACCGTACCATGGCGGCGCATACGGCACGATCGCGGATGCGGTGGCGTAGCGCCCCCACAGGACAACGGAGAGGAGTAACGATGCCCGACTGGCTTTCCGCTCCCCTACGCGGCCTGACCTACCTCTTCCTGTGGGCACTGGTCGTGGTATGGGTCATCGCCGCGCCCGTCACCGGTATCCTGGTGGCATCCAACCTCCTCTTGCACCCGACCCAGCGCATCCTGATTCCCCTGTCGATCATTGCCACCATCTACATCACGCTGCGCGGCGCCCGCCTCTTGATAGCGCTGGGTGATCGCGCACTCAACGACTGAACATCGCCAATTGGAACCCCGGCAAGTCGCGTAGGAAGCCCGTCACCGTTGCACCGCCCCTGACCTATACTGCGCAGCAGGTTGCAGGCAGGACGGACAGGGAATTCGGGTGAACGACCGGCGGCGCCGACCATCATTCCTGCCGATCGTCCTGCTCCTCCTTATGATTCTGCTGGGAACCGTCGCCATCTTCGCCTACGCCACGATCAAACCGCTCGTCGCCATGACGGGACAAGTCGTTCCCCGGCTGGCAGTGAGCGCCGCCGGCACGGCCAACACCGCCGAAATGGCCACCGTCTCGGCAGGTGGTCCAGCCGCGGCGCCACCACCTGTCACCGGCAGTAGCAGCGTCGTTACCCCGCAGTCGACCGGAACACCCTTCCAGCTTCCCTCACTGCAACGCAAGCAGCGGGTCAACTTCCTGCTGCTGGGCAGCGATACCGACCTGAAATTCGCGGCGGGAACCTACCTGACCCAGAGCATGATCGTGGTGACGGTGGACCCAATCTCGCACACCGTAGGCATGCTGTCGATTCCTCGCGACCTCTGGGTGCGCATTCCGGGCTACGGCTACGGCAAAATCCAGATCGCTTACGAGATTGGCGGTATCGCCACGGCCAGGGCGACCATCGAGCAGAACTTCGGCATCCCCATCGACTATTACGCCTGGATTGGGCTGCAAGGCTTCCAGAAAATGATCGACACGGTGGGCGGCGTCAACATGGACCTCGCTCACCCCGTGCTGGATGACGCCTACCCGGACGACCTCAATGCCAGCGACCCCTACGCCTACATGCGAATATTCCTGCCTGCCGGACCGCAACACCTGGATGGCGCCCACGCGCTGCAATTCGTCCGTTCGCGCCACGGCGATTTGATCGGCGACTTTGGGCGGTCCAGCCGGCAGCAGCAGTTGCTGCTGGCGCTCAAGCAACGCCTCACCGGGCCGACGCTCGTCACCCACCTGCCCCAGTTAGCATCGGACATGCAGGACAGCGTCCGCACCGACGTGCCGCTGACCGACCTGCTGCAGTACGCTTCCTTCGCCCGCGACCTCAAGAGCGCCGACATTCACCAGATCGTCTTGCAACCGCCGACCTACTCGGCCAACAGCGCGTCACCGGACGGCACGCAGGCGATAGTGGTCCCCGACTGGTCGGCCATCGATCAGGCCGTCGCCCAGATGTTCCAGATTCAGCCCCAACCAGCAGCGGACACCCGTGTGGCTCCGCCAATGATACGCCCCGTTACCACCGTTGCGACACCGCCTGAGCGCCAGACCATCCCGGCGCCGCTACCCACTGCCACCAGGATTCCGCTACGGCCGGAGCCTGTGGCGCCAACGGCCACTGCGGCGCCACGGGCCCAGCCGGCGCCCATCACTGTGCAGGTCGAGAACGGCACGACCGTGCCCGGTCTGGCCGAACGGGCGACGCAATACCTGGCCGACAACGGCTTCCGCCTCGCTTCGCCCGTGAACGGTCCGCGCGGCGTGGCGCGCACCACCGTGACCTTCTACGAACCGAACGCCCGCGACGCCGCCTTCAACGTCGCCCATCTCCTCGGCGCTGTCGTGATCGCCGGCAACCGCCCGGCATCGGCCGGCCCGCCGGTGGTGGTGGTACTGGGCAGCGACGTGGCGAAGCGGTTCTAACCGAACGCTCCGCAGGTCCTCGTTCACATCGCTACATCACAACACCATGATTCCCATGATGTACCACGTCGCTGAATTGCATATGGCATGATTCAGGCAATGCACGACCGGCCATGACGGTGTTGTCGCCGTTAATGGGGCCACAGTGCCATCAGCCAGACGCAAACGCTGCCATCACCACCGTAAAATAGGTAGTGTCAGCAAGCTAGTCTAGCTGCATGCGAGGTCGGTAATGAGCAGGGGCTTATCAAGCGAGGAGAACATCTCGATGTCCCAGACGGTCGACGCCACCCAGCAGGAGCAGACTATCCAAGCGGCAGTCGAATTCGCGAAACGACTACTCAGCAACGAGCCGGTCGAAGACTTCCGATTGGAAGAATTTCAAGAGTCTCCCGATCATCGTTTATGGCTGATTACGGTCGGCTTCCTCCGGGAAGAGAAGCGGCAGCCGCTGAAATATCTCACCGGTGTCGCGATGAAAATCCGCACCTACAAGGTCGTTGACGTCGATAGGGCTACCGGCCAACCGGTTGCCATGAGGAATAGGGAGGGTGAATAGCCGGGAGCGTACAGTCCTCGCCCTCCTCCGGCGTCATCGACAGGCCGGTATTCTCGTGGATACCAACCTGCTGCTCCTGTTTTTTGTCGGCATCTTCGACGCACGGTACATCTCTCGCTACATCAGGACCACCACGTACAACGAAGCAGACTTCGTTGTGCTTGCTCAGGTGTTGCAAACGTTCCGTCGGATCATCGTGACGCCGCACATCCTGACGGAGGTCAGCAACCTATCGCGAGACATCGACCGCGGCCGTCGCTACGAGTTCTTCCTGCTCCTGGAGTCGCTGCTGAATGCCCCATCGGGCCAGTTTGTCATCGATGAACGGCACCGTCCCGCCAAGCTTATCAGTACAGAGTCGGAGTTCCCGTTGCTCGGTCTGACGGACGCAGCCATCATCCATCGTGCGGCGCACCGCCGCAATCTGGTGCTCACCGACGATGGCCCGCTAGGCGAGTATCTGGAGCGCCGCGGCATCGATTTCATCGGGTTCGATGATCTGCGAACGTCCTTTGCTCCGAACGCCAAATGACGTCCGCTGAAAGGAAAGCAGGTAGTCCTATTCGCCCTCCAGCGTACGATTCCCAGTTACAAGGCTCCAGACAAGCCGCCCGACAAAGACATCACTGGCCGGTTGCTTCACCACGACCCCGACGAATCCACACACGGCCCGCGCGCAGTGCCCGCGCCGAACTCATCTATGCTGATAGTGGAGTACGTCGAGGGGCCGGGCCAGCCCGTCCGGGTTGTACCGCTGGATTATGCCTCGCACTGACTCGTGGGCAGTCGGATCGAGCCTTGTTCGTTCCACGTGGCGGAGTACCCTCGTCAATCCTTCGCCTCAAGAACTCAGCCCGGCTGACGGGCCGTCAGGTATGGACTATGCTACATACGCAGAGCATGAAACGCACCCGCAAGGTAATGACGTTCGTCGTAACGAATCTCATTAGTCCCGTTCGATAAAGTGGCCACGCGCCTCCGTGGCGACGCTCAGCGCAATCCCTTCAACGCCGGCAACAGGCGTTCTAGATTCCAGGCAAGGTCTCGGCTCGCCACAGCGGCGGTTCTGGATAAGGCAGCGAGGCCATGACAGCGCACTTCTGAGCGCGAGCTCCGCGACGTTGGGCCGACTGCTCTCAACCCAAAAATGAAGTAGCGATGGTCGTGGTCTGGGAGAAGTCGGTCACGCTGTCACGTCAGGTACCGTGCCCATCCATATTCAACCGATTGGACCCTGGGACAATCGGATGCGACTGGATCGACGTGCTAAGCTAACAGACCAACCGCAAGCGCGGCGACTGTTATAGACGGGGGGGGCACGGTGAAAAGTCCTACCGATCAAATGCACGCCGAGTATCTTGGCGACAATGCGCGTGTAATTGTCAGCGATCCGTTAGACGAGGTCGATCGAATCCTCACGGAGATGGCAAAGGCACCGGAGGATCGCGCAAGCCGGGACAGTCATCGTCTGACAGTCGCCCTCTGCCGAGCACTGCTAAATCTCGACAATGGCACTGATTCGAGTGAGATATTGGACCCAACCGCCAAGATATTAGACCCAACATTGCCTGCTAAGATAAGGCGAACAGCCGCCGCCGCCTTCGTCCATATCCTGGTTACCGATTACTTAAACCTGGATGAGGGCTTCCGGCACCATGCGTTCGCGCTGATTGACAGGGAATTCCAGAGTGACCTCTATCCCCACATAAACATATCACCCAGGGATCAGACGCACAACAAACTCACCAAGCTTAGCGACACCCTACATGGGACATCTCAAGCACTGACGTCCGCTGTGGCCTCCCTATCGAATCTGCACACTTTTTCGGACGTGCGGAAGTCCTTCATGAAGACAATCAATAGCTCTCCATGCAAGTTCCTCATCTGGCCATTCCTTCCCGACACGCCAACTAACCTTGGAGTCAATCGAGCGCTCGAGGCGGTTCGTTGCTATCTTGACGCTACTGTCTCAACTGTTGCGCAGGAGTTTCGTGAAGCGCAGCAAACGCTTGAACAGTGCCATGACAGGGTTGCGTCATATCGGCTGCGATACTGCCTGCATCCGTTAAATACGATGTATCAAACGCTTCACAAAACGTTGGATCAGCACTTCCTTGACAGCCCGCACAGTAAACCGGCAAGGGTGACAGTCCGAGCTTCGGATAAAAAGTACCCGTTGCATATCGCGGATCAGCAAATCGGCTTGTTCCTCGACGTTCAGAACGCCGGGCCAGGAGATGCTCTCGGAATCGAGATAGAACTGGCTAGCAACGAGGACATTTTTATACATTCCGCATGCGTTATGTACGGCCTGCTCGCCCCCATTACGGCGTCCGTTGAAATCCCGGCGACAGTCAAACATTGTACGGAATCGGCTTCAGCCTATGCTGTGATTCGGTGGACCAACTCTGACGGAACAAAGGATCAAGACGATGTCATTCTTGAGTTCATAGCACAGCGCACGGACATCGACTGGGAAAGCTTAGATTCGGAAGAGCCATACGACCTTGAGCCAGTGGGGGAGGAGGACCACCTGGTTGGTCGCGTAGATTACCTCAGAAAGCTCACGTCCCTATCCCGCTCTAAAAGTCTCGGCTCCTGTTACATATTCGGCTAGAAACGTGTCGGCAAAACATCCATAGCTAAGACGTTTCAAAGCCAAATGCGATCGGTAGGCGACAACAAGTGTATCATCGTATACGCTGACGCGGGTACGTATGTGCACTCCAGTGTCAGAGAGACAATATCCAACCTGGGCGTCCTCCTATGTAAGGAGATCGTGCGTTCCGACGCCAGATTGGCGAGTCTATCTGTACCCGCATTCGATGGCTCACTGACGCCAATCTTTGAATTCCTTGAATCAGTCCTACGTATAATCCCCGATTGTCGGTTCATCTTCATTTTAGATGAGTTTGATGAATTGCCGGTGGAGGTGTACAAAGATAATTCGCTGGCCAGACCATTCTTCCTGGCGCTCAGGAGTATCAGTGCGAGGGTAGGAGTGGGCTTTATTCTAGTTGGTGGCGAGAAAATGGAGCTAGTGATCCACCAGCAAGGAGATACGCTCAACAAATTTGCGGCGATATGCGTCGACTATCTTGATAAAGAGACACACTGGTCCGATTTCCAAGCACTGGTACGCCGTCCAGTTTCATCCTGGATCGAAGTGACGGAAGACGCTCTACTAGCACTGTACAGTGAGACCGCAGGGAATCCATACTTTACAAAGCTAATTTGCAGCGAGCTCTTCAAGGTCATGACCGATCGACGCGATTGCTACGTAACAGACCGTGAAGTGAAGTATGCGAAGTCACGGGTGCTGCAGACACTTCACGTGAATAGCTTTCAGCACTTTTGGCAGGACGGCGTGTTAGAAGACGAAGAACGTCGTCAACACGTGACTCTCAATCGCCGCTTGGTACTACTCGCCGTTGCCGACACTATGCGACGCTGGGGCAAGGTCACTCAAGATGAAGTGCTAAAGGAAGCGGCCGTACACGGGCTGAGTCACGTCACGTCGCTAACGGAGCTTCGCGAGTTTGAACGGCGGCAGATTCTCGTCGGTGACGAGTCTGGCTATCGCTGTAAGGTAGGACTGTTCGGAGACTGGCTTCGAGACTTCGGCGTCGTTCATTTGGGCGCAATGGCAGCGGAAATCGACGCGGATGTGTCTCAAAGAAGGATCGATGACCAGGCGTTTGTTAGAGGGGATGAGATTCATGCACTGGTGCAACAGTGGCCACCTTACAAGGGCCAGCGTGTCAGCAGCGACCACGTCCGCGCATGGCTGGCACAGTTCGGTAGTAGCGTCGATCAGCGACTTATGTTTCGGCTTCTTGGGGGCATAACTTTCTACTCTGACCATTTGGTCCGCACCAAACTTAAGGAAGCGCATGGCATAGTTACACGTTCCCTTGTCACTCGGATCGAGCGCAGACAGAGAAGAGATGTTGTTCTGAGCTATCTTGATGGCCCTGGTAAGAGCGGAGCAAAGTTCGTGAGCTTGTATGCGGACGAGAATAGAGTTAATCCGGAGTGCATTGTGACGCTCGATGCGCTACAATCAATACTACCGAGGATGGAGGAAGCTAAGCTACTTGTCTTTATAGACGACTTTATCGGCTCCGGGAACTCCGCGGCTTCGAATGTAGCGAAGCTTAGTGGAGAGGTTGGGGAAATCCTTCGAGATAGGGGGATAGGGTGTTTGTTTATTGCAGTTGTGGGGTTTGAAGGCAGCAAGTTAAAGATCGAAAGCGCAGCAGAGAGCAGCCATCTGCCAATGGACGTGCATATATGCGACCCGATCAATCAGAGTGCGAGATTCTTTTCCGAGCAATCCTCGGTGTTCGCAAGCGATAGAGACCGTGAGGATGCCAGGGTTCTTGCATCTCGCTTCGGTAGTCGTCTTGTGAAGAATGCCCCCCTCGGACACGAAAACGGCCAGTGTGGCATCGTTTTTGAGAGCGGCTGTCCGAACAATTGCCTTCCTATACTTTGGCAAGAGTCGAAGGAATGGACTCCTCTGTTTCGACGCCTGTAGAGATGGTCTACGCACGGATGCAGCCTTCAGTCGCTCGGGGTTGAGAGCGAGCACCTCTGCTCCAATTTCCTCGCGCGGAATGTCTTGCCAAATAATCGCGTGCGGAAGAAATAGAGCAGAAGGAGGACAGCAATAGGGCCGGTCGCGAAATGACCATCGCATTTGCGGTGTATGGCGCCGGTGGTGCCGCCAAATCTGAGCTCAAAGTGGAAGAAAGGCTCCGACCTCAGCATTCGCTGCTAGCGTTGCGCCCGCTTCCGCGCCGGCGCCGCCGCCCCGTCCTCTTGCCGCCCGCGCATCACAATGCGGATCGGCGTGCCGGGGAAGCCAAAGGCACGACGGAGCTCGTTTTCCAGGAAGCGCTTGTAGCCGAAGTGAACCAGCGTCGTGTCGTTGACGAAAAAGACGAAGGTCGGCGGGTTGACCTCCGCCTGCGTCGCGTAGAGCACCTTGATCGCCTTGCCGCGCTGGGTGAAGGTGTGGCGTGCCGAGATCATGCGCACAAAGTTGTTCAGTTCGGGCGTGCCGATCCGCTTCTGCCGCTCGTCCCAGATGCTGACCGCCTCTTCCAGGATGCGCGGCACGTGGTAGCCGGTGAGCACCGAAGTGAAGAGCACCGGTACGTAGGGCATGAAGTCCAGGCGCTCCCGGATGTGGTGGGCGTAGTCATCGGTCGTCGTTGCGCCCTTGGTGACGAGGTCCCACTTGTTGACGACGACGATCAACCCCTTGGCGTGCTGCTGGGCGAAGCCGGCGATGTGCAGGTCGCCGTCGGTGATGCCCTCCACGGCGTCCAGCAGCAGCAGCGCCAGGTCGCTCTGGTCGAGCGCGCGCATTGCCCGCATCACACTGTAGTGCTCAGTCCCTTGCTCGATCCTGCCTCGACGTCGGATGCCGGCCGTGTCGATCAGGCGGAAGGCGCGGCTGTTCCATTGCAGCAACGTGTCGGTGGCATCGCGGGTGGTGCCGGGCACGTCGCTGACCACCACGCGCTCCTCACCGACCAGACGGTTGAGCAAGGACGACTTGCCGACGTTCGGCCGCCCTATGATCGCCACTCGGACCTCGGTCTCGTCGTTCTCAGGCGGCGTCTCCGCCTCGTCCATGATCGGAAGGTGTTCAACCACCCAATCCAGCAGGTCGTCGGCGCCGACACCGTGGTAGGCGGACACCGGCATCAACTCATCGAAACCCAGCTCGTAGAACTCGGCAGCGGTGAGTTGGCGGCGTTCGTTCTCCGCCTTGTTGGCCACGACAAGCGTCGGCTTGGGCGAGCGGCGCAGGATGTTGGCGACCTCGCGGTCCGTCGGCGTGGAGCCGGTGCGGGCATCGACCACGAAGAGGATCATGTCGGCCTCGTTGATCGCCAGTTGCGCCTGGGCACGAATCGCCGCCGGGATGCCGCTCTCCGAATCCAGGTCCAAGCCGCCGGTGTCGACCAGCGTGAAGCTGCGGTCCTGCCAGGTGACCGTGCCGTAGAGACGGTCGCGCGTCGTTCCCGGCTCGTCCTCGGTGATCGCCAGACGCCGCCCGAGCAGGCGGTTGAAGAGGGTCGATTTGCCCACGTTGGGGCGGCCGACGATGGCGACGATTGGGTAGTTCATACGTGTACATCCAGAAGACGCAAGAGATCGGCGAATTCGCGGCCCGCCAGCACCGGCGCACCCACCGCGCGCGCGACTTCAGCGACGGTGACGCCATCAAGAAAGACCTCGCCGCGCTGATCGAGCGCCCGCGTCGGCACCAGCAGGCGACCACCGACGCGCCGGCCTTGCACCTGCCGCAGCAGATCCCCTCCGCCGATCAGCCCCGCCACCGTCACCGAGTCACCCAGGAAATCGTTGACCACGGGGACCACCTGAATGTCCATACCCATCGCCGCGGTCACGGCACACGCCGTTTCCTGCAAGATGGGAGCGAACAGTTCGCCCGTGACGATGGTCGCGCGCTCAATGGTCGAAGGCGCTACGGCGCCGCGCAGCCGTTTCCGCTCCCAGCGGCGCAGCCAGCGGGCCAGATCATCCTGCCAACTCCGCACCATGCCGATGCCGTTCTCGTACTGCGGGTAGCCGGCGTAGGCGCGAACCGCCGGCAGGGGCACACCAGCTAGGAGATAGACCTCATCAGACAGGTACACCGGATTATGTCCATGCAGCCGCGTGTACTGCCGTCGCCAGCGATTCCCCAACGCCACGAGCGCCTTCGCTTCGTCCCGTATCAGGCGGCGTAGGCCGGCAGCGTCGTACTTGGCGGAGAAGCGCGTCAAACCGACCGGCACCACCGCGACCGTCTGCACCTGCGGGTAGCGCGCCATCAGCTCCTCAACCGTGCGTTCCAACACCGCGCCGTCGTTGACGCCGGGGCAGAGGACGATCTGACAGTGAACTTGAATACCAAGGGACCCCAGGCGGTCCAGATCCTCGTGGATGGGGGTGGCACGCGGACTCACCAGCAGACGGCGACGGATGGCGGTATCGGTGGCGTGGACCGAGACGTAGAGCGGCGAAAGGCGCTGCTCAGCCAGACGCGCCCAATCGCGCTCGTTGAGGTTCGTCAGCGTGATGAAGTCGCCAAAGAGGAAGGAGAGCCGGTAGTCGTCATCTCGAATATAGATAGAACTGCGCAGCCCCTGCGGGTTCATATCGACAAAGCAGAAGTCGCAATCGTTGGCGCAGCGCCGGATCGAGGTGAAGAGGGCCTCGCTAAACTCAACCCCCAGGTCCTCGTCGCCCTCCCGATCCACTGGCAGTTCCAAGCGACGGCCGGAACGTTCAAGCGTCAGCGTCTGTGGCAGTTCGGCGGTGTAAAAGCGATAGTCGATGATGTCGTGCAAGCGGTGGCCATCGACAGCGAAGAGATGATCACCGGCAACCACGCCGGCCCGCGCCGCCGGGCTGCCCGGACGGACAGCCGTCACCGGCCCACCCTGCGGCCGCCGTTGCACCACCGGAGCAGACGTATGTGGCGCTAAAGGAAGAGCGAGCGCAGACAGACTGATGACAATACCTCACGAGCACAAAAACGTGACCGCAGCAAAGCGGCAACTCTTAGGATACCAGCGGTAGAGGGTGGTGGTGGCGAGGCGGAGGGTCTCGAGGCAAGGGGATGGCGCGTCTACCCGAGGCTAACAGGACGAAGCCTCGTGAACGAGGCTGGACCAGGTGCATGCCGCCGTGCAGCCTGCTTCAGCAGGCTTGGTCCTGTTAGCCCTACGATTTATCGTAGGGTGGGCCGTCGGATCAGAGGAGGTTCGTCCGCAATGACAGCATTGTCCGCGAGCGCCATTCGGGTACACTGACGCTCGGCTTAGCCCGGTCTTACATCCAGGAGGCAGCGTGGTTCAGACGATCGAGGAGGCGCTACGGGCCGGCGTGGAGGCGGCACTGGTCCGCCTGCAGATTGACGGCGCCGGCACGCGCATCGAGATTCGTCCGTCCGCCAAGCCGGAGTTCGGTGACCTCTCGACTCCGGTCGCGCTTTCGCTCGCCAAACGATCGGGCCAGCGACCGTTGGACCTGGCGCAACGCCTGGCGACGGCGTTGGAGGAGGCGCTACCGTCCCATATTCTGCGCACAAGCGTGACCCCGCCGGGTTTCGTCAACTTCTTTATTGATGAGGCAGGGTATGCCGCCGACCTTGCTGCCGCCATTCTGGCGTCGGGCGACCGCTACGGGCACAGCAGCGTGCAAACGGGCAGCAAACTGGTCATTGAGCACACGAACATCAACAGCAACAAGGCCGCCCACGTCGGCCACCTGCGCAATGCCTGCCTGGGCGACACGGTCGCCCACATCTTGCGAGCACTCGGCAACGATGTTGAGGTGCAGAACTACATCGACGACACTGGCGTGCAGGTGGCCGATGTGGTGGTCGGCATGCAGATGCTCGGGCGCGAGTACGACGAGGCGGAGCCGTTCGACTACTTTGCCTCGCGCGTGTACGCCGATATCCAGCATCGTTACGAGGCTGACCCCACACTATTAGAGCGGCGCAAGCAGGTGCTCCGGGCGATTGAGGAGCGCGGTAGCGCCACCGCCCGGATGGCCAAGGATCTCTCCCTGCGCATCGTCGCGCGCCACCTGCGGACGATGGGCCGGGTCGGCGTCGCCTACGATCTGCTCACCTGGGAGTCGGACATCCTGGCCCTTGGCTTCTGGCGGCATGCCTTCGCCATGTTGCGCGAACGCAACTTGCTGGAACATCCGGACTCCGGTCCGATGGCCGGTTGCTGGATCGTGCCCTTCGGTGAAGGCGCCGTGACCACGGAGGGTGGGGAACGCTCCAGCGACAAGGTGCTGGTCAAGAGCGACGGCGTCGTGACCTATACAGGCAAGGACCTGGCCTACCAGCTCTGGAAGTTCGGCTTGCTCGATCTCGACTTTGGCTACCAACGCTGGGAACGGCAGTGGGACGGCAGCGAACTCTGGACCACCACCGACGACCCGGCGCAGAAGCCGCCGCGCGCCTTCGGCCACGCAGCCCGCGTCATTAACGTGATCGATGTGCGCCAGTCCTATCCGCAGGAGGTCGTCTACGAGTCACTGCGCCGGCTGGGCTTCCTGGAGCAGGCGGAGGCATCCGTCCATCTGTCCTACGAGGTTGTCGCCCTCTCTGCGGAGGCTGCCCGCACGCTGGGTGTGCCGGTGGAGGAAGGGAAGGCCACCTACGCCTTCTCCGGTCGCCAGGGCATCGAGGTGAAGGCCGACGACCTCTTGAACCTGGCAACGCAGCATATGGCGACCAAGCTGGAGGAGCAGCAGACGGCAGGGCGAGGCAAGTCGAGCGATGCCGGCACGTCGGAGGCGCTGGCAGCGGGCGCAGTGCGTTACTACCTGCTCAAGTTTGGCCTCACCCAGGTGATACCGTTTGATTTCGACGACGCCCTGCGCCACACCGGCGACACCGGCGTCTACCTACAATATGCCTATGCTCGCGCCTGCAATGTACTCCAGCGCTCGGGTGCTGCGCCGGAAGCAGGCCAGCCGAAGACGATCCTGCCGGCTGATAAAGCGCTGGCCCTGGCGCTGGGGCGTCTGCCAGCAATTGTGGAGGAAGCGGGCAGCCGCCTGGCACCCGCCATCCTGGCACGCTACGCCTTCGAGTTAGCCACGGCTTTCAGCGACTTCTATGAGCACACTCCCGCCCTCTACAAGGAAACCGACCCAGCGGCGCGCCGGTTCCGTGTCCGCCTTGTAGAAGCCTTCCGGCAGACGTTCCACAACACCCTGCGGCTGCTCGGTATCCCGCCGCTGGAGGCGATCTAGCCATCGCCCGCTTCCTGCTGCACTGCCTGGGCTGGTCGGGGCACGTTCACCCACTGCTGGCAGTCGCTCAGGGCTTGCTGGCACGCGGGCACGATGTCGCCCTGCAGACGTCCACGCCATATCGAGCGGCCGTCGAATCCGCCGGTGTGACGTATCTCCCACCAACGCGCGCGCCGGACCGCGACTACAATCGGCTGGACGCGACCTTCCCTAAGTTGCGCCGGCTACCCAACGCCGAGACGATGGCGCGCCTCTTCGCCGCCATTGCCCTTCGCGATGCACGGGCGCAGGGGCACGACGTGGTTACCGCCAGTGCCGCATGGCGGCCCGACGCGCTGGTCAACGATGGCATCGCCCTGGGTGTGCCGCTCGCCAGCGGGCTGCTGCGCCTACCCTGGGCGACGGTATCGCCGTTCGTCTTCTGCACCATCCCGGCAACCGACGTGCCGCCGCCCTTTCTCGGCGTGCGCCGATTGCCTAGCCCACACGGGCAGTTGATAGCAGCCGCGCTCAACCGAGCCACCGACCTTCGGCTGGCCCGCTGCAGCCGCCACTGGCGCGACGCTGCGGCAGCCTGGAAAGTCGCCGCTCCTGCGTCGACCATCCGCACCGCCGGCAGTTCTCCGCTGCTCTACTTGTATCCGGGCGGTCCGCCGCTGGAGTACCCGCGGCGCTCCTGGCCACCACATGCCCACGGCGTCGGCCCCTTGTTGCTGGGGCCAACGCCGCCGGTCGTCGCACAGCCGGCAACTCGCCCACGCATCTTTCTCACCGAAGGCACCACCCACACGGATCGGCGCTTGACGCGCCTGGCAATGCGAGCACTGGCAGACCTGCCGGTTGATCTGGTGATCGCCTTGGGCGATCGCGATCCAGACGAACAACCTGGCCCCCTGCCCGCCAACGCATCCCTTCTGCGTTACGTCAACTACCGGGTCGCGCTTAGCGGCGCATCGCTGCTCGTCACGAACGGCGGCGCTGGATCACTGCTGGCCGCGCTGGAGGCCGGCGTCCCTTCCCTCATCCTGCCGGCCGGGCTGGACAAGGTTGAGGCGGCGCAACGCCTGGTCTGGTCCGGCGCCGCCCTGCGTTTGCCATCGGCGGAGCGCTGCACGGTCGACCGCCTCCGCGCAGCCGCGCTTGCCCTTATCGAGCGATCGGGGTATCGCGAGCGCGCTCGGGTCGTTGGACGGGAACTGCTGGCATTGGGCGGGGCGCAGAGGGCGGCAGAACTCTTAGAAACCGTGACCGCTACGTGACAATGAGCCTGACAAGTGAGTGCGCCGCAGCGTCTTGCACAGCGAGCGAACGACGTGAGTACCCAAGAGTACAGGGCCGCGACTGCGGTCTGCGGCCAAGTTAACGGGGCGACTGCGGTCGCGTTCTGAACCGTCGACGGCAAATCCAAGCGACCGCAGTCGCCCCCCGTTACTTGGCCGCCGATCGCAATCACGGCCCCATTACTCGCGGCGCATCGCGCGCTCGCTTGTCATGCACGACGTTTCGTCACCCCCTGACAAGGGCACTCCCATCGCCCGGCGTGAGGAGACGGTATACTGGCGACATGATAAGCATTCGGGAGTTTGAGGCTAAACCCAGAGCCTACGTTGACCGGGCAGCGCGTGGTGAGACAATTGTCATCGCAGATGACGACAAGCCCGTGGCCGAGTTGAGGCCGCATCCGGCCATTGACTTGGGAGATGACCGCCTGAACGCACTCGTCCGCGAAGGCAAGGTCATCCCTCCAGATAGGCCGTTGGTTCTTCCGGAGGTCGGAGCAAGCGCGCCGCCGGTGACGGATCGACTGCTTGAGCTTGCCAGACAGGGCCGAGTTGTCCTGCCGACGCGACCCCCATTCATCCCAGTTTTGACTGGCGCCACGATGCCACCCGGTCAATCGTTGACCGACATCCTCCTCGAGGAGCGTCGTGACGATCGCCCACTTCGACATCTGGGGTAGCCACCGGCGACCGTCACAACACCCGCGCCACCGTGGTTGCTTCTGACCAGAGTTCCTCCAGGTTGTAGAAGCGGCGCTCGAACGGGGTGAAGATGTGTAGCATCACGCCGTTGAAGTCCAGCACCACCCAGCGCGCATCGGACAAGCCTTCCACGCGCACCGGCTGCATGCCGGCCTCGCCCAGCTTCTCCGTCACACGTTCGGCCAGGGCGCGCACCTGGCGGTCGGAGCCGCCGGTGGTAATGATGAAAAACTCCGCCAGGACGGATTGCTCCGTGATGTCCAGAAGGACCGTGTCTTCGGCCTTGCCGTCGACGAGGCTGTCGACGATCTGGCGCGCCATCTCGCGGGAAACGCTCGTGCTGTCTACCATGTCCCTCCGGGACGCCGCACCGTACGCCGGTGTGCGGCGTTACTTTCTCTCACCTGGATGCTAACTGTTCCAGGTCCCGCTGCATAGCGGCAAGTTCCGTTCCATAGCCCGCCCAGTCGCCGGTCTTCAGGTCGGCCTGGGCCTGCTGGTAGTGCTTCAGGGCGTCTTGCGCCACAGCAGCCGATGTACCGGGCGTGGCGGCCGCTCCGGTCAACAAGGCTGTGGTTGAGGCAATAGTGGCCGCTGATGTGCCCGTAGTAGTGGTGGAGGCGTTGGCAGCGGTGGTTGGGGTCGAGGTGGCGCCGCTCGCGCCGGCCGGTGGGGCGCCGGTGAAGAGGGCCTGCAAGGCTTCCGCGAACGTGGTCTGCATGGTCACGTTGTTGCCGTCGGCCAGGATAACGCGCTTCAACTCCGGTATTTGCCCCTGGTTTGCCTGCAGGAAGAGCGGTTCCACGTAGAGGAAGGCGTTGCCCAGCGGGATCACCAGCAGGTTGCCGCGGATCACGCGCGACCCTTGCTGGTTCCAGAGCGTCAGGCTGCTGGAGATCGTCGGCTCCTGGTCGATGCGCGACTCAATCTGCTGTGGCCCGTAAATCAAGGAGTCTTTGGAGAACTCGTAGAGGAGGGCCTGGCCGTAGTGCGCCGGGTCGGAACGCGCCGCCAGCCAGCCGATCATGTTGTCTTTGCCGCGTGGCACGAAGGGCTGGATCAGGGCGAATTCGGCTTGCGTCTCGCCCGGAAGGCGAATCTCTACGTAGTAGGGGGCGAGGGCGGATTTGGACTGGCCAACCTGCTCGGTCGGGATGGACCAGACGTCCTCCCGGTTGTAGAAGACGCTGGGGTCGGTGATGTGGTAGAGGGTCAGCTCCTGAGCCTGGGCCTGCAAGTAGTCTTCCGGGTAGCGCAGGTGGGCACGGAAGGTATCGGGCATCTTCGACAGCGGCTGGAACAGACCGGGGAAAATCTCGCTATACGCCTGGATGATCGGCTCGGGATGCGCCGGATCGTCGGTGCGATAGTAGGTGATCGTGCCGTCATAGGCGTCGATCACGACCTTGACGCTGTTGCGCATGTAGTTCGTGCCGTCGGCAAGTGGCGCGGAATAGGGGTACTCACTGCTGCTGGTATAGGCGTCCATGAACCAGTAGAGCTTGCCGTCGATGATGACCATGTAGGGATCGTGGTCGAAGGTCAGGAAGGGCGTGATCTTCTGGACCATCTGGCTGATCTGGCGGTTAATCAAAAGTTTGCTGCCCGATTGGATATAACTGGTGTAGAGCAGGTTCGGATCGCCGAGCGTCCAGGCGAAGAGCAGGCGGCGCGTGAAGCTGCCGATGGGGATACCGGCCGTGCCGCTGTAGGTGGTGCTGGCGTTGGCAGTGCCGGTCGGGTAGTCAAACTCCTTAGCCGACGTGCGGACCAGGGCCCAGTCGGTGGTAGTGTTACCGGAAGTGAAGTAGACATCCGGCTGGGTCACCTGGAGCAGCGAGTTGGTGGTCACCGGCGGAATATCGTGCAGGAGCAGATTGGGAGTCCCCTGCGCCGAAATACCGTTAGCGCTGCTGGCCACCACTCCGAAGCCGTGGGTGTAGACCAGGTGCTCGTTCTGCCAGTTCTGCGCGGCCTGTTGCAGCTTGCTGATGTCGAGCTCGCGCGTGGACAGCATCATCTGCTGGCCGCCATACCGGTCCACGTCAACGTCGGGGAAGACGTAGTAAGGCCGGAGGCCCTGCAACTGCTGGTAGGTCTCCAGCAGCGGTCGCCAGTCCCAGAGCCGGATGTTCTGCACCGTCTGCGGGTTGGACTGCACGTCCTGCTGCGTCAGCGCGGTGATGGTGGGCTGGCTGGTGGTGATGGCGTTGAGGTTGAAGGCGGCGCGGGTGGCAGCGATATTGTTGGCGATGTAGGGAGACTCCCGTTGCAGTTCGCTCGGCGCAACGAAGACGCCCTGAATGATCGCCGGCACGATGCCCAGTCCGAGCACGACAGCCGTGATCCAGACCACAGGGGCGGCAACCAGCCAGCCGATACCGCGCCGCAGGGCGGCAAAGACGCAGAAGACCACACAGAGCCCCATCAGGCCGGCCAGGATGGAATACACCGGCATGCGCACGTTGACATCGGTGTAGTTGGCGCCGAAGGCCGTGGTGTGCTGGTCGAAGAGCAGGGCAGCTTGCGAGAGCCAGTGGTAGGCGGCGCCGCGCAGGGCGAAGAAGATGGCGAGGAGAATCGCGCCGTGCGTCATGACGACCGGCGGCGGCGAAAAAGTGACGTGTACCGGACCAAGCTCCGGCGTCTGGCGCTCCAGGTGAATAAAGCCGGGTGCGGCCAGGGCGTAGACCGCGGCCACGCCGAGCGCCGTCACCACGAGCAACCCCACCGACCAGCCGAAGAGGAACTGCAAGAACGGGTACTGGAAGACGTACCAACTGACGCTGCGGTGCAGCACCGGGTCGGTAACACCGAAGGGTACCGAGTGCTGGGCCAGGGCGATCGTCTGCCAGGCGCCGCTGGCGCCGGAGCCAAAGAGCAGGCCCACAAACAGGGCGATGGCGGTCAGCGCCGCCACCAGCAAGGACCCGCCACCAGGGATGTCGGCAATGAGCGAGCGGCGAGTGGATAGGCCCTGCCGACTGAAGCGGCGCGCCAGCAAGACGTTCCCCAGAAAGAAGAGCAGCGCCACGGCGCCAAAGAGGGCAAAGGCCCGCGCCTTATAGCCCAGCGTGGTAAAGAAGACCTGCTGCACACCCTCGGAGTGGAACCAGAGATAGTCGACGTAGAGTCCGGCGTCCGCCGACAAAAAGAGTAGCAGTGCCCCCGCTAGGATCAGGGCCAGAATCCAGCGCATGCCGCCCCGCCTTTCCGGAATTAGCTCAATGCTCGCCTGAATCCAGTATAGGGTACCGCAGCGTTTCGCGGCGCACGCCGCATGGTGCGGTACGCTTACACTTTACACGACGACAGAAAGGGATCCCCTATGGCCGAAAAGTACGCGGCAGCGCCGCCAATGACGATCGATCCTGCCAAGACCTATACGGCAACCTTCCAGACGGAGAAAGGCGACTTCGTCGCCGAGTTGTTCGCCGCCAAAGCGCCGGTCACCGTCAACAACTTCGTCTTCCTGGCACGGGACGGCTTCTACGACGGCGTCACCTTTCATCGCGTCATCCGCGACTTCATGGCGCAAACCGGCGATCCGACCGGCACCGGCAGTGGTGGACCGGGTTATCGCTTCAACGACGAACCGGGCGCACTGGCCCTGCCGCACGATGGTCCCGGCATCCTCTCCATGGCCAACGCCGGCCCGAACACCAACGGCAGTCAGATCTTCATCACCTATATGGCCACGCCCCACCTCAACGGCAAGCATGGCGTATTCGGAAAGGTGACGCGCGGCTTCGACGTGGTCAAGCAGCTCAGCGTGCGCGACCCGATGCGCGCCGCCAAACCGGGCGACAAGATTGAATCGATCACCATCGAGGAAAGCTGATGGCAGCGTTTACCCTGACCGACCTCGACGGTCAGGAACAAACCTTCCCGTCCGATGGCGCCGGGCGTCTGACCCTACTCATCTTCCTGAAGACGAGTTGTGGGTCCTGCAAGACGGCCTTTCCCTTCGTGCAGCGTCTGGCTGCCCGTTACGGACGGGACCTCACGGTCTGGGGCATCTCCCAGAGCGATGCCACGAAGACGCGCCAGTTTGCCGAACGCTACGGCTGCACCTTTCCCTTCCTGCTGGATCAGGACTTGAGCGTTTCCACCGGCTATGACCCGGTTGGCGTGCCGGCTTTCTACCTTTTTGCCGGTGATGGCAGCCTGCTGGCGCACACGGAGGCGTTCAGCCGCCTTGAATTGGAGCGATTAAATACGCTGATCGCCGAGCACCTGGGCACCCAGGCCGACGCGCTTTTCACGACTGACGACAGCGGCCCGGTCTTTCGCCCGGCATGTGAATCGAATCACCGGCTGGCTGCCGCGGGGCTGCTCGACAGCGACACGTGAGGTCCCGCGCCGTGCGCCGGGACGGGAAGCCCAACGCGGCAGCCTCGCCGCGCCGACCGACCCGGTCAACCACACGGCCGCAACTGGCGCTGCGTGCCGTCGTCGTGGCCGCCTTGCTGGTAAGTGTCGGCCAGGCCGTGGCCATCAGCCAGGACGTCCTGGCCACGCTGGGCGACACGTCCAACACGCTGTACCAGACCAGCCTGCACCAGCTCCAGGTCACCACCTTCCTGCGTGTGTCGGTAGCAGCCGTCGCCTTCTGGTTGGTGCTGCTGGGCCGGCGAGCGGGCTACGTGTTGGCCACAATCCTCGGCGTCGTGACGCTGCTGCTGTATGTCGTCAGCATCACAACGCCGGCAGATCCCGGCCCGCAGTTAGCGCCGGTCTGGTTGCATGCGGTTGGCCTGCTGGCTGCCGGAGTAATGACGCTGGGCGGCGCGCTGGGGATACGCGGGAGGACGCGGGGGTGACCCAAGTTGAGTGCGCCGCAGGTTTTGCGTAGGGGCAGGCCTTGTGCCTGCCCTGTTCGCCTTCGGACGTCAGTGCCACCCGAGCCAGGGCAGGCACAAGCACCCAGAGGACTCTCTCTGTCAAGCCCCCATCAAAAGCGAGTATCGCCGT
>DAIMXP010000028.1:0-70249 GCA_036734945.1 Chloroflexota bacterium
AAGTGCCCGTAGTGTGTCCGATGGCGTGTCGGTTATTACTAGGCTTTACACGGCGCACCGCGCTCGCCGCTGCCGCCGAACCAGCTCTTGCCCCTCGACACCTATATCGCTCAAGACAAGACGTCGAATTTCGCGGACTATATGCCGGGTGTCCTCGACACCGGCAAGTACCAGGGCAAGACGCTGGTGCTCATGGGCAAGCTCGGCCCTCAGGTGCTCATCTACAACGCTCGGTGCCATGTTCATCAGTTGACCTTGGCAGATGGCCCGCATTTTCGGCAAACTCACGGACGAGTGGGATATCGCGCCGCCTCCCATCCAGCCGAATGGCAAGCCGACGATGCAAACGGGCGGCGAGGCGGTGCTTACCGCTTCGAAGCGTCCCGAGGAGGCCTTCCGCTGGGTGGCGTTCATGGAGGGGCAGGCAGGGCAGACCATCTGGTCACACCTGGGCACCGACCTTCCGGCGCGGCGCAGTGTGCTTACCGACTTCGCCGCCGGCAAGTTGTTCCAGGACCCGAAGATGGCGCCGCCGCACAACCGGCTCTGGATGGACATCATCCCGCAGTGCACCACGCTGGACTCGGGCTGGCTGACGAACGACGCCAACAAGGTCTATGACGATGCGTGGTCCAGCGTCAGCGCCAATAAGGCCACGGCCAAAGATGCCTTCACCCAGGCACACCAACTTGCGGCCCAGTACTTGAAGCTGGGCTGATCCCAGTCGGGCAGACATACGGCGCCATCCTACCTGTCCCAGACCGGCATGGCTACAATAGGTGTTGCTGTGGCGTGATAGCGTGCCCGATCTTTCCGCGCTGAGGGGAATGCCATGCGTGGCGTCGTCTTTCTGGGCCAGCGCCGGCTGGCGATCCGGGACTTTGCTGATCCGACGCCGGGACCCGGTGAAGCGGTCATCAGGATGGGCGCCTCGGGGATATGCGGCAGCGACCTCGGTCCATAACCTGGATTGTGGACCGTCATGTCCCCCTTGAGCGGCTCATCACGCACCGTTTCCGCCTGGACGATGCGCTGGATGCCTTCCGCACGTTTGAAGGCGGGGCGACCGGCAAATGTGTCTTCGTGCTGGAGGAGTGAAGGGCGCCGCGTCTGCCCGTCTGCTATGCTCCACCCCACAGTGTGCCGTTAGACGGAGCAACGAGGAAAGGGAGCAGCACCATGCCGTGGCAGTGGGAGACGCTGGCAGGACCGGACGTGATTACGGAAGGGCCGGCCTGGGACGGCGCCGGCCTGTTCTATACCAGCATCACCAACGACGAGATCCGCCGCTATGACCCGACAACAGGGACCATCACGACGGTCTATCACGACAGCGGTCGCACCAACGGCCTCATCTTCGACGCGCAAGGACGGCTCTATGCCTGCGAACAGGCACGACGGGCGATCGCCCGCTACGACACGGCTGGCCGCCGGACCACGCTCGTTGACCGCTTTGAAGGGAAGCGCCTGAACAGTCCGAACGATCTTGCCCTTGACGCCCAGGGCGGCATCTGGTTCACCGACCCGCGTTACGGCGCCGACCACAGCGATCGCGAACTTACGCACGACTCCGTCTACCACATCACGCCACCCGCTTCCGGGGAAAGGCAGTGGGACATCCAGCGCGTCACGTTCGACACCACCCGTCCGAACGGCATCCTGCTTGCAGCGGATGAGCGCACCCTCTACGTCGCCCAGAGTGACTACGATGCGGGATCGGTGCGGCAATTGCGCGCCTACCCGATCCACGCCGACGGCACGCTCGGCCAGTGTCGGGTCCTGCACGACTTTGGCGAGGCGCGCGGCATTGACGGCATGTGCTGGGATAGCGCCAGCAACATCGTCGCCACCTGCGGCTGGGAACTGAGCGGGCCGGGGCCGCGCATTGCCGTCTTTGCGCCGGATGGCGCGGTGCTGGAAGAGCATCCCATCCCCGCCGGCCGTCCGACCAACTGTACCTTCGGCGGTAGCGAACTGCAGCACTTGTACGCGACCACGATCAGCGGTCATCTGTACCGCGTCCAGAACACCGGTCGTCGCGGCGCCTTACAGCCGCCCCACGTGCGCCCGTACATTGGCAACGATTGAGGGCAGCGTCGGATTGGGCAATGGGCGCGACGGCAGCAACGGCTGGCTCGGCCCGACGCACCCCACGCCCGACCATGCAGTACACGATGCCTCCGGCTGGCCGCACGATCCGAGCGATGAGGACGTTCTGAGCCGTTTGCCTTTCTTCAGCGATACAGGAAGAGGGCGGCGGCGATGATGCCGTAGGCGATCAACAGTTGCGCGCCTTCAAACCAGTTGCTCTCCCCGTCCAGCGTGATCAAGCCGGCGATGGCGACCGCCACGACGATAGCCAGCAGCTCAATCGGGCGGAAGAGCAGGTCCATGGGATGGCCCAGCGGGATGCTGGCAAACACGATCAGCGGAGCCACCAGCAAAGCGACCTGTTGGCTACTTCCCAGAGCGATGCCAAGACTCAGGTCCATCTTGCCCTTAGCCGCCACTACCACCGCCGTCATTTGCTCGGCGGCATTGCCGATGAGCGGGATGAAGATCACCCCGATGAACAACTGACTCCAGCCCAGTTCCTGCGTGACCCCGTTGACGCTGTTGACCAGTACTTCGCTCATCAGGGCGATGGCCGTCGTCACCGAGACGAGCACGGCCAGTGCTCGCCGTGGCGACCAACTCGCCCCGGTTTCCGCCGCCGCTTCCACGGCGAACAGGTGCGCGTGGGTGACCAGCGTGAAGAGGAGACCCAGCACATACCCGATCATCAAGAACCCCGCCACCACCAGACTTAACCGTTCCTCGGCCGCCGGGTTGGCTGGATGCAAGGTGAGACTGAACGCGGCCGGCAGCAGCAGGCCGATGACGGCAAGCGTCATCGCCGATCCTGCCGCGCTTGCCGCCGTCCGGTTGAAGCTGGGATGCTTGACGCGAACGCCGGCAGCCAGGAGCGCCAGACCGAGCACAAACAGCAGATTGCTGATCACCGACCCGGCAAGGCTGCCTTTCACGATGTCGAGCAGTCCGGCGTGGACGGCAATCAGCGCGATGATGATTTCCGTGGCATTGCCGAAGGTCGCGTTGAGCAGAGCGCCGAGCGCGGAGCCGGCGCGGAGCGCCAACTCTTCCGTCGCTCGCCCCAACCACATCGCCAGCGGCACGATCGCCAGCCCGCTCGCGCCGAACACCACCGCCGGCGCCCAACCGAGCCTTTCGCCCAACAAGGCAACAGGTAGGCCGACCAGCAAGACGTTCAGCAGGGTGCGCAGCACCGTCTTTTCCCTCCTCGGCTTGATGCTGGAGGCGTCGCGATCGGCCAACTCAGGCCGCCTGCCTGCCGAAGGAAGAGCCGGCGTATCCCCGCCGAGTTCAGGTCGGCCACTGCTTGGGGACGCGCGCTTGCAGCAGCGGTTTCAAGCCACGGAGCGCGTCCGGGACCGTCATCTGTCCGGCCCAGACCTTGGCAAACACCGGCGCGATGATAGTGCTATAGGTGTTTGACCAGGTGGGTAAGTCCCGGATCGGATCCCGTTTCGCCGAATGCTGGAGCGAAGCGGCGTAGACCGCCACCTTGGTCTGGCCGGCGAGGTCGCCGTAGAGCGCCTTGGTCCAGGGTGCGATGTGGTCCGCTCGTGCCGGCAGGTTGCCGCGGGAGATGGCCCAGCCGGTGGTGTCTGCCAGGAACCGGATGAGCGTCCAGCTCTCGTCGAGGCGCTTGCTCCCCTTGCCAAAGCCGTTGGGATCGGTGTCCTGGGCCGCGCCGCTCGATTGCGGGAAGCTCGGTAACGCGCCGAAAGCCAGGTTGGCTCCCAACTGGTCGTCCTGGGCGACGGTGAAGGTGCTGCCGCCGGCGACCTGCGCCATTGCGATGTTGCCGGTCTTCAGCAGCGCCATTGGATCGGTCGTGCCAAAAGCCTTCTGCAGCCCCCCCGGTAGCGGCATGATCTTGTGCTTGAGACCCAGGTCGAAGAACTGCTGCATACCCGTGATCAGTTCCTCGCTATCGCAGGTGATCGTCGTGTAGTCGTCGCTCAGCCACTGGCCGCCGTAGCGCAGCCCCCAGTACAGCACCGTCACATCCGCGCCGAAGCCTCCTCCAAGCGCGTACGTTTGAGGGGTGCCGTCGGGCTTGCTGGTAGTGAGGTGCAGGCCTGCCTGCACGAAAGCGTTGTAGTTCCAGGCGGGATCGCCCCAGGTGCTGGAGGGATCCGGCAAGCCCGCCTTGTTGAACAAATCGTGGTTATAGGGCATCACCGGCCAGCTCCCGCCGGTCTGGTTGGGCAGCCCCAGCACCTTGTCCTTCCAGCGGCCGTCGTAGAAGAATGCGTATTCCGGGTAGATCGAGAGATCGATCTTGTCCAACTCGACATAGCGAGTGACATCGGTGATGAGGCCACTCAGATAGGCCTGGGGATACGCCTCCCACACGACATCCGGCGGCGTCCCGCCGGCGACCATCGCCCCCAGTTTCGTGTAGTCGGCGACAGCGACATTGGCGATCGTCTCGATCTTGAGGGTAGGATGCTGCTGCTCGAAGGGCGCCACCACCAGTTGCGGATACAGCTTCTTCTGGCGCTGGTTCAAGCTGGTGAAATACTGCAACGTGACAGGGGCCTTGCTCCCGCCGGACGCCACTGCCGTGGGCTGAGCGTTGCTGGTCGCGCCACCGGTGGTCGGCACGGCAGCAGTGCGAGCAGCCCGGCTGGTGGATACCGAAGCAGTGGCCGCCGACGTCGGCGTTGGCGCCCCGCTGGAAGACGTCGTTGCCGAGCAGCCGGCCAGGATGCCGAACGCAGCGGTGATGGCGCCGACGCTGCCGGCCAGTACCGTCCGGCGGGGTACGCTCTGGAGGTCATGTACCATTGCCGCTCCCGTCCAGTTGTTGCATCTCCTGACGTTGCAGGCTATCCGGCGCCATCGGCCCGGTAATTGGATAGCATATTGTAGTATATTGGCATGATCGGGTGTCACTGATCGCTTGAGTCGAGGGGCAGCGGTAGATGGCAGTCCCGCCAGACCTCGGGGATCCCCGCCAACTCCGAATAGCCGACGAGCGCTATCGCCCGATCCCCGAGTTCGCTGAATGGGCGACGCTTCGCATCGATCGCGATGTATGGGAACGAGCGACGGCCCGCCTCAGCAATATGCGGCGCGGGGCAGCCTCCGATGACTTCCGAGCTGCGGTCGTCGTCGCCATGCGCGCGGCGGCAGTGGATACTGGGGCGATTGAGGGACTCTACCCGGCTGACCAGGGATTTACGATGAGCGTCGCGCTCCAATCGGCGGCCTGGCAGGTCGAGATGCAGGGGCACGGCGTGGATATCATGCCGTACTTTGAAGCGCAACTCCGCGCCTACGACCTGGCGCTCGACGCCGCAGTACAGAAAACACCCATCAGCGAAGCCTGGATCCGGGCACTCCATGAGCAGTTAACGGGACCGCAGACGACGGTTCGTGTGCTTACCTCACAGGGACCCCGTGAGGCCGAGCTCCTGAAGGGGGCGTACAAGCGCCTCCCGAATCACGTCCGCCAGATGGATTGCACGATCCATGCGTATGCTCTGGTGCTCCAGACGCCGGATGAGATGCACCGGTTCGTCGAACAGTTGCATCACGATGATTTTGCAGCGGCCCATCCTGTGCTCCAGGCCGCCTATGCCCATTACTGCCTCGTAGCGGTTCATCCGTTCCAGGATGGGAATGGACGTGTGGCGCGCGCGCTGGCTTCCGTCTACCTCTACCGAAATCGAGCGGCGTCGGTCCCGCTCGTGATCTTCAACGATCAGAAAGCAAAATATCTGGATGCGCTGGCGAGCGCCGATGAGGGCGACACCCAGGCCTTCGTGGACTTCATCCTGGACCGTACCGTCGAAGCGATAGACCTGGTGACCGAACAGATCGGCGCATCGATCGAGCACTCCCTGGCGGAACTCAAGACGCTCCTCACCGGGCATGGGGGTCTCCCGCACGTCCAACTCGACCGGCTTGGCTACGACCTCCAGCAAGCGGTAGCGAGGGAATTTGAGGAGCATATCAAGCAGATTGTGCTCCCGGCCGGGCTGAGTTTGCAGGTGGATCTTCAGAGCGGCGCGATCCGCGACGTCCCCGCACCTGATGGCTACCGGGAACTGGTGAGCCAGAGGCGCCAATCCGTCACGCTGTGGGCTGCGGTGCAATCGCCGGCGCATACCTCGACCAGTTTCACCATGCGTATCCTCGTAGCGCAGCGCGCCGAGGCGCGGTTTGCCTTCGCCGTCCAGGCGATAGAGCCAGGCGAAATGCTCGACGTTCGCCTTGAGGATGTCTATCCAGAACACTCGTCGTCCTTCAGGCTCCGATTGACGACATGGACGAAATTCGTTGTCAATCTGCTCCTCCGGGCGCTGACAGATCGAACGACCAGGCATTGAAGGGCAACGGTTCCTGATCACCAGAAGGTAAGGAACAACCTTCAGCGATACAGGAAGAGGGCGGCGGCGATGGTGCCGTAGGCGATCAATAGGTGCGCTTGAAGGCGATAGGTCGATGGAAGAGCCATGGCGGAGCTCGGTCCTCGCCCTTACCCAGCGCTGGGTGCGCATAACGCCAGAGAGTCCTCACCCACCGGCTGCCGCCGTCTCTCCGCTCAGAGATCGAGTGCCATCTCGTCCTCCGTCCGTCCGTGCTCGTTGGTGACGCTCACCGGTGTGGGGCGAAAGCCAAACGTCAGGTAGAGTTGCGCTGCCGGTTCATTACCTCGGACAACTGATAGCCTCAATAGCGGCGTTGCTGCGTTTTGGTATATGCTTGGTCTCGCCAGCCGCCGCTGCGGCTTTAGTCACGTGATGAGGAGCTACCATGGCATTGAACGTGGACCTCGAGCGCTTCCACGAACAGGGTTACCTGGCGATCGACGACGTGCTGGATCCAGCGCGAGATCTGGATCCAGTTGTCGCCGAGTACACGGCGCTGCTGACCAGCCCACGCCTGCTGAACGCTGTGGAGCAGTTCATCGCTGATCTGCCCGGCTACCAGGGCGCGACGGTGGCGCGTACGGATTGGCGCCAGGACCAGGGAGTCCATCTGCCGGAGGCGGACGAGACCAACATTCTGACCGTTTGGATCCCTGTACTGGACGCGACCGAAGAGAA
The DNA here is from genome assembly GCA_036734945.1 of Chloroflexota bacterium. Classification (GTDB taxonomy): domain Bacteria; phylum Chloroflexota; class UBA4733; order UBA4733; family UBA4733; genus UBA4733. Next base: position 7,146 of record DAIMXP010000028.1, read on the forward strand.
CGGCTGCCTGTGCGTGATGCCGCGCAGCCATAACGGCGGCCTGCAAACGCAATGCGGCGGCGCCATCCCAGAGAAGCTGCGACCAGGGAATCCGTTGCCCTTGCCGATCCGGCGAGGGGGCGTGCTGTTTCTGGATCGGCGGACGATGCACGCCTCGCTCTCCAACCAGAGCAATGACGTGCGCTGGAGCTTCGACCTGCGCTATAACCCGATCGGCCAGCCGACCGGGCGGCCGCAGTATCCCGGCTTCGTCGCACGCAGTCGTCAGCATCCCGAGAGCGCCCTGCGCGACTGGCGCGACTGGGCAGCCCTGTGGGAGGAGGCCCGGCTGCGCCTCAGCACGACCTCCATTGGGCCGATGCGCCGCTGGGTCGGCAATGAGCCGGCATGCGCATGAACATCGCCACCGCCCGCGCACAGATCCCGGCGCTCCAGACGCGCATCTACCTGAACACCGGCGGCATCGGTCCCAGCCCGTTACCCGTCAGCGATACGTTGATTCGCCTGGCCCAGCAGGTGAGCGAGGAGGGACCGGATGGCATGGCCTTCGCTCGCGAGGAGTTCACCGGAGCACGGGAGACCCGCGCCAAGGTCGCGCAGCTCCTCGGTGGCGGCGCCGACGAGGTCACGCTGCTCCGCAGCACCGCTGAGGGCTTCGACATCGTCGGCCACGGACTGCGCTGGCAACCCGGCGATGAGGTGATCTTCGGCGGCGGCGACCACCCGGCCGCTCGGGCGATCTGGGCGGTGCTCGCCCAGCGCTACGCCATCAAGCCGATCCGGCTGGACCCGCCCGACGCCGATGCCGACGCCATCGTCGCGGCGGTTCACCAGCGCATCACGCCCCGGACGCGGCTGATCTCCCTCAGCCACGTCAACTCCGAGAATGGACTGCGCCTTCCCGCCCGCGAACTGGCGGAGTTGGCCCACCAGCATGGCGCGCTCCTGATGCTCGACGGCTGCCAGGCGGTCGGCCAGTTCCACATCGACGTCCAGGAGATCGGCTGCGACTTCTACGCGGCCGGCGCCTACAAGTGGCTGCTCGGACCCTTTGGCACCGGCTTTCTCTGGACGCGGCGCGACCTGCTGCCAACCCTGGCGCCGTCCTGGGTTGGCGCGGGTGGCAGTGTCCGCCTCGATCCGGAGGCAGCCGTCTGGGAAGGGCTGCCGACCGGCGAGAAGTTCGAGTTCGGCGCACGGTACTGGCCGACGATCCGGGCCATGGCAGCCGCCATCGACTTTGTGTCCGCTGTGGGGTTGCCGGCCATCGCCGCTCGGGAGCGCGTCCTCGTCGAGCGCATGCGCGAACGCCTGGCGGGGCGACCAGGCGTCATCGAGTTTGCGCCGCGCTGCCCGGCGCTGCGCACCGGCATCGTCGGCGCCGCCGTGGAAGGGATGGAGGGCACTGACCTGGCGGCGAAACTGCGTACACGCGGCATCCACCTGCGGGCGAACCGCGGTCCCAACGGCATCGGCGGCGTCCGGCTCTGTCTCGCCTTCTTCCTCACGGAAGAGGAGGTGGATGCCGCCGCTGCGGCGATCACCACGATCGCCGCAGCAAGCTAGATGGCTGCGTCACGAGCGAGTCGAGCCTGTGTCTACCGGACGACCACCGTCAATGCGAGCCGTCTTGGTCGCTACCGGCCCATGTTTGCTGTCGCCGAAGTGTTCATCGGTGGCACACCACCACGAGAGGGAACCGCAACGTGTCTCAAGTCACCGTCATTCGAGCGTCGCGCCTGATCGACGGCAGCGGACAACCGGCGATTGCTGACGGCGTGGTCGTCAGCGTCGACGGGGTCATCACCGCCGCCGGAGCCGCCCAGGATGTCAACATTCCAACAGGGGCGGGAGTCCTCACCCACGACTATCCGGGCGGCACGCTGCTGCCCGGTTTGATCGACTGCCACACGCACCTGCTGTTCAGCGCCAGCGACACGGCGCTGGACGACGCCATCCACGACACCGACGAGACGCTGCTGCTGCGTGGGCTGGCCAACGCCCAGGCCGAACTGCGCTGCGGGGTGACAACGCTGCGCGACTGCGGTGGCCGCGGCTTTCTGACGCTGGCCTTACGCGACGGCATCAAGCGCGGCCTGGTCGTCGGACCCAGGATCCTCGCCGCCGCCATGCCGATCACCACCACCGGCGGCCACCTCAACTTCTGCGGCCTCGAAGCAGACGGCGTGCACGAAGTGACCAAAGCGACGCGGCGGCTCTGCAAGGGCGGCGTCGACTTCATCAAGGTGATGGCCACCGGCGGCGGCATGACGCCGGGTACCAACGCGCGAGCGCCCCAATTCACTGTCGAAGAATTGTCGGCGATCGTTGCGGAGGCCCACCGGCTGGGCGGACGCCACGTTGCCGCCCATTGTCACGCCACGCAAGGAATTCGCAACGCAGTGGAAGCCGGCATTCGCACCATCGAGCACTGCTCCTGGCTGCACCCGCTGGAGGGTCTGGAGTTCGATCCCCGTGTCGTCCAGCGCATGGTGGAGCGAGGGGTCTATGTGACGCTCACCATGGGCTCGGAGCGCGCTGCGATCAAGCTGGCGGACCAACTGACGGAGGCGCAGCGCCGGTCCGTTGAGCACTACGACGCCCACTTCGACCTGTTGCGCCGAACGGTGCAAGGCGGCGTCCGCTTCATCGCCGCCAGCGACGCCGGCGTGAGCCGCACCTTCTTCGGCGAGTACCCGCTGACCCTGGAGGTGATGGTCTCGCGCCTAGACATCGCGCCGATGGAAGCGCTGCGGGCGACCACCGGGCGCGCCGCCGAAGCGCTGGGCATCGCCGACCAGGTAGGAACCCTGGCCCCCGGCCGCCGCGCCGACGCCGTCGTCGTCGAAGGCGACCCGCTGACCGACATCCGGGCGCTGCGCCAGGTGCATGCCGTCTATCGCGATGGTGCGGCAGTGGTGGCCGAGGGCAAGCTGGTCTGATCGCGCCGCCTCTTCGACGTAGCGTACACTACGCGAGATGGTGTACTGTGCGTCCGTTGTCAAGGAGCACCCCATGCTGCAATCGCTCACCGTGCGCAACTTCAAGCTCTTTGATGAGCAGGGAATCACCATTGCACCGAGCAAGATCACCGTCCTCATCGGCGCTAACGGCTCGGGGAAGAGTTCCATCTTCCAGGCGCTCCAACTCCTCAAACAAAACGCTGAAACCGTTCACACCGGAGCTTTCCAATATAACGGGCATGAACTCACCCTTGGATCGTTTGCAGACGTGATTCACAATCAAGCGACCGAGCAGCAGGTTGAGATATCGATCAACGTACCCTACGAAAATCTGCCAAGACTCGAATACTTGACGCCTCGTGTCTCAAGGAATGGCGTCTATACGTACACCATTAACCTCATGACGGGCAACAACTATAGCCAGTCTTGTACCATCCATGATGATCATCAAACATACATCGCAGTGAAACAAAGGAGGCGACCAGAAGTGACGCCAGACGAGTTCTCCTTTGCTGAGGGTTCGAAGATCAAAATAGAGGCGACACGAATTGCGGGGAGGCCAATGGAAATACGCCTTACCCAATCTACTGATTCTCATGATAACGACGCCACCATCAGCGATATACTAATGCTTCTCTCCACCATTCAGGTCCAACTCTCAACGTCTCGCTTCACGCCCGCGATTCGTGGGTTCGATCAACTCAACTACGAGATATTTAGCAGCGGCGCGCGATTCACCGACGGGAACAACGCGCTGCTCCGTTCGCGGGCCCTGGCAAACCTTATCGCCGAACGACCAGATATCGCAGAGGAAGTTGGACAGAAGATCCAGCAGGTCCTTGGCGCGGGGAGCCGTACGCTGCGAAATCGTCTCGCCGGCGATCGGGTCTCTCCTGAGATGGGGCTGGGTAGAAAGTCCATAACACTGTTCAATGAGGCGTTCGGTCTCAATCAACTCATTCCGGCGATGGTCGATCTGGTGACGGCGGACCAGGGGGCGCTCGTGGCGATCGAAGAGCCGGAGGCGTACCTCCACCCGCGCGCCCAAGCCGCGCTCGCCGATACCTTCGTTGAGTTCGCCCTCAACGAACACAAGCAGGTTATGCTCACGACGCACAGCGAGCACATCCTGATGAGCCTCCTCGGCGGGGTTGCGAGTAGTCGCCTGCAACCCGAGGATCTGGCCGTCTACGAGCTGTACCGGGAAGGGGACACCGCCCGAGCCAAGCGGCTCGCGGTCAACCAGTACGGGCAGATCGAAGGCGGCTTGCGAGAGTTCATGGAGGTTGATATCGAGAAGGTCGGCGAGCTGGTCGCTTCTAGATTTCGCTAGCCCCCTCCATGAAGCGACGTTTTGTGCTCGACGAGAACACAACAGTGATCTGCGCGCAGCGCGGCAGCGACCCCTATGGGGTACGGGACTCGTCTTTCGCGGATCTCCTGCTCGCTATAGAGCGCCACTGCCATGCCCTCGTCATGCTGCGGACATTCTATTCCATCTACAGCAGCCAGCTAAACCGGCAATTTGGCAGCATGCCACGCGATCCAAAGGTGATGGCGATCATCGCAACGCTCCTCAGTAATCTCAACAAGGACCACCATTTCGTGCGGGACGATGAAATTGTGGACGTTGAGAGGGCTGCTAGGACATAGCCAAGGACCTTGGCGCCGTACGTCTCGTCGCCACTGCCGCTGCCATAGCCGTCACGATGCGCTCCAGCAGCGCCGCGGAGGTGGCAAAGTTCAGCCGCACGAAGCCCTGGCCCGGTGCACCGAACGCCGCACCGTCACTGACGGCTACCTTCGCCTGCTCGAGAAAGAACGTGGCTGGGTTTTCCAGGCCGAGCCGCCGGCAGTCGAGCCAGGCCAGATAGGTCGCCTCCGGCATGCGGTAGCCGACGGTCGGCAGATGGATTGCCAGCAGGTCGCTCAGGCGACGGCGGTTGCCGTCCAGGTAGGTCAGCGTGTCGGCCAGCCAGGGCCTGCCGGCTTCGTAGGCGACCCGGTTGGCCAGGATGCCCAGGATGCTGGCCCCGTGGCTCCGCAGCGGCGACATTTCGCGCCAGCGCGCCAGGTCTGCTGGTTGCGTCAGCACCAGTTGGGCGCACTTCAGGCCCGGCACGTTCCAGCCTTTCGAGGCCGACAACAGGGTCAGCGAGTGGCTGGCTGCCAGTGGCGACGCCGCGGCATACGGCGTGAAGATCTCCCCCGGATACGTCAACGGCCCATGCACTTCGTCAGCCACGACTCGCCCGCCGTGCCGCTCGACGATCTCCGCCAGCGCGCGCAACTCATCCCCGCTGAACAGGCGGCCAAGCGGGTTGTGCGGGTTGCAGAGGATCAGCGTCTTCCCACCGGCGGCGAAGGCGCGGTCAATGCCGTCAAGGTCCAGATGTGGGCAGCCCTGATCGTTGCGCATCGGCGCCTCCAGGATGGGCCGACCGAGCAGCTTCGACACGGAGAAGAATGGCGGATAGGCGGGCGTGGGCACGATCACCGCGCTTCCCGGCGGTGAGAAGACGTCGATGCCGAGTTCCAGTCCTTTCAAGACGTCGGGAAGCGTTTGCACCTGCTCGGGCGCAACGTGGACGCCGAGCTCCGCCAGCCATGCTGCCACCGCTTCCGGCAGCCCGCTTCGGGTGGCGTCCGGGTATCCCGCGCAGCCACGATCGACGGCCGCCCGCAACGCCTCCTGGATGGGCGGAGCCAGCAGGAAGTCCATCTCGGCCACCCAGGCGGCCAGCACGTCGTCGCCGTAGTGCGTCCACTTGGCCGACCCGCGCGCCAGCAGTTGCGCGACACTCACGTTGTCGTAGACCGATGGTTCCCGGTACACAGTCAAGGCTCTCCTCTGACGGCAGTTGAGCGAGCGCCAGCCGTCTCACGTGCGTGCGGCGCTGCTCCTGCACCGTGCGTCCAGACGCGTCGTCAGCATAGCGCACCCACGCGCTCCGCGCAGAGTCCGCGACTTGACACGCCAACCGCGAAATTGTACATTTCAGCACAGAGGAGACAGGCAATGGTGACGATGACGACGGTGGATGCCCGCGAGCACTTTTCGGATGTGGTCAACCGTGCGGCGTATGGCAAGGAGCGTGTCGGCCTGCTGCGCCACGGCAAGCAAGTCGCCGTGGTGGTGCCGGTAGAAGACCTCGCGCTCCTGGAACGCTTGGAGGAGCAGATCGATCTGGCGGATGCCCGCATCGCTCTGGCCGAGGCACGGCTCGAGGGGACTGCGTCGCTGGAAGACCTCGCCGCGGAGTTGGGACTCTAAGCCGCTGTGCCCTATCGCGTCCTGGTCGCGCCGGCCGCCAGGCGCGAAGTCAAGAAGCTCCCACGCACTGTGCAGGCGCTCATCATCGAGGTGCTCCGTGATCTCGCGTCCGACCCGCGTCCCACCGGCTGTAAGCAACTCAGCGGTCCCGAGGGCTTCTACCGTGTGCGCAGTGGCGACTATCGAGCAGTGTATACCGTCGAAGACTCTGCCCTCCTCGTAACTGTGGTGAAGGTCGCGCACCGGCGCGATGTCTACCAGGATATCTGAGAGTACACCCTTCGCATCAAAGGACAATCGCAAACGATTGCCCCCCGTTTCCGTGCCGCTGGCCTACGCGCGCAGGTCGCCGACATCCGTAATGATCTCAGAGATCAGCATGGTCGCGCCGCCCCATCGGTGCATGTGGTGGCGACCAAGCGCCGTAGCAGAAAGGAGAGGCTCGCCCTGGTCACATTTTCTTTTGAGGGAACTGTGCCGAATTCGGCCCCCTCGGTAGCATTTTTATTTGAGTTGACACGGCCAAGTCCCCGCCTGGGATCCGGGCGCTGTTCGCCCGAAAAAGCGCGGGTGGACGTTCCCCAGTGGATGGGGCAAGATGCTGGCCGCAACAGTTTGGAGTAGCACCTCCGGAGCCGTGCTCTCGTCGCTTGAGTGCTGCTCCAACAGCCTGCGCCGCTCGTCCTCGGTCTGGTCAGTAGCCGGCCTGGCGATCTACCAGGCCGTGTAATGGCTGCCCCGCAGCGAAGCAACGGATATTGTCGCACCAGAAGTCGACCATATGCCGGAACACCGCATCGGTGCGCGGCGCGATGTGCGGCGTGATGACCACGTTCGGCAGTGACCAGAGCGGGCTATCAGCGGCCAGTGGCTCGGCGCCGACGGTATCGAGTCCGGCCCCGGCGATCCGGCCTGAGCGGAGCGCCGCCACCAGCGCCGCCTCATCCACCAGACGGCCCCGCGCCACGTTAATGAGGAATGCTGACGGCTTCATGGCTGCCAGCGCCGCCGCGTCGATGATGGCGACCGTGGCGGCCGTGGCCGGCATCGCCAACGCTACGACATCGACCTCTCCCAACGCCGCGTGCAGGTCCGCCTGCTCGAAGGAGCGGTCTACGAATGGCAGATCCCGGCGTGTCCGCGTCATGCCCAGCACCCGCATGCCGAAGCCGGCCTTGCAAATACGAGCAAGCGCGCTGCCGACCTCACCGACTCCCAGCACGGCGATCGTTTTGCCGAAAAGCTCCACCATCGGCTGGGAGCCGGAGATGTCCGCTCCCGAACGCCATCGCTGCGCCTGCTGGTCGGCGACGAAAGCAGGCAGGTGGCGGGCGAGCGCCAGCAAGAGCGCCACGGCGTGCTCGGCCATCGACTCCGCCATCGGACCTTTGGTCGCCGTGAGGGCCACCTGCTCCGCCGCGACCAACTCCGGGGTGAGGATATCTTCGACCCCAACGGTCATCGCCTGCACCCAACGCAGCCGGGGAAACTGCGTCAGTACGGCGTTAGAGGGCAGAAATGTCGGCCAGACGATCGCTCCGTCCGCTGTCGCCAGTCGCTCCAGGAACGCCGCCGGCGCTGCAATAAGCTCGACCCGCACTTGGGGATGCGCTGCGCACAACCGGCTCAGGTCATCCTCAGTCAAGGCGACCCGAATAGTCGGTGGTACCGTGACTACTACCAGCAACGCGCTGTTCTCAGTTGACATAGTGTGCCCGCCTCCTTCACTCGCGACGGTTCTCGCAGCGTCACTCGCGTGCGGCACGGCTCGGCGCCGATTGGCATCGCCCACGCTTCGCATCGCCCCACGCCTCGCATCGCCCCACGCCTCGCAACCCCCCGCGCCGGTGAGGGCGACGTTAGACGCCGTTGCGTTGTAGCATCCTACAATACCAAAGTGCCAAGCGCGACGAAGTCGTGCTCTCCTTCCCCTTTGAGAACGTCGGCGCCAACCTGCCCACCCTCGTCACCACCGTCGCCGGCAACCTCTTCGAACTACGCGAACTCTCCGCCGTGCGCTTGCTCGGTCTCGACCTGCCCGCCGCCTTCGTTCGTGCCTACTCCGGTCCCCAGTTCGGCATCGCCGGGACCCGCCGCCTGGCCGGTGTCGACCACCTGCACGTCAACGGTCTGCGGAACAAGTTCTGGGGACCGGACGACTCTGTAGTGGCCTCCATCCAGGCTTGCCTGACACCCATGTTCGGCGGTTACCAGGCCATGCCCGTCCTCTCCTCCGGTCAGACCGTGCTGCAAGCGCCGGAAACCTACAGCCGGAGCGGTACCATCGACCTCATGTACCTGGCGGGCGGCGGCATCATGGCCCATCCCGCCGCCCCGGCAGCCGGCGTCTACGCCCTGCGCCAGGCCTGGGAAGCGGCGGTAGCGCGCGTGCCGTTGGACGACTACGCTGCCGGCCACCCCGCACTGGCCCAGGCGATGGCGACGTTCGGCGGACGCGCCCGGCCTGCGGCGCCACCCGCTGCGCCCGCATGACGAACGGCCTCCGACTCGCCTTCTACGGTGACGACTTCACCGGCTCAACCGACGCCCTGGAAGCCCTCACCAGCGCCGGGTTGCGCAGCGTGCTCTTCCTGGAGCCGCCCACGGCCCTGCCGGTTGCCCTGCTCAACATCCTGGACCTGGCGGACGACGCACTGGCCGAGCAAGGCAACGCGGCGTGTCCGTCCCACTAATAGCGGATACGCCAGTGGTGTATCCGATGCAAATGGCGAGCAGCCGTGCCGGGCGCCGGCCACCCGGCCATAAATGGCCGGGCTAACCACCCGCTGCGGCGGGTACCCGCAAAGCACCCTAAAGGGCGCTACGAAGGGGCGACAGGGCGGCGAGTGATGCCCGTGCGCAGCGCTTCGGCCTCGTCAGTTCGCACTGAGGCGCGTCCGGCGCACGGGGCCGCCCTTGGGGGCAAAGGCAGCCCGAATGCGGGGCCAGGCGGCCTTCCCCAGGAGCTCCACGGCACGGCCGCTTCGACGGTCACGGCCGCCCTACGGGCGTCGGCGCGGCGTCCGGCGCGCGGCGTCGGCGAGCCGCTCCGGCACGTTGAAGCAACAGCAAACGTCGTACAGCAACAGCGCGACGCGCGCTGGCGAGCGGAGCGAGACCGTCGAAGCGGCCGTGCCATCTCCGGCCACTCCTCCTCGGCCTGAAAGTCGCGCACCATCCAGGTCAGCGCCGTCACAATGGCGCTCGCTCTAGGCCGCCCGGTCTCATCGTACAACCCACAGTCATCGATCACGGCACACCTCCCGAGGGACGGGACCGATTCGGCCCCCCTCCCTGCGGTCGTTACCGCCCCGCCCGGAACCCTGGGCCGCAAGCGCGGCAATCCATTGTCCGCTGCCCCCGCCACGGCTGCCAGTTGAGAGCCTGTACGGTAAAGTCCGCCACACGCTCCCGGCACCCGTAGGCAGCCGTCCCTTGCAGTGCAGCCTCTCGGTTCCCCCACGGCAGTGGGGGAACCTGGCGAGCGGTGCGAGCCGGAGCGGGCCTCCTCCGCGCCTGCCCGGCGCAAAATGTTTCCAAACGCCTGTAGCGTGTCCGATGGCGTGTCCGCTATTATAAGGCTTTACACGCCGCAGTGTCCTCGCCATCACGAGGGCCAACTGACCTCGCCCGCCCACAACCGCCGCATCTCCTCCGACGTTTCCAGTAACTCCGCCAGCGTTCCCTGCGCCATCACCCGCCCCGCAGCGAGCACGACAACACGATCAGCCGTCCGCAATGCCGCACGGCGGTGAGACACGACCAGGCACGTCGCCTCGCGCCGGGCAAATAGGCGCTCCCATAAGAGCCGCTCCGTGTCCCCGTCCAGCGCGCTGGAGAGATCGTCGATCACCAGCAACTCCGCCTCCCGCACGAACATGCGGGACGCCGCCGCGCGTTGCACCTGCCCGCCGGAGAGCCGCACGCCACGCGGCCCGACCACCGTCTGCAGCCCCTGCTCCAGGCCGGTAACATCCCGTTCCAACACGGCGGCCCGCACCGCCCGCTGCAGCCGGGCCGGGTCCGCGCGCAGGCCCAGGAGAATGTTGTCCTGCAGCGATTCGCTGAACAGACGGGGCGTCTGGGGCGTGTAGGCGGCGCGCGGCGGCCGGAAGAACTCCCGTGGATTACTGACTGTCTCCCCGTTCCAGCGGATGTCACCGCTATCGGCCGGCAGCAGGCCCAGCAACGCCTGTAACAGCGTCGACTTCCCCGCGCCGACCCGTCCGGTGATGACGACGAATTCGCCCCGCGCGAGGTGGAGATCGACGTCGCTGATACCCCGCCTGCTGCTTGGATGCAGATAGGTAAGACCGGCAATATCCAACGTCTCCAGGCCATCGGCGCCTGATCTGGCCGGAGGCAGCAGTTCCCCAACGGGTGCGGCGCCGGCCACAATTGGCATGCTGGCGACCAGCGCATCAGGCGCCGCGAACGGCACCAGTGCGGCCAGCCGGCCCATCGAGACACCGGTCTGCTGGTAGCCCAGGAACCAGCGCGAAATCTCGTCACCGAACCAGGTCAAGGCGTTCAGGTACGTCACGAAGAGCGCGAAGTCGCCCACCGTGAAGCTTCCGGCCCGCAGCGCCCGCGCCGCCACCAGCAGGACGACCCCCGTGCCGAGGTTGACCACGTTGACATTGAAGCCGTCCAGCAGCCCGCTGAAGACCTGATCGCGCAGGTCGGTACGGCGGCGCTGCTCATTGAGTGCTCCCAGGTGGGCAACGACATGCGGCGTGGCGCCGGCCACCTTCACCGCTTGGACCGCACCGAGCAGGTCGGCCAGAAAGCTCGTGGCCCGCCCCAGCGCCTGCCGGCTGCGCAGCCGGTAGGCGGCGATGGGGCCCTGCGCCTGGTTGACGGCAATGACCACGGCCGCCAGCGGCAAGAAGGCGAAGGCAGTGATCGTGGCATTGATCCGCAGCATGATGACCAGCGCTGCCACCACCGTGATCGATCGCCCGGCCAGGTCCAACCAGGCGTCGATCGACTCCACCACCTCTTCTACGTCGTCCCGGAAGCGACTCATGGCGGCGCCGGATGACTCAGCGAGGGCGACCGCCGCCGGCGCCTGCAGCACCGCCCGCAGCAGATTCTTACGCAGGAGCGCCATGCTCGTCTGCAGCAAGCTACCCCAACTGAGCGACAGTCCGGCATTGCTGAGCACGCCGAACGCTTCCGTCACAACAAAGAGGGCGATCACGGCGCCGACGCCGTTGCGCACCGTTGCCGCCCCGTTCAGCCGATCGAAGAAGGTCAGTGTCACCAGGCCCAACGGCACCGGCAGCCCGAACACGGCCACCGAACACAGCAACGCGGCGCTAAAACTAGCTGGACTGAAGCGGATCAGCCGCCAGATCACCTGGTAGGTTTTCACGCTGCACCTCCCAACAGCTCTTGCTCGCTGCCGCGTAGCAAGGCGGCGAAACGCGACTCCGCATCGCCGGCCAGCGCCGAGCGCGTGCCGTGTTCCACGATGCGACCGCCGTCCAGCACCAGAATCTCGTCGACCTTTGCCACAGTGCTCAGCCGGTGGGCGATGACGATGGCCGTGCGGCGCGGCTGCCCTGCCGGCGTCTCCGCACGCAATAGCCGCTCCACCGCCCGGTCGATGCGCGCTTCCGTGGCCGGGTCCAGCCGTGAGGAAGCTTCATCGAGGATGACCACCGCCGGGTCGTGCAAGAACACCCGCGCGAAGGCCAGCAGTTGCGCCTCGCCGGCCGACAGGCCTCCCCCGCCCGGCGCCAGCATGCTGTCCAGCCCCGCCGGCAGTGCGCGGCACCATTCCGTCAGCCCCAGGCCATCCAGTGCCGCCAGGATACGTTCGTCGCCAATGGCCGGATCGAACAGCGTGAGGTTCTCCCGCACGCTGGCGGCGAACAGTTGCACCTCCTGCGTCACCATACCGACCTGCCGCCCCAGTTCGGCCAACGGCAACTCCCGTATATCGACGCCACCCAGCAGCACCGCGCCAGCGGCCGGGTCGTACAGGCGGCAGAGCAACCTGGCCAGCGTCGTCTTGCCGCTGCCGCTGCGCCCCAACACCCCCAGCACGTTGCCCGGTTTGATCTGAAATGAGACATCCCGCAGGATGTCGGCTGTCGTCTCCCTACCGCTGGCATCAGACGCCGGATAGGCAAACGACACAGCCCGAAACTCCACGCCCAGAGCGCCCGCCGGCAACACGGCGCCCGGACCATCGGTGATGGTGCGCGGCATGCCGTACAGTTGCCGCAGCCGCGCCACGCTGGCGGCCGCCCTCTGGAAATCGCGCGCCTGGCGCGTCACCTGCCCTAGCGGCGCCCGGACCATCGTCGTGTACTGAAAAATCAGGTACACCGTGCCGATCGTGATGCTGCCGGCCCGGAAGAACGAGGCACTGAGGCCAGCGCTGCCGCTGTCGCGGCGGTGAACACCAGGCTGGTCGCGCCGCCCAGCAGACTGCCCGCTAAAAAGGACGCTCTTCCCCAGCGGATCGTCGCCAGCAGCCGGCTGGACAACCCTCGCAGCACGTACTCCTGAGCGCCGGCCGTCTGGATATCCGGCAGGCCATTCAAGCGTTCTTCTAGATACCCGAAGAGGTCGGCGACGGCCTGGCGACTGGCCGCCGCAAACCGCGCTCCGGGGTTGCGAAAGCCGTTCATCACTAGCAGCGCCAGGATGCTGAAGGCGAGCAGCACCAGCCCGATCCGCCGGTCCTCCCGGAAGACCAGTACCAGCACACCTGCCAGCAGCAGCCCATTCCCGACCACGTGCAGCACGAACCGCGAGAAGAAGTTGGCCAGAACCGTGACATCGCCGTCCAGCCGTTCGATCAATTCGCCCGGCGTGCGGCTGTTGTGGAAAGAGAGGTCCAACTCCAGGCAGTGTTGCGTCAGATCGGCCCGCAAGGCATTGGTCGCCAGCCAGCCCAGGTTAGCGGCGGTATACCCTTCCACAATGCCGATCACCTGGGTGAGCAGAGCGACGCCAAGGTACAGCAAGGCCGCCAGGCTCATTGCTCCCGGCGCACCCCCGGCCTGTGCAGCGTCGATGAAGAAGCGCACGATCTGTGGCTGGACGAGGTCCAGGCTAATGAGGCCGCCGAGTAGCACCGCCAGCAGCACCGCCATCGGCCAGTGCGGCAGCAAATACGTGCGGAAGAGATAACGATATGGTGTGCGAAGCACGCTGGGTATACCCTTTCAATGCATAATGTTGATGACGGGGGCGCCTGCGGGCGCACCCCACCCGCGCGCTTCGCTTGCCGGCCCTCCCCTTAAAAGGAGAGGGCCTCGCTGTAACCGGCAGGACGGTTGCAAAAAGCGTAGCCGGATTGCGATGGCGGTGCAGGGGATCAGGTGGCCAGACGATCAGCCCTCGGTACGCTGCTCCACACCATGCGCCGCGCCTGAGAAGTGCGGGCCGAGACGAAACGCCGCGTTTCCCGTGCTTGACCCTATCAGCCGTGCCGGTGTCCACGACCGCGGCACCCTCGCAGCGAGGCCCTCTCCTTTTAAGGGGAGGGCCGGCAAGCGAAGCGCGCGGGTGGGGTGCGCCCGCAGGCGCCCCCGTCAGTGATCGCCGACGCTAGCTACTTCGGGTTTCCGAGAAGGGAAAGGTGACTCGAACCCCTAGACGCGCGGCATCCAGACATCGCCTGCGGAACACGAGATGGAGGCCCCCAACGTAGCACATGTCATGATCGGCCATCCTCTCTGAACAGTTGGCGCGCACCTGCAAGACAACCGCAGAAGTGAGCGGCCGGTGCTGTCTTCCCGCCATCATCACATGCGCGCTCGCCACATGCAACTGTTGTTTCAGGGTGTGGCGCCGCCGGCGTCACGTCTACCCCTGCGCCATCGCCCGTCCTGTCAGGCCAGCGGGCGCAGCGTCACGCGCCGCCCTTCGGCGGCGGAAAGATAGGCGGCGTAGATCGCCTCCACCACTGCCTGGCCCAACCGGCCATCGGCCAGTGGCGGCCGGCCGGCGCGGATCGCTGCCGTGAAGTCCTGCATCTCGTCGCGGAAGCCATAGAGCCAGGCGGCATCAATCTCTGGAAAACTCCAGCCGGCGTTGGTGTGCGACTTCTCCTGCAGCGGCGCTCCGGCAAAGATGTCGCCGCTGGGCGCATAGACCTGGAACAGGGAGCTATGGCTGAGGTTGATATTGAAGCGCGCGCGTGCCGTCAGCAACTGCACGCCATCTTCGATCCCGCCAAGCGCCAGGTCCGAGGCCAGACAGATGGCGTGGCTGCCGTCGGTGAAGGTCAGCGTGACCGCGCTCCAGTTCTCGACATCCTGCCAGCCGCTCACCAGGTAACCGGCGGCACCGCCGTCGTTCGCCAGGGTCGCCACCTCCGCCGAGACCGCCGCCACTTCGACCGGTCTGCCGTCCAGGCGCTCGCCCTCGGCCCGCTTCAGGTGCAACGCCAGGCCAATGGGGTGGCTGCCCAGGCGCAGCAGCGCGCCGCCTCCCGCCTCCCGCCAGCGCATGGCGTAGGCAGCGTGCGAGCCGCTATGGCACTCGCTGGCCCGAATCTCCAACAGCCGGGCGTCGCTCTGCTCCAGCAGTTCCTTTGCCCGTCGCACCACCGGGCTGTAGACCAGGTTCTCGCCGTACCCGATCTGCACTCCGGCCTCCCTGGCGGCCTGCAGCAGGTCAGCGGCGCTCCGCATAGCCTCCGCCAGCATCATGCCGCGCGGCAGGTCGCCCACCCGCGTCTCCGGCGCAGCGTCCAGCGGTCCGAAGTAGCCGGTGAGCGGCTTCTCGATCAGCACGTGCCGCCCGGAGCGCAACGCCGCCAGGGCCAGCGGCGCGTGACTCCGGTTCGGCGTGCAGATATCGACGGCCTCCAGGTCGTCACGCGCCAGCAATGCGGCAGCATCCTTTACCACTTCGGGGATGGCAAACCGTGCCGCCAGCGCCTCGGCGGAACTCCGCCGTCCGGCAGCGACGGCCACCACCTGCGCCCGCGGGCGCAAACACTGCGCATAAGCCTGACAATGCGTGGCCGCCGCGAACCCAGCCCCCAGCAGCCCAATGCGAACCGGCTCGTCCGGCATGTACCCTTGCCTCCTCATCCTGATCATGCATGTACTTGCTAGTCCACGCGGCCATTATGGCCTTTGTAGGCGCACCTCACCGCACTCCCCCCAACACCGCCCGCAGCCGGCTCACGAGCGGATCGACGTCCTCCTCCTGCAGGGCCATCGGGTTGATCACCAGCACCCCTTGCCGGGCACGGCCTTCGCCAACGGCAAGTGCCGGCGTGCCGTCCAGCAGACGGCGGATCACTTCAAACGCGGTGCAGCCAAGCGCAGCTTCATCCAATGTCAGTTGCAGGCGGGGAACCGGTCGGTTGGTTGGGCCGTCGAAGTCCGCCTGCACGTGTGGCAGTGTACCGATACCATCCAGCACCGCCTGCAGCAGCCTCTCCCAGCGGGTGCGTTCGGCAGCATGGTCGCGCTGCACGTAGCGGCGCAGGGCGACGACCAGCCCGGCGATCTCCTCCTTGCCCACCTTGAAGCCCCGCCCGATCCCCTGGTGCGGCGGCCCTGCCAGCACTCCCGCCGCCCGATACTGGTCGCCAAAGCTCCACACTTCCGGGTGGACATCCATGTCCTGGTTCTGCAGCAGCACGGAGGCGATCAAGTCGCGCCGCCCGCAGAGGATGCCGCTGGCCTGTGGGCCTTGAATCGCCTTCCCACCGCTGAAACTCACCAGATCAGCCCCCGCGGTGATAAACCGGCGCAGATTCTCCGGCGGTGGCAGGGCGGCGGCGGCATCGACGATAACCGGCAGGCCATGCCGGTGGGCGATCCGGCAAAATTCTTCCAACGGCACGACCCCTTGCGCCTCGATCATTGCCCAGTACAACGCAGCGGTGCGTTCACCGATGGCGGCCTCGATCTGCCAGGCGTGCGTCCCCCCCGCACCCGGGTAGCCGAGGTAGCCGACCTCCACGAAGCGTCCGCCGGCCGCGCGCACCGCGTGGTCGTAGGCGTTGCGGTGGGCGCGCTGGACGACGATCTCGTTGGGCATACCCGTCGTGTCCGGCAGGCGGTCCATGCGGGCGACATCCAGGCCGGCCAGGCAGGCTGCCGTGGCGAGGGTGATCCCGGCTGCAGCGCCGGAGGTGACGTAGCCCGCTTCGGCGCCCGTCGCTGCGGCAATTTCCTGCCCGGCAGCCGCCTGCAGCTCCTCCATCCGCACGCACACACCGGCTGCCTCCGCCATCGCCTGCACCACCTCCGCCGGCAGCGGCCCGCCGCCGTAGCGCGTCATCAACCCGGCAGCGTTGATGAGTGGACGGACAGCGAGCGTGTCATACACTCCGGTCATTCAGCGTCTCCTTTCCAGGTGGTAGGATGCGGCATGGTCATTTCGCCTGTTTCGGCAACGCCGCCGCAGTCCGCACCGCCTGCGGGAGGCGTCTCACGCATCGGTCGTCAGCGCCTGGGCGAACAAGTCGCCGATGCCTTGATCGAGGCGATCCTGGCAGCCGAGTACCCGCCCGGTCATTACTTACCATCCGAACAGGAATTGATCAAGCGCTTCGGCGTGAGTCGGACTGCCATCCGCGAGGCACTGCGGGTGCTGTCGGCCCGTGGCTTCGTGACGGTGGAGCATGGACGCGGCGCGCGCGTCACAGAGCAGCACCCGCAGGCGATTTCCGGCTTGCTGCAGTTTCAGTTGCGGCAAGGGCAGGGCAACCTGCATCACGTGCTGGAGGCGCGGCGCATGCTGGAAATGACGGCCGCCCCGCTGGCGGCCCGGCGCGCCGCTCCGGCAGATCTGGCCGCCATGGCTGAAGCCCTGGAAGCTATGGCCGATAACCCCAGCGCCAGTCAGTACATCGTTGCTGATCTGACCTTCCACCGAGCGATCGTTGGCGCGACCCACAATCCGATTCTGGTGCTGTTGAACGATGCCATCGCCGACGTGCTGGCCAGCATGCGTGAGCATACCTACCGCCTGCCCGGCGCGGTCGCCCGCTCGCTGGAGGATCACCGCTGGGTCTTCGAGGCCATCGTGGCAGGCGACGCTGACCGCGTCCGGTTGCGCATGGCGGAAGTCCTCGACGAAGTCGAGCACGCTATCGAGCAGATCGAGCCGACCACCGACGACGAGCGGCCGGCTCACTGACCCGACCGGCCGCCGGCTCGCTCAGCAACGCGTCCATGGCAATTCCTTTCACACTTCAGCCACCCGTATCAGGAGGATCATACAGCCGGATCGCACCGGCCGGGTTTGTCATGCACACCAGGCAATCGCCAGGCGAGCCAGAATCCGCGCAGCATCGAGCAACTCCGAAATGGTCAAGAACTCCTCCGGCCCGTGGGCCCGAGCGAGGCTACCGGGACCGAAGATCGCCACCGGCAGGCCGCGGGCGGCAAAGTGCCGGGCATCACAGGTCGCCGGGAATGGTCCCATGCTGCTGCCCGGCTGCACGGCACGCGCCGCCTGCCACAGCAGTTGCAGCAGCCCATGGTCGGCTGGCGTATGGGCGGCCTCTACGACGAACGGCACACTGGCCGCAGTATGCATGGGGCCAGTTGGACCGTCCCAGGAGCGCCCCGCCGCCGCGCGCACCTCCTCTTCTACCCTGTCGTGGTAGCCCGGCGGGAAGCGCACAGTGGCTTCGATCCGGCAGGAGGCCGGGACGGTGAACAGTTCATCGCCCCCGCTGATGCGGGCCACGTTGATCACCGGCGCCGGATAGTCGGGGCGCCAGGGCATCGACCAGCCTTGCTGCAACCGTTCCAGGGCGATGACCACCTCGGCCGCCCGCACCACGGCATTGGCGTTGCTGCGCTGGGCGCCGTGGCCGGCGACGCCCGGTACATCGACGCGCAGGCCAAAAACGCCCTGGTGACCGTAGCAGACGCCGAGGTCAGTTGGTTCGAGCACGACCACGCCGTCGGCGGCGGGACCACGCCGACAGAGTTCCAGCGCGCCGTTACCGGTAGTCTCCTCTTCCACGACGCTCGCCACAACAACATCGCCGCGCAGCGACACACCGATCGCCTGCACGGCAGCTATCGCCAGCGTTGCTGCCCACAATCCGCCTTTGGCGTCGGTAGCGCCGCGTCCATAGACGCGCTCGCCATCCACCTCGGCCGCCCAGGGGTCGTGACGCCAGTTCGCGCCGGCCGGTACGGTGTCGATATGGCTGACAAACAGCAGGCTCCGCCCGCCGCCGCTTCCCGAAAGAGTTGCCCGCACATTGGGGCGTTCAGCATAGCCGGTGTCACTCGGCAGATAGCCCGGCGTTGCTTGCAGTGCCGGCGCATCCACCCAGTGGAGCATCGCCGGCAGCCCCAGTTCCGCTAACTGCCGCGCGAACTGCTGCTGCGCCGCCCCTTCCTTGCCGGTCACGCTGGGAACCTGCACGAGACGGCGCAGCCCGTCCCGCGCCAGGGAGCGGCTTTTCCCCAGCCAGTGGTCCAGGCGGTCGGTGACCGGCGTGTCAGGCATTGCCCACGATCTTCAGCACCTGCGCGGCGTTGACCGGCGTCGGTGTGGCCAGGCTGGCGACCGGATCGAACTGCGGGTACTTGCTGCCCGCAGCCGTTAGCACTGCCACCACCGGGTGGGCGTGCCCTTCTTTCCCCAGCAGCCGAGTACCGACGACAGCGGCCGCCGCACCTTCCGGCGAAGTCAGGAGACCGTGCTCGCGCGCCAGCTTCCCCCGCATGGCCAGAATGTCGGCGTCACTCACGGCGATGGCGCTGCCCTGGGAGGCGTATACCGCGGCCAGCGCATCGTCGCTGCCGGTCACCATCTCGATGCCGCTGGCGACGGTCTGCGCACCGGGCAGAACGTCAACCCGCTGTGCGCCGCGCCGCCAGGCTCGTACCAGCGGCGCCGCCCCGCGTGCCTGCACCGCGACGAGCCGCGGCGGTTGTGGTCCGTCGCGCAGGGCGAGCCAGAGGCCCAACAGCAGGTCGCCACTGCCCGTTGGAACTACCAGGGCGCCGGGCCCGCCGGCGATCTGACTCAGCAGTTCCCCCGCCAGTGAGGCGCAACCGGCAAGGTAATAGGGGCTGGCCCGTAGTGGCAGGGCGATCCGATTGAGAGGGAACCAGCCGCCGTTCTGCCACAACTGCTCCTGCAGTCTACCCACCGCGCCACTTGTCCAGAGGGTGTCGTGATCGAGGTCGAGCGTGAGCACCTGCGCGCCATAAGCCCTGATGAGCGCCGCGGCCTGGCTGCTCATCGTGGGCAAGGCCAGCACCAGGCAGCGCAGCCCGAGGCCGGCTGCCGCCGCTGCCGCCGCAGCGCCGCCGTTACCGCAACTGTAGAGCGAGACGCCGCGCGCACCCATGGTCAGTGCCGCCGCCACCGCGGCCCCCATAGCGCGATCCTTGAACGAGCCAGTGGGGTTGCGCCCCTCATCTTTCAGGTACAGAAAGGCCGAAGCGCCAACCTGCAGTTGGTAGAGCGGCGTGTTGCCGGCATGCAAGGAGGAGACAGGTGTCGCGCCGTCGGTCCCGTCCAGTGCCAGTTGCCCGCCGCAGTTGGGGCAGGCGAATTGCCAGAGCGCCGGCAACCGCCGGTCGCAGTGCAGGCAGCGCAACCGGCCCCGATTTGGCTCGTTCACCGTGTGGTCCGGTGCATCTGCTACAGCACCGGACGAGTATGCACCTGGCACGGCCGGGCTATCGTGCCCATCGTAAACAACGTCTTTACTGGACCGGCGCTTTAGCTCGGCTCTCGCCGCAAAAATCCTGATATCCCCGGAAACACCCCGAATGCCATTGACGGAGATTGCCGATCTAGCCACCCGACAACACTTCCAGTTCCAGCCGCATACCCGGCGCTGATCGCATCCGCCGGCAGACCTCCGCAAACTCCGCCAACCCGTGCTCGATGCGCGCAAACAGGCAGATCGGCACCGGCCCCCACGGCATGCTGGGAACCCCATCCCGGTCGTAGACCACCAGTACCTCCGAGATTGCCTGGCGGAGACCCTGCCAGAGGCCGCCCTCCAGGCAATAGAAGGCGACGTCACCGGGGAGCGCCCGTAAGGTCTGGTTGCTGGGAGGAAGGAGCAGGGGAGGGGCCAGATCGAGCGCGACTTCGCTGCCGGAGTAGATGGCATGGTGGGCGAGGCCGGCGACAGGCAGGCGGCTGCGCAGGGCGGCGCAGAGCGACGGCGCTTCGTCGTCCAGAAAGCGCGCTCGTGCTTCCACGCCAGCAGAGGGGAAGCGCAACAACAGAGTAGTTGGCGACACGGTGTTTACTACCCCTCGTTCGACGTTGTGATGGGCCACGAAACTCGCACGACCTCGTAGGCGCCGAAATCCGGCAACTGTAGGGTGTACCGGTCGCCGTCGCGCGTCACAGGGATGGCGGCCTCGCCCCGCAGGGTGCAAGCCACCGGCGCCGCTGCGCCAACCCCGCCCGGTATCAGCAGTCGAGCGCCTTCCACCGGCAGCACAGCGCGGATTGGCCGCTCCAGGGCGCCACTGCGGTTGAGGAGATGCACGATCAGATCGGCGTTGACGGCGCGACGAACGAGCATCTGCACACCGCGCGGCGCGCCGTCCAGCCTAATGTCAGTCGCTGCCTCACCTTTTCCCTGATGACCGTCCGAAGCATCTGCTGCCGACGCTGCGGGAAGCGCCGCCCGTGCCAGGAAGTCGAGCCACTCCGGGAAGCGTTGTGACCAGGCGAGCGCCCCGGCCAGCCCGGCAACGTAGGTGACCTCCCCGGCGCCGAAGCGGTGGCTGAAGGTGGCGCTGGGGGCATCCGCCTCCACGTGCAGCGGGAAGTACCGGCTCGGCAGCTTCTCGGCGTAGCGCGACGTCGGCACACCGCCAGCTGGCTGCGCGTGGAAGGCCCAGACCGGGGAGGGCAGCAGCGGTCGCTGCACGCCTGTCCAGTGCGGGTGGGAAAGCTCTGGGGCGATATAGTCGATGGCACGGGGGCCAACCACGCCGGCAGTCACACGGACGCCGAGCACGTCGTCCAGGCTGCCCACCGCCCGGAGCCGTCCCAGTTCGTCGGCGATTCCTGGCGCCCCGGTCGCCAGCAGCCGGCCCCCGCGGCGTACAAACTCGCGCAGGCCGTCGGCGGAAGCGGCGGAGAGGCAGGCCGCCATCGGCAGCACCAAACTGTCGTACCGACCGGCAGGCAGATCAGCCAGCGCACCGTCGTCGATCACGTCCACCGCTACCTGCGCCCGCACCAGCGCTTCGTAACAACCGGCAAACTCCTCCCAGCAGACGCGGTCCCAGGCGAAGCCGTCGGCTTCGCCCAGTTCGCGGTGGACACCGCCCCAATCGGTGGTAGCTTGCGGCCATACCACGGCGACGCGCGCTGCCGAGCGACTGCCGGCAAAGCAGTCGGCGTGGCGGCGATAGAAATGGAGCAGGTCGCTGATCGTGGCTTCCAGCGGCGGGTCGATAAAGCGCAGCCCTCCCATGATCTGCGGATTCGCGCCGGCGGCGATGGCCCCGGCGATCAGCAACTCCATCTCCACCGGCGTCAGCCCGTAGTAGTCCCAGGGCAGGTGTCGGAAGCAGCAATAGACCACAGTCGGCAACCGGCTGCCATCGGGCCGCTCTGCCTGGCGGTCCAGCATGAGCGCGCCGGCGCTGGTCAGCCAGAGCGGCACGAGCAGCGGCGGCGTGTTGTTGAACAGGTTGCCACGCTCGTTGCCCAGCAGATCAAGGTGCGGCGCGAGTACCCGCGTGCTGCGCCCGCCGCTCCAGTTCGCCAGGAGGCTGGCGTTATTCATGAAGAAGACCGCCCCCGGCCGCTCGGCGTGCAGCGCCTGACGCAACTCAGCCAGAAAGCGGGCCAGCGTCTGCTCCCGAAAGGCAGCAAAGCGCGGCCAGTCGGGATGCGCTCGTTCCGCCCAGGGCGGCAGATCGCGTCCCCACTGTGTACGAAACAGCAACCGGCAGGCAGGGCAGTAGCACGTGCGCGGGAAGAGGGTCGGACCGTCGAGAAAGATGCCATCCAGCGGATAGCGTCGGGCCTGCTCGCGCAACTGTTGCGCCGCCCAACGCCCCCAGGGACTATTTGGACATGGTGCGTGCCCCTTGCCATAGCCCAGCACCGGCGGCACACCATGTTCGTCCACCTGCAGCCAGTCGGGATGCTGTTCCGCCTCCTCCGAGAGCACCCAGTGGACATTGGTATAGGTGACCAACCGCATCCCCCGGGCGTGCAACGCCGTCAGATAACGGTCGTACTCCTCCGCCATCCAGACGCCGCGCAAGAAGGTTCCTTCACCGCCGGCCAGGTCCGGTAGGGCCTGCTCGACCAGGGTGAAGCCCATGCCGTCCAGACGCGCGGCCAGACCTTCCGGGGTCAACGCCCGCATCTCCTCCGGGGTGACCTGTACATCAGAAATAGTCTGGGCCTGCCGCCACCAGGGGGATGTGGACTCCATCACGAAGCTCCTTTTGCTCTTGCCCGGAGAGCCTGCCGTAGCGCCGGCCAGCGGCCGCCGGTGGCGGTGAGCAGGCAGACCGCCGTCTCCTCGCCGATCGAGGTTGCCAGCCGTCGAGCGACGGCCAGCGGCGCCGCTGAGGCCGGGTCAACCAGCAGCCCACAGGAGGCCAGGAGGCTTGCCGCCGCCACGATCTCTTCGTCCTCCACGGCCACTGCCATTCCGCCTGATGCTCGCAGGGCCGCCAGCACGTGTTCACCGGACGATGGATCGCGGATGGAGAGGGCGATGGAGGAGACGGCATCCAACACTGGCGGCTCGTCCAAACCGGCGGTAAAGGCGCGCACGACCGGGTCGGCGCCGGTGGCCTGGCAGGCCACCATGCGCGGCAGGCGTTGGATGACTCCTAGCTGCGCCAGGTCCAGAAAGCCCTGCCAGACGCCGGCGAGGCCGTCGCCGCCGCCGACGGGACAGAGCACCCAGCCGGGAGCCTCGCCGCCGCACTGACGGCAGAGTTCATAAGCGATGGTCTTGTAGCCCGTGATGCCGAACGGCGACGCCAGTGGCGCGAAGGAGGATGTGGTTGCCGGATACCAACCCGCCCGGAGCAGCTCGTGCATGGCGGCGTCCCGCACTGCCGCCGGCAGCACCTCTACCCTCGCGCCGAGCGCTCGCATGTGGTCACACAGCTCGTCGGGCGCCTCCGGGTGGGCAAATACTGCGCAGGCCAGGCCGGCCAGGGCGCAGTAGGCGGCGGCGGCGATGCCGTGGTTGCCTGTCGAGGCGCAGAAGCAGCCCGGGCAGCCCAGCGCGCTCGCGTGTGCGACGGACACCGCCTGAAAGCGGTCCTTGTAAGAGTGGGTGGGATTGCTACCTTCATATTTGCAGCGCAACCCCGGCAACTGCAACTCCTCAGAGAGCCGTTCCAGGTGCAGGAGCGGGGTGTCGCTTTCGCCAAGCGTGGGGCGTGCCGTTCCCGACGGGCCCGGCAATAGCGCCTCGTAGCTCCAAACACCGCTGCCTGCAACGTGCCCCTCCAGGTCGGCGCGGGCACGCACGGCATCCAGTTCCAGGCGCACGGCGAGGTTGCCGCCACAACGCCGGCAGACGTAGGGCAGCACATTCTCTTCGCGTGCGCCGCAGCGGCGGCAGTACAAGGTGAAGGCGGCCATCAGCTCTTCAGGATGCTGTTCATTTGCTGCTGCGCCTGCTGGAGGGCCTGGCCGGCAGGGATCTTGTGCGCGAAAGTGTCCGTGATGATTGGCGTCCAGGCGCCCGTCAACTGGGTCAGGCGGAAGTAAGGGTAAGGGCCAACGGCCGGCAACTGCGCGATATCGAGCACACGCTGATTCTGCGGAATGCTGGCGACCGCCGCCTTCCATTGGGGGCTGGTGTAGACGTCTTTGCGCGGACTGGGCAACGCGGCCACCGCCGACCGTTGCGCCTGCACCGTGGGACCCGAATAGAAGGCCATCCAGTTGAGCGCCAGGTCCTGGGCCTTGCTCTCCTTCGGCACGGAATCCATGTTGACGAAGATGTCGGTCGCCGGCCCTGCGCCGGCCGGCCCCTTCGGGAAGGGCATGAGGTCCCATTGCAGGGTCGGCGCCGCGGTGTGTACGTTGTTGATGAGGTACAGCCCCATCGGCATCATGGAGATATGGCCCTGATAGAAGTACTGCAAGTTCGTGACGCCCTTGGGGAGCGGACCGCTGGTGGCATAGCGATCCATGAGGTCTAGGGTGAACTGCAAAGCATCCACGCCGCGCGGCTGATCGAACTGCACCGACTTCAAGTCCGGCGCGTAGAAGGTCCCGCCCTGCGTGTACAGCCACTCGCAGAAGTATTCCAGAGAAGGCGTCGAGTCGAGGTAGCCGATGCGCGTCACACCGCTGCTATCCTTCTGGACGAGTTTGGCCGCGGTGTCGGCGAAGGTCTGCCAGCTCCAGGCGGAGGTCGTCTCCCAGGTCGGCGTAGCGCCGATTTCCTGAAAGTGCGCAACGTTGTAGGCGATGCCGTAGCCGGAAGGGCCTTCCACCGGCGTGCCGAAGATCTTGCCGTCGGCCTGATTGTAGAACGCCGCCGCTGGAATGAACTGGTCCGCCGCGATGGACGGCGTCCTGGCAACCATGCTGCTGATGTCCAGCAGCGTCCCCTTATCCCAGAGGTCCCGCGCATAGGCGACGGACATGTGCAGCGCATCCGGCGTGTCGTTGCCGGCCACGGCGGCGATGAACTTGTTGGGATAGTCGTCAATACCCGCCGCGGGGATGGTGACGATATCCAGGGCAACCTGAGGATACTGCTGCGCCCAGGCCGCCCTGGCGTACTTGAACCAGGCAGCGAAGGTCGGATTGGAAACAGGATCCCACCAGTCCCAGTAGGTGAACGTCTGCGCCGTCGCCGACTTCACCACTGCTGCCGTCGTGGCCGTCGCCGTGGCTGCGGCCGTCGTACTGGTGGCCGCCGTGCCGGCGGCGCTGCTCGTCGTCGGCGCGGCGGCGGTTGTCGAGAGCGGAGCGACGGATGAGCTGGATGATGCGGGGGCAGACGCCACGGTCGGCGCCGCAGTGCTGCTCGTTGCCGACGACGCGACGGTGGCCGACGTAGTACCGCCGCAGGCCGCGCTCAGCAGCACAGCCACACCGCTGCCAACGACCATGCTGCTGGTGCGGAGGAAGGACCGACGCGTGGAGAGGATAGCAACGCCTACCATGGACGGGTCTCCTCAGAAAACCGCTGACTGGAGCGGTAAGTCATAGCATCATACCATAACCTGCTAGGTCAGGCAAGTGTGGCTGTCTGCCGGGGGCCACGCGAGCTGCCATCACGGGAACCGGAAGGCGTACGGTACACCTGCTCTCCCCATTGCACGTCGTCGGTAAGTAAGAAGGAAGCGCCGGCATGCAAATGGCCGCCGATGAGCAAGTGGTCGATGATGGCGCGCCGTAGTGTGGTGTCGCGCGGCGCTTGACGCAGCTCCGTTGGTACTTTCCCGAAGACGCGCTCCAGCGTGACTCGATTATCGCTACCACCAGGTAGGAGGTATTGCTCCTGCATGAAACGCACGATGTTGGAGGTGGAAGGCAGCAACTGCTCGAACTGGTTATCCAGCAGCCAGGAACTGCAAGCGAAGGCAAGGAAAGGCGTATCCGGCGAGTAGGTGGGGAAGAAGCGGAGCGCTTCGCGGAAGGACTCGCCGCAAAGATCAAAATCCATCGGCCTCCCCGCGGGAATATGGATCTGCAGCACCGGATCACCGCGGGATAACACCAACTGCCACTCCTCGAGCTTGAGTTCGACCGGTTGCTGGACAGCTCTGCCCAACGGGAGGATCGGCATGCCGCGGACAAGGTGGTCGGTTTGCTCGAATTGCGCCATCCAGTCGCTCTCCGCTGCCGGTAGCCCTCCGGCGCCGAACAACTGGCCATCGGCTCGGAAGCGCACCCCTGCCTCCGCCAGCGCGAGGACGGCGCCGCTCCGATGGCGGTACACGCGCACACGCGAGCGGAAGGGGCCGGGCTGGAACTGTAGACGTACTAGGTGGTAACGCGCGCCGGTCAAGGTGTAGGCGACGTAGGGCAGGCTGCGCGGCGCAAGCCCCCAGGCGCCATGTTCTGCGCGGTCAGCCTCCAGCCAACGCAGAACGTCGGCGCGTGTGTCGTGGGCAACCTTTCGTGGAATGCCGCGCTGCCGGTAGATGCGACCCAACTCCGGCAAGTTCGCCAGAGCCACCAGCATATAGAACAGGTCGCCTTCGGGGCCAAGGGCGCTTACCAATGACGGCCAGTTCTGCATCTGCGTCGGTACCGCGTGCGCTCCGTATAGACTACGCACGCCATGCCACGCGATTGCGCGTAGAGCGGGGTCGGCAGCGACGCGTCGCGTCAACTTGCCCAGGGCGCTCCGCACCTCTTCCGGGAACTCCAACTCAGCACAGGCCGAGGCGACAAACTGGGGTTCGAGAAACGGCAGATCAGATGACGGCAAGGTACACCACGACTCGGGCCAGCCGACAGCGAACACTGGAGCCGAGTCTTCCAGACCGAACTGCGCCACAATCTCCTGTAAGGTGGGACGGCAAGGAACCTGGGCAGCGATCATCCCCAGGATCGATCAAGCATTCGCCTGGGCGAGGATCGTCTTCACCTTGTCTGCCGCCTGAGTGATCGCGGTTGCTACGCCAAGTTGTCCCTTCAACACGGCGTTGAAGATCGGGGGCAAATCCTTGAACAACTGCGCCATCTCGACGAATGGATATGCCTGCACACCGGGAAGGGCGGCGATACTCGCCACGCGGTCCAGCAACGGATACTGCTGCACCGCACTCTTCCACGCCGCGGTCTGATAGACATCTTTGCGGGGGCTCACGAAGCCGATCTTTGTTGGCAGTTGCGCCTGCACCTCTGCACCGGCGTAGTAGCTGATCTACGCCCAGGAAGCATCTTGGTCCTTGGCGTCCTTGGGCACAACCTCCATGTCGTACTCCAGTGCCGTGGCCGGCCCTTTGCCCTCAGGCCCTCTAGGGAAGGGCATGAGGTCGTAGTGGAGGAGTGGCGCCTGTTTGGCTGTTGAGGGAATCAAGTACATACCGAACGTCATCATGGAGGCCTGTTCGGCCACAAACGCCTTGTAGGGAGTCGTCCCGGTAGGGAGGGTCGCTGAGACGCGATTCTTATTCAACATGTCGCTCATGAACTGGAGTACCGCCGCTCCCCGGCCGTCATCGAATGCCACCCCGGTGTAATCCGGATTATAGAATGTGCCGCCGTCGCTGTACAGCCAATCGCAAAAGTATTCCACCGATCCCGCCGCGCCAAGCCAGCCCGATTGGGTGATCGTATCACCGGAGCGCTTGGTGAGTTTGGCGGCCGCGTCGGCAAACTCCTGCCACGTCCACGATGCCGTCGCCGCCGGTGCCAGTCCAACCTCCTTGAAGTGATCGAGATTGTAAGCGAGGGCGTAGCCCGCAGGACCCTCGGTGGCCACGCCGAAGGTATGGCCGGCCTGTTGCGTGTAGGTCTTGGCCGCCGCGAAAAACTGGTCCGGGGCGACCGCTGGTGTGCGCGCCACGTACGGCGAGAGATCGGCGAGCACGCCATGCTTCCATGTGTCCCACGCAAAGACGATGTCGAGGTGAAGGACATCGGGAGGGACACCGCCAGCGACAGCGGCTAACAGCTTCGTCTCGTAGTCGCCGTCGTCGGCGACGAAGGAGATTTGGAGCGACTGCCCTGGGTGCTTGCTTTCGTAATCGGGTTTGACGTACTGCCACCAACTGGCGAAACTCGGGTTACTCGAATTCCACCAGGTCCAGTACTGCAGCACCTTCGCTCCAACACTCGGCTGCGCGTTGGCAACGGACGAAGTCGTCGTCGTCGATGCCAGGGTGGTCGACGTCGTTGGGGCGGCGCTTGACGTCGTGGTAACGGTGGGCACAGCACTGCTGGTCACGGTCGATGACGCAGCGACCGAGGTCGCGTTGGAAGTCGCCGTCAGCGCAGCGCTTGACGTCACGGTGGCCAACGGCGTAGCACTACCGGTCGCGGCCGCGCTACTGGTTGCCGAGGACACTGCCGTTGACGCCGTGGCGCCGCAGGCGGAACTGAGCAATACCGCGACACCACTGCCGATGACGGCGCCGCTGGCCCGAAGGAAGGACCGGCGAGTGGAGAGGACATCAACACCGACCATGGACGGGTCTCCTCACATAACCGCTCACACGAGCGGCAAGTCATAGTATCATACTATGAATTGCCGCATCAGTCAAGAGTCGATGACGCTGAACCTGTTCAGCCCTCAGGCCCCTGCCCCCTCAGTTAGTGGCGGCGTATTTGTCCAGGATCGCCTGCACCTGCGGCACGCTGCTGGCGATGCCGTCGGCAGCCGAGACTTTGCCGCTGAGCACGTCGTTGACCGTCTGGGTCTGCACCTTGAAGATCTCCACCGACCACCTTTATCTGATCGACCATGGGTTGCAGTGCCTGGATACCCAGCGGTGCGTTGCAGGCGACCTTGTGCCGATCCGACGTCAGTCTGCGTTTAGCCCAGCGGATCGGCGAAGACGGCGGCGACGGGATAGGCGAAGCCGGGTACGACATCCTCCCCATCGAGCGTATCACTCGCGTTAAGTGTCGCCACCGGTCCGCCAGTGTGCCCGGCGTGCCAGACATCAATATGCCCGCTTGATGGCCAGACCACCCATACCAGGCGCGTGCCATTGGCGAGGTAGAGTCGCGCTTTCTCAGCCAACTCGTCGGGCTTCTGGTCGGGAGACGCCACCTCCACCGCCAGGTCCGGCGCGAAAGGGATCGGCTTCTGGCGGTTCGCGATCAGCGCGCGACGCTCGGCGCGAATAAAGCCGACATCAGGGATCAGGCCCGTCTCGGCTCCCGAGAACTTGTACACGCCATCTGCCGATGTGACGATGCCTAGACGCAAGGGGCGCACGACAGCGTAGAGTTCGCCCTGAATGACGGAGGCAATGGACGTCGCCTCAAATCCGCTACCAGCCATCCGAACCAGGACTCCTTCGACCACTTCGTAGCAATAGCCGTCATCCGGCAAGGTGAGCAGCAGGTCGACCGTGACCGGTCCATAACCGGGCACAACTTCGGCCCAGGGGGCAATGCGTCCGGCGACACTGGTGGCGATACTCATGCTTCGGGGCCCTCCGTACGTTCGGTGCTTTGAGTATAGCGCAGAGGCGGCGAGAGCCTGCTTAGTAGGCGACAACGCCTGCAGTGGTTGGTATTGATAGAGTCCAGCACTACCTGGCCGGAAACTGCGGCGCTCGTCTAGTCGCGCCAATCCAGGAGTACTCCCAAAAAATCGCTCGGCTGCTGCACGAGTTGCGCAAAGACCTGCGGCGCCGTGGCGGCCGGCGCCTGGTGACTGATCAAAGGCGCGACGCGCAGGTCGCCGATCGCCAGCAGGCGGAGCACGAGGTCCAGGTTGCGCTGCGGCGTCCAGGTGCTGAAGATGCTCTCCTGGCGCGGGGCCGTGCGCTCGTGCGCGCCAACGATCGTCACCCCGGGCCGGTGAATTGATGTGTAAGGGTCAATCTGCACGGTCCCACGCGGACTGCCCAGGAGCACGACGCGAGCGTAATCGGCCGTCAGCGTCAGCGCCTGGGCCACTGCGGCGGGGGCGCCCGTCGCCTCAATCACAGCGTCAAAGCCCCGACCGCCGCTCAACTCGTGCCGCAGCGTCCGCGCCTCCCGTCCGCTGAGGTTGACGGCGTCATCGATGCCACAGGCCCTTGCCGCCGCCAGGCGGCTATCCAGGAGGTCGCCGATCACCACCGGACGTCCGCCGCTCAAGCGGGCAAACTGGGCGGCAAACTGGCCGATGAGTCCGGCGCCCAGCACACCGACACGATCCCCCAGATGGATCGACGCCAGACGCACGCCGTTCATACTGATGCTGGCCAGGCGACCGAAGGCAGCGTGCAGCGGCGAAAGCCCGTCCGGCAGTGTGGCCCAGGGCTGCTGCCGGAGGTCCCAAACACTGCGGCTGCAATGCCGGCCGGGATAGCAGAGCAACTGTCCCGGTGTCACTGTCTTCACGTCGGCCCCCACCGCCTCTACCTCCGCCGTTGCCGCGTAGCCCGGATAGAAGGGGTAGCGTGGGTACGTTGCCGAAGGATCACTGAAGCCGATGTGCGTTTTGGTGTACACCGCCGTCTCCGTGCCCACGCTGATGGCGCTGAACAGGGTGCGCAGGCGGACATCAGAGGGGCCGAGCTGCTCCGGAAGGGTACACTCCTCCCACTCCGCGCTATGTACACCAGTGAAGACGAGCCGACGATCCTGTGCCACCGTGATGTTCCTTTCGGCTATTGAGCGCCATTGCCGACCAAGGATAGCAAATCGGCAGGTTGACTGTATCGTACAACCCGATACCTGACCAACCTCGTCGAGGCCCCGTGAAGACGCGAACGGCTTCCGGCTCATTGCCCTTGTCAACCCGAAGGTGTGCATCTATACTACTGCTCATACTAGCGAGAGCGGGTTATAGATAGGAGGAAGTCATGGCATCAGGGACGGTCTCGGCCAGTCGTCGTCAGCTTCTCGCCGGCATGCTCGGCGCCTGTGGGGCGAGCGCCTTGCTGGCGGCCTGCGGTAGCTCCGGGAGTACTGCGGCGACAGCGAGCGCGTCGGCGGCGGGCGCGGCCTCGACGAGCGCGGCTGCCGGCAGCGCGACGAGCGTGAGCACGTCGGTGGTGGCGTCCAGCACCGCAGCAGCGAGCACGGCCAGGGCGGCAACCAGTGCCAGCGCGAAGCCTCTGCCCACACCATCGAGCAGGTCGGTCCTGAAGGCGGGCCTGACGAAGGTGGAGTACCTTTGCGTCTTCTCCTCGGGCACCAGTTATGACGAGTACGTGACGCTCTTTAATCAGTTCAACCAGCAGAACGACAAAATTCAGGTCGAGGTGCTGCCTGGCACGAATAGCTTTGTCACCACGCGCGAAAAGGTGCTGGTCGCCCACGCCGCCGGGGGCGACGCGGGGGATTTCTACGAGAACGGCTGGGGTCCGTTCACCGACATGGCCGACGAGCAAGTCATTGCCGACCTGAGTACGATCATCGCCGCCGACAAGTTCGACACCACCATCTTCATTCCTAACGTCCTCCAGGCCTGGCAGTACAACGGCAAGCAGTGGGCCATCCCGCCGTTCGTCGCCGCCGACGCCATCGGCTACAACATGGACCTCTTTGACGCCGCCGGCCTCAAGTATCCGCCGACCGATCCGACCGATACGTCCTGGACCATGGAGACCTTTCTCGACACAGCAACCAAGCTGACCAGGACAGGCACCCAGTGGGGGTATGGCGGCGGCATCACCTGTTACAACCAGGCAGGCGTGACCGCCGGCACCTTCTTTGGTGAGCAGCCGTGGGACGATACGCAGAAGAAGTCGCTGATGGACACGGATACCTTCAAAAAGGGCCTGCAATACTTCTACGACCTGACGGACAAGAAGTACCACGTGCAGCCGAATGCCGACGAGTCCAAAGGCTTTCCCACCGGGCTCGATTCCAACCTGGAATCAGGCAAAATCGGCCTGACGGTCATCTGTGGGCGGCTCAACAAGGCCAAGATCAAGAACCGGCTGGCCCTCGGCACGTCGCCCTATTCGGGCCCGGCGCCCAACCAGAGCGGGCGCTTCTTTGCCGACGGTCTGCACATCGACAACAACAGCAAGGTGAAGTCCGAGACGTTCGAGGTGTTCAAGTGGCTGATGACGCCCAACCCCAACGCCGCCTACGCCCTGGCGCTCGGCCAGTCGGTGTCGTCGCTCAAAGCCGGCAACCCCGCGATGTCGAAGGCCTACCAGGATGCTACCGGCCTCGATCCGAAAGCCTTCAACCTGCAGGCGCAGTACTCCCATAATTCCGGCAACGGCCTGCTCAAGTACGCCAACTGGGCTAAGGTGCTGTCGCAGATCAACCCGCTCTATGCCGACTTCAATAGCGGCAAAATTGATGTCAACACCTACGCCAACCAGGCCGCCATCTTCATCAATAAGGGCATCCTGACGCCGACCGCCGGCGTCGAACTGCACCTTGCCTCCGCCGCCAGCCCGGCCGCGCCCGAGAATGCCGGCCGCTGCGGCTGCGTCAGCCTGGCGTAGGCCCGACGCCGCTCCACCACACCGCCGGCTCCAGCCGGACCTCCGCGCCGTGGTCCCAGGCCAGCAGCGTTGCCGTCGTGCCGGAGGAACAGTCGAGCGCGGCATCAAGTTCCAGCGTGTGGCCCTGGGGAGGTCGCATCCGGGCCAAACGCACCCGTCTGGTGATGCCGTCCGCTTGTAGCCAGGCGCCTTCCAGGTACCGTCCGATATCGTCGCGCCCTCGGAACGCCGGATAGAGGGTGGTGCGCGTCGTGACCGTTGTGCCGGTCACCGCGTCCACGGCGAGTTGGCCAACCGGCGCACCCCGGTCGAGCATCAGGCGCACGGTGCGCTCCCCAATCCGGACAGCCGACCTGACCAGCGCCTGCTGGTGGTTGCCGGCGATCGAGACGACAGTTCCGGCAAGCTGAGCAGGGAGCGCGTCTGTCACGCGGACGACACCGGCGAGCGTGATTTCTAGCTGCTGCCCTGCCCTGTCCATCCCGCTGATGACGCCGCGTAGCGGGCCGTGTGCCTGCAGGGCGACGCCTGGCACGCGAAGC
Organism: Chloroflexota bacterium; assembly: GCA_036734945.1. Lineage (GTDB taxonomy): Bacteria > Chloroflexota > UBA4733 > UBA4733 > UBA4733 > UBA4733. The sequence goes on from DAIMXP010000028.1 coordinate 39,946, forward strand.
GACTGCCCGCAGAGGTAGGCGGCGTGTACGGCGCCGGCTGCGTCGAAGCGCACCACCGCCAGACGGCCTGCCAGCATCAGGCCCGCCACCTCCAGCGGGACGCCGGGATCGGTGGCCAGGACGACGTCGCTACCGCCGCTATGCGTGATGCGCAGGGCAAGCTGCCCCTCCTTGCCCGTATCGAGACGGTTGACCGTCCGAATGACTGGCCCGCCGACGAGCGGCTCAAGCACCGTCGCGAACGTGGACGACAGCGGTGCTGCGCCCTCCCGGCGCAGCACCAGGTAGCGGAAGCGTGCGGGATTGCCGGGGCGGCGCGGCACGTCGCCCCAGGCGAGGAACGCCTGCGTGTAGTCCGACGGCACAACGTGAACGGCCAGCCCTGCGCCGTCACCCCAGCACACCTGCCAGGGTTCCAGCGCCGGTTGCGCTTGCTGAATGCCGTACAGAAAGCTGTCGCCGCTCCCCTCGTAGCTACCGAAGGAGCGCGTCCGGTCGGGCTCCTCAAGGGCGGGATCGTCCCAGAGCCGGCCCAGGGGAATATCGGAACCGGCGAGAGTGCCCGGCAGCTCATCGCCAAACGTTATGCCCTCTGCCCGGCAGGAAAGGTCCGGCCCATGCAAACGGTAGTCGTGGCGGGAGCCACCGTGGACGCGGAACACGTCCACGACATAGGCCGGGTTGTGTACGCCCTCACCAATCAGCAGCGCCGTGCGCTCGTAGCGGTCAACCTGATGATAGGCATAGGCGGGGGCGTTTGCGGCGACCGCCTGGAGCCAGGGCGAGGAGGCGAAAAGCAACAGTTCGCCACCGTTCTGGCTCGTCTGGCGCCGGCCGTCCACGACGACCAGCGCATGATTGCCGGTGTTGCGGTCCCAGGCGTTCGCCGTCTTATCTTCAGCGGCAAATTGCGGATAGCCGAGGTCTGACACCAGCTTGCGACCGCCACCGAAGAATTCCACGTTCAGACGGTCCGCGTGGGCGTGGCCGGCATTGGCGCGGCCGTAATGGAACGACAGCGCCGTCGCAGTCGTCCCGGCGCCTGCCCGGAGAATTGCCAGGCCGTAGTCGGTCAAGACGTCACTGGCGCTCGCTGCCGGAGTAGCCTGCTCCGCTGCGCCGGTGGGCAGGGGCTCCGCGAACAGGTCCTCGAACTGCTGGAATCCGTCGTCACCTGTTCCCCGTGCCCGTAAGCGCGCAGCCAGATCCGGCTCGTGGGTCTGACGGTACACGGCCCGGAGGGCGGCGGCGCTGACGTCGACGATGGCGGATGGCGCCGCGCCCCCGGAGTCGCCGATTGCCGGTGTCCAGCGCTCCAGGCACACCAGACGCGGCGGCCATTGCACGAGCGCCGTCAGGCGCGCCGTCTGGTCGGCGGGCGCCGGGTCCTTGGCGTTTGCCCCGGCCAGCGCGCTTAGCCGTTCCAGCGGCAGCACCAACTTCGGCAGCAGTTCGCTGGGGATGGAACAGTAGCCCGGCGCGGTCTCGTAGCTGATGCCTTCGGCGCTGAAGAGGTTGGCGAGAACGGCAAGGACGCCTTCGTACTGGAAGCCGTCCATGCCGGGCCAGCCGGAGAGCACGTCGCGGGCCGTCGCCGCTGCCTGTTCCGGATCGCCCAGAGCGAGGGCCAGGTAGAGGGCGGTCTCCTGATGCATGCCGTAGTTGCCCAGGATGCGTCGCTGCGGAATTGCCAGCAGCGCTTCGCGGAGGAGGCATCGCTCGACCAGATCGACCGACTCCGGGCCCAGTGCCGCATCCTCCGCTACCGCCAGGCTGACGGCATCCCAGGCTTCCGCCAGGTCGCGCGCCGTGGCGGTCTCCCAGATGGCGTTGACGATCTTGCCCGTGTAGGAGGGCACGTACTCGGCGGCATAGCGGGATTGCCGGTTGTGGTCCATCCGTGGGTAGTCGCGGGCAATCTGCGTGAGGAGCACTCCGGCCTTGTGGGCATAGCGCGGCGCGGCGGTCAGCAGATAGGCGCGGCCGAGCGACAGCACCGCCGGGATCAGGTGGTCCTTCCAGAACCAATGGCAGTAATAGGCGACGAACCAGTGCTTGTGCTTCCCGGCGGGGGGCGCCCAGCCCCAGCCATCATCGGCGTAGGGGCCGCTGAGCAAGCGCCGGTCCCGCAGGCCGCCGGCGAGGAACGCCGCGAAGTCGTTGCTCGGGTAGACCTCGCCGCCAACGGGGCAGACCAGCTTCCAGGGAGCAGCGAAGGGGTCGAAGCGCCAGGAGTAGTTGCCGTGAACGAACAGTTCGCGTCCGTGGATCGGGCAGCCTTCGAAGGAGGTGTTGAAGGCCCGCGGCGCCTCCGGCGGCGGAACCATCCCGCGCAGGGTGGCGTCGTCAATTGCCGCCCAGCGAGTCGCCAGTGCCAGGATCGTTACCATAACCCGCCGCGCCGCCGGCGACATCTGGAGGCGTTCGCGCGCCCTGCCTATTTCCTCAGGCGTGCGCAGCCGGGATGCATGCGCGGTCACGTCGTGGCCCGCGCTGCGTCGTCGCCCGCGCCAAGTGGACCGTTCAGCGCTGCAATGATGCCCTCAGCGTCGAAAACGAAGCCGAAGGCGAGCGCCACACGCCAGAGCGCGATCTCTTTCGCGCCTTGCTCGCGCGTCGTTTCCCGGTTTTCGACTGCCGTCACGGCCTGGCGGATCGTCGAGCAGAGCAGACCGTGGCGCTGCATCGCCGCCATACCGCCGGGAGAGAGCAGCAAACACCAGTTGATGGCGAAGCCGATGTAGATCAGGTGATTGATCTCGCGCTGCCGGCAGAGGGCATAGAGTTGGGCTGTCGTCGCGGCGATTCCTTCTGTGGCGAGCGGTCGTGCTTCGGGCAGGAAGTCCATGTGCTGGACGCCCCGCCCGATGTCTTGCCGGTTATGGTTACCTGGGAAGACGTGCTCGCTCCGGAACTCGTCCAGCGCCATCCGGACGGCATCGCGAGGAACCTGAGCGAGTGGCGGCTCGGCTTCGGCCATGGCGACGGTCCGCTGATAGCCCGGTAGGTCCTGATAATAGGCGCCACCGCCGACGACGTGGAAAACTGCCAGCGGAGACGAGCGCACTGCCGTCAGGAGCGGAGGAAACACCGAACGGCTGATCTCGTGGGCGCGCGGAATGTATTCCACAGCGCGATGCCAGCCGGGATACTCCTCGGGCCTGCCGCAATCATAGGCGTGCATGACGACCAGTGCCGTGTGTTCGGGGGCGATCTCGATGTCGGCGCGTTGCCAGCCACCATAGCCTTCGCCCGGGACAGGCAGGGCAAAATCGGCGTCGAACTGCTGGTAATAGCCGGCAGGGAGACGTATGAGTGTCAGCGCGCGCCCTCCAGTCCGGCCGAGTTTATCTGCAACCACCTGCCGGCACCATACCGACAGGCGGTGATCCAACACGCCGCGCTGCCCGACTCTCGCGTCGGCGCAGCAACGATTGTATATGAATATTGCTGCTGTGGCAAGCGGACGGTGGTGAGTGGTGAGCGTGCATAACTCACGGGCAGGCTTCAAGTCTATTGCCCCCACGCCCGCTGAATCTTGGCCACCGCCTCGGGGATGTGTTGCAGGTCCTGCTGCTCCGCCAGCAACATGGACTGGGTGAGCCAGACTCCCTCCGCACTGCTGGCACGCTCCGCCACCGGCAAGGGCTGCTGCAGCCGGTCATCCTGCCGGCCCAGACGGGAACACAGCGCCTGGATCGCGTCGACGATGGCCGGGCTGTGGTGCAACGGCACGGTATAGCCGGGGCTGCACGGGATGCCTTCGGCACGCAGCGCCTTCAGGAACGGTTCGCGAGGGCGACCGCCGAACTCCGCCGCCTCGTAGCGCAGCACGTACAGGTGGTGCGCGTGGGCGGTGACCCGAGGATCGCGCGCCTGGGGCCGGATGCCGGGTATCGTCGCCAGTTCCCGGTCCAGCAACTGAGCAGCCTGTTCTCGACGAGCCATCTGCCCTTCCAGCCTGGACATTTGCGCCATGAGCAGCGCCGCTTGAAAGGCAGTCAGGCGATAGTTGAAGCCGAGCAGGTCGTGCTGGTACCAGCCACTGGTGCGCCAGTGCTCCGTCAGCGCGCGGCCTACATTGTGCAGCGACCAGACGCGGCGGTAGAGCGTCTCGTCGTCGGTGACAATCGCCCCGCCCTCGCCGGAGTTGAGATTCTTGCTGGCCTGGAAACTGAAGGTACCCAAATCGCCCAGCGCACCGACGCGGCGGCCGCGCCATTCGGCGCCGTGCGCTTGCGCCGCGTCCTCCACCACACGCAGCCCGTGGCGCCGCGCCACTGCCAGGATGCCATCCATGTCCGGCGGGCAACCGGCGATGTGGACTGGGACGATGGCGCGGGTGTGCGGCGTGATGGCCGCTTCGGCCGCCAACGGGTCAAGCTCGTAGGTTGTCGGGTCGATATCGGCGAAGACCGGCAAGGCGCCGGCGAGCAGCACGGCGGCGGCGGTGGCGACGAAGGTGTAGGGCGGCACGATTACCTCGTCGCCCGGCTCGAGTTCCAGCGCGCGCAGCGCCACTTCCAGCGCCGACGTGCCGTTGACGACCGCCACGCAATGGCGCGCTTGCTGAAACGTGGCCCAGGCCCGCTCAAACTCGGCTACCGCATTCCCCTGCGTCATGCCCCAGGCGCCGGAGCGCAGCACCTCCAGCAATGCGCGCTCCTCCCGTTCGTCCCAGACCGGCCAGCGCGGCCAGCCGCCGCTATGGACCGGCGTGCCGCCCTCCAGGGCCAGTGCCGCCTGCATCACGACCATGATCGTTTTCCCTCCTTCTTACTTGCCGGCCAGTCGTCGCACCAGCTCGGCGGCCTGGCGGGTTATCGCCTCCCCCGCCTCAGGCGACCAGGCGGCTGGGTAGCCATAATAGCGATAGGCGATCTCAACCTCGTAGCCACCCTGCGGGTAGGCGTCGCGCGTCGGGAAGTAGCCGAGGTTGTCGTTCGTCCAACCGGCCACCAGCACCGGGAGTTCGGGCAGCACTGCCTTGACCTGCCGGCCGTAGTTGGCGAAGAACTCGCCCGGCAGCGCCGCCACAATGACCGGCCCGATCCGCAGCGCTTGCACTTCGGCGACGTAGGACGGGAGTGGGTCGGAGCCCCAGTGCAGACGGACCAGCCGGCGACTGTGCTCGCGGTGGGTAACCGCTGCGCCGCGATAGGCGACGCTCTCCGCTGGTTCGCTGCGCTCGATGTGCTGCCACTGTTGCTGGAGCGCGACAACCTCTTCCGCTCTTGCCAGGGGCTGGAAGGTGAGCGGCACGAGAGCCTGCACCCCCGCCACGTCGCTGGCAGCGGTGGCTACGGCCCGCTGCCACAGCGCCAGAGCGGCCGCGCCAATCGCTTGGCCAGCGTCATCTACCGCCGGAAAGCCGCGCTGTGTCATGCGTGGATTGACGTCCCCAGCCGCGCCATTGATGAGGAGCACCGGTCCACTGCCGGCTGCTTCCAAGAAACGTCGACTGACGCCGCACCAGTCGGCCGTGGCCAGTCGGTTCTCGGCGCCGGCAGCCACTGGATGGCAGGAATAGTGGAGCAGCGTACCCAGCGGCCGCCCGGCAGCATCCGCAATGGCCACGACCACCAGGTCGCGGTCCACCGGCCCTTCCTCGCCCGTCGGCGCCCGGCGGTTGATTGCCACGGCGCAGTGGCCCCGCTGCCAGCGCAAGCGTGCCGGGACGACGGCACCGGCGGCTTCCGCCACCAGCTCCGTCAGCGTCTGCTCCAGGCGCAGGAGATAGGCAGGATCGGCCGCCCCCGTGCTGGTGATGACGCCCGTCTCCGGCCCGCCGTGCGTGTGCGTGCAGGCGTACATCTGGTGCGTCGCCGGGATGCCGGTGGTCTGCTCGACCGCCGCTCGCAGGCGTCGCACGAGCGCCGACCCCAGGCCGATCAGGTCGCAGGAGACCAGCGCCACGCGGGCAACGCCGTCTGACGCCACCAGCGCCGTTGCCGTCAGCGGATCGTGGACCCCGGTACAGGGGCCGCCGCGGGCCAGAAAGCCGGAGAGGTCGATGCCCGCCGACGGCGTAATGTCCCGCCGGGCCAGACCACAAGACAGTCCTGGCTCCTCAGGCTGCGGTTTCACATGCTGTCTCCTGCCATCCGAACCTGCGGCTCACGAGTTTGACGGATCGAGCAATCGCCTGACCTGCTGCCGAGTCGCCACCGGGATATCTTCGAGGTCGCAGGCGTTGCCGACCAGGTGGATAGGCAATGATGACGCGCGTCCGCGCAGTAATCCGCCGTTCCACATCAGCCGGGTCTATGCAGAGCGTGAACGGGTCGACATCGGCGAACACCGGCACGCAATTCTGGAGCAAGATCGGAATCACGGTACCCATATCGGTAATCGGCGACGTGATCACTTCGGTGAGCAAGGCGATTTCCTCGTCGCCCAGCGTCCGTCCGTTCGGGTCGTTGATGCCGGGGAAGGGCGCGGTGCGCAGCGGCGCCAGCCGCGTTTCGGTGGCCATGCTTTCTCCTCGATTCATACCAACATTGCCTGCCGCCATCATATACTACCGAGTGGCACGCACGCCGGGCGGGGTACAGTCCTGCATGAGCAGGCAGCGGGACCGACCACTATTGGACCGCCGCCGCGCCTTTGCCGGCTACCGCCCGGCCGAGGGCATTGGGGAGTTACGGCGATGTGCGATAATCGCGACGTCTCTGTCGCGAGCCGCTCTACGAGTTGCGGTCTGAAAAGGAACCCCATGAAGATTTACGTCATTACCGACCTGGAAGGTCCAGCGATGGTGTTCTCCTTTGACCAGACGCGTCTCCCCGAAGCAACGGAGCGGATCGCCCAGGCCAAACGGTTCTTGACGCGGGAGGTCAACGCCTGCGTGGACGGCATTCTCGACGTCGATGCGGCAGCCGAGGTGGTAGTGCTGGATGGACATGGCTCCGGCGGCATCGACTATGAACTGTTCCACGAGCAGGCGCAACTGATTGCCGGATATAGGCGCCCCTCCTTTGCCTGCCTGGACGAGACGTACGATGCCCTCTTTTTCGTCGGACAGCATGCGATGGCGGGAACGCCGGCGGCCCCGCTGGCGCATACCCAGTCCTCGCGAACGATTGAGTACTACCGGTTGAACGGCGAGCTAATCGGCGAGTTTGCCCAGCACGCGATCCTGGCGGGGACCCTGTTCGGCGTGCCTACCGCCTTCCTGTCTGGGGACGACAAAGCGGTGGCGGAGGCGCAGACGTTGGCGCCGGCGTTGGTGGGCGTGGTTACCAAGGTCGGCCTCGGGCTGGAAGCGGCGCGGTCAGTATCGCCCCGCCGAGCGCAGAAACTGATCCGCGCGGGAGCAGCGGAGGCGTGCCGACGGGTGCGCGCCAGGGCCATTCCACCGCTGCGCGTGGCCCCTCCCTACGAGTTAGAGATTCGCGTATTGCCTGGCCAGGAGGCTCGCTTGGCCGGCTATCTGCAGCGGGGCTTCGTGCCCGTGGACGAGCGAACCGTGCGGCGAGAGTCGGACGACCCGAGAGTTGTGTTAAGTTAAGCGGCATGAAGACGGGGCAATAGGGGGTAACGGATGAAACTGAGCTTGCTCACCTACCAGATGGCGCGCAGTTGGGAACTGTCCAAGATCATTGACGTGGCCCGGACCAGTGGGTTTGCCGCCATCGAGTTTCGGGTGGATGCGGGGCACCGGCACGGCGTCGAGTTGGAGGCGCCACCGGCACAACGGCGCGCCATCCGCAATCAACTCCAGGATGCCTACCTCGCGGTCGCCGCGCTGGGTACCGGCTCCCGCTTCGACACACCGGACGCCCATCGACGGCAGGAGGTCGTCGAGCAGACCAAGCGCTACGTTGAATTGGCGGTCGAGGTGGGCTGTGGACGCATCCGGGTCTTCGGCAATGATATGCCGAAGGGAGAAGCTGCTCCCGATCGCACCGAGGTGCTGCACTATGTCGGGGAGGCACTGCACGAGATCGGCACGTTCGCGCAGCCGTATGGCGTCGACGTGCTGCTCGAGATGCATGGCCAGTTCAACTATTGGGGCTTCGCTCGTGCAGCGGCGGAGTACGCCGCCCATGCCCGGGTTGGCCTTGTCTACAACTGTGACCAGCGTGATCTCGTCGGCGGGTCGGTGGCAGCAACCTACGGCGAGGTGCGGTCCCTCGTCCGCCACGTCCACATGCATGCACTGACGGACAGTTTCCCGTACCCGGAATTGTTTCGCCTGCTGGTGCGGGACGGCTACACCGGCTATCTTTCGTCAGAGGTGGAGCAAGAAGTGCCGCCCCCTGAGGAGTATTTGCAACTCTACGCCACATTGTTCCGTGCCTGGGCGGCCCAAGCTGAGTCACCCAGCGCCCGGTAATCCCCACGTCCGGAACGGTCAGTCTGTACTGAGCGGTTAGCAAGGCCGCTCTGACCCAGTATATACGAGGAGAGATAACAATGAGGATCGCACTCCATACGCATGTTTGAGCAGTTGGCTACCTTTCGCCAGCGCGGGGGCGTGCTGGTGGAGCTGGTAGGACCTGGACCCGAGGCCGGCAGCGAGCGCCTCTACCAAAGTTACATCTATACCGGCGCCAGCCTGGAAATCGTCGCCGTCGACCCGGCGACCGGCGAGGCTCGGGTCTTCCCCAGCCCCGTTTCCACCGAGTATGGCGCCTGGGGGATGACGCTTGGCGCCGACGGCAACCTCTACATTGGCACGCTGCCGCACGCCCACCTCTTCCGCCTTGATCCGCGGCGCGGCGTGCTGGAGGACATCGGGCAGCCCAGTCCGCACGAGCAATACATCTGGCAGCTCACCGCGGCGCCCGACGGACGGCTCTACGGCTGTACCTACCCATCGGCCGGGCTGGTGCGTTTCGACCCGGCGACAGGACACAGCGAAGATTTGGGCCGGATGGATGACGAAGAGCAGTACGCTCGCTCTGTAGCAGCAAGTGACGACGGCTTTGTCTACATCGGTATTGGCACCAGCCACGCTGGTGTGGTTGCCTACGACGTCGCCAGTGGTACACACCGGGAGTTGCTGCCGGAGGTCTACCGCAGCACCGGCACGGCGGCCGTCCAGCGCGGGGCCGACGGCCGCGTCTATGCCCAGGTCGCCGGTCAGTGGTTCCGGCTTGCGCGCTGGGAGGCGCAGCCCGTGACCGATGCCGAGGTAGTGGGGCCAGTGCCGCGCAACCGGTTGCACGATGGCCGGTTGGTCGACACGAGCGGCGGCGGGGTACGCCTGCACCGGCCTGACGGCGCGGTTCAGACGATCGGCCCGCTGCGCTACGCCGGCGGACTCATCCGCGTCTTTCGGCTCGCCCCCGGCCCGGATGATTTGCTCTACGGCAGCGCCGTCCTGCCGGCCCACTTCTTTGCTATCGACCCGCAACATGGTACGCAACACTACTTTGGTCAGGTCGGCGGCGGCGAGCTCTATAGCCTGCTGCGCTACGGCGAGGACCTGCTTCTGGCCGCCTACTCCGGACTGGCCCCGTTGATGCGCTTTGACCCGCATCGTCCCTTCGCGTCCGCCAGCGGGGCCGAAGGCAATCCCTTGCTGGTCACCTATCCAGACCAGGAGGGTAGCTGGCGTCCCATGGCAATGATCGCGGGACCAGGTGGCGCAGTGTACCTGGGCGCCGTCTCCGGCTACGGGAAGTTGGGCGGCCCGCTCACCGTCTGGGACCCGGCCACCAACCAAGTCGACAGCTACCTTCATCTGGTACGCGATCAGAGTGTCGTCACCCTGGCAACGGCGGGCGACTATATTGCCGGCGGCACGAGCGTTGGGGGCGGCGGGGGCAGCCGGCCCACACAGACGGAGGCGCGGCTCTTCCTCTGGGATCCCCGTTCGCGTCAGAAGCTGTTTGAGACGGCGCCGGTGCCTGGCGCTCGGGAACTGACCGATCTCCTTCAGGCGCCGAATGGACTGATCTTCGGCATCGCCGGCGGCGAGACGCTCTTCGCCTTCGATGCTACCACTCGCTCAGTCATGCATACGGCGCCCCTGCCGTTCCGCGGTGTTCCTTACAACAGCGTCGCGCTCGGTCCCGATGGAGGCATCTGGGGACTTGCCAACCGGGGCGTCTTCCGGATCGACCCGACCACGCGCGAGGTTCGGCTGGTGGCGGAGGCGCCCGAGCCGGTGACCGCCGGCTTCGCCCTGACGGGGGACCGACTCTACTTTGCCTGCGGGGCCAACATCTATCGCTACGCCCTGTGAGCCAACTCCTGCACCAGCGTCTTGCACCGTCCGAGCCCATCTTCCAGGTTCTGCACAACCATGCGAGTCGCTTCGGCGCGGGCAACCGCCTCGATACGCTCCGCGGCGCTGAGGGGCTGCCCCCTTGCCACTGACGCCTTCAGCAGCGGCGCCATGGCAACCGCATCCTGTCGGCGCGCCCCCCGAGGTCCTGCAACTGCCTCGCGCTGGTGGCGTCCTGTACTCACGCCTTTCGTAAGCTCTAATCGCCGAGGAAGCCGCGGGCGATATCCGGAACCTGCTTGAGCAGGTCATTGAGCGGACCATCAACCTGTTGGGCAAACTGGACGGCGCTGATCTTGCCTTGCAGCACCTGGCTGTATATGGGCGTAAAAAGGGCGACCATTTTGGGATAGATGGTGGTGACGGGCGTGTACTGGTAGTGGTTGTTCTCCAGCATATCCAGCACCATCTGGAAATTGCGGCCCACCGTACCCGGCACTTGTGGCTTGAGGAAATCATTCGACTCCGCCACTTTGCGAAACGGCGGTACGCCCAGGCCATCCTTGGCGACGAGTTGGCTCTCGCCGACCTGGCCAGTGACGAATGCCGCTAGGGCAAAGGCATTCTCCGGCGATTTCGTGCCAGACGCTACCATGACCGAGTCGGCCGGATTGCGCGTGAACGCTCCCGCCTTACCGCTCGGCATGGGCGCCATGTCGTAGTTGACATCCTGTTTCTTGGCGGCGATATAGAAGGCCTCCGTGACGTTATTTGCCCACATGGCGATTTTGCCGTCGATAAACGCGAGTAGCGTATCGCCGAGCGCTTTCGCCTCATCGGCGTTGGGGTGGACGTGATACTTGTTGATCAGGTCGGCGTGGTACTGGAAACCATCGGTCGTCTCCGGCATCGTGATCGTCGACTTGGTGTGATCGGCGTTGAGGATCGTACCGCCGTTCCCCCAGATGGTCTCCAGGCTGTCGCGCCAGTCGAGGGGCCAGCTCACTCCAAAGGTCTTGCCGGCGCCAGTGCCGGTCGTGAGCTTCTGCGCTCGTGTGACCAACTCATCCCACGTCCAGGTAGGATCGCCCCACTTCGCGGGCGGTAGCGCCACACCGTGAGCGGCGAACACATCCTTGTTGTAGAAGATGACGATGGGCTGGAGATCCAGCGGCATAGTGAGCAACTTGCCGCCGATGTGCGCCTTGTTCCATTCTTGCGGAAAGTATGTGTCACTGGCGATCTTCGCTCGTGCGGCGTACGAGGTCAGATCAAGCAGCAACCCCTGGGCGTAGAAGCCGGGCATCCACTTGGTCTCAATGTCGGCGGCATCGGGCGAGGTCCCTCCGGCGGCCAGCACGATCAGCTTTTGCTGCAAGTCCTGGCCCGCGAACAGTTCGACGTTGACCTTGACCCCAGGCTGCTGCTGCTCGAAGGCGCTGACGATATCGCCTTCGTCGACCGAGAACGGCTTACTGGTGTTCTGGGTGGTGTAGCGAAGCTGGACGCCAGCGGCAGAAGCGCTGCTGGCAGCGGCCACCGGGGTCGAACTGGTGGTGACGGCCGATTGACTGGTCGTTACCGCGCTGCTGGTGGTCGCCAACGCGCTTGTGGACGTTGCCTGCGTGACGGTAGTGCCGGCTGCGGGAGCGGTGGACGTGACAGGGACACTGGCAGCGGCGCTGGTGCTCAAGGCAGAGGACGCCGTGGCGGAGGCCAGTGTTGTCGTCCCAGCCGAGCCGCCGCAGGCGTCCAGCAAAGCCGTTCCGGCGAGTAGGAGCATCGTCGCGGCGCTGGTCTGGAGGATCCTACGTCGCGTCAGTACCTTGGCCATGGATATGGTTCCTTTCTAGAGACGCTCCGGCCAACGTTGCCGGTGCGGCCGGTAGCGCCAACCTTAGCCGCTCGACCGCGATCGACATTGTAGCGGCAAGCGGGCAAGGCTGCAAGAATGCCTGTACTCGCCCAGCGGCTACTTCGCCAACTGGTCGAGCAGCGGCTGGACCTGCTGGTTAATCGTCTGAAGGCTATCCTTGACTGCCCGCGAGCCGTCCCAAGACTTCGCCATTTCCTTGTTGGCAATACTGCGGATGTCCAGGTTGGCGCCGCTGCTGGCGACCACGCGGGAGTAGGTGGCGGCAGCCGGCAGTTGGTCCGTATGCTGCACGCCGGCGTCCTGGAAGGGCTTCTGGTAGCCGGCGCCTTCAGCCAGCGATTTGCGGCTGGGCATGCGCCCGGTGTCGGCGGCGAAGGTGGTCAGGAACTCCGGGCTGACCAGGTACTTGAGGAAAGTCCAGGCGTTGTCGACCTCCTTGCTGCCCTTGGGTATTTGCAGGCCGTCCGGGAAGGCCGCAGTGCTGTTCTTGCCGCTGGGACCCTTCGGGTAGGGGGCCACGGCCCAGGCCAGGTTGGCCTTGTTCTTTTGCACGAGCGACAGAATCGTTGGCCCATCGACCAGATCCATCGCGTAGGTGCCGAACCAGAATCCACCGAGCTGCGGGTTCGCCTTGAGTTCGGCGGCGGTCGGCGAACTATGGTCTTTCTGTATCATATTGACCCAGAGGCTCACGGCGTCGATGACCCCTTGCTGGTCGAACATCGCCTTGGTGGGATTCTCGTCCTTATCGAAAAAGTCCGCGCCGTAGTCCCAGACCGGCATGCACCAGCGTGCGTAATCGTTATAGACGCGGATGCCGAACTGGCTCTTGTCCGGCCTGGTGAGCTTGATCGCCGCGTCCTGCACGTCGGTCCAGGTCCACGTGGCGTCCGGCTCCTTGATGCCGGCAGCCTGGAACATCTGCGGCACGTAGTAGAAACCGACGACATACAGATCGGTGGAGAGGCCGAGCTTGGCGCCTTGCCAGGTGAAGGCTTCGTAGGTGATGGGGTAGAAGTCGTCCAGGGGATACTTGTCGCGGGCAATGAGCGAACTGAGATCCTGCAGTGTCCCTTTGGCGGCATAGGAGGGGAAGACGATGTTGTTCAACATCACCACGTCCGGCGGCGCCCCGCCGGCCATCATCGTTTGGAGCTTGGTATAGTAGTCGCCGCCGGTTCCCGAGACGGCCACCTGCTTACCGGGGTTGGCGGCAACGTACTTCTTGGCGTAGCCATCATATTGGCCAGCCTCCGCCGGGTTCGAGACATAGGCCCAGAAGTTGACGGTACCGGCCTTCGGCACGACGTTCGCCACGGTGCTGGAGGTCGCCGTCGCTGCGCCGGCCTTGGTCGCACTGGTTGTGGTGGCCTTGACCGCCGAGGTGGCGATGCCGCTGGTCACAACGCCGGATGGCGTTGCGCTGCTGGTGGCCGCGGCGCCGCCGGGTGTACTCAGGACCGCCGTGCTTGCCGCAGTGGTTGCCGTACCCGTACCGGTGGACGCTGGCGAGGCGCCACAAGCCGCCAGCAGCGCCGTGCCGCCAGTAGCGAGAGCAAGGACGCTCAAACGGAGCGCCATTCGCCGGGAGATGGCAGAGGAGGACAATGGTCGCCCTGAGGCTGTCATGCGCTGTGGTCCTTTGCTACATGCTGTGCCGCACTCAGACACGCGGTACCCCGAGTATATCCAGTGTTATCGCCTGCTTCAATCGTCGTACCAGCCCCTCATTCATTGGCCCGTCCCAACGGCCGCCCACACGCACCGCGCGACCGCTATGGAACTGGCTGATCCCCGCCGTCTGCAGCATTGGAATGTGCTCCAGACGCAACCCCCCCGACGTCCGTCACAAGGCGGACCGCCGTAGCGAGCAGTCCTGACTCTATAGTATTATATCGTTCCTGAACACGTAGCCCGGCAGAGGAGGAGCAAGACGGTGCTGGCGCCCTTCCCCCTTGGCGTCGTGAGCGACGAGATCGACCAGGATCTTGAGCATGTCTGTCAGGTCGCTGTCGACCTCGGCATGCAGGTTCTCGAGCTCAATACCCTCTGGGAGAAGCCGGCAGACCGCCTGGAGCCGGACGAGGTCGCCCGCGCTCACGACCTGCTGCGCCATTACGGCTTGCGCCTCGACGCGGTCAGCACCCTCGCCTTCAAGGCACTGGAACTGAGTGTGGAACCGGACCTCCGGCACTCCCCCCAGTTTGCCGAGCACATGGCCGCCATCCGGCGCGCCGCTCGCATCGCCCGTACCCTGGCCGACGTTGCCATCACGCCGGCCGTGCGCATCTTCGCCTTCCGGCGCGAACCGATGAGCGGACTTGGCAACCCGTCGCCCATCCTGCCCGATGGGGGCGGCATCCCCGACAATGTCCTCCTGCGCATCGTGCAGGGGTTACGCCTGGCCTGTGATCTTGCGCGCGACGAAGGGGTGCACCTCCTCCTGGAGAACGTGCGTTCCTGCTGGAACAACACCGGCGTCAATACGGCGCGTATCGTGGAGTTGACCAACCGGGCGGAACTCTCCATCCTCTGGGACCCGACCAACGACTTCGTCTCCTGCGGCCGCCCCTACGCCAACGGCTACGCCGCCGTGAAGCCCTACATGGCGGCGGTCCACTGCAAAGACGCCAGCATCGTTGACCCGGCCACCGGCCTCACCGCTTGGATGCCGATTGGGCAAGGCGCCGCCGACATGCCCGGCCAGATTGCTACCCTGTTGGACGATGGCTTCCGCGGCCCCGTGCTTCTGGAAACGCACTGGCGCGGTGACGGCCTCAGCCGGGAAGCCTCCAGCCGCCAATCCTTTGCAGGTTTGCAGGCGGCCATTGCGCAGCGCCAGACGGGGGCGCATTAAGCGCGGTCGCCCTCGCGCACAAACCCCGCCGGGCTCGGCGGCAACAACCGAACGGAGAGCGCATGGAAGCACAACGTTTTACCGGGCGTGTGGCCCTCGTGACGGGTGGAAGCGGCGGACTCGGCCAGGCGGTCGTGGCAGCCTTCCTGGCCGAAGGCGCCCGTGTCGCTGCCGTTGGGCGCCACCATGCTGCCCTGGCGGAACTGCGCACGCTTTCCGGCGCAGACGCCTCCTTGTTTATTCTGGGGGTGGATTTGCTTGATGCCGCAGCAACCGACCATGCTGTCGGAGCCCTGCGGGAGTGGGGCGGCCGGCTCGACATCCTGGTAAACGCTGCCGGAGGCTACGCTGGCGGTAAGCCGATCGGGGAGAGCGCCGACGACGAGTGGCGCACAATGCTCGACGCCAACCTGTTGACCGCCATGCACGCCTCACGCGCCGTCCTGCCCATCATGGTCGCCCAGAGAGGCGGGCGCATCATCAACGTCTCCTCCCGTGCGGCGCGTGCCATCGGGCGTAACACCGCCGCTTACAGCGTAGCGAAAGCCGGCCTGGAGACGCTGACCCTGGCAATGGCGGAAGAGTATCGCCAGCAACGCGTGACGGTCAATGCAGTTTCCCCCAGCGCCATCGCCACGCCGGCCATGCTGGTACACGCCACGGCCCAGCAGCGCGAGCGCTGGGTGCTGCCCGCCTCAATCGCCCGTGTGATCCTTTTCCTGGCCTCCGATGATGCGGCCGACGTCAGCGGCGCCATTATCCCGGTGTACGGTCGCGCCTGACCTCGTCGGAGAAGACGTAGCACAGTACGTCCGCGCCACCTGCCTATCTTTGCCCTGGTCCTTCCAATAGGCGGAGCAGTCGCGCAATCTCGGCTTCCAACGCTCGACGTGCCTGCGCTTCGCCAACGGCTCGCTGGGCTTCAGCATTCGCCCGCTCGGTAGCCGCCTGCGCCCGCTCCTCCGCCTCCTGCAACGCCACTTGGAGGTCCTGGCGCTGGCGCACCTCCTGCTGGAGACGCGGTTCGAGCTCCCAGAGCAGCGGGAAGAATTCACCGGTCTGCAAGTCGATGACACGTACCCATTCGCCCTCGACGATCCAACCGATGGGGATAAGCGCGCTACGTAAGATGCCGTCGGCGTCGGCCAGCATGTGATCCATGCCAGCGGAGGTCGGGCTGGCGAGGTCATGGAAGCGCCAGGCTTGCAGCCGGGGCTCGGGGAAGAATTCGCCGCTCGGATCAAGCACGACGTACTCACGCACGCCTTCTCGCCGATACCAGTCCCGCTTCGCAGTCAGATCGCCGTTCTCCAAGGAACTTGGTGAGAGCACCTCAATCGTCAAATCCGGCGCTTTCCGCTCCTCCCAGAGCAGGTAGCGCCGTCTGATACGGTCCGGCACGCCAAAGGCCACCAGGACGTCCGGCTCCCGGTAGTCGTGCAGATTGCGAGGGTTGCGGTGTACTCGCAGCTCGCTCGCCACGAAACAGTCCTGGCCGCGCAGCCGTGTATAGAGGGGATAGAACAGATTCTGGATCGTCAGGTTGTGGTCCTGGCCGGCCAACGGTTCATCCTGTTCCTCATCATCGAGCAGGTCTGGAGGCCACTCGATGGCGACCGTATCGACGCTCATCGCGCCTCCCCTCCCGTTCGCTACGCCCTACCATATTCGGAGCTGCGTGGTCAGCCTGTTACCCTTCCTCCCGGGTATCTGCGCTGGCCGCGTGGACCCCGCCAAAGGCCGGAGCGCCTGCCGCTGTCCCCGTGTTGGCCGCCACGAAGGCCGGCAGTTGCTCCATGTTCTGGGGCAGGATGCCCTGCGGATGGCCCGGCACCGGCGCTTCGCTGCCTTCGATCTGGCGTACGATCTCGTAAACCTCGTCGCCCAGCAACTCGTCGTTCTCCAACAGCGCCTGAGCGATGGCCTCGACGGCCAGGCGGTGCGTGTTCAGCATCTTGCGGACGTTGATGTAGCGCCAGCGCAGCATGCGCTCGACGCGGCGCTGGGCGCGCGGGTCGCTCGACCCGGCCTGGGAGAGCGAGGAGGCGAAGGTGCCGTCCATTCCCAGCACGCGGATGCACCAGTTGGCGATGTTGGTCGCCTGGGCAAAGTCCGACACCACGCCGTTGTACTGGGTGCCCAGGAACAACTCCTCAGCGGCACGGCTGGCCAGTGAGACGTCAATCAGCGCCAGGTAGTCCTCGCGGTTCATCGTGTGATATTCCACCAGCGGCTTGTGCGCACTGAAGCCCAGCGCCCCGCCGTGGCGAATTATGGACACTTTGGAGAGGCGGTCCCGGCGCTGGAGCCGCATCGTGGAGTAGGCGTGGCCCGCCTCGTGGTAGGCCAGCATCCGGCGCTCTTCAAACGCCATGCCGCGAATCGGCTCTTTCAAGCCCAGCTCGTGTACGTCAATCGCCTTGCTGATGTCACGGTAGGAAACAGCGCTGCGACCGTCGAAGTGGGCGTTGATCAACGCCTCGTTGATGATGTGCTTCATCGCTGCCGGCGTGTAGTAGATCGTGTCGGAGACGATCGTGCTCATCGGCAGCGCCTCGTGCGATACCTTCGCCAGATAATACTCCAGGATTTCCTGACGGCCATCGGCGTTGGGCAGGTGGACCGCCAACTTGCGGTCGAAGCGGCCCGGGCGCAGTAACGCTTCGTCCAGCGTTTCCACCAGGTTGGTGGCGCCCATCGTCAGCACGGCCATGCGCTCGGCCTTGCCCTTCTTCAGGCCCATCCGGCGGAGCATACGGGTACGCCAGTTCTGATCCATCGGCGGCGGGTCCAACTGCATCAGCAGTTCATTAATGATGCCGCCGCCGCCGCCCATGGCCATCATGCCCATGCCCATGGAGGGCTGCTGTCCGGCGCGGCGCTGACCGATGGCGTCAATCTCGTCAAGGAAGAGGATACAGGCGCCATGCTTCCGGGCCAGCTTCTTCGACTTGCGATAGAGCATCTTGATAGTCAGGGATCCCATACCCATAAACATGCTCTGCAGGCCCGCGCTGGAACAGTAGCCGAAAGGCACCCCGGCTTCGGTCGCGATGCACTGCGCCAGGTAGCTCTTGCCGGTTCCCGGAGGACCGTAGAGCAGTAGGCCGCGTGTCGGCTCGCCGCCCATCTGCTTGAACTCTTTGACGCCCTTCAAGAGCACCACCACCCGCTTCGCCACGTCGAGCACCTCCGGGTTGCCCCGGTAGTCCTGATAGGTGACGCCGGCTTCACCAGGCCCCAGCCAGTAGATGCGCGGGCGCCCCAGGAAGTACATCAGGCCGGCAAACTGGACGATCATGAAGAAGACAGCGAAGAGCAACTGGAAGAGCAGCGCCAGCACCGTCGGCAACGCCGAAGAGAAACGCGCCAGCAGCGGCAGTGCGACGACCCAAAACAGGACGATGATGGCGAAAAAGATGATGACGCGGACCAAATTCTTACTGAACCAGCCGAAAAAGCGGTCCATCCCTTCGTCGACAGCCTGGTTGATACTCGGCCCAGGAGGTGCTTTGACGCTCATTGCTGGTTGTCCTTTCCATGTACTCGGTCGTGGGGCAAAGCACGAGGCGGTGGCACAGGTACCGCCGCTACTCGATCTTGACTATTTTACCTTGTGGATCAAGCGTGAACAGGTAGGTCACCTGGCTCGTCTGCCCGCCCTGATCCAGCGTCAGCAGGTACAGGTAGATGCCGTTGCCATCCACCTCTTTGGCCCCGCCGACATAGGAAACATGCTTGATGACCCCCATTTTGGGCTGGACCTGTGCCAACTGGGCCTGCAACTGTTGCATGCTGAGTCCTTGCTTGAATGTGTCGCTGAGCAGCCCCCACATGGTGTTGGCGTCGCCCGATTGCTGTGCCTTGAAGAACTGCACCGGCGCTTGCGGCGAAGGCAGCAGCCCCTGCACGGAACTCAGGCCCGCCGTGGTGCTGGCCGTCGACACCACCCCGGTTGGCAGCACCGCCGGTGTGAAGTAGTACAGCGCCCCGCCCCCTACAACGAGCAGGGCGACGATGCTTGTGCTGATTCGCGGGTGGCGCCGGATC
This sequence comes from Chloroflexota bacterium, assembly GCA_036734945.1. Lineage (GTDB taxonomy): Bacteria > Chloroflexota > UBA4733 > UBA4733 > UBA4733 > UBA4733. The sequence continues at coordinate 58,906 of DAIMXP010000028.1, forward strand.
GCCATGAAGAAGCCGACAACGACCAGCAAAACGATCTTGAGGGGTAAGCGCAGCAACCGCGCGAAGAACGAACGTTTGCGACGTGGCGGCGGCGGGGTCGCCGCCTCAATAAAGGTTGTCACCGCCAGGGTCCTCACCGGAAGCAAGCAATTTGACGTGTTGCGCCTTACAAACCATGGTACTGCCCGTCAGCAAATCTCGTCAAGCGGCCGAGAGCGTCAGTTGCCATTTCCTATGGTTCCTCTAAGGCGCCTGCGCCTACGGATAGATCCCGCGCAGGATGTACCCCTCGGCCACCTTCGACACCGCCAGCATGTAGGCCGCGGTCCGCAGGTCAACACGTTCACGCAGGCTCATCGCCAGAACCGCTTGGAAGGCACGGTCCATGATACGGTAGAGCCGGGCGTTGATCTCCTCTTCGCTCCAGAAGAACGACTGCAGGTCCTGCACCCATTCGAAGTAGGAGACGGTGACGCCGCCGGCGTTGGCCAGGATGTCCGGCACGACCAGCACGCCACGCTCGCGCAAGATGGCATCGGCCGAAGGCGTGGTCGGGCCGTTGGCTCCTTCTACCACGATGCGCGCTTGCACACCGCCGGCGTTGGCCGCCGTGATCTGGTTCTCCACGGCGGCCGGCACCAGCACGTCGCAGGCGCAGGTCAGCAGTTCGTCGTTGCTGATGCGCTGAGCGTTGCGATAGCCGACGACGCTGCCTCGTTCGCGCACGGCTGCCTGGACGAGGTCCAGGTTGATCCCCCGCTCGTCATAGATGGCGCCGTCCGTGTCGCTCAACGCCACGACGCTGGCGCCCGCCTCCTGGAGCGAGCGAGCGGCAACGCTGCCCACGTTGCCGAAGCCCTGCACCGCCACGCGCGCCCCCGCCAGCGGCAGACCGATATGCACACAGGCCTTGCGCGTCATCGCCATGATTCCGCGGCCGGTCGCTTCCAGCCGCCCTTCCGAGCCGCCAATCGACACCGGCTTGCCCGTGACACAGGCCGGCACCGAGTAGCCCTTCTGCATGCTGTAGGTATCCATCACCCAGGCCATGACTTGCGGGTTGGTATTCATATCAGGCGCTGGGATGTCGATCTCCGGACCGATCAGGAGGGAGATTTCCGACGTGTAGCGGCGGGTCAGGTTCTCCAGTTCGCGTTGGGAGAGGGCCTGTGGGTCGCAACAGACGCCGCCCTTGGCGCCGCCGAAGGGGATGCCCACGACGGCGCACTTCCAGGTCATCCACATGGCCAGCGCGCGGACTTCATCCAGGGTGACTTGGGGACTGTAACGGATGCCGCCTTTGGCCGGCCCGCGAATCATGTTGTGCTGGACGCGGTAGCCGGTGAAGACGTGGATGCTGCCGTCGTCCATTTTTACGGGGAAGTTGACGGTCAATTCCCGTTTCGGGTGCCGCAGGATGGCGGCGATGCCGGCATCCAGGCCCAGGCGCTGGACCACCGTGTCGAACTGCTGCACCGCGATGTCGTAGGCGTTCAGCGGCTCCCGCGCCGGCGCTTCTGCTGTCATCATCATAAGCGGCTCAGGCACTCATGCGGTCTACGGCAGTATGCGTTGCCGCGTCGGTCGCGTCGTGGATGGCGTCCATCTTAGCGGCATCCGTATCCGACGCAATCGTCCCGGCCAGCCGGAGGCGGCCGTCAACGGCGTCAAGCACCTGTTCCAGCGTGAACTCGCTCTCGCGATGCGCGTTCAAGAAGACGTCAACGCCCTTGGTGATACCTGCCGAAAGGTGCTCCACCTCGGCATCCGACAGTCCGGCTCCCTTGCGATCTCGCAGCACCTGCCGCACTTCGTGCAGCACCTCGCCGCTCGTCCGCATATCCATCTGCTACCTCCTCCATTTTACGCTCAACTGCACCTGCGTGGTGGACAATATCTGTGCCAGTATACTACTCGGTCGCCGCGCTGGTCGCCTGCCGTTCTCACCTGGTCGCCGTGCCATGCATCAGCCGATAGGAGAGTCTTGGGCGCCGTGCGCCTCTTGCCGTATCATTGCCGGCAGAGAGGAGCACAGCATGCCCGCCACGTCCCCCGAGTCGCTCAGCGTGCGCCTGGAGGCCCTGCGCGATTTGTTCGTGCGCCAGTTCGGCGCCGCGCCGCTGCTGATCGCCCGCGCCCCCGGTCGCGTCAACCTGATCGGTGAGCACACCGACTACAACGACGGCTTCGTCTTTCCCATCGCTATCGAACGCGACACGCTGGTGGCCGCGCGTCCGCGCGCCGACCGCCAGGTGCGCCTGTACTCCGCCACCCTGCGCCGCGCTTCCCAATGGTCACTCGACGCCATCGCCCCTTCCAGCGACCAATCCTGGAGCAACTACGTGCGAGGGCTGACGCGCTTCCTGCCGGAGGACGGCGTCACCCTCCCTGGCGCCGACATGGCGATCGCCAGCAACGTGCCGTTAGGCGCCGGCGTTTCCAGTTCCGCCGCCCTGGAGATGGCTGCGGGCACTGCCCTGCTGGCGCTGGCCGGCGTAACGCGCGAACCCAGCGCGCTCGCCCTCCTCTGTCAGCGCGTCGAGAACCGCTTCGTCGGCGTCAATTCCGGCATCATGGACCAGTTCATCTCCGGTCTGGCGACCAGCAACCATGCCCTGCTGTTGGACTGCCGTAGCCTGCAGTACGAGCAGGTACTGCTGCCGGCCGATCACGTCATTGGCGTGGCCGACACCGGAGTCAAGCACGGTTTAGTCGCTTCCGAATACAACGCGCGCCGCGCCGAGTGTGAGGAAGCCGTGCGGCTCCTCCAGGCGGTGCTGCCCGAAGTTCGCGCCTTACGCGACATCAATCCCGCCCAACTATTCGCACATGCCGCGCTGCTGCCGGAAGGCGTCGCCCGGCGCAGCCGCCACGTCGTCAGCGAAAACGCTCGCGTCCTGGCCGCCGTCGCCGCCCTCCGCAGCGGCGACCTGACCGCTCTGGGCGAGCTCATGTACGCCTCCCACGCCAGCTTGCGCGACGACTACAACGTCACGGTACCGGAACTGGACACCCTGGTGGATGCCGCCCGCGGCGTGCGCGGTGTCGTCGGCAGCCGCATGACCGGCGGCGGCTTCGGCGGCTCGACCGTCACCCTGATGGAACGTCGCGCCGCCGGTCAATGGGAGCGCACGCTGCGCCGAGTCTTTCGTGAACGGTTCGGCCGCGCGCCGGCCACCTTCATAACTACTGCCGCTGCCGGCGCCGGCCTGGTCTGGCCTTAGGAGTGACGGCGCCAATGTTGTCACGATATGCAGGCTGCTGAGACAGGCTATATCAGAAAGGCTTGTAGACATGCTCGTCATTCAGTTTGCAGGACCAGGAATAGCCGGGTGATCGAGGCGGTTGCGTTTGTGCCCGTCCGATCAAACGATGGGGTGCCGTACCCCCGGTCGTTCTGGCGGCGACTGGAAGAGTCGCTCATTCGGGACTTTAGCGCATTTTCGCGTCTATCCGACGTTCGAGGCGTTTGGGTTGATCTGCCTGAGCCACAAGAGCGCGGGGTCGATCCTCCGGTGACGTACCGCGACACCAGTCGGCAGTATGTCGTTGCGTTATTAAGTTGGTCACAGTTTCCCGTCTGGCTCAGGGCCGTTGACCGGATTCTCCTGGAGACAGGCCAGAAGGCATTGTACATAAAAGTGGCGGGGATACCGGATGTATTGCGTCCGCGCGTGGTATCCGATCCCTGAGGGAGGACTACTCGGGATGAAGCGGGTATGATCCATGACGAGTTTGGTCGTAACTACAAGGAGGCAGTGATGATAGAGAGATACCTGACTCTAGACGGTCAGATTCTGGAGTTGCAAGACCTCAGCCCGACCGAGCGCTCTTACCTTGATCGCTGCATCACAGCATTTGACCAACGCGTTGGCTGGTTCGCCTTTTCCCAGTTGGTAGAAGGAACAGCGAATCCATTGCTTGCTGCGACATGCGGTCGCGTCACGCAAACAGTGTGGGCGCATCCGCTCTACCAAACGATCCGCGACTTGGAAGATCGACTTGGCCTGGAACAAGGCCATCTGGCAGCGGATACAGCGGTCGAAGTCCCGGGAGGTCCGTATGCGCATCAACGACAGCCGATGAGCCGTAGCGCCAAAGGGGCTGGCGTCGCGGGGCGCTGGCGTGTAGGCGATTCGGTGGAGTGAGGCGCGGCCCCATCATCTTCCTGGCCCCCGACGCCTCCTAGATTGTGCATACAGCGTCTGCACAATCTAGGAGGCGTCGGGCACGTCCACCAGCGCCTCCACCCAGTCGCCCAGGTTACGTCCGTTCACCCATACCTGGGCAGTCAGGACGTAGCGGCCGGCAGCCGTGGTTGCCGGCAAGGAAAACGCGATCGTATACGCTCCGTCGCTTTCCGGCGCTACCACCCCGCCGGTTCCACCTGGCGTCTGCCAGCCGTCCGGGACGTTCAGGATTGTTCGGATCTGCAGCGGTGTCGATGCGCTGTTGCTGACTTGCTGCTCGACATGTCCACGCGAACCTGGATTAAGTGTCTGGTGATAGGGATACAGGCGCAGCCACTGGGGATCAAGCCCGCAGTTCGGGTGTTCCCAGGGCAGCATGGCCGTCAGCAGGCGTTCGCGTGCGCGCAGGGCCGCCCGGGCCTCAGCCAGGAACTCCGGCGGCAGGATGAAGGGCAGGGGTACGTGCATGTTCACCAGGAGATCGGGTTGCAACTGTTCCAGGAGATCCAGGCAGCGCTCGTAGCCGCGTCCGGCCCCCAGCAGGTTGCGGTTGTGGGTGCAATAGTCGTCCAGGCCGCCCGGCGTGAAGGAGTCGCCGCCGATCAACAGCTTTGTGTCCGCCTGCTCGACCAGCAAGGCGCTGTGCAGCAGCGTTTGCCCGGGGAAGTCGTAGGCGCTGAGTGTGAATTCCTGCCAGTCGACACGCTCGCCCTCTTCCAGGAGGCGATCCGGCTGAATGACGGTCGGGTCCAGGCAGGGCAGCGCGTAGGCGTCCGGTCGCGTCAGCACGTCGGCCAAACTGCGATGGGCCCAGACGGCGCAGCCGGTTTGCTCCACCAGCGCAGCGATGCCGCCGACGTGGTCGTCGTGGTAATGCGAGATCCACACCGCGTCGACGCCGCTAATCGTGCGGGCGGCGATCCAGCGCGTGATCTCGGCGGCGGCCGCCGGGGCCGGGCAGTCGAAAACCAGGGCCCGCCCCGAGGCGGCGACGATGGCGCGCATGGTGCCGCGCGCGACGCGGTACCACGCCGGCGGCGTCGCGAGCCGGCCGGGTAACACCTGCGACGTCGCCGGCAACTGCCGGGCCGTCCAATCGGGAAAGTAATAGCGCATGGACGACGTGTGGTAATAGTTGGCCAGCAGCGCCTCCAGGTTACGGCGTAGCGCGGCCAACGCCGCCGCCGGATCGCGGATCAGCGGTCCGTGCGCCGGAACGAGCACATCGGGAGCATTGGCTTGTAGCAGTCGTTCTAACGAGGCGACCGCCTGCCGGCCGCGGCCGCAGAAGGCGTGGTAGTCGTGCATGCCGACGAGGTCGTCGGGCGGTGGACCCTGCAGGCTCCAGAGCTCCCAGAACTGCCCTTCGCCATACAGCAGATCGCCCACGAAGGCGACGCGCCTGCCGGCGCAGTCGACCACGTAGGAGAGGCTGCCGTCGGTGTGTCCCGGCGTGGCGACGACCTGGATGGCGTACTGCTCCCAGGCAAAGGTGTCGCCGCCGGCCAGCGCACGGTCGACGGCAACTGATGTGGCAAGGACATTGGCGCCAGGCTGCAGGCGGTAACGGTGGAACTGGCTTTCCGGCGCGAGCCAATGGCGTTCCACAGCGTCAAAGAGCGCCTGCTCCGCCGCCGGCACGGCCAGTTGCGCGCCAGCGGTACGGCAGCGCGCCAGCCCCGAGCAGCCGTCGCGGTGGTGGTGCGTCGCCAGTACCCAGTCGAGGTGAAGAGTGCCGACCTCGGCGAGGTCATCGACAAAGGCGCCAGTCCCACAATCAATTGCCAGGGCACGCTCGCCAGAGCGCAGGAGTCCGACGTTGACGCAGTCGGTGACCAGGAGGACTTCGGCTGTTACTTGCTCAGACGGCGCCATTGGCAATCTTCCTCATCACGCCAGCCGACGGAATGTCGGCAACGTACAATCCTATCGTAGCGCTGTCGGTGAGCAGGCCTGACGCATTACCTCTGACCTCGCCGGTTTCGCTGACGGTATTGGTACACTGCTGGTGGAGGTACCGATCCTGCCCAAGCGAGTGGCGGAGACGCGGGCATTGTGATCGCGACGGTTGATCTCGTTGGAGGAAGGGAGGTCCGCCATGGCCGTTGCCCAACGCAAGGTCACCTACGATGAGCTGTGCCGGAGGCCCGACGACGGCATCCTCTACGAACTATTGGACGGCGAACTGGTGCCCCGTGCCTCGCCCACGCCGGCCCACCAGCAGGTGGTGAGCCGCCTGTCTCGCCTGTTCGAGCCGGTGGAAGACGCCGACCATGGCACATTTTACCCCGGCCCCATCGACGTCGTCTTCGACCAGTTCAACATGACGCTGCCGGATGGTATCTTCGTGGTCGCGGTACGCCAGGGCATCGTCACCGGCACAGGCGTTCACGGCGCTCCCGACGTGGTCATGGAGGTGCTGTCGCCGACTTCCATCGAGCGCGATTGGTCGGAAAAGCTCGCCATTTACGAGCGCTTTGGTGTTCGATCGTACTGGATCATCAATCTCACCGAGCAACGGCTCCATCGCTTCGACCTTGTGGACGGCCACTACGTTGAGCGGGCCTCGCTCGGGCGCGGCGATGTCCTCAACAGCCCGCTCTTTCCCGGCGTCCCCCTGGACATCGGCCGGCTGTTCCAGGGTAGGCCCACGGCTGGGTGGTCCGCCGAGTCTTCCCAGCGTCCTCCTCTCAGGTAGCTGGCGTGTGCTCCACAATCACCCGCAGGTCGTGTACCAGCATGCGCGCGCGCTCTGGAGCGAGCGTGGCATCCAGGCTGGCGAGTAGGGTCTGCCGGGTCTGCCGTTGTGCTTCGCTCAGTTCGTTACCCGGCGTCGCCGGATCGCCCATCTCCGGGTGCTCGGTGAAGAGGCGCCGGCGCTCGCGGGCCTGCAGCGCATTGAAGGCGGGTGGACGTTCGATGAAGTGCCCCAGTTCGCGCATGTGCTGGTCGAAGAAGACGAACACAGGGATGGCGCGAAACTGCCCCTGGAAGAGGTACTGGCTCATCAGGTCGTCGTCCTGGTCGCGCCGAAAGAGGTGCAGACGCAGTTTGCCCGACTCATTTGCCAGCTTCGCCAGGACGGACAGGCCGGCCGCGATGTCGCCGGGCGCATCCTCTGCCAGGACCAGGACATCGAGGGTCTCCGGCAAGTGGCGGAAGAAGTCGAGGTCCGCTGGGTCGATTACGGTCGCCTGCTCGTTTTGCAGCAGACGCTCGCGATGCTTTGTCATGCCGGCGACAAACTGCTCGTAGGTCATGCCCTGTTCCAGGCGCTCGCGTGTCACTGCCATGCTGCATCGACCTTCCTGGCTATCCGTTATTTCGCCAAGTATAGCAACTGTGCGCCGCGGCTGGCATAAAACGGTCTAGCAAGGCCCTGTGGAGCCGCGACTGCGGTCTGCGGCCCAAAGACCGCACTGCGGTGCCGCAGCCGTTCCTCAGGACCGCAGTCCTGTCTTTGGGCCGCAGACCGCAGTCGCGGCCCGGTTAACGCTCTGCTGCTCACCGCGCGTTGGGCGCGGCTCGTCGTACCACGAACTGCTCGCCGGGAGCCAGGCGGTGGAAGCGCCGTTCGGCATCGTGGACCTTGCTGGCCACCTCGTCTGGATCACCGTTGAAGGCGGTGCCGCGGGGGGCATCGTAGGTGCCGTAGTGGTAGGCGATGAGGTGAGGCGCTCCCACGGCGTTCGCCAGGCGCGCCGAGCTCTCGACGCCGAGATGCCACTCGTCGCGCGACACGTCGGTGAGCAGCACGTCGACGCCGCGCATCTGCAAGTGCTCCGGCATCAGGCGGGTATCGCCAGGGTACCAGATCGAGCCATCGGCGGTGGCCAGCAGGTAGCCACAGCAGTCGCCGGGACCGAAGGGCGGCCCTAACCGGGCGGGGTCGCGCAACTGATGGGGGTGATCGGCCGGCGTCGGCGTCACCGCGACCGCGCCCACCTGGAACTGCTCGCCATAGGCCACTGCTTGCAGCCGCTCCTCCGGCACACCAAGGTCGCGCAGCACTTTGAGCGCCGGTGGCGGCCCGAAGTAGCGGGCGCCGGTGGGCAGGAGCACCTGCGCTGACCGGCGGGCCAGGTGGTCGCCATCGGAGTGGGTATAGAGCACGGCATCCAGGCGGGGAATCGCCGCCGCCTCGATCGGCAGATCAATGAGCAGGCGCCAGCCGCCCTCGATGCGCCCCGGCGCCATCATGGTGATGTGCGGATCGATCAGCAGGAGGGAACCCCGGCCATTGATGAAGAAGCCGGCGCTGCCCAGCCAGTAGAGCGCCGTCTGGTTCGAAGGCTCGAAGGCAGCCGGCGTCAGTGGGATGCTTTTCGGCGCACTGACCTGCGTCGGTGTTGACTCTTCCATGGAGCATGTGTCCCTTTCCGATGCTGTTGATGTCGCCGCTGCTGCACCAGGATACAGCACCCCGTCTCCTGGCGTGCCGGCGATCTACTGACAGATGCCGAACGAGGCGCCGGTGCTGCAGAGCCGCTTGCCCACGTTCGGCGCGAGCGCCGTCGTGATCGCACGTTGCACCTGCTGGAGCGTGGTCGCCACGGTGGCCTTGCCCTGGTACATCGGCGTCAGCAGGGGCTCCAGCGCACTGTCGATGTGGACAAAGTCGACTAACTCCTTGAGGATGATGATACGTGCATTGACGAAGGAGCCTTCCACCGCTTGCTTCAACTCCGCCGTGGGGATGAACGTGTAGAGCTTGTACCATTGATCCAACAGCCGTTGATCGGACGGCGCCGAACCGGTGGACTGCATGAAGCCCTGTTGCCCTTCCGTGCCGATCAGGTAGTGCAACAGCGTCCAGGCCTGGTCCGGGTGGCGAGTGGTGGCCGACATCACGTAGGAATCGGGCCAGATCGGCGCCACATTGGTGGTGGCGCGTGGAAAGGCGGCGATCCCGAGATTGAACTTGACCACCCCTTTCAGGTTTTGGATGTACCAGCCGCCGACCATGTGCATCGCCGAGCGCTGCTCGATGAAGGGAGCCTTGCTCAACGCCATGCTTTTCACATCATCGGCGCTGGGGCTGACGTGATCCTTGACGATCAGGTCGCTGAAATAGGTATAGGAGCTTTGCACCGGGGGAGCGTCAAAGTGGCACTGTGACGGATAGCCGGTGGCGTAGCCGTCGACCGAGTAGGGATCGCCTCCCCAGAGCCAGCTCCCCATGCCCCAGCCGGTGTCGTTGTTTTGGACGGTGAGGCCATACTTCGCGTTCGCCTGTCCGGGATTGCTGGTGAGCTTCAGCGCTGTCGACCGCAGGGCGTCCACCGTCCAGGTCTTGTCTTCCCAGGACGATGGCGGGAAGTGTACGCCCGCCGCCTGAAACAGGTCCTTGTTGTAGAAGACGAAGGAGCCGTTATTCGTGAATGGCAGGCCGACGACGTGGCCCTGGAGGGTGAGAAAGTCGACGGCTGCCTTCGGGTAGACGGAGAGGTCGACCTTATCGCGTTGAATAAAAGGGGAGAGGCTCTGGATCATGCCGCCCGCCGCTGCGTAAGCGCGGGTGCCGGCGCCGCCGTTGGCCCCCCAGATGTCGGCCGCGGTGCCACTGGCGCCCATCACCATGCTCTTGGTGACGTAGTCGGCGTAGGCGATATTGAGCCATTCGACTTTGATCGTGGGGAAAGCTTTTTGGAACTGCGGGATGGCGACATCCTTTTCCCACTTGTTTTCCGGTACGCTGCCGCGCGTCATCCAGGCGACGGATATCGGCGCCCCGGCCGGCGCGTTCGCCGTGGCAGCCGCCGGTGTCGGCGCCGCTCTCGCGCTCGTTGGGGCCGTCCCGCTCGCGGTGGCGGCCGGCGCGCTGGTGGTCAAGGCCACACTGGTCGAACCTGGTGGTGTGGTAACCAGCGCCGGCGAGGTGGCGCAAGCGCTCAGCGCAGCGACTGCGAGGAGAGCCGCCAGCGTACCCGCGCGCTGCAGCAGTTGGCGGCGCGTCGTGTGCTCAGCCCGGTGTGATAGCGTTCGGAGCATGAGGAAACTCCCACTCTATGCAATGGAACCGTTCCGTGGAAATGGTACCATGGAATCGAGACCAGAGCAATAACGGCATGCTTCCCGGCGGCACGAGCCTTTCTATGGAGCTACCGTAGGGAGTGGCGCTCCGCCGGCCGTGCCGACCACTTGCGCCGCTGCACCCAATGCCTGCACATACTGCGCGTGGTACTGGCTGTAGCCCTGGGCATTCGGGTCAAAGGCCAGCAGCCAGTCCTGGGCGTAGAGCTCGAAGATCTGGGTATGCAGGGCGAGAGAAGTCTGGAGCAGCGGGGGCAGCGGTCCGGTCCTCTCGATCCCCCGCGTGACGGCGCCAATGCCTGGCCCTGGGTACGACTGATACAGTGTCTGGACAAACAGCGGCATCTTGCTAGCGTACTGGTCGTAAAGGGCGCACCAGTTTGTCTGGTCGCACGGCTGGTGTGCCGAGTAGGCGGTCGCATCGCTCGCCTGCAAGCCGGAGAAGCCGAAGCCGATGCCCGCCGCGGCGTCCTGCTGGGCGATCTGCGCGGCCGGTGGGTCGTTGGCATAGTCGTTGAACGAGACGAGCAACTGCTTGGGCGAGTGCAGCGAGCCGGCGAAGGCGATCATTTGCTGCGCGTACATTGGCCATTGGGACTGGTAGCCGGCAGCGTTCCAGCTAGCCAGGCAAGAGGCGTTGCGGACGCCGACCACCAGGTCCTGGGCGCCCGTGCCCACGCCGACACGCATGTAGCCGACATTGGGATTGGCGGCGTAGTGCTGGACGACGGCGGCCACGTAGCTCTGCTAGTGGGTCATCCCGCATTTAACCGAGAAATGAGTAGCATACTGTGAAGCACGGTGCCCGAGTGCGGCAATCGCGACTAAATGCGGCGTGACCCACTAGTTGGTGATATAGGCGGCTTGCCAGTACACCGGCGCGATGTTCGTGCCGCACGTTACCGTTTGGAGTTGCGGCTGCAACCACGACGGCACGCCCGCCAGCACGTTGGGCGGGAAGCTCGTGCCGAGCAGCAGGAGGTTGACGATCTTGCCTGCCGGCGCCCACGGCGCGATCAACTGGTCGATGACGCTCCAGTCGTAGCGGGGGTTCGCTCCGGGCCCCTTAGAGAGTGTTTGACTAACAAAAGTCCGTCACTAACCGAAGATAACCCATCGAA
>DAIMXP010000029.1:0-68629 GCA_036734945.1 Chloroflexota bacterium
ATCTGCCGCCGCACCCAAACAACCTAACGGCGCGATAATCTGTGGCGCACTTGCCGCGGTGGCGCAGGGCGCGGATGGGGTCCAGCGGGGAGGTACGCACCGTTGGTGGGGGCATCGGCGGCAGGAGGATGCCGTCACGCTCGACCGGTCAGCCTACCTGCTGCTCGACGAACTGGCGACGCGCGGCGCCGTTGGGATCGCTGCCCTCGCTGAGACGTTCCAGGTGGACCTCTCGACAGCAAGTAGACAGGCGGCCGCTCTGGAGGCCAAGGGGTTGGTGCAGCGCCGACCCGATCCAGGCGACGCGCGGGTCAGCCTATTGGAAGCCACTGCGCTCGGAGGTAGGCAGTTCCAGGCGGCCCACAATGCCTATCTTGCCCTCTTTGCCGATCTGCTGGAAGACTGGTCGAAGGAGGACTGCCAGCGGTTCGGGGCGTACCTCGCCCGGCTGAATCAGGCCATCGTCCGGCGTCGGCGCCGCCAGGCCACCACGGCTCGAACACACCCACTGCCGCCGTAGCCTTGATGACGTGACGGGGATAGCGCCCTGGGACGACCGGCCACTCGCTCAATAGTATGAAAGTATGAATGGTATGCACGTCAAAAGGAGCCTCACGGTGGCGCACTTCCTGCGCCCCAACGTGCTGATCCCATTGGCGTTCGGGCTGGCGCTGGTGTTCGGAGTGCTTGCCCTTGGCGACGTGCGCCGCGTCGGCCGGGCCATCGCCAGCATCGACCATGCGGCGTTGGCCATAGCGGTCTTGCTCCTGCTGCTCTACCTGGCCATGCGTGGGGCGCAGTGGTACCTCTTCCTGTGCGTGATGCACGTGCCACTAACGCCACGCCAGGCGGCAGTCGCCTTCGCGGGAGGGGAAGCTACCGAGAGCCTGCCCGTCGGCGTCTACTTCGCCAACTACTTGCTGGAGCGCGAGACGAGCGCCCCGATCGCCTACACTGCCGCCGCGACGCTGGTCGGCATCCTATTGGAAGTCGCCTGTTGCTGCCTCTACCTGGCGGTGGTCGGCATACCCACCTGGTCTTGGCTGCGTCCCCTCATTATAGGCGGTCTGGCGGTGTTCGTCGGACTGCTCGGCATCTGGAACGTTGTGGGACGCCGGCTCCGCCTTCCCCGGGCGATGGCGATGCACCCTAGAGCCCACTGGCTGGCCAACCAGGTGCATTATTTCGCGGTGGGCGCGCGACGCCTTCGCGCACCGCGAGTACTACTGGCCGGCTTTGCGCTGAGCACGGTTGCGCTGGCCGCGTCAGGTAGCGCCTACGCCATCCTGCTGCGCGGCGTCGGCGCGGGCGGCGTGTCGTACTGGTATGCCATCGCCGCATACCTCTTCGGCCTCGGCTCGGGTCTCATCCTGCCGACTCCCACCGAGCTTGGCGTCTCCGAACTGACCGGTCTAGGGGCGCTACGCGCCGCCGGCGCCCCGGTGACTGAGGCCGCGGCGACCGTCCTGCTCTTCCGGCTGCTTCTAATGGGCACGGTCATCCTGGCGGCGCTTGTCACCTTCCTGGTAATGCGCCACGAGGTCGCTATGCTCTTCGGACCGCCGGCGCTTTCGAGAGCCGGGCGAGCAGTCAACGCACCCGAGCGAACGGCCCGAAGGCCGCGTGGTCATCGACGTAGGTCTTGGCCGCCGAAAGGAGCTTGTCCCAGGTCCAGGTGACATCGGGGTACTGCTGCCCCGCCTTGTCGAGGAGCGACTTGTTGTAGTACATCACCTATAGTGAAGCCACGATGAGAAGCGCATTCCGCACGCACCGAGCCATGTAGATTCCATCGTGGCTTCAGTTTAGTGGGGTAGGTCCCCCCGCCTCACCGCGCCACCGCCCTGGCCAACCCCCGCGCCGCGGCCGCCGGGTCCGCCGCCATTGTCACCGCGGACATCACTGCCACACCGTCGGCACCGGCCGCGATCGCGCGGACAGCGTTGGCGGCTGTGATACCACCGATTGCACAGAGCGGCAGCGTCACCACCACGCGCACGGCTGCCAGGCGTTCAGGGCCAACCGCGGGCCCGGCGTCACCTTTGCTCCCCGTTGCAAAGATAGGCCCGACGGAGAGGTAGTCCGCCCCCAACCTGGCCGTGGCCACGGCTTCCCTCGGCGTTGACACGGAGACGCCGATGATTGCTTGCGGTCCCAGAAGCCGGCGGGCTAGTTCCGGCGGCATGTCTTCTACGCCGGGGTGACCGACGTGGACCCCATCGGCGCCAACAGCCAGCGCAACGTCCACTCGGTCGTTTACGATGAAGGGCACCCCTAGCTCCTGCGTCACCGCCCGCAACGCGCGCGCTAGCAGCACCTGGTCGTAGGTGCTACGCTGCTCGGCACGGAGTTGCAGCATAGTCGCGCCGCCTTGCACCGCTTGCCTCGCCAGGTCCGGTAAGGAACGTCCGTGGCAGCGATCAGGGTCCAGAATGACGTAGACGGCCAGCAGCTCCGGTTTCATCGGCTAACCGCAGCGACAGCGACCTGTTGCCAGTGGTGGTTAACCGGACCGTGCCCGCCGCCCAACCCCGGCGCATGGGCAATCGCGCCGGTGACGTAGGCTTTGGCAGCGCCGACAGCCTCCGGTAGCGGCAGGCCGAGCGCCAGGTAGCCGGCGATGGCGGAACTGAACGTACACCCGGTGCCGTGTGTGCTGCTCGTGGCGATGCGCTCCGCCGGATAGTGCCGCACTACGCCGGCAGTCCACAGCACATCCACCGGGTCGCTGTCGCTGTGCCCGCCCTTGACTACAACGGCCTGCGGTCCCAGCAACGCAATGTCCCGCGCGGCTGCCTCCTGATCCTCCAACGTCAGCACCGGCCGCCCCAGGAGCACCGCGGCTTCGGGCAGGTTCGGCGTCAACACAGTCGCCAGAGGCAGCAGCAGACGAATTAATGCTTCCACGGCCTCCGGCAGTAGCAATCGGTCGCCACTCTTCGCCACCATAACCGGGTCAACGACGACGTTCGGCAAGCGATGCCTGGCGATGGCGGCCGCGACCACTGCCACGATTTCGGGACTGGACAGCATCCCCACCTTGACGGCCGCCGGACGCAGATCGCTCACCACGGCGTCGATCTGGGCCGCCACCATCTCCACGGGTACCCCGTGAATGGCTGTCACGCCCAGCGTATTTTGCGCCGTGATCGCCGTGATGGCGCTGGTACCGAACAAGCCGAGCGCCTCAAAGGTCTTGAGATCCGCCTGAATGCCCGCTCCGCCACCGGAGTCAGACCCGGCTATCGTCAGAATGCACTGCACTGCTCAGTCCCCGCACATCGTCGCATGGCACTATACAGTACCCGCAGGGGCTGGCGCGTCGATAAGTTGGAAGCACATGATTTACCTCGTCGCTACGCCCATCGGCAACCTGGGCGACATCAGCATGCGCGCGTTGGAGACCCTCCGCAGCGTGGACATCATCGCCAGCGAGGATACGCGCCACACGTCGATACTACTTCACCACTACGCAATCAAGAAGCCGCAGATCGCCTTTCACAGCTACAACGAGGCCCGCGTGCTGCCCCACCTGCTGCAACTGCACGCCGACGGCAAGTCCATCGCCCTTGTGAGCGATGCCGGCACGCCCGGCATCTCCGATCCGGGCTACAGCCTCGTGCGTGGCGCTATCGCTGCCGGCGCGGAGATGACCATGATCCCCGGTTCCTCGGCCCTGGTCATGGCCGTCGTGCTGTCCGGTCTGCCCGCCCACGCCTTCACCTACCGTGGCTTCCCGCCGCGCAAGCGCGGACCGCGCCAGCGCTTCCTTGAGGTGGACCGCGAGGCGCCACACACGCTCGTTTTCTACGAGAGTCCTTACCGCTTGCTGGCGACACTGGAAGACGCGCTCCAGGTCTATGGCGACCGCCCTGCCGCCGTGGCCAACGACCTCACGAAGCGCTTCGAAGCGGTCGAACGCGGCAACCTGAGTGCCTTGCTGACGACCTTGCGCCCGACGAAGCTACGCGGTGAATACACCCTGGTGATCGCCGGCACAGGCTATCGCGCCGACCAACCGGAGCCGGTTGGGGCGGACGCCGAGACCGAGGACGAGGACGCCGATGGCTGAGTCTGGGTTCCCGGCGACTGAAGTCGCGGGCAATGCCAAGCCAAGTGGGCGCCCTCTGGGCCCTTCGCGGGCTGGAATGCGCCACCGAAAGCGAGCGTCCAGTCCGCGCAGGCGGACTTCGCACGCTGTAGCCCGCGACTTCAGTCGCCGGGCGAGCGGCACGACGGTGTGGCCACATGCCTAGCCTGACCCTGGCCCACGGCACGTTGACCTTCCCCGCGTTTCTGCCGGATGCCACGGTCGGCGTGGTGCGCAGCGTTGATGCGCGTGACCTGGAGGAGTGTGGCGTGACGGCGCTGGTGATGAACACGTTTCACTTGATGCAGCGGCCCGGCTCTTCCACGATTCAGGCATTGGGCGGCCTGCACCGCATGGCCGGCTGGACACTGCCGATCATGACCGACTCCGGCGGCTTCCAGGCGTATTCCTTAATCCGCCAGAACCCGAAGCAAGGCAGTATCAGCGACGACGGCATCACCTTCCAACCGGAAGACTCGGCGCGCAAGTATCACCTGACACCAGAGAAGAGCGTGCGCCTGCAGCTCAGCTATGGCGCTGATATCGTCGTTTGCCTCGACGACTGCACCAACGCCGTCTCACTGCCAGCGGAGCAAGAAGCAGCAGTACGGCGCACGCTGGCCTGGGCGCTGCGCTGCAAGCGCGAGTTCGGACGTGTACTGGACGAGCGGCGCATACCGCCGGAGGGCAGGCCCCTCCTCTTTGCGGTGGTACAAGGCGGCAACCTGCCCGAACTACGGCGCGCCTGCGCCGAGCAACTGCTGGCTATCGGCTTCGACGGCTACGGCTTCGGTGGCTGGCCCCTGGACGAGGATGGGAAGCTACTAACCTCCATCATCAGCTATACCCGCGACCTGATCGGGCCGCAATGGCCGATGCACGCGCTGGGTGTGGGCAGTCCGCGCAACGTGGCGGCCTGTGCCGCTGCCGGCTACGAGATGTTCGATAGTGCGCTACCGACCCGCGACGCCCGCCAGGGCCGCCTCTATACCTGGAACACCGAGCAGTTGCCAACAGATGCCGGGCGCGACGGCAGTTGGTTCACCTACCTCTACATCAACGACAAGAAGCATTTCCGCACGCCGGCGCCAATCTCCCCGTATTGCGATTGCCCCTGCTGCCGCCGCTACTCCACGGGCTACCTGCACCACCTGCACAGCATCAACGACCTCCTCTATGCCCGCCTGGCAACCATTCATAACCTGCGCTTCATGACGCGCCTGACGGAGCTCTTGCGTTCGCCGGAACAGCCGGCGTGAGCGTCGACCTGGAGGCGTTGATCGCTGAAGTACGCTCCAGTACCAGGTATCGGGCGATCAGCCCCGCCCTCGTCAGTTCAGTAGTCCAGGCGGAGCTCCGCAAGCAGCGCAGCCACAGGGAGACGGTCAAGGCCGTCAAGACCAAGCTGCACCAGATGGTCGGCGTTTTTTTGGACGGCAAGCTGGCCTATCCCGAGGCGCTGGAAGGACTGCGTGCTGCGGCCGGCGATCCTGCCGCCCTCCGCAGTTGCTGTAGCGCCTTGATGGCGGGCCACACCTCGACCCGCGAGCGCCTGCCCATACTGGAGCCGTTCTACCGGGCCATCTTCGACCACCTCGGTCCGGTCCACAGCATCCTTGACCTCGGCTGCGGACTGAACCCGCTGGCCATCCCCTGGATGCCCCTGGCGGAAGGCTGTTCGTACCACGCCTACGATGTCCACGCCGACCTCATCCAGTTCCTCGCGGCAGCGCTGCCGCTCACCGGTGTGGACGGCGGAGCCCACCTTGCCGAGCTCACGCAGGAGACAGTCGGTCGGCCAGCCGATCTCGCACTCCTCCTGAAGTGCCTGCCCACGCTGGACCAACTGGATCGGTCGGCGGCGGCGCGCCTGCTGTCGACCCTGCGGGTGAAGCAGATGGTCATTTCCTTCCCGCTGCGCAGTCTGGGCGGCCACGAGAGAGGGATGCGCGCCAACTACGCGACCCGCTTCCAACAACTCATCGCCGGACGACCCTGGCAGGTGGAGCGCCTGGAGTTCCCGACGGAACTGGTCTACCTGGTGACAACGTCCCCCAGCCACGTGTGGTAAACTGCCCCCACGGTTTGGTGAGTGCTGCCACTTGCCATACCCGGTGGCGGCGTGAGCCGTCTACCGTTGTGGGCGTCCTTGTGGGGCGTCCCTCCAGCTCCCGGCGAACCAGTCGGCGTGGTCCGGCTCCGGCCTCTCGCAGCAGCGAGTCCTGCCGGTCGTCCCGTGGGGCATACCCGTATGGGGAGGTTGAGTTTGCACAACTACGAGATGATGGTCTGTTACCGCCCGGATTTGGACGAGGAAAGCGCCGGCGCCCTGTCGCAGCGCCTGAACGCGCTCGTCACCAATCAAGGGGGCGAGGTGTCGAAAGAGAACACGATGGGCCGTCGCCGGCTGGCCTACCCGATTCGGCACTTTCATGATGGCTACTACCAGGTGGTGACGTTCGCGATGGCGCCGACCAACGTCGCCCCCCTCGAACACCAACTGGAACTGGATGAGGATGTGCTACGCCACCTGGTGATCCGGGAAGGCGAATAGCGACCAGGGGAAGGAGCAGGACGTGGCAAACTCGCTAAACAAGGTCATGATCATTGGTAACTTGGGCAAAGATCCCGAGATGCGCTACATGCCGAACGGCAAGCCGGTCACCAACTTCTCGGTAGCCGTCAGCCGCCGTTGGACCCCGCCGGGCGGCGAGGCGCGCGAGGAGACTGAGTGGTTCAACGTCACGATGTATGAGCGGCTGGCAGAGATCTCCAACCAGTATCTCACCAAAGGCCAGAAGGTCTACATCGAAGGCCGCTTGCGGACCCATTCCTGGGATGGCAACGATGGCCAGAAGCACTATCGCACCGAAGTCATTGCCAACGACATGATGATGCTGACCCCGAAGGGTGGGCAACCCCCCGCCGGCGGCGACGACTTCGCCGGTGGCTTCAAGGAAGAGCCCGGCGTGCAGGCGGGCGGAGATGACCTGCCATTCTGAGGCAGCACTGACAGTTCTTTAACTTTAAGAGGAGATCCCCTTTATGCCCCCAAGGAGCAGGCCGACGAGCGGCCCCAGCAACAGTAGTAGCAATAGCAGCAGTAGCAGCGCCTCGGAACGCGAGTACCGTAAGGAGCGCTACGGCCGGCGCAAGGTTTGCATCTTCTGTGTCGACAAGATCAAGTACGTCGACTACAAGGATGTCAACCGGCTGCGTCGCTATCTGTCCGATCGGGCGAAGATCGAGCCCCGCCGTAAGTCCGGGGTGTGTGCCAAGCATCAGCGCAAGCTAACCACAGCGCTGAAGCGCGCACGCCACATGGCGTTGCTGCCCTTCGCGCCGCAGCACATGCGCGGCTAGCGCATGCCGATCCGGCCGCGCACGGCGCCGCGGGTAGCACAGCGGCCGACAGCGCGGCATGAACCCACGCGCGTTGCGCCCCTCCGCCAACGGCCATTGCTGTTCAACTTCGATCCAACGCTGTCCAGCGTCGAGCAAGGACGGCGCAAGACCCAGTGGGTCGTGCTGGTCACGTTGGTGACCGTGGTGCTCGTGCTGCTGGTTGGCGGCGCCGGCATCTACATCAACAACATCCGCCAGCCCAGTACACCCGTGGCTGTGGTAAACGGGGAGCCGATCCGCCGCGATACCTGGCAGCACTATCAAGCGCTGGTCATCGCTGAACTGCAAGGGCAGGCCCAGCAACTGCAGGCCAATCAACCGGCGCCCAACGATGCCGCCGCCACGGCCAACCAGCAGGCGGCGCTGAACGCCCTGCAGCAGCAACTCAGCAGCGTCGGTGATCAGGCCGCCAACGACCTCATCAATGCCCAGATCGTTGCCGATGCCATCCCGGCGCTAGAGAAGTCCGGCGCCCCTACTGCCCAGATCGTCCCGACAACCAGGCAAGTAGACGCGGCCCTGATCCAGGAACAGAAGCAGTTAGGCGCCCCAACCGCCAGCCAATATCAACAGGTGCTGGCCGCCACCGGCCTCAATGACGCCCAAGTACGCGGTATCCTGACGACACGCCTGGAAGAGACCAACATCAAGGCGTATCTCAGCAGGGATCTGAAGACGGTGCAGCCCCAGGTCAAGGCGCGAATAATGAGCTTCGGTGACGCTGCCAAAGCAGCGGCCGCCCTGAAAGAGTTGCAGTCCGGTGGGCACTGGGCAGACGTCAATGCCCAGTACCAGAAGGACACGGCAGCGAAGGAGATCAGCCGCGCCGTGGACTGGACGCCGAAAGGCGTAGAAGATGCGACCTTCGACCAGTTCGCCTTCGGCGCCCAGCCCTTCCAGATCTCCCCGGTCCTGGGCGACAACGGCAGTTCGGAGATCATTCAGGTTACGGATGTGGCGCCGGCCCGGCCTTTGAGCCAGAGCCAGATCGATCAGATCAAGGCCAAGACCTACACGGACTGGCTGAGCAAAGAGACCAACAGCGCCCAGGTGCAACGCTCTCCGCAGAACATGGGACCATAAGCATGACCATCGTCGTAGCGTCCCTGCTGGCTGCGACGACCCGGCCGATGCCATCGGCAGCATCGGGCACAAGCCTGGAGGAAGCGACCAACAACTATGAGTACAACGCCATCGCCCACCTACGCCGCGTTCTGGCTGCTCAAGGCGCAGCCATCCTGGCGGCAGCTTGAGGAAGCGACGCGCCGCGCCGCCCGGCAGGAATACCTGGCGACCCTGGATGCCCGACCAACCGGCCTGACCATCCGCGGCGCCTACTCCCTCGCCGGCTACCGTGCCGACGCCGACCTGATGCTCTGGCTGCATAGCCGGGAGTTCGCCGACGTGCAAACACTCGCCGTCGCCTTGCGCCGCACCACGTTGGGAGCACACCTGGCCTGGGCCTACGTCTACACCGGCGCTGCCACCCCTGCCCAGTATGACCCCACCCATAGCGCCGCCTTCCTGCAAGGCGCAACGCCCAAGCGCTACCTAAGCGTCTATCCCTTCATCAAAACGCCGGAGTGGTACCTGCTGACCTTTGAAGAGCGCCGGACCCTGATGGCCGACCACGGCCGCCTCGGTCGCCAGTTCAGTGTCCCACGCGCCGAGTTAGAAGCGGCTGCCGACGCAGCCCAAATCGACCAGGCATTTCGCCTGCGCTCCTTGCCGAACCCGAGTGTCACGTTCCCAATTCCGAGCGAAGCTGCTACAGGTGGCGGGGTGCTGACCAACACTGTCCATTCCTTCGGACTGGGTGACCAGGAGTTCGTTGTCGCTTTCGAATCGGACGATGCCTTCGAAATGGTGCGTATGGTGGAAACCCTCCGCGCCACCGAAGTACGCCGCTACACCAAACTCGACACGCCCATCTTCCTCGGCCAGCGCAAGCCGGCGGCGGAAGCGTTAGAGGATTTGGGGTAGGAGGGCGGCCTCCCCGGCTAACCCGCGCAGGCGGGTGATGTTCTCCAAGTTCGGACCGCTGCGCTCAACGCCCGGCACCTCCAGCACCCACGGCAGGCGGCGCAGCGCGGGCTGCGCCAGCAGCGCGGCGAAGCCGGCATCCCCGATGAACCCTTCACCGATGTTGGCGTGCCGGTCACGGTGCGAGCCCAACGGGTGCAGGGAATCGTTGGCGTGGATGGCAACCAGACGGTCCAGGCCAATCTCCTGCTCGAACTCCTCCAGCGTGCGCTGAATGCCGTCAGGCGTGGCGACATCGTAGCCGGCGGCGAGAACGTGGCAGGTGTCCAGGCAGACGCCGAGGCGCGCGTCGCTGCCTAAGGCCCGAATGATCGTGCCCAACTCGCCAAAAGTACAACCGATGGCGCCGCCCTGACCGGCGCAGACTTCGAGCATCAACTGTGGACCACCTTCCAGGGCGGACAGCACGGACTCTATGCCCGCCGCCACGCGCGGCAGCACAGCCTCCAGTCCGGCGCCGCGGTGCGTGCCGGTGTGGACCACGATGCCCAGCACACCGGCGCGGGCGCCCAGTTGCCGGTACGCCTGCAACGAGCGAATGGAACCCTGCCAGATGCGTTCCTCCTCGGACGCCAGATTGATCAGGTAAATGGCGTGGACGATCCAGGGGGCGATATCGCTGGCGGCGGCCGCTACCTGGAAGGCCGCCACGTCGTCGCCCGGCAGGACGGATGCTCGCCAGGCGCTGGGGCCGGTGAAGAATATCTGGCCACAGTTGCCGCCGATAGCCACCTGGCGCTCAATCGCTTTGGACAAGCCGCCGGTGATAGAAACATGGCCACCGATGCGCATCATCGCGCCATGCGCTCCAGGCCAACGAGACGAGCAACCTTGCGTGTAGGATGGACGAGCAGCGCCTGCCACTGCTGCAAAGCGAGCTCGCTCATGGGCACTTTCGCGCTCAACTCGCCTTCCTGAGGCTGCGTCGTTCGTGCCTCTAACGCTCGCAACAGATCAGCAGGCGTGTTGCCTGGAAACACCGTCGTCCATTTCAGCAGATGCTGAGGGAAGTGGGCATCGCTGCCACCGATCACCGCCAGGTGGTGTGTTCGCGCGAAGGCCGCCAGCCGTTCGCTGGAACGCACATAGGGGCTGTGCGATTCCAGACCCATGATCGCCACGTCGGCCAGTTCGCGTTCCAGTCGGCGTAGCCCAAGACCCACGACCCATTGATCGGGATGAGCGACGATGCAGATACCGCCGGCTTCGGCAACCTGGCGGAGCGTCTCGCGTAAATTGCGCATCGCCGGGAAGCGCCTCCGGGGGTAGGGCGGCTGGAAGATGTACACCAGCATGTGCTTGCCGCCCCGAATGGTGACTTCGCAGCCCCAGAGCGGCGTGATGCTGGATGCGGGGTGATCCGCCTTCCAGGCTAGTGCATCTGCCCAGGCCCCGATCTCGTCGTGGTCGGTAAACGACACGACGTCGACGCCGCCGGCGGTATCCAGCAGGTCCAGGGTCTCGACCACGCTGCAGCGTCCATCGCTCTGCGTGCTATGCATGTGCAGCGCTGCCACACCCACGCCGTATTGTCCTCTCCTGCCTTCGCGCCAGGGGCCATGGTACCAGAGGGCCTACAGCGGGCGACGGCTCTCAAAGGCGCGGCTGAGGGTGAGGTCGTCGGTATATTCCAGGTCGCCACCCACGGGGAGACCGCGCCCCAGTCGAGTGACTATGGTGGCAAGGCCGGCGGCCCGCACCTCACGAGCGATATAGTCGGCGGTGGCGTCACCTTCCAGCGTAGGATTGGTCGCCAGCACCAGCTCGCGAACGGGACTGCGGCGGAGCCGCGTCAGTAACTCGGCGATCTTGAGCTCGTCCGGACCGATGCCCTCCAACGGATTGAGTGCGCCGTGCAGCACATGGTAGACACCGCGAAAGGCGTGCATGCGTTCCATGGAGAGGATATCGATCGGATCTTCCACAGCGCAGATCAGCGCATGGTCCCGACTCCGGGCGCTGCAGATAGCGCAGGGAACTTCCTCGGTGAGGTTGAAACACTCGCTGCAGACGACGATCTTTTCTTTCACGTCCAGGATCGCCTGCGCCAGTGTTTGGGAGCGCTCAGCCGGCGCGCGCAACAGGAAATAGGCTAAGCGCTGGGCAGTCTTCGGGCCAATCTGTGGTAGACGGCCCAACTCGTCGATGAGCGCCGCCACCGGACGCGCGACACTGACACTATCAAACACTGGTGCATCCTTCGTTCGACCTAGAAGAGCCCTGGCGGCAAACCCATTCCCTGCAGACCGCCGGTGAGCGGCTCCATGCGCTTGGCGGCCATGTCTTGCGCTTTGCTGATGGCGTCATTGACTGCTGTGGTCAGCAACTCTTCCAACATCGCCACGTCGTTCGGATCGACAGCGTCCGGCGCGACGTGGATCGCCGTCACTTTGAGGTGGCCGGTGATAGTCACCGTGACAGCGCCGCCGGCGCTGCCATCCACGGTCTCGTTGCCCAGCGCCTCCTGAATCTTCAGCATCTGCTTCTGCATTTGCTGCACCTGCTGCAACATCTGCCGCTGGTTGCCCATCATGGTTGCCTGCTCCTCTTCGCTTTCGTTCAGCACAACGGTTGCCCTGGGACCTATCCCGCGGCGCGGCTGTCCTCCGCCGGGATGACGCTCTCAATTGATGCGCCAAAAGCGTCCATCGCCATGCGCACCGTCGGGTTATTCCTGGCCTCGCTCACGAGATCGCGTGGTGGAGCTGGTTGCGGGTGCGGCGCGCCACCCGCGCCATTGAGCGGCGGCTCGGTCAGGGTCGGCGGACGATCAGACACGACGGCACGGGATACCGCCTCCGGGCCCGCCTCGGGTGGTGCTTCAGATGGAGCCGTTGGCGCGCTGCTCGGTCCCGGCATAGGCCTGCCGTTCAGCTCGCAGCGCAAGCCTAGCTTCTGGCCAAACACCTCTTCGATGACCGGTTCTACCGTGCTGCGCAGCCGTTGATCGTTCACGCTGTCCATAACGAACTTACTGCCCTTGGCCGACAGCACCAGCGTCTGTCCATCAATGCCGAGCAACTGACCGGAGTTACACATGGCCTGAGCCTTGGAACTGACCGGACGCAGCTTCACCAGGGTACGTTCCCAGCGGCGACGGATGTCATCGGGCACCGAGGCTGCTGCTATCGGGTTGCGGTCGAACACGTCCGCTGACGCCAGCGCTGGCGCTTTCAGCACCTGATCCTCATCCGGCGACGCAGGTCGGCCGACCGGCGCCCCGCTCCGCTCCGGCCGCAGGTTGCCAGGTCGCGCCGCGACCGGGTCTGGAGCAGCCATTGCCGTTTCGGGGCGGGCGGTTCGCACGGGAGCCGCCACCGCCGCGGCCGGAGTTGCTGCCACCGGTTCCGCGCATACTTCTACCGCCGCTAGCTCCAGCGGCAACTGCGGAATCATCGTCAACCGTGCGCTGAAATCGATCGCCGCGAAGGCCCGGATCGTGACGAGCAGGTGCGGCAGGTCCCAGCCCTTGCCGTTGCCTGCTCCCCGCGAGCCGGCGCTCTGCACCGCCAGTTCGCCGCGCAGGTGCGTGATCAACTGCTGGTTGAACTGGCGCAGGTCGGCGCCATCCTCGGCCAGCCGGTTCGGCATCTGCACGGCAGCAGCGACATTGCGCTCTCGCAGGTAGCCGGCGAACTCCATGACCGCCGCCTGCGGCACCAATCCGAGCATTGCCGTCAGTTGATCGGCGCTGACCGCGGGGCCACAGAAGGCCACCGCCTGATCCAGGATGGAGAGCGCGTCCCGCAGACTGCCGTCGGCCACCTGCGCTAACTGCTCCAACGCCGGCGGTTCCAGCGTAAACCCTTCCGCCGCCGCCACCTCGGTCAAGCGCGCCCGGATGCCCGCCAAACTGTGCCGGTGGAAGCTGAAGTGCTGACACCTGCTGGAGATGGTGGCCGGCACCTTGTGCGCGTCCGTGGTGGCCAGGATGAAGATGACGTGGGCCGGCGGTTCCTCCAGCGTTTTGAGCAAGGCGTTGAAGGCTGCCTCGGTGAGTTGGTGTACTTCGTCGATGATATAGAAGCGGAAACGGCCCGTCGTGGCTGCCATGCCGACGCGCTCGCGCAATTCGCGGATTTCGTCGATGCCACGATTGGAGGCGCCGTCAATCTCCAGCACATCCAGCGAGCGACCGTCCCGGATGGCGACGCAGGAGACACAACGATCGCACGGCTCGGCCCCCACCCGGTCCGGGCAGTTGAGTGCTTTAGCAAACAGGCGAGCGACGCTGGTCTTGCCGGTGCCACGCGGTCCCGTGAAGAGATAGGCGTGGGCCATCCGCTCCTCGCTGACAGCGTTCGCCAGGGTGCGGGCAACGTGCTCTTGCCCCACCATGGCGGCAAATGTCTGCGGGCGCCATTTACGGTAGAGGGATTGGTACGCCATCGAAGCTCCTGACCCAACGATTATACCCACGGTGCGAGGGGTTCCCCTTTGAGGCGCAACGCCGCACACCGCGATGGACAGAGGCTATGCCACGAAGGCTCGTCGAGCTATCATGGCCTGAAGGGGGATTGCACAATGACTGCTCTTCCACCCCTGGTGTATCCAGACAACTCAGTGCTCAGCCGCCTCAGCGATCCCTCGGCCGCCTCAGCCGCCGAGGGATCGCTGAGGCGGCCCTGGTCCGGCGCATCATCGGAGCCTGTCGGAGCGGCCAACTGCGGCTCCTCAGTTCGGTGGTGCTGGAGGCGGAAGTGGGGAACGGCCCGCTTTTCGTTCAACGGGAGTCACGGAACGTACTGGCGCTCGCTGTAGCCACAGTGCCGTTACCGGAGATTTTGCGCACCGTACGCCGGCTCAACCGGTTGCGTATGCCGGCGACCGATGCCTTCCACCTTGCCGCAGCGGCCGCCGGCAACGCCAGGTATGCTGTGTCATGTGACAATGATTGGTTGCAACGGGCTAGCCAGGTTGCGGCGGTGTTGGGGCCGACGCCGATGATCGTGACACCTGCAGAGTTGGTCGAACGGGAGGGATTGTGATGAGCGAACCAGCAACGACCTTGACAATGCTCCCCAGCAGGCTTGGAAGCTTGTCCCACGATGAACGGGAGCAGGTGATCACTGTGCTCGCCCAACGGTTCCCGACGGCTGAGGCGGTGACGCTCCTGACGGCGCTGGCAGGGACACGCGCGGAGATGGAAGCCGTACCTATGGCGCTCCAGGAACAGGCACAGCAGGCATTACTGGCAACCTTGCCGCGCGGCTTGGGCGCCATTGTGGTCAGCGCGCTAGGCATCCCCACAAAAAGCGACCAGGAGGCACTGGAAGATGTGCTCACGACACGGGAGAAGGCCGACCCCGTGTTCCGGCAGTGCGTGGAAGCGGAAGCGCTCCGCCGGCACATCCCGCGCTGGCTGGCAGCAAGTCGCCTGCGCTGGGATGGGATGAAGCTGGACGCGTTGGTGGCAACGCTCCAACATCAGGCCGATGATGCGTCGAATGATCGGAATAGTGCGTCGCGCAGGTGAAGAGCGCCGCACCGTGCTGCTCATAGCGTTGCGAGAGCAACCCCACGACCGGGCCGGGGAATGCCTCGATTGCCTGCACAATCAGCGCACTTTGCGAGATCCCCTTCTGACGAGCAAGGCGCCGAATACGCCTATCGATGTCCGGCGAAACGGTGACTTGTTTCCGAATGATCATACGGATGGTGTACACAAGAACAGTGTGTAGTGGATTGAGGTACTCGCGCCTGGGGGACCGGCTAACGGAGCGGGTCGGCGAAGACCTCACTGATGGGGAGCGAGAAGCCGGGCGCCACATCCTGCCCGTCGAGCCGGCCGCCCACCCCCAGCGTTGCGACCGGGCCGGAGCGGCAACCGGGGCGCCACACGTCGACCTGCCGCCGAAGCACGAACTGGGGGCCGGTGCGCGAGTGTACCGCAGCAGGTATGCTTCCAGCCAGGAGGTGCGGGCGATGGCAAAGCAGAAGCGACAGCGGCAGACGGCAGTGCCAAAGCCCACTGCCATTGCTCGGCCGCTGGCGGAGGCAGTGAAACTCCTTCCAAGCGAGCCCTGGACCGAAGCGCGGGATACGCTGGTGGAGTTGGACCGGTCTTCTTCTAGGCAGCCCGACGCGCTCCTGACCCTCCTGGAGACGTATCGCACACGCCAGGACTATGCTCGCTACCAGCAGACCGCTGAGCGCCTGCGGACGCTCTTGCCGGACGATCCGGACGTCGTATGCAATCTTGTCGGCGCCTATCTGGTCACAGCCTATCCGCTCCTGGCCATGCGCACCTTCCGCGAGTACCTGCAGCGCTGGCCGGAGCATCCTCGGGCCGGCGAGAGTCGGCAGGCCATGGACGATCTTGAAGCCTCAATGGACGACACTCTGGCCGAGATGGGGTTGCACGGCGAGCGAGGACGCGAGTTGGGCACGCTCCATGAAGAGGCCCGAGCGCTCATCGACCTGGGCAAATATGCCGAGGCCCGCCGCATCGAGGAGCGAGTGCTGGCCGCCAAAGCGGACTTCCCACCGGCGCTCAACAACATCAGCCTCACCTACGGCGCCGAAGGCGACCTTGGCCGCGCAATCAGTACCGCCCAACAGGTGCTGCGTCTGGCTCCAGACAACTTCCACGCCCTCAGCAACCTGACTCGCTACTGCTGCCTGCTGGGCCGGGTAGATGAAGCCACGGAGTGGGCGACGCGGCTGAAGGCGGTGGAATCAACTGCCCTGGACGTCTGGTCCAAGAAGGCCGAGGCCCTGAGCTACCTTGGCGACGACACCGGCGTGCTGGATGCCTTTCACGGTGCGGAGCGGGCCGGGCAGTTGCAGGCACACCTCGGCGCGCCGATGCTCTACCACCTGGCAGCCGTGGCCGAATACCGTCTGGGACGAGAGCGCGAGGCCCGCCGGCATTGGGAGCAGGCACTGAAGCTGGCGCCGGGCTACGACCTGGCACAAACCAACGTGGACGATCTGCGTCGGCCCGTGGCGGAACGTCATGCCCCCTGGCCTTTCCCCTTTGGCAACTGGCTCTCCGATCAGACCTTGCAGAACCTCGTTGCGCGGGTTGAGGCAGGCGCTGCCAGGGCCGGCCGGCGCGACGCGGATGCGGTCACCCGCCTGACCATTCGCTACATGGAGGAGCATCCGGCCATCACCGCCCTGGTACCGCTGCTCCTGGACCGCGGTGACCCTGCCGGACGGGAGTTTGCCGTGCGGCTGGCGCGTTTGCTGCGGACGCCTGCTCTGCTGCAGGCGCTGCATGACTTCGCCCTGAGCCAACGCGGACCGGATGCCCTGCGTAACGAGGCCTCGGCTGCTGCGTCGGAGGCCGGACTCGTCCCGCCCGGCCCGGTCCGCATGTGGCTGCAGGGAGAGTGGCGCGAAGTCCTGCGCATGGACTTCGAGATCACGCCGGCGCCGCAAGGACACCACAGCCCCGAGGTCGAGCGGTTATTGCGGGAGGCTATCGCTGCCTTGCGCGAGGATCAAGGCGAGCGGGCAGAACCGCTGCTGCGACAGGCGCTGGCGATCGAGCCCGATGCGCCCGAAATCTGGAACAACCTGGCGGTCGTCTACAGCCTGCGGGGTCAGGAAGACGAAGCCATGGCGATCACGCAGCGCCTGCATCAGCAATTTCCAGAGTACCTTTTCGCCCGGGTCAGCCTCGCCCGAAACCATCTCCTTGACGGCCAGGTGGAGGAGGCCAAAGCGCTGCTTGAGCCACTGAGGACGCGAAAACGGTTCCACGTCTCCGAGTTCGCCGCCTACAGTCAGGCGCAAATCGAACTCTGTCTCGCCCAAGGCCAGCAGGACGGCGCGCGCACCTGGCTGAAGCTGTGGAAAGACGTCGATCCTGATAACCCGCAGATCCTCGAATGGACCGTGCGTTTGCTGCCGACCGACTGGCTCAGGAGGCTCAGGGGTCGTCAGCGCTGACCGTGGATGCAGAGGCCTTCTTCCCTCGCGGATGTACATGTAAAATCGTGCCGAAGCAGTAATCGGGGGGTGGGTATCGAAGGGCTGTTCCGACCCGAGCAGATGGCCGTTCCCTTCGAGCTCAAGCAGGTCCTGGCCGCTGTCGTCCGGCTGCACACGCCGATCTACTTCCACATCACCGTCGTCGAGCGCGTCGCGGATGCCGACCGGCGGCTGTTCCCAGGTTGCTGGGACATCGCGGGCGGCCACGTCGATCCCGGCGAGACGTTCGACGCGGCGCTGGCCCGGGAGATCCGTGAAGAGACGGGCTGGCGTCTCCGCCGTTTCGTCCGGTTCGTCGCCATCGTCGATTGGGAAGCCAAACGGCAGGGGCAGGTCGTTGCCAAACGGGAGTTCAACTTCCTGCTGGAAGTCGACGGCGACCTGACCGCTCCAGCGATTGAAGCAGAGAAGTTCAGTATCTTTCGCTGGGTCGGGCGGGACGAACTGGCGCTGCTCGACGAGAACCGGCGGGAAGGCGACACGATGATCCGCCAACTGGTCACCAAGGGACTGGAGTTGGCCGCCGGCTGAGAACGCACCGGGATAGGAGAGGAATGTCCCACCTGATCATCATCTATTCGCATAGCTATAACTGGTTGGTCCGCGGCTGCCCTGAGGAGGACTGGCGACCAGTCTACGAAGGAGGCTTGCGCTACCAGGCGACCGCTCGGACCGAATGGGAACCCTACGAGCATGCGGTATTCGCCGCCTTCCGCGCTCTTGGCCTCCAATTCTGGGATGCCTGGCCGGCTTACCCCGCCCAGCTTCCGGCAGGAGCGAACGCCTTCAAGGATCCCCTCACCTTTCCCATGAACGAGGATTGGCAGGGGATGCGCACAGTCCTCGTTCACGAGTTGTGCCACCTGCACGAGGACCACCCGGCCAACAGCACTCACTATGAGGCCGTGCTGGCGCACATCTGCCAGGCGTTTCCGGCTGAGGATGAGGCGGTGCAGTACCATCTCATCACCTGCACCCTCCAGCGTGCCGTACTCATGCAGGCGTTCCCGGCACGCTGGCGGTCCATGCTGGCGCTTGCGCGGGGCCACCCATTGCTTGAGCGGACGTGGCTGCTGATCGAGGAACGCGAGGCAATCATTGACTGGCGCGACCCGCTCACCAGCCTCGCCGCGCTGGAATGACTCTGCCGCCCGGCCACGGTTGGCAATCAGTAGGGAAGGAGATCCCACATACAGCTATTTCTGGTCCGCCATGGCGACTGTCTACGTGAGTCGGCGCCGGGCGTCTTCACGCCGGACGGGGATCTCTCGCCGTTGGGCGAGCGGCAGGCGTTGCAGACCGCTCAACGTCTGGCAACCGAGGGGATCACCCGCGTCCTGAGCAGCCCGCTGCTGCGTGCCCTCGCCACGGCCAGTAATATCGCCGAGGCAGCCGGCAACCTGCCCGTGGAAGTCTGGCCCGAAATGCGCGAGGGCTACGGCGACATGCCCGGCGTCCCGGTTCCTATCCATCGCGGCCCTGGCCGGTCGGAACTGCTCCGGCGCTTCCCGCGCGCCCTCCTGCCGGCGGACATCACGGAGGACGGCTGGGACCACGGCGGCGACCACCAGTACGAGGCCTTCTTCGCCCGCTGCGCCCAGGTCGCTCGCCTGCTGGAAGCCGGCTTCGGGCCGGGCGACCGCGTTGTGGTGGTCGGTCACGGCGGCTGCCTCAACTATCTCCTCCACGCGCTGCTTGGCATCGCGCCGACGTCGCCCACCTGGTTCCAGATGGCCCCTTGCGCCATCAGTACACTGCGCCTGGTGCCGGAGTCCGAGCGGCGGCAGGGTTTCCCGTTGTATCCTCCCGTCAAGGTAGAAGTGCTCAGTCTGAACGACATCTCGCACCTCCGCGAGGAGCAACGGCCGGTACTGGACAGTACTGGCGAACGACCGGGAAAACGTCGATAGGCAGCGATGGCATTTGCCGGTCAGGGAACGAGACCGAATAGGGCCGCCGTGGCCTGCAAGTCCGGGTCGTCACGGGCGATGGCCTGTGCGGCGCCGACGGGGAGGAAGGCGGCGCCCTCGAAAATCGCCCAGCAGGTGACGTGATCGTCCAGCCGGCTGGGATAGACGATGCCCTGGAAGCCCTGGTCGTATGCCCAGGCCGCGATGGCCTGAGTGACGATGCGCCGCGGCTCCCGAATGGTGCCGGCATCCAGGTCGGTCAGGCCAAGCTGAACCAGCATCGGCGCGAGTGCCGCCCGCAGCGTCTCGCGGCTGCTGAGGTACCGCAAATCCAACCAGTGTTGCCCAGGCGTCAGGCGCAGGCGTCCCATCGCGAGTCGTTGCTCCCATCCAGCGGAGAGCGGGGTAGCAAGGCGAGAAATCGACGAGCCGGCTTTGGCGGCGATACTCGTGAGCATGGCGAGTGACGGACGGAGGGCCGCCAGCATCTCCAGAAAACAACCCCGGCGCTGAACCGCAGTGTACAGCACCCGAAACCGAGCATGCGGATCATCGTAGCGTCCTTGGCCAACGACCGACCAGGGCGGCCATTGCACGGGATCCGGCAATGGCCCGATCCGGTACAGCGGCCGTGTCGGGGCCGTGGCCGTACGCACGACCGTCAGGCGCCCATCTGTCCATGGCGGTAAGCACGCGCGGCGAAGAAGACGCTCTCCGGGTCATCTGCGAGGATGAGCCCAGGCGCCTGATCGTCCAACATCGGGTTCATACCCATGAGCCAGGCCTTGACGACCTCGGCGGACTCGGTCTGCAGCAGGGTCTGAACGACCCAATCGGCATCGCGCAGGCGCCGCTCGTCCGCTGCGTCCGGCGTCTTGTCTCCGTGAGCCCAGTGTTCCACATCCCTGGCGGACGGCGCCTGAGCCATCACCGCCACCAGCGGCGCCCCCACCACCTCAGTCAAGTGGCGCACAAGCTCGGGTAGGGCGACCTGGGCGACCTCATCGTGGCGTGTCGCCTGCACTACCATACGTTTTCCATCTTTCCTGCCCAATACCGATGCCGCCCGGCGTCGGGATTCCTGATTCAATCGTAAGGGAAACGAGGCATAGATGCAACGGGCCGAATCCGCATCCCTCTTCCTGGGTTGCAATGCCGTGGTGCGGGAATAGCATTGTCGTCGACTACGGTAGGATAACCCCAACCAACCGCGCTGCTACACTCGCTGGATGAACACCGAGTCTGCCCGGTTGCTAGGTAGTGTCCAGCAGTGGTTTAGCGACGATAACCAGGTCGCCCACTATGCAGCCGAGGTCGCGCAGAGCCCGACGCCGGCCGAGCAGTGGTTGCTTGGGTGGGAACAGTCGGGCCAGCACTTCCCATTCCGCATCACTCAGATCACTCGGATACGCTTTCCGCCGCGCAGGTGGCTCCGTTGGCGTGGGCCGATACGGCATGCTTCGCCCTCCCTCGAATGTCGTCTTCTACAACTCTTCCCCACAGAAATGATACCATCATGTACCTTCCACAGTCGATGATCTTCCCAACGGCTGCCTTCTGTCATCACTTGCATGCTTATCCTATATTTCACTAGTTATTTACTCATACACGGTCTAATAGCGCCTTTCAAGGTGCTTTGTGATCGTAGCCCGCCCTTTTAAGGGCGGGCGGTCTGGCCGTGTTGGAGCGGTCACCTGAGCGATGGACAGCTAACCGCAGACTGCCGCACAACTGGGGGCGCCCATGTGCCCAACCGGGGAATAGACGGCAGGCATCTCTGTAACGCTACTCTCTGCACCCGCGACCTACTCCAGCGTGTTGTGCAGCGAGAAGACGAAGGCGTCGGCGCGGGCCGCCAGTTCCGACATGCCCGGTATCCTCACCGCCTCGTCGACGAGCAGCCCGGCCGTGCCGCCCAGCGACTCCAGGCGCGGCGTCGCCTGGGCCAGAGACTCCCGGAAAGGCGCCTGGTCTGGACCCAGCGAAACGGTCACCGTCTGGTCGATGCAGAAGGGTTCGATGCCGCTGAGCTGCATGAAGCGGCAAGCCATCCAGGGCATGCCCTTGAGCGGCACTTTGGCGAGGTGGCTCCAGCCGCACCAGACCAGCAGCCTGGCGTCCGGCGGCAACGTGAGCAGGTGCGCTGCAAGGTTCTGCGCCTCTTCCTGCTCGCGCCAGGCAATGCTCTCGCTGTCGCCGGGCGGCCGGCGGGCGAGTTCCGCTGGCTCGCGGGCGAAGTCCATCTCGTAGGCGAGCAGCGTCCAGCCCAGGTCCAGGGCCGCCTGGATGAGGCCGCGCATCTCCGGTTGCGCCAGATAACCGCCGTGCGATACGGCGGGAAGCTGCCGCGTGGCATTCGCCTGCTCGGTCAGGCGCCGCAAACCGCCGTTCCAGAGTGCCTCCATCGCCAGATGGCGCACGCCGAGCCGGTGGGCGATCGGCAGCAGACGCCGGCCCACCTCGCGTGTGCGTAGGCAGCGCAGATCCCCGTGGTGTGCCTCGTTCACCATCACGATACGCGAACGGCCAAAGCCCTGCTCCAACAGCGCCTCTGGAGCGTACCAGTGGAGTTGGTCCACGCCCACGTTGCCGACCATACGCCCCTCCTCTTTTGCAAGGCAAGTGTACACTGGGCAACTGGTGTGCGAACGACGAAGTTGCCTCAAGGAACGCGGTTGGCTGACCGGAAACGCCCCCGGTTCGGTGAAGAAGGGAAGACTATACTGTGGATGCGGTGACCGATCCACTTTGCGGCACCTGCCGCGCCAACCGCGGTGAACTGGCCGCACCCGGCGGCGTCCTGTATCAGGATGCGCACTGGTGGCTGGAACACATCCTGCCGCCGATCCCGCTCGCCGGCTGGCTCGTACTCAAGCCGTTGCGCCACGTTGAAGCCCTGTCTGATCTCAGCATGGAAGAGGCGGCAACCTTCGGACCACTCATCCAACGCATCACCGCGGTCCTGCGCGCGGTGCTCCAGCCTGCCAAGATTTATCTCTGCCAGTTTTCGGAGGCAGAAGGCTTCGCACACATCCACTTCCACCTGATCCCGCGGACCACGGACATGCCGACGGAACTACGTGGTCCGGCCGTCTTTGAATTGCTCAGTACCACGCGCCGGGAAGGCCGCAACCTGGCCTCGCCGCAGGAGGCAGAGCGCATCGCGTGGGAGGTCCGGGAGCAACTCCAGTTCTCATGAATCTGGCGAACCGATCTCCCTGAGCAACCATCGCCTTGTGCCGTGGTAGGATGGTGCGCAGGCACGCGGCACAGGGATGGGAGGTGAAGCGATGCGCGACCGACCAGACGTGGCGCTGGCGATGCAACCGACGGTGGTCTGGCCGCCGGACAACACCGAGGAGAGCGGCTTTGGACACTGAGCGACAAGTTACAGTCGTGTTCTCCCAGAACGCGTACGAAGTGCTAGAGGAACTGGCGCGCCGCAAAGGCAAGTCAATATCGGAGATTCTTCGCGACGCGATAGCACTTGAGAAGCTATTCGAGGATACGCGATCCGAGGGAGGCCACGTCCTTCTCGAGCGAGCTGGCCGGCTCCGGGAGCTCGTGAAAGTCTGATGGCCGCCCGATCTGAACAGTCGGGAACGCCGAGCGAGCAACCGCAAGCGCAGACCGCCAGCGATAGCCATGACGTGCTGCGGGTGCGGGATATACAGAGCCGGCCAGAGTCTCGATCATTCGACCTACCGGTCTTTGCTCAAGAGATAGTGCGCTCCCTACTCGCTTTCACCTTCGTGATCATCCTTGTGCTCACGATCGTGTTCGCGTTCCAGAATGTCGATGGTCCCAACTGGGCGAACACCAAAGAGCTCCTGCAACTGCTCCTTCCAGCGGAGACAGCGTTACTCGGTTCCGCGGTCGGCTTCTACTTCGGCAGCCGCCGATAATCGAAACGTGCTCAGAACGTCGTGCCGCCATTGACTGGTGGCGCTCGGCGCTTTTTCGTCTTGTCGATGCGGGTCCGCACATGCACAAGGGGATTGGTGCGGCGGCCGTGGATGACTGCCGATTCCAGCGCCGTGAGCAGCTCCGCAGCCGTCTGGAAGCCGGGGAGCTCCACGTAGGCGTGGCCGACCTCATAGGCGGTGTGACTGTCGCTGCCGGCGCCCTGGCGTAGGCCACGGGCCCGTGCCAACTGCAAGGCGCAGGTGTTGTCGCCGGCCAGCAGGTTGCGAGCGTTGAAGACCTCAAACACGTCCACCTGCTCCAGCACCGCTGCCAATGCCTCCGGCTGCAGGCGGGAACCGCGAAAGCGATCCAGCGGATGCGGGATATAGACGATGCCGCCTTGCTCACGGATCGCCGTGATCGTCTCCTGCGGGGAGAGCCGAGCCGGAATCTTCTCCTTCAGGAAGAGGCCGATGATCTCGCCCTCGGTGGTGTACACCTCTTCACCGGCTATGACGCGCACCCTGCCGCGCGCCGCTAACTCCAGCGCTCCGCCAATCTCGTTGTGGTCGGTGATGCACACGGCGTCCAGACCGGTCCGCAAGATGGCCTGCTCCAGGTCCGCCAGGGCAAGCTGCGAGTCCTTCGACCAATAGGTATGGCCATGCATGTCCAGCTTCATGCCGGTGGCGCTTCCAACTGCACCTGCAGCTTGCCATAACGCTGACCAAAGAGGGCGAGCGCGCCGGCGCCGAGCGCGACTCCGAACCAGAGCGTACAGAAGCGGATCAGCAGCGTCGCCGCCACACTCACGTCGGCTGGCGTGCCCAACATGATATGCAGCAAGCCGGCGATGCCGCCATCAGCCACGCCCAGACCGCCGGGCAGGAGCGAGGCCGAGCCGACCAGCGTGCTGGAGGTCAGGATGAAGGCAGCTTTGACCAACAGCAACGGGCCGCCGGCGCCGTTCTGATCAAGATGCAGGCCGTGCAAGATGACATAAAAGGCCAGGCACTCGCCGGACCAGGAGAGAATGCCGAGGCCGATGGCAATGAGCAGCGCGTCCAGGCGCAACAGCAGGTAACTGGAGGCGTAAGCGACACGCAGTTGGTTGGTGAGTAGCGACAGCAGCGGCAGGCGTTCCAGGCGCGCCAGGATCGCCATCGAGAGTGGCTGCGACTGTACCACCAGCACGATCAGCACGGCGAGGGCAAAGATGGCGACCAGCACTTCCCAGCCGCGCCGGTAAAGCAGCAACCCGACAGACCCCAGCAGGAGCAGGGCGACGCCATCGGTCAGCCGCTCCGCCAGCACGATTGGCGCCGAGCGAGCCATCGGCGTGCCGGACACCTGCTTGAGCAAGTAGCTTTTCAGCAACTCGCCCACCTTGCCGGGTGTCAACACCATGGAGAAACCGGAAATGAAAATCAGCAAGCTGGCATCGGTCGGTACGCGACTGGCGATGCGACCAAGATAGAACTGCCACTTCAGAAAACGCCCGAAGTAGTTGCAGGCAGTCAGCAGCAACACCACCGGCAGCACCGCCCAGTCGAAGTGGCGCAAGACGCCAATGATGGCGCGGTAGTCGGCGTAGGCGCCCATCACGAGCAGCACCAGGATACCAAGGGCGAGGGACAGCAGCATCCGGCGGCGCAGATTGCCCAGCACGCGCGCAACATCCTTCCCGGCCGCTTCGCCGGCCACTCGTCCGCGGGGCTACGGCGTCGGCACGACGGGAGTTCGCTCTGCCAGGAGCGTCTAGACCGCCCTGCATTTTACCCGTTCGCTCCCAGCGCTCTCGCGACGCGGGGGACAGCGAGTAAGCCGGCAATTCCAACGCACCGTACCACGTTCCGGTAGCACATGGGATGATATGACATGGCAGGCGGCCGGGTTCACACGCTGGCGGAGGTTCATGATGGCGCGGCGGCCGCTCATCGGCATCACCACCAGCGTCGTCACTGCCTCCACCGGCGCTACCCGCATCCAGCTCAATCTGACCTACGAGCGCGCCATCCGCGAAGCCGGCGGCCTGCCCGTGTTGCTGGCGCCCGGCCTCGATGACGCTGCTCTAGATCAGATCACCGTGCAGTTGCAGGGCTTGCTCTTGCCCGGCGGCCTGGACGTTGACCCGGCGCGCTACCGCGCCGAGCGCCATCCGACAACGGAGATCAACGCGGACCTCGATCACCTGGAATTCCCGCTGGCAGAGCGTGCGCTGCGATCCAGACTACCGGTGCTGGCTATCTGCCGCGGCATCCAGTTGCTCAACGTTGCCTGCGGCGGGTCCTTGTGGCAAGACCTGCCCAGCGAACACCCCACCGACCTCGTTCACCCCCAAGTACAGGTGCCGCGCGACCACCTGGCGCACGGCCTGCGCCTTTCGCCCGGTAGCCGGTTAGCCGGCGTCCTGGGCCAGACGGAGTTGCCGGTCAACAGCTTCCATCACCAGGCCCTGCGCGAACTCGGGGACGGCCTGCAACCGGTTGGCTGGGCGGAAGACGGCACGGTAGAGGCAGTCGAAGGGGCGGGTCGCTTCGTCATTGGCGTGCAATGCCACCCGGAAGAGCTGGTCCAAAGCCAGCCCGTCTGGCGCCGGCTCTTTGCCGCGTTCGTGGAAGCTGCCACTTGAGGCGCCTAAGCCGAAATCGCCGTCGCCGTGCGGAGTGAAGTCAGCCGACCGGGAGTTCAGGCGCCTTCAGCAAGGCAACCTTGTGGCACATCCTCATCGAGCAGCACCCTCACTGGGTCAGCAGCACCTCTCGCAACAACTCAAGCGCCGCGATCGCTTTCTCGCGGTTGACCGACGGGAAGTCATTCAGGAACTCACTGAGGGTGTCGCCGCCCTCCAGGTAGTCGACCAAAGTATCGACAGGTACGCGAGTGCCAATGAATACCGCGTCACCGCTATGCACTTCGGGATCGCGCGAAGCAACCGCACGGTGAGTAGCTGTCGTGACCATGTTTCGACACCTCCAATTCGCAACGAACGTGCCACTCGCTCCAGGGCAGCCACGACCGGCACGGTAGTTACGTCATCATAGCGTGGAAGCCGTGCCTTCTTAAAGTTCGATCCCGTTGGCGGCAGGTTATACCGCACCGGCAGAGCAGAAGTCATCCCAATACGGTGAGATGTCCACGCCCGTCAGCAGGCTTCGCTCGCTTAGCCGATCACCGTAGCGTCGAGTGCCAACTGCCCCGGCAACCTGCTGGAGTTGCCGATAACCAGGCCCGGTAGCTCGCTTTGCAGCCGCTGCACCAACGTCGCCACACCCAGCGCGGCGCTATCTGGTGGCGGCAGCGCGTCCAGCAGTTGTTCCGGGTCGATGGTGAGGTTGCGCATCTGCACCATGCGCGTGCCCGTGCGACGCAGCATGGCGATCAGGGCCTCCACCTCTTGCTCCTGGTCCGTCACGCCAGGGAAGGTCAGCAGGTTGATCGAAGTAAACAGACCGGCAGCGGAGGCGACCCGCAGCGTCTCCTCCACATCGGCAAAGGTGTAGTTGCGCGGACGATAATAGGCGGCAAACACGTCCTGACGCGCACTGAAGACGCTGACGCGGCAGGCGTCCAGCCCTGCCGCGATCAGAGCGGCCATCGCCCGTGGATTGCAGCCGTTGGTATTAATGTTGATCCAGCCCCGATCAGTTCGGCGGCGGATCGCCTCGGTGGCGGCAACCAGCATGCGCCAGTTCAATAGCGGCTCGCCTTCGCAGCCCTGACCGAAGCTAACCATTCCCGGCTCGGCGCGTTCCAGATGGCGGATGGCTACCGCCACCACGTCGCGTTGAAGCGCCATCGTGCGGATGCGCTCCTGCGGCGTCGGCGGGCCATCCGGCTCCTGCTCGGAGATGCAGCCGATGCAACTGGCATTGCAGGCATTGCTCGTCGGCAGCGCCGCCTCCCAACGGTCATAGAAGGTGTTCTGGGCAGTGTAGCAGCCGTACTCGCCGGCACACTTGCTGATCTGCCGCACCAGGTCGTTGGTCGGCAACTCCCGCTGCAAGGCGGCGATGCGCTGCGGCAGGTCTGGTGTACCGAACGCGGAATGACGCCACTCCGCCGCATCATCCGTCTGCATGGCAGCAACGACAAACTCGCCGTCACGTTCCGCCACAGCGGTGTAACCGAAGAGTGGCAAGGCCGGAGCCCCCGGCTCCTTCACATACGCCGGCAGGTAGGTGCGCGTGTAGCCGTGCGGCAACGCCACCGCCACCGGCACGCCGCCACTGACCAGAGGTACACCAGAGCGGAGGCCAACAGGCCGGCATTCCGGCATGGTCAGCAGTTGGGCGCCGGGCGGCATCGGTATCCATTGCTCAACGGCACAGTGGTCGCGACCACTACGTCCCAGCGCCGCCAAAGCGGTGGACCGAACTTCACCATCAGCCCCCGCCACCAGCATGCGCGGCGCGCGGACGGCTGCGACAGGTCTCCGAGCAGCGGAATGTCGGCGGCGCGTGGTAACTGGCATGTGCTCAGTGTACCGGACTCGATGATAACCGGACCAACGGCCCGCCACGTGCCCGGCGACTGATGGAAGTGGTCAAAATGCTCCGGGGATCCGTAGGGGCAGGCCCCTACCGCTTTATCCGAATGCCCGATCTATTCGTCAAACTTCACCATTCGCCACCTGCTCGGCACCGATCAGGCGAGGCAGCACTGCGCGTAGTAGTCGGCGTAGCTCAGGCAGTGCATGCCCAGATCGAGCGCCCGCCGCAGGAGCGCCTCGGTGATCGCCATGTCCGAGTCTTCTCGCCTGCTGCTGTGGTCGTGGGTGACGTAGGAGAAGACCAATCCTTCGCCGGCTGCGCGCTCCATATACGGATAGACACCGGCGAGGAAGGCGGCGTGGTCGCTC
This sequence comes from Chloroflexota bacterium, assembly GCA_036734945.1. Taxonomy (GTDB): domain Bacteria; phylum Chloroflexota; class UBA4733; order UBA4733; family UBA4733; genus UBA4733. The sequence continues at coordinate 28,157 of DAIMXP010000029.1, forward strand.
CAACCGACGGTCTTGCGCAGGGATATGTCCTGCCAGCCATGGATTGGCACTTCCAGCATCTGAGGGAAACCCTGCACCGCATAGAAGAAGGGCTGAATGGCGAGGTCAACCGGCTGCCAGTCTCGTTCGTTGCGGCCCCAGGTGCGCACAAAGCGGATGCCCTCTTCCCAGAGAATCTCCAGGATGTCCGGCCGGTCGACCAGGCCGCGATAGTAGGCGTAGGGGCCGGTCAGGCCGCTGCATTCGACCCCAAGCTCGTCGCGCATCAGGACGTTGGTACGGCGTACTTCTTCCCTGATCTGCTCCAGCGTCCCAGCGCGGACGAAGCGGATACCTTCATCCGGGTCTTCGATGCAGACGGTCTTCAACAGCACGTGATTGAAGGTGTGTTGCTGCAGATCCATCAGCGGATGGCCGACCAGGGGGCGCAGCGCCTCCAGGTTGTGCTCCACGGTGCGCCCGCAGAGAAAGAGTGTTGCCGGTACGTGCGTCGCCTCGTGAATCTCCAGCATCCGCTGCAGAAACGGTTGCGTGACCGCCGGGTCACCAGACTCCGTGTCATAACCGATGAGGAAGACGCCATGGTTCCCGCCCGAATGGCTCCCGACGCTACCCTTCAGCGCAGGCGCGTTGCCAGGCGCCGATACATAACTAACCATCGAAGATTGCCCCCTATCGCTCCTACCGCGCCGCCCCGACGGCCGCCCCGGTCAACTCGTACCGGTACGTCCAGACCTTCTCGATAGCGTCGAGCATACGATCCATGTCCGCCTCTGGCCCGAGGAAGAGCGCGTGGGCCAGTTGGACCGCCTCCGTCTGGTAGATGCGCTCGCTCTGTGGACAGACTACCGTCGTGTAATCATACGACGTACCGAGACGCGCATCATGGACCGGGAAACCGGTGCGGCCAAAGGCGTGCTCGGCGTCCAGAAAGAGCGGGTTCTGATACAGCGGCTGGGTGTGACCGGTCCCGCACGCGACACCCTCAGCCCGCAGGGCGCGCAGGAAGTCGTCGCGGCGGACGCCCTCCCAGCGCTCCGGCAAGAACTTGAAGTGCCACATGTAGAAGCCCCAGCGCGTCACCCGGTCATCCAGGAACAGCGGCGCCACGCCGATGCCGGCGCGCTCCAGGCAGGCGAGGCCCGCGACGAGACGCCGGGCGTTGCGATCGCGAATCGTCACCTGCTCGGGGAACCGGCTGAGCTGACCCAGGCCGATGGCGCCCTGCCACTCCGTCATGCGGAGATTACTGGCGGGCACGTGGTGTTCGTAGAACGGGCGCCCCTTGATCCGCCCGATGTGGTGGTACGAGTAGGCTTTTTCCGCCAGCTGCTCGTCATTGGTGAGCAGCATGCCCCCCTCACCGGTCGTGAGCGTCTTGCCCATCTGGAAACTGAAAATGCCCAGTTCCGTCAGCGCGCCGACGCCGACACCCTTCCACTGGCTGCCGTGGGCGTGGGCACAGTCGGCCACAATGGGAATGCCGTGCGCTCTGCCTATGGCAGTCAGGGCGTCGTAGTCGCAAGGCATGCCACCGTAGTCGACAGGGGCGATGCAGCGCGTTCGCTCGGTAATCGCCGCCGCCACCGCTGCCGGGTCCACGGTGTAGGTGCGCGGATCGATGTCGACGAACACCGGGATCGCGCCGACCTGCAGGACGGCGCTGGCCGTGGCGACAAACGTCACCGCCGGCACGATCACCTCGTCGCCGGCCTCGACCCCCACGGCCTTGTAGGCGCACTCCAACGCCGCCGTGCCGTTGGTGACGGCAATACCAAAGCGAGCGTCCTGGAAGCGAGCGAAGCCGGCCTCGAACTGGCCAACCTTGGACTGTGCAGCGTCGGGATAGGCGCCGCGCCACCAGTTGCCGCTCTCCAGCACCTCCTGCAACAGTTGCCGCTCGTGATCATCCCAAATCGGCCAGGCCTTGCCCAAACGGGCGGCAACGGCTTTGGCACCGCCGTTGATTGCCAGGTGCGCCATGTGTATCCTTCCTCGTCTGTGCTGCGACGGCGGGGGAACAGTGTCGCAACTGCGGTTTGCGACCCAAAGACGGCACTGCGGTGCCGACGAACCCCCAGGACCGCAGTCCTGTCTTTGGGTCGCAAACCGCAGTTGCGACACCAAACTAAACCGTATTGATCGTAGGCCGCAACGCAAGCGGCTTCCAGACATCTTACTTCTTGGCAGTGATCTGCGCCTGGATGGCGGCGTTGACGAGGGGCATGGCTGCCGTCAATACGTCCTGGGCCGGCAAGCCTTGCGTCCACATGTCCCCGAACTTGCCCTGGGACTGCAGGATGTTGATAGCATTCTGACCATAGGGCGTGGTGAACGCCGGCTTGGCGTAGGCAAAGGCGTCGTAGAAGACCTGCTTGTGGGCCGGTGGGCCGGGCTGGGTAAGGATGAGCTGCGCCGCGGCCTTTTGTACCGGCATACCGCTGACCCCGCTGGTGACGTAGAGCTTTTCGGCTTCCTCGGAAACGAGGTAACGCATGAATTCCCAGGCAGTGTCAGGAGCGTGTGTGCCTTTCCACATGGCCAGACCGCTCGTCGGGTTGGTCGTGAAGTACGCATGCGGTCCTTTGGGAATGGGCGCAATATCCCACTCGAAGGAAGTGTACTTGTTGTACGTCGGGAGCAAGTAGATCGCATTCCAGATCATGGCAACCTTGCCGGTAGGGCCGAAAGCCTCGGTCAACTTTTGAGCGGCCAGGTCTTTTGCTGTCGGCGCGACCTTCCACTTGTGCATCAGGTCCAGCACGTACTGCATACCCGCGATGGACTCGGGACTGCTCAGGGTGCAGGTCAGGCCATCGGCGCTAAAGAGGTCCCCGCCAGTGCCCCACACCCACGGCGACCAGACGTTCTGGTGGTTGCGGGTCTCGAAGCCATACTGCCCAAAGACAGCAGGATCGCTGGAGGGCTTGGTCAACGCCTTCGCGGCTGCGAGAAAGGTATCCCAGGTCCAGGTGGCGTCCGGCGCCGCCTGCCCTGCAATATCGAACAGGGTCTTGTTGTACCACATCACGTAGGCGCCCCAGAGGATGGGCAGTCCCACCTGCTTGCCCTGGTACTTGTAGGCGTCCACAACCGTCTGGAAGTAGTCGCTCGCCTTGAACTGGGCATCTTTGGCGATAAAGCTGTCGAGGTCGCTGGTGGCGCCCGCGATGGAGAGTTGGGGGGCATAGGTCTCCGACGACCAGACGACGTCAGCCGCATCGCCCCCCGAGGCCTGGACGAGGTACTTGTTGTTATCCCAGTTCCATGTCCCTTCCACCGACACTTGCGCGCCGGGATTCTGGGCATTGAACTGGCCGGCCAGCTTGCTGAATACCGTGTCGTTCGGCTGCCCACCAACGTAGGAGAAGCGAATCTTGCCGGCCGGCGCTGCGCTCTTGGTCGCCGCCGCCACACTCGCCGTCGGACTGGTCACGGCCTTACTGCTCGTGGCCTGGCTGGCCGCCGTGGTCGCGGACGCGCTCGTGCTGACGGCTTTCGTTGCGGCAGCGGCGGCACTCGTAGTGCTTACCGCCGCCGCTGCCGTCGCCAGCGCAGCCGCACTCGTTGACGCGGCCTGGCCGGTTGCGCTGCCGGAGCCGCCACAGGCGGCCAGCAAGGCGCCTCCGGCAAAGGCGCCGACGCTGATGGCGCCGGTGCGAAGCAGGACACGACGGGTCAGAGGACGAAACATAGATCGGATCCTTTCCCAGCAAACGAATCGGAGCAAAACCGGTTCGGAACGCCGCTGACGGCAGTATACTGCAATCCAAACCGGTTTGCAATAGCAGCACAAACATGACTGATGACCACCACCCGCATGTCCCTGTTGCTTTCGCTTCGCCAGTCACGCGCCTGACCCGGCTCGCAGACGGCATCACTGCACCTGCGCCTGCCTTATCGGCGCAGGTGCAGTGATGCCAGCCGAGTTCGGCAACAGGCCCTGGCTATGTACGTATACTTAGCTCTTCAGCAGCGTCTGCACCACCGGCGTCATAGTGGCGAGGGCGGTGCTGGCCGAGATCTGGTTCGCCGTGAGCTTGTCGATGGTCGGCGCCACCCCTTTGCTGTAAATATCGCCGAAGTTGACCATAGCGTGGGAGGGCACTACCTGGACGTGGTCCGCCGCGGCGATGGTGGTGTTCAGGTCGGCATCGGTGAGTTTGGTGTAGCCCTGGACGATCTGCTTCCAGTCGCCGGTGACCGAACGCCGGCTGGGGAGGGCGCCGGTCTTGGTGGGATATACCTTGAGGCCGGCCGGGCTGACCATGTAGGCCATCAGCTGCCAGGCCTGATCGGGATGCTCCTGGCCGCTGAAGATGGACCACTGATCGGGATACAGCGTGTTGCGCGGCGGCAGGGTAGGCGGAACCGGCATGGCGGCCACGCCCCACTCGAAGGAGGTGATGGTGCCAAAGGACTGGAAGGGGACGAAGCTGGCCGAGAACATGCCGTACTTGCCGGTGTGAAAGTCGGTCGGCAGGGAGCTGCGGAGGGCCTTGGCCTCGTCCGCGGTCGGCTGGATGTGATACTTGTAGGTACAGTCGACGTCGAACTGCATGCCGGAGGTCACGGCGTCGGCGTCAATGGGGAACTGCTTCGGGAAGCCGGACGTGTAGCCCTCCGGCTCGAACCAGTCGCCACCATAGATCCAGGAGTAGCCGCGCGTGTCGCCCCAGGCGCGCGTCGTGCCGTACTGCGCAGTGGGCTGGCCGGGACTGCGCGTCAGGCTGTGGCAGATGTCCAGGAACTTATTCCAGTTCCAGGAGGTGTCCTTGAAGTCACTCGTCGGAGCGGCGAGACCCACATTCTGGAAGAGCGTCTTGTTATAGATCAAGACCTGCGGATACAGGTCGATCGGCATGGCGACGTGTTTCCCCTGCCACTTGCAGAAGTCGATCGCCACCGGGAAGAAGTCGCTCAGATCGTACTTGTCACGGGCGATGTACTGATCAAGCGGCATCAGGACGTTCCGGGAGGCGTAATAGCGATAGCCACGGTTCGCGGCAGGGAACCAGAGGGCGGGCGGGGAGCCGCCAGCGAGGAGCGCGTCGGTTTTCTCGTCGTAGTGTCCCGATGGCGCCTCAATCGCTTCGACCTTGATGCCCGGATGCTGCGCCTCGAAGCCGCTGAAGGCTTCCTTGATCACCTTCTCTTCGTTCAGACTGGGCCGCAGCACGGCGATGAGTGTCGTGCCGGCAGCGCTGGCAGGGGCGCTCGTGGCGCTCTTGGCAGATGCCGTGGTCGCCGTGGTCGCCGTGGTGGCAGGAGCTGTGCGCGTGACGCTCGACGAGGCGACACTGGTCGACGGTTGCGCCGGGCTACTCGTCGCCGCTTTCGTGGCAGCGACAGCCGAAGCCGCGGTCGTGGCGGCAGTCGAAGCGGCCGCCGTGGCGGCAGTCGAAGCGGCCGCCGTTGTCGCTGTTGGGACGCTCTGACCGCAGGCAGCCAGCAGGGTACCCCCAGCGAGCGTGGCGACGCCGAGCGCGCCGGTTCGGAGCAGGGCACGACGGGTCGAGGAGTGAGACATGGACCGGCCCCTTTCTGAGAAAACGAACAGGAGCAAAACTGGTTTGCAACGTCACTGGCGGTAGTATACTCCGATCCAAATCGGTTTGCAATGGGGGCACAAACATGACTATTGAACGCGAGGGCCGAACGCGGAGCCGCGTCACACTCCGCAATGCAGCGCACGTCTTCGCCTGCTTGTTAACCCGTAGGCAACGGCTTGGCCACGGTCGCCTTTAACGCCTGGTCCAGCGTCTGGATCACCTGGTCGACACCGGATTTGCCCTGCCACAGCGTGGAGATGGCTTTGTCTGTGGCGGTCAACACCATCCCTTGGAGCTGGTTGGCCAGCGTCGGGACCGAATCGTAGCTGTTCGACTCGAGCTGATCAACGTAGACCTTCAAGGCATCAGCGTAGGACAGTTTCTGCAGTTCCGGGTTCTTGTTCACCGTCGGCTTACTGGCAGGGTTGAGGCCAATCTGCACAAGCTGCAGCATGATCTCATCGCGCATCCAGATCAGGCTGTAGTTCCAGGCCGCTTCCAGGTTTTTGCCGGCGGTGAACAGGCTCAAGTTGTCGTTGGCCGCATAGCCACTCACGCGGCCGGCCGGACCGACGGGAACCGGCAACGTCTTCCAGTTGAGGCTCTTATGGGCCAACGCGAGCCGAGCCGGCCCGTCACGACCGACGCTCCGCCGTGGATCGCTAACGCTGTCACCGGTGCTGTTCGTCTCCTACGTTGCTGCGCGCTGCCCCGACCAAGCCCCGGCCAGGCGTCGCCCTGCCCAGCGCCTGATGGACTTGCTGTAGTGCGCGCTTGGCGACGTCAACCGGAGCCCCGCGCGAACCGCGTGGACACCTACTGGTTTTTCTTCTGGTTGGCGATTTGCTCTGTGATCGACTTGTTCATCAAGGGCACGGCAGCGGTGAGCGTGTCGTGCACGTTGAGATCGTTATTCCACATGTCGCCGAACTTGCCCTGGGTCTGCAGGACGTTGATGGCTTCCTGGCCATAGGGGTCGGTGAAGGTGGGCTTGGCATATTGGAAGACATCGTAGAACGCCTGCTTGTTGGCCGGCGGGCCGGGCTGCTTGAGGATGAGCTGGGCAGCCGCCTTGTTTACCGGCATCCCGTCGACGCCGCCGGTGACGTACTGCTCTTCCGCCGGCTGCGAGACGAGGAACTTCATGAACTGCCATGCCAGGTCCGGCACCCGGCTCCCCTTCCACATGACCAATCCGTCCGTCGGCAGGTTCGTGGCGTTGGACTTCGGCCCGTGCGGAATGAAGGTGATGTCAAAGTCGAGCGACTGATTCTTCTTGTAGCCATTCCAGAAGTAGATGCCGTTGTAGACCATGCCAACCTTGCCGGTCATGCCGAAGGCATTCGAGCCCAGCTTACGGCTGGATAGGTCCTTGGGTGTCGGCGCCACCTTGTGCTTGTACACCAGGTCCAACCAGTACTGGATGCCGGCGATGGCTTCCGGCGAGTCCATCAGGCTCTTCGTGCCGTCGTCGCTGAAGATATGTCCGCCCTCGCCAAAGATCCAGGGCACCCAGGGGTTCTGGTGATTGCGCGTCTCGAAGCCGTATTGGCCGAAAACCGCCGGATCGCTGGAGGGCTTGGTGAGCGCCGTGGCGGCGGAGAGGAAGTCGTCCCATGTCCAGCTTGGAACGGGATACTTCTGCCCGGCCTGGTCGAAGAGCGTCTTGTTGTACCACAGGACGTAGGGGCCACAGAGCATGGGCAGGCCAATCTGTTTCCCCTGGTACCGATACCCGGCCATTGGGCTCTCAAAGTAGTCCGACGGCTTGTATTGCGCGTCCGTGGCGAGGTAGCTATCGAGCGCGCTTGTCACCCCAGCGGTAAAGAGCTGGGTGTCGTAGGTCTCGTCCGACCAGACGACATCGGCGGCGTTGCCGCCCGCCGCCTGCACGATAAACTTGTTGTTGTCCCAGTTCCAGGTACCCTCGGCCGATACCTGCGTGCCGGAGTGCTGCTGCTGGAACTGGCTGGCGAGCCCCTGGTAGACCTTGTCGAAGGCCACGCCCGGGGTGTAGGAGAAGCGGACCTTGCCGGGCGCCACAGCAGGCGCCGCGGCGGAGGCCGTCACCGTTTGGGTCACGGTCGCCGTGACCGTCTTCACCTGAGCGCTGGTCACCACGACCGTCTGGGCCACCGTCGAGACCACCGTCGAGACCACCGTCGCGGTGCTGGCCTGGGCCACCGTGGCCGCGGGCAGGGCGGTCGCCGCGCCCCCGCAGGCGGAGAGCACGGCCACGCTCCCCGCCGCTCCCAGCGCGGCCTGGATGAAGCGACGGCGGCTGACGGCGGAACTGCTTGCCGGATCGGGAATGCTACGCACCTGGGTCATTCGGGGCACCTTCTCTCTCGTACTGTACACGCGACCAGAAGAGTCGCCTTGAGAGGACGAGAGGGCGCGCCGGCTCGACAGCGAGCTTGGGGGCTGCGGGCGTTGCAGCCGGCCCATCCCTTCGTCCGCCCTGGACAGGTGCAGTATACTTGCTTGAAACCGGTTTAGCAAGGGGTAGGAGCACGTAGCTATCGCCCGTGAGCGGCCTGGTGAGGGAAGGGACGCTTGATAGCAAGGCGGGTGTCGTTGCAGGACGTGGCCAGCGCGGCGGGTGTGAGCAAGGGTCTCGCTTCTCGGGCCCTCGCCGACTACCCGGAAGTGGCGGCAGACACGCGCGAACGGGTGGGCAGTCTGGCGCGCGCGATGGGTTATCGCGCCAGTGCCCGCGCTCGCGCCCTCGCGGCCGGCAAGAATGCACCGGCACGTTGCCTCGTGGCCAGCCTCGGTCTTGCTCCCGATGCGCTCGGTCGCTCCTTCTATGGACCGATCCTGACCGGCATTACCGCCCAGGCGTCGACTGAGGGGCTGGATATCCAGCTGGCTGCCCTGCCGGGAGAGCCCGAGCACGCGGCCGGCATGCTCGCCCAACTGGTGGCGGAGGATCGCGCCGACGGTGTGATCCTGCTCACCTTCTTCCCCCTCACGGCAGGGGCGGTGCAGCCACTCGAAGCAGCTGGGATCCCGTTCGTCCTGGTCAACCGCTATATCGAGGGGCACCCGGTCAACTGCGTCACGCCCGATTGGGCCGGCGCGACCAGTCGCGCGGTGACACACCTGGTGGGTCTTGGCCACCGCCATCTCGCCCTCTTCCTCCCTGACGTGCCGGTCTCGACCGTGCGCGACCACGCGGCCGGCTGGTGGGAGGGCGTAGCGCGCTGCGGCATCGCGGTGACCGACGCACCTGTCCTGCGCTTCGCCGGCCAGGAGAGCGGCGCTTTCGACCTCGCGCGGCTCGTGTTCGCCGGGACGGTCCTCGACGCCGATCACACGCCCACCGCCATCGTCTGCATGAATGATGTGTACGCCCACGGCGTGCTGACAGCGGCCGCGGACGCGGGGCTCGCCGTGCCGGCGCAGATCTCCGTGATTGGCTTCGACGACATCTTCGCCCAGTACGTCACGCCGCCACTCTGCAGTTTCAACCCGCACCTCTACGACGTCGGCGCCAAAGCGGCCGCGGTCCTCGCGGCCGCCTTGCGCGGCGAACTGGCGGAGCCGCACCGCGTCCTGATGCCGCTGGACTTCGTCTGCCGGAGCAGTTGCGGCCCCGCCCCGGAGTGTGCCTCGCCAGCGGCGAAGACCACGTTCGTCCGGGCGTCGGTGCGCACGTGCGCCATGGCGCGCAGCAGTACAGAGAGAAGGGTGAAGGGATCGTGACGGATGTCGACGTAGTGATCGTCGGTGCCGGGCACAATGGCCTGGTGGCTGCCGCCTACCTGGCGCGGGCCGGGTTAACCGTGCATCTATTCGAGCGTCGCCCGATCGCCGGCGGGGCGTCGATTACCGAAGAGCTCTGGCCCGGCTTCCACTTCTCGACCTGCGCCCACATGATCCACGGGCTCCACCCCAAGCTCATCCGCGACCTCGGCCTGCGCGAGCGCGGCCTGCGCGTGCTGCCCCGTGCCGATGACCTGATCATGTGGGCGGACGGCACCTACTCCGGCCCGGACACGCTCGATTCGCCGCGCAATCGTGCCTTCGCCGGGCGCCTGACCGCCGAGGAGCGGGAGGGTCTACGTCGCTACCAGGAGTTCCGTTGGACCCTGGAACGGCTCTTCGCCCCCTACCGCCTGCAGCCACCACCATCGCTGGCCGAGGTGCGGGCGCGAGCGCAGGGCACCCCGGCAGCGGCCGTGCTGGAGCGTGCCCTCACCGCCCACCTCTCCGAGATCCAGGAGGAGCTGCTGCCGAGCGAACGCCTCCTGGAACGCGCCGCAGGCGAGAAATCGTCGGTCGGACGTGATCCCCTTGCCCTCAGTCTGGCCTACTCCTCCATCGACGCGCCCGAAGAAGAGACCGGCGAGCGCCCGCCCCACGGCTACGTGGAGGGGGGTATGGGCACGGTGGTGCGGCTACTGGCGGAAGCGGCGGAGGAGGCCGGCGCCAGCATCCACGTCGACCAGGCCGTGGAGCAGTTGCTGGTAGAGGGCGGCCACGTGATCGGCATCCGGCTCGCCGATGGGCGCGAGCTGCGCAGCCGCGTCGTGATCTCTAACCTTGATCCCAAGCGGACCTTCCTGAAGCTCCTGGCCCCGGAGCACCTGGATCCTGGCTTCCGCGACCGGGTGGCCAGGCTGATTACAGAGGTGAGTTGCTACAAGTTCCTGGCCGCTATCTCGGAGCTGCCTCGATGGACGGCCTGGGATGGCGATCCCGACCGGCCCAGCCACGGCGCGGTGGGCCTGCATCGCTCGAGCGCCGAGGTGAACGCTATGTTCGATGACCTGGAGGCCGGCCAGCCACCGCGCGCACCGGTGATCAGTTTCTCCGTGCCGTCCGCTGTCGACACCACCCTGGCGCCGCCGGGCGCCCACACCGCCTCGGCCTGGATCTTCTCGGCCCCGGCCAGGCTACGGGAAGGCAGTTGGGACGATGTGCGTGAGGAGGTGGCAGAGCGCTTGATCGACCAGATCACCGCCTATGCGCCGAATTTCCGCCGGTCGATCCTGCACTGCAAGTTGCGCACGCCGCTCGACCTGGAGCGCGAGAACGGACTGACCGACGGTTGCATCTGGCACATCCAACATGCGGGGGAGCAGCTCTTCTGGAACCGCCCCCTGCCGGAGCTAGCCCACTACCGGGCGCCGCTGCCGGGCTTGTATCTCTGCGGCGCCGGACAGCATCCCTGTGGTGAAGTGACCGGCGCGCCCGGGCACAACGCGGCGCACGAGGTCCTGCGCGACTGGTGAACGATCGTGCCCCGGCATCGCTGACCGTATAATACAGTCGTCAAAACCGGTTTGCAAGGGGGGGCGTCGAAGTGACAATTGGAAGTGCTGGCCGAACGCGGGGCCGCGTCACACTCCGCGATGTGGCGCAGGCGGCCGGCGTGAGCAAGACGGTGGCATCACGCGCTCTCGCCGGTTACAACGACGTGGCTGAGGCAACTCGCGACCGCGTCACCATGACCGCCCGCGACCTTGGCTATCGCGCCAGTACACGCGCCCGCGCCCTGGCTGCCGGCAAAGATGCCCCGGCGCGCTGCGGCGTCGCCGTTCTGGGTATGACCTCACGCGAGTTCGGCCAGTCCTTCTATGGGCCAGTGCTCACGGGCATCGCGGCGCAGGCAGCGGTGGAGGGTATGGACGTCCACCTCGTCAGTGTGCCCGGACGACCGGAGGACTGCCGGGAGATGCTCGCCCATCTGGTCGCGGAGGATCGGGCGGATGGCTTCATCCTGCTCACCTTCTTTCCCTTGACGCCGGAGGATATACGCCCCCTTGCTGACGCAGCCATGCCGTTCGTGCTGGCAAACCGACACCTCGGCAACCACCCGGCCTACTGCGTCACGCCGGACTGGGCAGGAGCCACGCAGCGTGCCGTTGAACGCCTGACCGCCCTGGGGCACCGCCGGCTCGGACTGCTCCTGCCGGACAGCAGCGTCTCCACCGTGCGCGACCATGAGCAGGGCTGGTGCGCGGCCGTGGCACAGTACCCCGTCGAGCGAGCACCGGTCATGCACTACCGCGAGCCTGACGGGGCGGGCGGGTACCACCTCGCCTTGACCACGCTACGAGAGGGTCTCTCTGCTGAAGGCGCCGCCCTCACCGCCCTGGTCTGCTTTAACGACTATTGTGCCCACGGCGTCTTGCAAGCGGCTCGGGAACTTGGTGTCAGGGTGCCGGATCGCCTGTCCCTCGTCAGTTTTGACGACGTTATCGCCGCCTACACCACGCCACCGCTCTGCAGCTTCGATCCCAACCTGCACGAGGTCGGTGCGGCGGCGGTGACACTATTGCGCAGAGCTCTCAATGGAGAAACACCCGGCCCTGGGCGCCTCACCCTTCCTTTACCGTTACGCTGGCGCGAGAGTTGCGCGCCGGCGCCGTCAACGCTTCGGTACCAGACCGCCGGCGATTGAGCAGCGACTTTCGCGCTCGCCCACGGTTACGCCGCCCGTTGCCCTGGCCCGGCGCCCATGCTAGGCTCAGCAGAGCGTTCGCGGCGATTGGGCCGGACAGCGCCAGCCACCGGACCGTCGGCATAGGAAGAAAGCAAGACACGATGCGTTATCGAACACTGGGCAAGACCGGCTGGCAAGTATCCGCCGTCTCCATGGGCTGCTGGGGCATCGGCGGACAGTGGGGTCCCGTCGAAGAAGCGGAGGCCATCCGCACCATCCACACCGCCATTGACCTTGGCGTCAACCTCTTCGACACCGCCGACTCTTACGGCCTCGGCGTCAGCGAAGAACTGGTCGGCAAGGCGCTGCACGGCAAACGCGACGGTGTGTATATCGCCACCAAAGTCGGCAACTTTGCCCGGCGGCAAAACCAGCCACTCAATTTCGCCATCGCCGAGCACGTCTACCTCTGCTGCGACGCCAGCCTGGGCCGCATGCAGACCGACCATATCGACCTCTACCAGTGCCACATCGGCGACCTCAAGGACCCGACAGTCTTCCTGGAAGCCTTCGACCGCCTGATCGAGCGGGGCAAGATTCGCCAGTTCGCCGTCTCCACCAACTCGCTCGCCGTGCTGCAAGCGTTCAACCGCGACGGCCGTTGCGCCGCCGCCCAGATCAACTACAGCATCCTCAACCGCTCGGCGGAACACGACATCCTGCCGTACTGCCAGGAGAACAACATCGGCACGCTCATCCGCGGTCCACTGGCCCAGGGTATCCTGGCAGGCAAGTTCACGCCCGAGACGACCTTTACGGACTCGGTACGGCAGTCCTGGAACGCCGGCTCTGCGCATGAACGCTTCCTGCAACAAGTGGCAACTGTCGACAATCTGCGCTTCCTGGAACGGCCCGACCGCACGATGGCCCAGGCCGCTCTCCAGTTCACGCTGGCAAACCCGGCCGTCACGTCTCCCATCCCCGGCGCCAAGAACGTGGCCCAGATCACATCCAACGCGACGGCCGCCGACGGCGACCTGACGGCGGAAGAGTTGACTCGGACGCGTGCAGCGACAGGTGCGTGAGGGTGAACCGTCGTTGAACGGGGACGACAGTGCCGGTATACTGCCGCCATGAGCGCTACCGTCACACTACAGGTTCCCGAAGCATTGATGGAACGTCTTCGTCGGCAGAGTCAGACTGAGGGACGCTCCATCAATGAAACTGCGGTACGTGCGCTAGTAGCTGGCTTGGAAGAGTCAGTACAGGACGCATGGTGGACAAGGCTTGGCCCATTGGTCGCTGCCCCTCCTACCCGGCGTTACGACCCAGACCGTCTTAGACAACTGCAGAAGGGACTCCACCTGGATCCGGAGGACTTGTTGAGAGAGTTGGACTGGGTACGCGGCTCGGAATGACCATCACCGTCATCGACTCAAGTGCGATCCTGCGGCTCTGCTTCAATGAAGGCGATCTATCGCAGGTCAATGCGGCCATGGGTGACTCACCGGCCATTTCAGTTCTTGCTACTATTGAGGTTCCTTGCGCTATTGCCGCGCGTTTCCATCGCAGGCAAATAAGCGCCGACGAAAGAGACCAACTTTTTCGGGTTGCTGACGAAGTGCTGAGTGTTATGACACAGATCGACCTGACGGAAGACGTGAGAAGAGAGGCGATCCAGATCAGTGAGCGTTTTCTCGTGCGGGCACTTGACGCTATTCACATCGCCACGGCCGTCGTACTCGCAGGTCACGGCCTCGGCGACCGTGTTCGATTTTGTACAGCCGACGTTCGTCAGGCAGAAGCTGCGACAGCGCTGTTTACAAAAGATCAGGTTGATCTTGTGCCACCATCTCGTCACGGCTAACCGTTGCCTCTTGAGCGACTTTCGCGGCGATCCGCAAGCGGGCGCTCCTTTGGTGCATAGTGCAATGCACAAGTTCCCCTGTTCCGGGCGCATGATGTCGTTCAAGAGAACCAGGAAGGAAAATCCACCATGCGCACCGTAATTCTCGATCAACCCGGCGCCTTTCGCCTGACTGATACGCCGGAGCCGGCGCGACCGGGGCCCGGCGAGGCGTTGCTCGAGATCAAGCGCGTTGGCGTCTGCGGCACTGACCTGCACGCCTTCGGCGGACGGCAGCCTTTCTTCAGTTACCCGCGCATCCTCGGCCACGAGCTGGGCGCCGTGGTGCTGGAGACGGGGGCCGATGTTGCCTCCATCCAGGCCGGTGACCGCGTCGCCGTGGAGCCGTATTTGGCCTGCGGCCACTGTGTCGCTTGCCGGGCAGGCCGCTACAACTGCTGCACGATACTGCAAGTGCTCGGCGTCCAGGTCGATGGCGGCATGCGGGAGCGCATCGTCGTACCCGCCCGCCTGTTGCATCGCAGCGAGCGCCTGTCGCTGGAACAGTTGGCGTTGGTGGAGACGCTGGGCATCGGCGCCCATGCCGTCGAGCGCAGCGGCTTGCAGCCGGAGGAGTGGGCGGCTGTCGTCGGCGTCGGCCCCATCGGCATCGGCGTCCTACAAATGGCTCTGGAGCGACGGGCTAGGGTGGTCGCCATCGACCTCAGCGCCTCGCGGTTGGCCTTCGCTGCCGGCCTGGGGGCATCCGCCACCATCAACGCCGGCACGCAGGATGTCGCGGCAACCCTGGCTGAGATCACCGGGGGCGACATGCCGGCCTGTGTCTTCGACGCCACCGGCAGTCCGGCCAGCATGGAGCGTTCCGCTGAACTACCGGGGCACGGCGGTCGTCTGGTGTTTGTCGGTCTCACCCAGGCACGCCTCAGCTTCGACAATCCCAGCTTCCACCGGCGCGAACTGACGGTCCTGGCCTCCCGGAACAGCAACAATGCCTTCCCCCGCCTCATTCGCCTGTTGGAAGACGGCTTAATCAATATCGCCCCCTGGATCACGCACCGTCTACCCCTGGAGGCGGTACCGGAGTACTTCGCCGGGCTCACCGATCCGGCCAGCGGCGTCGTGAAAGCGTTGGTTTCCCTGTAAACTTCTGGTATCATCTCTCTTTCCATTTTTCGCAGTGGATTGAGGAATGACCATGAAGCGCGACCTGTTGAGTGTCACCGATCTTGCCGTTGGGGAAGTGCAGGAAATCTTCCAACTGGCGAAGACGCTCAAAGGGCGTCGTGGCCCAGAAGCGCCGCGGCCCCTGCTAGGGCAAACGATCGCTATCCTCTTTCAGCACCCTTCCTTGCGCACCAGGGCGTCGTTCGACGTGGCCATCCACGAACTGGGGGCGCATCCGCTCTATCTGGGTAACGATGAGGTCAAGATGGGCTCCCGCGAGAGCCCGGCCGACGTGGCGCGGGTGCTCTCGCGCTATGTCCAGGGTGTGGTCGCCCGTCTGCGCAGCCATGCCGAGTTGGAGACCTTCGCCGCCGCCGCCAGTGTGCCGGTGGTCAACGCGCTGACCGATGGTGAGCATCCCTGCCAGGCCCTGGCGGACCTGTTGACCCTGGACGAACACAGCGGCGGCCTGACCGGCCGCCATCTGGTATATGTCGGTGACGCCGACAACAACGTCGCCACCTCGCTGCTCCTGCTGGCCCCGCGCATGGGGGTAGCCGTAACCGTCGTCTGCCCGCCACAACACGCTCCGGCAAGAGGCGTGCTGGCCCGCGCTCGCAGTCTGGGCGGGGCACCCGTGGCCGTTGAGTACGACCCCCTACGCGCCAATCTGGCCGATGCCGACGCCATCTACACCGACGTCTGGGTCAGCATGGGCCAGGAGGCGGAAACAGCCGCCCGGCTGACCACGTTGGCGCCGTATCAAGTCAACACCGCCCTGCTGCAACGCGCGCCGGAGCGCTGCATCGTCCTGCACTGCCTGCCGGCCAAGCGCGGCCAGGAGATCACCGACGACGTGCTCGACGGCCCCCAATCAGCCGTTTTTGATCAGGCCGAAAACCGCCTCCACGCCCAGAAAGCGTTGCTGCAATGGCTGTTGACCGGGGGATGAGGAGATGAGGAGTGACGGGGTTGAGGAGAATGCCCCCTTGCCCGCCGTGGATGTAGCGCAGACCAGAGATGAGGAGACGGCGGTCGTTTCCTCATCTCCTCATCCGCCCCAACCGTGGAGCCGCCGCTTCGACCGGCCGATTGACGAACTCGCCGGGCAATTCAACGCCTCCATCTCCTTCGACCAACGCCTGGCAGAGGAGGATATTGCCGGCAGCATCGCGCACGCGCGCATGCTGGGAGCGCAGCACATCATCGCGCCAGCGGAAAGAGTGCAGATCATCGCCGGGCTGGAGGCCATCCGCGAGGAGGTGCGCGCCGGGCAGTTTGCCTTCCGCATCGACCGGGAAGACATCCACATGAACGTGGAAGCAGCACTGGCGGAGCGCATCGGTCAGGTCGCCGGCAAGCTGCACACCGGGCGCAGCCGCAACGATCAGGTGGCGCTTGATGTCCGCCTATTCGTCCGTACCGCCATTCGGTCCTTGCAGCGGGACGTGCTTGCCTGCGCGACGGCACTGCTCGGGCAGGCCCAACAGCACCAGCAGACCGTGTTGCCTGGCTACACCCATGTGCAGCGGGCCCAGCCGGTCCTCCTCGCTCACCACTTCCTGGCCTACGTGGAGATGCTGCGGCGCGACTTCGATCGGCTGGGCGACGCCTATCGCCGGACCGACGTCCTGCCGCTTGGCGCCGGAGCATTGGCCGGAACCACCTTCCCGCTGGATCGCGACGCCGTCGCCCGCGACCTCGGCTTCGCCGCCATCAGCCGCAACAGCCTCGACGCCGTCTCCGACCGCGACTTTGCTGTGGAGTTCCTGGCCGCTGCCAGCCTGATCATGACGCACCTCTCCCGCCTGGCGGAGGAACTTGTGCTCTGGTCCAGCCAGGAGTTCGGCTTCGTCACCCTGGACGACACCTATGCCACCGGCAGCTCGATGATGCCGCAGAAGAAGAACCCCGACTCGGCGGAGCTCGTGCGCGGCAAGACCGGGCGGGTCTACGGCGCCCTGCTCGGTCTGCTCACGACGCTGAAAGGTCTACCCCTCTCCTACAACAAGGACTTACAGGAAGATAAAGAGCCGCTCTTCGACGCCTTCGATACCGTCCATGACTGCCTGCGCATCATGGCCGGCGTCGTCGGCACACTGCACGTACACCGCGACCGCATGCGCCAGGCGACCCGTCAGGGCTACCTCACCGCCACCGATCTGGCCGACTACCTCGTCACCCGTGGCCTGCCCTTCCGGGAGGCCCACGGCGCGGTAGCGCAACTGGTCCGGCTCTGCGAGACGACCAACCGCACGCTGGAAGCGCTCTCCCTGACCGAACTGCGCGAGGTGTCGCCAATGTTCGCCGAGGACGCCTTTGCAGCCCTCGACGTTGACAGCGCCGTAGCCCGGCGTGCCGTCGCGGGGGGCACCGCGCCGGAGAGGGTGGCGGAAGCGCTGGCTGAGGCGGAGGCGTGGCTGCAAGAGGAATTGGCCTCCTCGTAGGGGCAGGTCCCCGTGCCTGCCCTGCCGGAAACTCGAACAGCGCACGCAGGCCAGGTACGGAGGAGGGCAGGCACGGGGACCTGCCCCTACGAGGATCGGTCGTTTGCAATTGCCTGCGGCACACCGGATGGGCCGCCAGGCGGCCCCCTCAAGCCTCCTCGTAAGTCCGGATCATCTCCGCATACCGTTCGGCCAACGCTACCGCGTGTTGTTCGGTTTCCGCTTCCGCCTGAACGTGGAAGACTGGCTTGTCGGCGTCCGGGACGATCACGATGGTGTCCAGGCCGGTGCTGAGGCGCACGCCTTGCGCTGACTTGCCGCCCATTTCCAGCGCCTGCTCGTGCAGCCGGCGCATCACCTTCCCCTTGTGTTCCCACGGGCAGTAGGCGTCGGTACTGGCGAGGAAATAGGGGGGCACTTCTGCCGCCATCTTGGAGAGTGTGCCGTCGGAGCGGATGAGCATCTCCAGCATCTTCACCGTCCCGAACAGCGCGTCGAAGCCCGCCGGCAGTTCCGGGAAAGCGAAGCCGCCGGCGCCATCGCCGACCAACACCAGATCTGATTGCATCGTCGCGCCGCTCACGACGACAGGGTCAGGCGCCAGGGTGCGCACACCGTTGCCGTCGGCTGTCGCCAGGGCGCCGATCAGGCGCGGGGCGTTCAACGGCACGCCGATCTCCGTCGACGGCGTGCCGCCGTGCCAGGAAAGCAACATCATAACGGCCAGGGCGTGCCAGGGCGGCAGCACCATCCCCTGCTCGCTGACAATGGTCATGCGTGTGCCACTGTAGTTGAACAGCACGCCCGCCGTTGCCCCGACTGCCTTCGTGACGGCACTGAGCGTGCGCAGGTGCGTCGCGATGTTGGCCTCGGACCGCGTTTCCGGCTCGCCGGGAATGGCGTTGAGCTCGATCAGTTTGCAGCCGGCCTCCCGGAACAGCCGTTGGCCCAGGGGGGCGAAGAGGCCACTGAAAAAGTCGACAACGATGGTCGGGCGTTCGCCTTCCAACAATGGTCGGTCGACGCGCTGCAGGAAGGCGGCGCGATAGCGCTCCTCGGCCACCGCCAGTGGCTCGGGGCCGGCGTAGATCGCGCCTAAGCGGTCGGCCGGCACGCGCCGCACGTCTTCCCGGACGTAGACGTTGGCGATCTTGCGCTCCGCGTTCTTGCTGACGTCGGCGCCATTGGCATCGAACAGCTTGATGTCCACGACGCGGGGGTCGAAGGGCGACATGCGCACGTGGATGCCGCCGCCGGCCCGGCTCAGGCGCGTTTCGTGACGGGCCACCGGGATCGGCAACGTTGAGGTATCCAGCACGTCGATGCCGGCAGAGGGCAGACCGGAAATGATGGCGCGCTTGATCATGCGGGCGCCCTTGGAGTTGCCCCGGTTGACCAGCACCGTGCCGCCCACGGGCAGCGTTGAACCATAGGCTGCGCCGACTTTGGCGGCCAGCTCCGGTGTCAACTCGACGTTCGCCAGCCCGCTGATGGTGGCGTGGCCGGCGAAGAGCGAACGCTTGGCACGACCTCCCCAGATCAGGCTGCTGCTGACCGTCGCCTGCTCCTCCACCTCCTTGTCCGGCCAGATCTTGACGTCGCTGCGCACAAGCGCACGTTCACCGATGGTGCAGCCATCACCGACCACCGCTCCCTGCGCCACAATGGCGCCGGTGCGGATGGAGCACTGCTTGCCGATGATGGCGCCGGTGATCGAAGCGGCGTTGGAGATCAGACAGTTGTTGAAGATGATGCTGCGGTCTACCGTGGCGCCACTCTCGATGACCGTGTTGTCACCGATCACCACCGGACCGTGCAGCACCGTGCCGGAGCGTACCACGCAGCCTTCACCCAGATACACTGCGCCAAAAGAGCGCACACCCGGTTCGACCATGGCACTGCGTGCCGCCATCATGCCATTGGTCTGGCGAGCCTGCGGCAACGGGAGGGCGACGCGACCCTCCGCTAAATCGAAGCTGGCCTTCAGGTAATCGGCCAGGCTGCCAACGTCACACCAGTAGCCTTCCGCGACATAGCCGAACATGGGGTCGCCGCGACTCAGCAACTGCGGGAAGACGTCGCTGCTGAAGTCGAAGGAGCGCCCGGCGGGAATCAGATCCAAGACCTTGGGGTCCAGTACATAAATACCCGTGTTGGCAGTATCGCTGAAGACCTCGCCCCAGCTCGGCTTCTCCTGGAAACGTTGTACGGCGCCGTCGGTGTCGGTGATGACCACCCCGTATTCCAGTGGGTTGTTGACGTGAACGAGTACCAGGGTAGCCTGGGCCCGACGATCCTGGTGGTAGCGGATGACCCTGGTCAGGTCGATGTCCGTCAGGGCATCGCCGCTGATAATCAGGAAAGGCTCGTCCAGCATGTGTTGCGCGTTCTTGACGCTGCCGGCGGTGCCGAGCGGCGTCTCTTCCAGGGCATAGCGGATGTGGACACCGAAGTCGGCGCCGTCGCCGAAGTAGTCCTCGATCACGCTGGCCATGTAATGCACCGTCACGACGATCTCCGTGATGTGGTGCCGCTTGAGCAGCGTAATAATGTGCTCCATCACCGGCACGTTCAGGATGGGCATCATCGGCTTGGGACGGCCCAGAGTGAGCGGCCGCAAGCGGGAACCTTCGCCACCCGCCATAACCACAGCAATCATCGCCTGCCTACCTCTCGCTACGCTGCCTACTGCGCGGCGCCGGCTTGAGACACGCCGCTCCGACAATGATAGTGCGCGCCGAACTGCTGCGCAAAGCCGACAGCCATAGGAACTCCTACGAGGTCCTCAGCCGCCAAAGGTGCTGGAGAAACAGCTTGCCGACGCGGAAGTCGGCCTTGCTGTTGCCGACCGCCCGGCGCCGGAAGCGGTACGGCACCTCGACCAACTGCCGGCGTGGGCAGCGAATCAACAGTTCGAGCGAAATCTTGAAGCCGAGTGGGCAGAGCACAATACCGGCGGTGATCTCCCGGCGAACCAGCAAGAAGCCGGAAAGAGGATCCCGGACCTGCCGGAGGCGCCGCGGAAAGAGCGCCTTGCTCACCCACTTGCAGCCGAGCGAAAAGAACGTGCGCAGCGGGCCGGCCAGCCCTTCGCTGCTGCCCCCGGGCATGTAGCGGCAGGCCATGACGACGTCGGCCTGGGTGCGCCGCGCTGCCGCCAGCAGTTCGGGAATTTTCTCCGGCGGATGCTGCATATCGGCGTCGATGACGCAGACATACTCAGCCGTTGAGTGTGCCAGGCCGTCGGTCACGGCGCCGGCCAGGCCGCCCCAACGTTGCGCTCCCGCGGCGCGGTGGATGTAGCGCACATGCAGGTCCGTACGGGCGGCAAGACCGGCCAGCACGGCCGGCGTGCCATCGTCGCTGTCGTCCACGAACAGCAACTCATAGCATTCCCCCGCCAGCGCCGCCTGCACCGCGCGCGCCAACAGCGGAGCACTCTCTTCTTCGTTGCGGCTTGGCGCAATGACGGTCAAGGTGAGCGCTGCCGGTCCGTCACTCTGCATATCGCTGCCCCTCTGCGCTCGTCAGACGTGCAGTGTACCGCCGGGTCCTCTCCCGGCCCTGCGGGGCCACCCTACACCGGCACCCTCGCCTCGCTGGGCAGTAGCGAGGCGTCAGCGGCAACCACTTCCGGGAGCAGGGGAAATGGGGCGACGGTCGCAGGCGGTGCGATAGAGTGCAATGGCACCGTGAAGCTGAAGGTACTGCCGGCGCCCAGTGAACTTTGCAGCTCGATGCTGCTGCCGTGCAGTTGGGCCAGGCGGCGGGTAATGGCGAGGCCAAGGCCCGTGCCGCCATAACGCCGCGAGGTGCTCCCATCGGCCTGACGGAACTCTTCGAAGATCAACTCGTGCGCCGCGGGTGCAATACCGATACCGGTGTCGCGCACGGTGAAGCGGACTCGCTCACCTTCCAGTCCAACGAGCAGGGCGACATGCCCCACCTCGGTGAACTTTACAGCGTTGGAGAGCAGGTTCAAGAGCATCTGTCCAAGGCGCGTGGGGTCGCCCCAGCACACTTCCACGCTGGCAGCAACTGCGCTTTGGAGCGACAGCTTTTTGGCATTCGCCATTGGCTCGAGCGTGGTGAGCACGCTTCGCACGACGTCCTTCACTTTGATCTGTTGCCAGTGGAGTTCCACACGGCCCGCCTCGATCTTGGAGAGGTCCAGGATATCATTGATAATCGCCAGCAACGACTCGGCACTTTGGACCACCCGGTGTACGTCCTGGCGCTGTTCGTCCACAAGGGGGCCATCAATGCCTTCCAACAGGACATGCGAATAGCCAATGATCGAATTCATGGGAGTGCGCAACTCGTGACTCATGTTTGCCAGAAACTCGCTCTTCAGGCGATTGGCGCGAGCCAGGGCGACGTTGCTCTCCCGCAACTGCAGCAAGGTCTCGAAGTGCTCGTACCCCACACTAATCAGGCGGGCGAGGGTCTCCAACAGCGCGCGTTGCTCGATGTGGGAGCGTTGATCTGGTGACTCATCCGCGGCAAAGTAGAGTTCGACTGCACCGATGGTGCGCCCTTGTTCCTGAACCGGGAAGGCGAGTGCCCGCGTGATAGCCAGATGGTCCAGCAGAGTCCTCGCTTCGTCCGGCACGTCCGCTGGGCTAATCCAGCGATTGCTGATCTTCGTGTCGGTCAGCGCCTGCGCCAGCGGCGTCCCGGTGCAGGGCAACGCCATCACCAACGTCTGCCCCAGTTGCTGGAAGCCATCTCCATTCCCTCCGGCATGGGCGACCGAAGGCGCCTGCCCCGGTCCCACACCCGACACAAAAATGCCCCCCGTGGCGCGCATAATTTTGACAAGGCTGGCGATCATGCGTTGCTCGAACTGCGTCGGGTCAAGCGTGTCGATGATGGTCCTGGCGACAGTATTCAGGGTTTCCAGGTCCGAGAGGCGATAGTACACGCTGATTCGTTCACGTTGGAGTGAATCGACCATACTCTGAAAGGCTGCCGCCAGCCAGCGGACACCGCCATCGGTGGCGCCGTCGAGCTCCGAGTCTGGTGGGACGCCGGCAACCTGCAACGCCTGGCGACCGAGTTCGGTCAGGACAGCGTTCGTCGTCTTTTCAGCCCGATAGGCAGCACGCACGTTGGCAACGGTAAAGGCGATGGCAATGAGCAGCAGCACCAGGATGGCAATAGCGAGCGACAGGAGCGTGCCGTGTTCACCCGGCATCTGGAAGAGCACGAGGACCGTGCAAGCCATGCAGGCCAGCGGAAAGGCTGCCAGAAAGGTAAAGCGGATCAGCATACGCTCCCCATCCGCGTCTGCCGGAGCAAACGGCCCCTGCCATCCAGCCCCCGGCAGTAGCCATGACTCGGCTTGACCGACGCATAATTACACTATACATTTCGACATTGGACATGAATTGACGCTCCGCCCCCCCCGTTTGTGCTATCCAGGGACAGCGGATATTCTGGGAGTCCGGCTCGCTCGTACAGTGGAAAGCAGTCGGCTCCGCTGGCGCGAAAGCAGTTGAGGTTGAGTACATGGCGCAGCGTATCCTCGTCGTTGACGACGACAACAGCAACCTGGAGCTGGCCCGCAAAATTCTGGGGGCGGGTGGCTACGAAGTACTGCTCGCCCACGATGGCCGCGAGGCGGTCAGCGTTGCCCTCAGCACGCTCCCCGACCTCATCCTCATGGACCTGTCCCTACCCGGCCTCAACGGCTGGGAGGCTGTGCAGCAGATACGCAGCGGCACGACGCATCCGATCCCAATCGTTGCCCTGACCGCCCATGCCATGGCCGGTGATCGCGAGCAGGCGCTGGCAGCAGGCTGCACCGAATACCTCGCCAAGCCATATAAGCCGTCGGAATTGCGCGCCAAGATCAGTAGCCTGCTGCCCAATACCAAGGAGGGGGCTGGCGACTAAAGTCGCGCCTACGAACGGGCTAATGGTCAGCCTGCGGCTGCCGGCACCTGCGCGGGCTGTGAACGAGTCACCGAAGGCTGGTATCCAGTCCGCGAAGGCGGACTTTGCTCCTTCGTAGGCGCGACTTTAGTCGCCAGCCGTCGCCACGCGACCAAGGTAGACCAGTCACGTATCATGCATGCAGCGGCGTTCGCTTGCCCCGCACAGGTCCACCGCCATGCTGCTGCTCGCTGTTGCTTTTGTTGCCGGTGTGCTGACCGTGCTGTCACCGTGCATCTTGCCGGTGTTGCCAATCATCCTCTCCGCCGGGGCGACCGGCAACCGGCGGCGGCCCCTCGGTGTGGGTGTCGGCTTCATTGCCAGCTTCACGTTCTCGGCGGCCTTGCTTGCCGCCCTGATCGCCGCCACCGGGTTGCCGACAGGCGCACTGCGGCTGCTGGCGATCGCAGTGATCCTCATGATGGGGGGCGTGTTGCTCCTGCCTGCCCTGCGCGACCGCATGGAGGTGACGCTAGGCCGTCTGGGCCAACTGCTGCCGCAACCGCCGTCCACGCGACGCGGCGGTTTCCGCAGCGGCCTGCTGGTGGGGCTGAGCGCCGGCCTGGTCTGCGCCCCCTGCGCCGGGCCGGTACTCACCGCGGTAGCGACGTTGGCCGCCGTCAGTCGCATCTCAGCCGGACTGATCGCCGTCGCCGCCGCCTATGCTACGGGCCTGGCCATACCGTTGACGGCCGTGGGATTCGGCACGCAAGCGTTGACGCGTCGCCTGCGTTGGACAGCAAGCGTCGTGACGCCCCTGGCCGGTGTCCTGCTGCTCCTGACCGGCGTCGGGCTGGCGCTCGGCCTGGATCAACGGGCGGAACTGTGGGCGGCCTCCGCCACCAGTTGGACCGGCGCGCTGCGGGCGATAGAGGAAAAGCCGGCAGTGGTAGTGCAACTGGCCCGGCTGCGCGGTCAGGATGTGCAGGCGCCCAGCAATCTGCCGGCGCTGCAGAACTATGGCCCGGTCACGGAGTTCGTCGGCCTCACCAACTGGATGAATGGACCGGCCCTCACCATGCAGGGGCTGCGCGGAAAGGTCGTCCTGGTGGACTTCTGGACCTACTCCTGCGTCAACTGCGTACGGGAACTGCCCCACGTGGAGGCATGGTACCAACGTTACGCGGCGGACGGCTTCGTTGCCATCGGCATCCATACGCCGGAGTTCTCCTTTGAGCACGATCCGGCCAACGTGGCGGACGCCGTAAAGATGCAGCACATTACCTTCCCGGTAGCGCTGGACAACAGCATCGCCACCTGGAACGCCTACCGCAACCTCTTCTGGCCGGAGATGTACCTGATTGACGCCAACGGCATAGTCAAGTACATCCACGCCGGGGAGGGCGATTATCCGGCGACGGAGGCCGGCATTCGCACGTTGCTGGCCGAGGCCGGGCACGCTCCCACGCAGGGCTGGACGGGAACCCCCGACACCTCGCCGCAGGTCTTCGATATCACCGCCGAGACCTATCTGGGCGCCGACCATTTGCACACGCTCGCCTCACCGCAGAACGCCCAGCCAGGCGTGGCGATGGTGTATTCCCTGCCCGCCAGGCTCAGCACCGGCAGTGTCGCCTTGCAGGGAACCTGGACCCTCCAACCGGAGTACGTCCAGTCCGACAGCGCCGGCACGTTGGCGCTCAACTTCTACGCTGATCGCGTCTATCTCGTGCTCACACCGGCCGCCGCGGGCCAGGTCGTCGACGTTCAGCTTGATGGCGTCCCAATTCTGGCGGCCCAGGCAGGCGCCGACGTGCAGCAGAGTCACCTGACGCTCGACGTGCCGCGTCTCTATCGCGTTGTCGACCTGCACGGCCCCCCGGCCAGGCACGAACTGCGCTTGCAGTTCGGCACGCCGGGGGCGCAAGCCTACTCCTTCACCTTCGGGTGAGCTACCCCTTCACGCTCCCCGCCGTCAGGCCGCCCACCATGTAGCGCTGGGCGAGGCCATAGATCACGACGACGGGAATGGCCATCATCAACGATGCGGCCATCAGTTGGCCCTGCGGGTAGGTGTCGCCGAAGATCATCTGGGCCATGCCCACCGGCAGGGTGAGCACCTTGCTGCTCTGCAGCAGGATGTAGGCCAGGAAGAACTCGTTCCAGGCGCCGGTGATGGCGAACAGCGTCACTGCAAAGAGGGCAGGCTTGGAAAGCGGCAGGATGAGTTTGAAGAAGGTCTGCGCCCGCGTGGCGCCGTCGATCATGGCGGCGTCTTCCAACTCTTCCGGGATGGAGCGGTAGTAACTCATCAGCAGCCAGCAGGCAAAGGGCAGCGTGAAACTGGGGTAGGCCAGCATCAGCGCTTGCAGGGTGTTGACCAGATGCAGCATCGACATGATCTGGTACAAGGGGATCAGCATGGCGACGCCGGGCATCATGTAGGTGAGCAGCAGCATCGTGGCGAAGAAACTGGAGCCCCGCCAGCGCAGCCGGGCCAGCGCGTAGGCGCCGGCAGCGGAGGCCAATACGCCGACGAACACCGAGACCACCGCGACCTGGATGGTGTTCAGGAACCAGTGCAGGAAGTCGGTCTCAAAGAGCAGCGAGTTGATCTGGTGCATCGTCCAGGGCGCCGGCCAGAAGAGGGAAAGCGCCTGCTGGATCTGGCCATCGGTCTTGAAGGAGGTGACGATCATCCAGTAGAACGGCATCAACTCAAAGAGCAGCAGCAGCGTCAGTAGCGTGCCGGCGGCAATCGTACCGGCTCGCCGGGCGGCGCGGGCGCCAACGAGCGGTTGACCCGGCGCGGGGTGCGTCACGAGGCGGATGAGGCGCGGGATGCTGCCCAGGGCGACCTCGCCGCCATCGAGCAGCGTGTTGATCACCCAGGCCAGCGGGCGCAGCGCCAAACTGAGGATGCGTACCTTCTTGTTTTCCGACGGGTCGGCTTTGGTATCGGAGCGCAGGTAGCTACCCAGCAGCCAGATGAAGAAGCCAAAGACAGGCACCAGGAAGAGCGCCATCGCCACGCCGGAGCCGAAGTTGAGGGCGTTGAAGGCCCGTTCATAGACGAGGATGCCGACGACGCGCGTCGCGTCCAGCGGACCACCGCTGGTCATCAGGTAAATCGCCCCGAAGTTGTTCATCGTAGCGATCCAGGAGAGCAGTTCCGCCACGATGATGGTATAGCGCAGGCCGGGGATCGTGATGTAGCGAAAACGGTGCCAGGCGTTGGCGCCGTCAATAGAAGCAGCATCGTACTGTTCGGCGTCGATCGACTTGAGACCGGCCAGTTGGGTGATGGTGAAGAAAGGAATGCCCGCCCAGACGTTGACGACGATCACTGCCCAGAGGGCGGTCGCCGGGTTGCCCAGGAAGGCAAGGTTCGGTGAGCCGATGTGGAAAAAGCCGAGGATGCTGTCGAAGCCGCCAAAGAGCGGATCGTAGAGCGCCAGCCAGACGAGTGCCTGCACCACTTGCGGCACAATCCACGGCAACAGGATCAGGGCAGCCCAGAGGCTGCGCCAGCGACGCGAGTTGTGAATGAGCAAGGCGGCCATGATGCCTAGTGCCAGCTTGAACACTTCCGCCCAGAAGGTGAACTTGACAGTCAAGCCGAGCGCACTGAGAAAGTCCGCGTCGTGCAACAGCGCTGCGTAGTTCGCCAAGCCGATCCAGGGGCCAATGGTGAGTGTGCTGCCGATGGTGTTGGTGAAGCTGACGTAGACGCCTTGCAGGAACGGCCAGGCGTCGAGGAGGAAGAGCAAAATCAGGGTAGGCGCGAAGAAGAGCCAGGCGGCCTTCCAGTCGCGCCCGAGAAAATGGTCAAGGCCCGAACGCCGGATGGTCGGCACGTGTACCGCTTCGGTACGGATGCGAGCCTGTTCAGTAGCCATGCGAAGCGCCTCCTCAATGGGTGACCGTCAACGTTCGGAAAGGGAGGGGTCACAGGCGGTGCTGCTTGGAGGGCGCGGGAGGTACCTATGCAGCAATTCCCGCGCCCTCCAAGCACGCTACTTGCCGTTGAACTGCTTCACGATTGCTTCGATCTTCGCCTGCCCCTGGGCCACGGCGTCCTTGACCGCGGCGCCCTTGAGGATCGCCGCCATCGTGTCGGTAAAGACCACTGCCTGGCCCACTGAATCCACCCACAGAAGAGGGTTGGGCGCCGGGAGGTAGTTGGCGAACTGGTCCTTGCTATAGACGTTGGCCTTGAAAAGCAGGTCGATGTTATTCGGCGCCTTGGTGACGGGATCGGTATCCCAGCCCCAGTCGTAGCCAGGTGTGACGTAGCCCTGGCTAGTGGCGAAGATCTTGGTCTGGATGTCCTTCGACAGCATGTACTGGATCATCGCCTTGGTGGCGTCGACGTTCTTGGCGCCCTGCATCAGGTAGAAGGAGGTGCCGCTGCCGGCGATGCGGTTGAGCGCTTGCTTGGCGCCGGTGGCGCCGGCCGGCTGCGGCACCAGGATGGTGTCGTTGCCGATGTTCGGCTCGTTCTTCAGCGCAGTGGCGAAGATGGTGCCGGCGTTGGAAGTGAAGCCGATCGTGCCGGCGTACCAGGCGTTATTGTTGCCCATGTCGTCCCAGGCGTTGACACCCGGCGGCAACGCTTTGGCGTACTTGGGGTTCGTGTAGACATCCTTCAGCCAGCTAAAGGCATCGATGCTGGCCTGGGTGTTGAAGAGCACCTTCTGGCCCGTCTCGTCAGTCAGCCGGTTGCCCGCCTCGAACCACGTGGTCGTGACGTTGTTCTCGCCGTCGCCGGAACGGTTCAGCGTGCTGCCCCAGCCCCACTGTCGCTTGGCAGGGTCAGACACCGTCACGGACGCATCGAGCCAGCCGTTGAGGTCCTTGATGGCCAACGGATCGATGTTCTTGGCGGTGAACCAACTCTTGCGCGCCCACCAGCCGCCGGAGCGGTTGAAGAAGGGCACGGTGTACCACTTGCCGTCGATCTGGTTGCCCAACGGCCAGGCTGGTGTGTAGTTGCCGAGCGCCTTGGTAGCGGCTGTTACCACGTCGTCGACCGGCTGCACGGTCTTCAAGTAATTGAGTTGGAAGGTGGAGTAGTTACCCCACAGCATGTCGGGGCCGTTGCCGCTGGCCACTGCGCCAGCCATCTTCTGGAAGAAATCGCTGCCGCCGGTAAAGGCGTCGGCATAGGAGACATCAATCTTCCAGCCCTGCTCTTTGGCGTACTGTTTGACCTGCGCCTGCAGGAAGGTGTTGTGGATGTCGCTCCAGTCCTTCTGCTGGATCACGTTGAAAGTGCCGTTGATCTTGACGCTCTTCGGATCGACCAACGTAAAGCCGGGCGCCGCGCTGATGGCAGCCACGCTGGCGGCCGCTGATGTGGTCGCAGCGGCGGTGCTGGCGGCGGCCGCGCTGGCCGTCGTGGCCTTGGCCGCTGCAGTCGTAGCAGCCGCACTGGAGGTGGTGACAGCGGCCGTTGTCACCGGAGCCGCACTGGAGGTGACGGCAGGCGCAACGCTGGCGGTGGTCGCAGCAGCGCTCGAGGCGCTGGTGGTGGTGGAGCCACTGGCGCCGCAGGCTGCCAGCAACGGTAACGCCGCCAGGGCGACACTGCCGCGCAGAATCGACCGGCGTGTGAGATAGGCCCGAGTGTCCACAGTTTCCTCCTTGAATCGCCTGGTCGCGCCGCCAACAGTGCGCGGCGCTAAACGGAACAACAGAACGGATCTCACGCGAAGACAAGTGAAAGGGCGAGCGGCATTCCTCCTATCACTAGAGCAGCACCCCCAACAACGTCAGCTAGCCACCGACGTATACCAGAGCGCCTGCTCAACCGGCAACTCGAACGGGGGATGGTTCAACGTAGCAACTGGACCAATCCTAGCACAGCCACAGCGAACGTCAAGCCTGGATGACCATTGGGACCTTTGGATTTGCTGAGAATTCGTTCCGATGGCGACATCTCCACCACCGCATCGCACGTGCGGTACAATGGCGGCTACGCGGGAGTAACTCAGTGGTAGAGTTCCTGTTTTCCAAACAGGCTGTCGTGGGTTCGAGCCCCATCTCCCGCTCCCTTGATTGACCCAGCCACGTGCGGGATTCCATACCGCACCACGGCCCTCAGTTCCCTCACATCCTGCTAGTGCAGCGCCGCAGCGATACCTAGCGCTTGCTGCTGCGCGGCCGTGAGCGCGTCGGCAGGCTGCTGCTTGCCCTGGAAAACAGCGGTGGCTGTTTTCCCCGCAAGTGAATTGATGTCAGGATAGATCGGTGAGGTATAAAATGTCGCCATATCCGCCGCGGCCTGGGCGATCACCGGACCGACCACTTGCCCACCGAAGAACTGGTCCGGCTGCTTGAGTTCCGAGGAGTCGTAGGCGGGGCGCCAGGTGGGATAGGTGTTGCGCGCCTCGTAGTCCAGCAGCACGGCCTTGGTCGTGGTGTGCGCATAGATGATGAAGTCCACAGCCGCCTTGATCTGCTTGCCGGTGGCCGGCGCCGTTACCCCGGTGCCGCCCTGGCTCCAGGAGGCATGCGCTCCCTGGCTACCCCACGTGGGCAGCGGTTGGACGTGCCAGTTGCCCGCCGTATGCGGCGCATTCTGACGCACCCCGCCGGAAATCTTCCAGGCCGGACCGGTGAGTGCTGCCACGCCGCCGCTGACCAGCAGGGCGTTATGCGGGGCTGCCCCGGGATCAATAATGGCGACTTTGTCCTTGACGATAGCCTGCTGCATGAACTCCAATGCCTTGAGGTCGGCCGGATCGTTGAGGATTGGCTTGCCGGCCTGATCGAAGAGCCCGCCGCCCGCCTGCATGGCGAGGAACACGAAGTCGCCGCCACCCCAGTAGGTCATGCCGGATGGCGCCACCGTCCTGATGCGCTGCCCGACGTCCAGGAAATCCTGCCAGGAGACGATCTTCGCCGGGTCCAGCCCTGCCTGCTTGAAGAGGTCGGTGCGCGTCGAGAGCAGGGAGGCGTTCAGTTCATTGCCCAGGCCGTAGGTCTTGCCGAGCCAGCTCCACGGATCCATTGCGGACGGCGCGAAGAGATCCTTCTGGTGACCCTGCAAGGCCTCATCGAGCGCAGTGAAGGGCGGCGCCTGCCCCGGCTTGATCCAGCGGGGGAACTGGCTGATCTCGATCTCCGCCAGATCGGGCGGCGTGGCGCCGCCAGCGATGATCGCCTCCAGCTTGTTCGTGACATCGGCGGTGGTGCCGACGACCTGGGCGTCAAGCGTCAGAGGCGTCCCCTGCTCCTGACTCTTGAGTTTTGCCACAGAGACGAGCCAGTCAGCCCGAGTCTTGGCGAAGCTGAAGACCTGCAGCGTGACGCCGCCCTGCGCTCCGGCGGATGGTGGTTTCGTGGCCGCCGTTGTCGTCGTGCCCTTCCCCGTCGTCGCGCCGGCAGGCGTGGCTGACACAGCAGTCGTGCTGGTAGCGACGTTCGTGGTGATCGCACTTGTCTGGCTGCCGCTGCCGCATGCGGCCAGCACACTGACGGCACTCCCGGCAAGCATCGCCAGCGCGGCGCGTCTCGTTAACGCTCCCATTCCCATGGTTCAACCCTCCTTCGCACTCCCTGGTGCCAAGCCTCGTGAGACGCATTGTATGCCTGAGATCGGTACACTCGCAAGTTGGCGCCCCCCCGCTGCCAACAGTCAGACATTCGCCAACGACTACGTCAGCTGCCGAACATGGAGACCGGCAAGGCGTAGAACACGATCGCTGCCATAGCGTAGAGCGCGATGAGTTGCGCCCCTTCCAACCAGTTGCTCTCGCCATCCTGGCCGATGAAGGTCGAGATGATGACCAGCAGCGCCAGGATCGAGATTTCCACCGGGCTGAACACCAGGGTCATCGGGTGACTGGTAAAGAGGCTGTAAAGCACCACCAGAGGAGCCACGAAGGTGGCGATCTGAATCGATGAGGCCGAGGCGATGCCGAGGGCCAGGTCGAGACCGGAGTCCCCCGCAGCACCCTCCGCCAGCGTGCCGACACGTTGCTTGGCCAGGCGAATGGCGGCATAGGCTTCGGCGACGTTGCCGGCGTTCCCTACGATCACCATGCCGACGAAGACCTGGCTCCAACCGAGCACGTCCGTTACTGCCTGCACGCTGCCTGTCAGGATGTCCGTGACCGGGATCAGCCCGGCCGTGGCGATTGCGAGCACGGCCACGCTCACGCCGAGCGACCAGTTGCGTTCCGGTAGCGCGGTTACTGCAGGCTTCCGTGTATCCTTCGCCGCTTGCTGCTCCGGTGTGCGACGAGCCAGCGATTCCCAGCCGAAGATGCCGTACAGGACGTAGGCGGTGTAGGCCAGGAGGAGCACAAGGGAGATACCGACGCTGATCCCCAAAATTCGACTACTTGCTCCCGCGCAATCGGCCGCCTGGCAGGGCACGAAGGCGCCGACTGAAGGGAACAGCACCGCCGCGACCGTGAGCATCAGCAAAACGCTGTGATGGCCGGCTTCATGGCGACGAAAGGTGGGGCGGCGATAGACCAACCCGGCAACCATGTAACAGACGCCCATGATCAGCGCGGAGTTGCTGATGATGCCCCCGATGAGTGTCGCTTTCACCAGGGGGATAAGACCCTTTTGGACGCCAAACACCCCGACCAGCAGGTCCGGTGCATTGCCAAAGGTGGCATTGAGCAATCCACCGATCTTGCCACCAAGGCGGTCAGCCAGCACCTCGGTGGCCCAACCGATGTACGCTGCCAGAGGGATGATGGCGCCCACCGCGAAGAAAAACTGCATCCAGGATGGCCAGCCTACCTTCGCGGCCAGCAGCGTCGCCGGAAGCAAGAGCAGCAGGACGTTCATGATGAGCGTCTCGGTAGAGAAGCGGCGTGGCGTCACCGTGTTCGAGTACTCCCAATCTGCGGTTCATCGTGCCCCACCGGCGATTAAATCCGCCACGTTGAGACCAACGCTAGGACAGGAATGTAGCACGCCGGAGTCCCATCAATCTGCCGTCGGAGCGACGAACTGCAGTAGTTGGCACGGTTGGCGCCCACCCCAACGACCGGTTGCCGCCCTCGGCTCCGTGCTGTAGCATCATGTTGCCGGTGTACCAACGCGCCGGCGCGCCGAGAAGGATGGGAGACCTTGGTAGGAAGAGCACAGTATCCGATTGTAGACGCCGACGTTCACCCGGTGGTCGATAGCCGCCGGATGGTGGAGTTCCTGGCGGAACCCTGGCGTTCGCGCTATCTGAGCGGCGGACGCGGCCCCGGCACGCTGGGCTACTGGAACCCCAACGGCGTGATGCGCGCCGATGCCGTCACACCCGAGGGGAAGCGCATTGAGGGCAGCGTCGAAACGCTGGGGCGCTATTACCTGGACGAGTACGGCATCGACTTTGCAGTGCTCAACCCGGGGAACACGCAGCACATCGCCCTCTCGCCCGATCCCGATTTCAGCCAGGCGCTCATCAGCGCCAGCAACGACGTGTTCGTCAACGACTGGCTACCGCGTGACCCGCGCCTGCGCCTGTCGCTCTCCGTCAACGCGGTCGACCCGGAACTGGCAGCACGGGAAATCCACCGCCTGGGCGACCATCCCGGCATCGCCCAGGTGTTGCTACCCAGCGGCGCGCGCATCCCCTATGGCCAGCGCTTCTGGCACCCGGTCTATGCGGCCGCGGCCGCGCACCATCTGCCGGTGGCGCTGCATCCGGGCAGCGAAGGCGTCGGCGTCTCCGGCGCTCCTACGGCCGCCGGTTACCCGACCAGCTACCTGGAGTGGCACACCGGCCTGGTCGGCAGCTACATGGCGCACGTGATCAGCCTGGTCTCGGAAGGCGTGTTCCAGAAGTTCCCGACGCTGCGCGTCGTGCTGATCGAAGGCGGCGTTATGTGGCTGCCACCCTTGCTCTGGCGCTTCGACAAGAACTGGAAAGCGCTGCGCATCACCACGCCCTGGCTGGACCGCCCGCCCAGCGAGGTGGTCCGCGACCACATCCTGCTCACCACGCAGCCGATTGAGGAACCGGAACGGGGCGATCATTTCCGCCAGATGCTCGGCATGTTCGACTTCTCGCACAACCTCATGTTTTCCAGCGATTTTCCCCACTGGGACGGCGATACGCCCGACTTTGCCGCCCGTACCTTCCCGACGGGCCTGCGCGAACGGGTCATGTCGGAGACCGCCGCCGAATTTTATCACCTGCCGGTGACGGCCGAAGCGCGAGTGGCCGTAGCCGCCGGCGCGGGAGCCTGACATGGCAGAGGCACGAGGCGTCCTGCGCGAGCGGCAGCGCGTCTGGGCAGCAACCACCGCCGAACTGCCGCCGGGAGCGCGCAAGATTGTCACGCTTGCCGGTCAGTCGATCGGCCTTTTCAACGTACACGGCAGCTACGTCGCCGCCCTGAATGTCTGCCCGCACGAACTGGCCCCCGTCTGCCTGGGGCGCGTCGGCGGTACGACGCTGACATCATTGCCCGGCGAGTTCCGCTGGGGTCGCGACGGCGAGATCCTGGCCTGCCCCTGGCACGGTTGGGAGTTCGACCTCCTCACCGGCCACGCCCTCACCGACCGCCGCAAGCGCTTGCGACTCTTCCCGGTTGAGGTGGAAGGGGATGCGCTGTACGTCGTGCTGTAGCTACGCGCGCCTGGCGACTGAAGTCGCGGCTACACCATGCGAAGTCCGCCTGCGCGGACTGGGAACGAGTCCGCGCAGGCGGAATTCGCTGGCATTAGGCGCGACTTCAGTCGCCAGCCCGCTCACGCCAGCCGCGTAATGCGATCGTTTTGTCCTTGCAAGTACACCTCCGCCCAGGCCAGCACATCCTCCTCCTGGCTAAAGAGGATCACCTGGCGCTCCTGGCTAATCTGGTGCAGTGTCTCCAAAACGGCGCGCTTGCGCTCACGGTCGCAATGCACGGTCACGTCGTCCAGGATCAGTGGGCAAACCTCGCCGGGTTTGGTCAGGTACTGGGCCAGCGCGACGCGGAGCAACAGGTAGATTTGCTCGGCGGTGCCATGTGAGAGCAGCGCGGCGTGGCGCCAGTGGCCGTCGGGCGCCAGCACCTGCACGTCAAGATTCTCCGGGTCGACGCGAACATCGCTATAGCGGCCGGACGTGATGGCGGGCAACCGTCGGCGCAAGGCCGCCGCCAGCACCGGCGCTACCGATTGGTGTACGCTCTGCTGCGCCCGCTCCAGGAAGGACTGGGTGAGATCCAACGTCTCGTCGAGCAGCAGGACGCGCTGCAGTTCGCTCCGGGCGGCTGCCAGGGCCTCCTCCGCCTCGGCGATGGAGCCGAGGGTGCGACGGCGTTCCTCCAACTGGCCGCGGGCGACATCGAGTTGCGTCCGGGCCGCCGTGGCAGCGTCTGTCAGACGTTGCTGCTGCATCGCCGGGTCGCTCTCCAGCGTGAAGGCCACTAGTGCCGCCGGTTCCAGATCGGCGGCCAGGCGCGTGGCGAGGTCTAATTGCTGTTGCGCACGTTGCATGAGGTCGGCAAGCGTGCCACCGGCGAGCAAGACCTGCAGTTCCGCCCAGGACTCACGCGCCTGGTCGTTCGCCGTCAGCTCCTGGGTACGTCGCTGCTGCCAGGCTTCCAGGCCGGCGGTGAGCGCCGCGGGGTCGTCGTCATCCGGGATGCCGACCTGGCGGCCAACGGCACGCAGTTGGCGTTCCGCTTGTTGGCGTGCCGCCAGCGTCTGCGCCATGGCGGCCTCCATGGCGCTGCGGTCGGCCCGCCGCTGTTCCAGGTCAAGACGCCGCACAGCCTGCCCGGCGACGGTGCGCCGCCGCGAGCACGCCTGGAGATAGCCGGCATAGGAGGCAGCCAGACCACGCTCAACGGAAACACCACGAGCCAGGAGCGTCTCGGTCAGACGGGCAGCGTTCGCTTGCTGTTGCCCCTGGAGCTGACTACGAACGCTGCCCCAACGCTGCGACTCCCGCTGCGCCTGCTCGGCGACCTCGCTTTCGCTCGCCAACCACGCCAGGGCGGTCGCGTCTGGCGCAAGACCGAACGCCTGGAGGTGTTGCCGGGCCGCGACCTGCCGGCGTGCATACTCCTCTACCGGCAACTGGGCCTTACGCAACTCAAGCTCGGCATCGCGAAGCTCCTCGTGTAGCCGCACCGCCCTCCCGCCAGCACGACGCCAGAGCTGCACACTCGCCAGGGCGGCAGCGGCGATCAGCAAGATGACACCAACCACTGTCAGGGCGCCCACCACAGCGCCGATTCCCAGGACCGCCAGGATGCCGGCGGCAAGCAGCGGCAGCTTTGCGCGCTGCCCCGCGGCCGGCGCCGATGCCTGCGCTTTGGTGCGGACCAGGCGTTCCGGCAGTGCCGGATCGATGGTCGGACGTAACTCGCTCAGTACTCCGGCCAGTTGGCGCAGCTCGGCAGGCGTTGCGCCACCCGTGCTGGGGCGTGGCGCCACCACCGGCTGCTGTTGCTCGTGTACCTCCGATTGCCGGATGCTCAGAACGAACGCCTGTGCGGCAGTCTGCACTGCCGCTTGAGGCTCCAGGTCGCCGATTGGCGGGGACGGCAGCGCGTCAAGCTGCGCGCGCAACTCGGCGGCAGACTCACCGGTGAGTCTGCCCACGGGCGGTCGACTCGACCAGTCGTGCAGCACGGCCGCCACCCGGTGTTCCTGGGCGGCAGCGCCGCTGAGCGATGGCGGCGGTCCGCCCGGATGGAACGCCGCCAGTCGCTGAGCCTGGGCCAAACGGCGCTGTGCCTCCTGCGCAACCTGCGCTGCCCGCTTCGCCGCGATCATGGCCAGGGCAGTCGCCGCACGCTTCGCCGCGTCTTCCAGTTGATCGACGGCCTCGATCCGGCTGAGGTAGTCACTCTGAGCTGCCTGTCGCACGGTGAGCTGTCGCTCCGTCCACTGCACCTGTTCCGTGGCCCGACGCAGCGGCTTGACGGCGCCAACGGCGTCGCGGCCAACATACTCTCGGCGGTATTGGTCAAGGCGGTCGATCGCTGCGGCCACCGAGCTGTCCTGCGCCAGGCTATCCGCCGCCCGCTGCACATACTCCCGGAGCAGGTCGGGCCGCTCCAGCACGCCCAGCAGATCAGCTTGACGCACGCAGGCGATGGCGAGGAAGGAGCGCCGGTCCAGGCCCAACCAGCGCGCGCCGTCGGGTGCGCCATCGGAGATGATCTCCTGAGAGTAATCACGGCCCAGGTGAGCATCCACAGCGCTGCAATCGACCCGCCCGTCGAGGTCGTGGCGCAGTTCCACGCGGCGGCCATCGGCCAGGGCAATGATCGTGCCGACCTGCCAGGCAGCACCGTCCCAGGGGCGGTGCCGCTCTCGGAACTCCTGATCCTCCCGGCGTGTACGCCCCCGCCCGCGCGGCAACCCGCAGAGGCCGGCGTACAGCGCTGCATGCCAACTGGATTTTCCAGCCTCGTTGGGACCATGCACGAGTTGCATGCCAGGCGCCAGTGTCAGCGATTCCTGACTCAAGGGGCCAAAGGCAATGGCCTGCACAGATTCGATGCGCACCTACGGCACTTCCAGATCCCGCCGCCCGTCGAGCGCACGAAAGCCGGTGAGGAGCACCCTGCGGCGCTGCTCATCCGTCAGTTTGGCGTCAGCCCGCACGTCGCGCACGAACTGGCCGCGCACTGTCGGCTCACTGCCGATCGTCGCCAGGTCGTAGCCGACATGGAGGTCGCCGCTGCGCACGACCAGGGCGTCCAGCCAGGGGGCGGCGCTGCGCAGATCCTCCAAACGCAGATCAACTTCCGGCGCCAATTCACCGCAGAGCGTAATGCGGACGCACCCCCGCTTCCCGTCAACCATCTGCGCCAACTGGTTGCGCACCACTTGCTGGCTGGAGCAGCCGGTGATGTCCAACGCGAGATCGTCCACCTCCACCGTCGTCACGCGCCGACGCTCCCTTTGGATGCTGCCATCGGCCTGGATCGTGACGATCACGGCGCCGCGCTCCCCCGTCTCACCGAAATTGAGCGGGGCCGGGTTGCCGGGATAGGTGTAACGCTCGGCGTCGCGCAGCTGGTGATAGTGGCCGAGGAAGGCGTGCTGCAAGCCGGCTTCGCCAATCTGCGCCGCCCAGAACGGCGCGTGCGGCGCACGCTCCTCTTCGCCCGGCGCCTGCCAGCCTTGCTCCGCGCCATGGAAGAGGGCCAGATGCACACCAGCCCGGTCGACCTGAAAGCGTTCTAAGAAATTGCCGGTGTTGGCGGGCGCCGCGTGCGCTGCTCCCCACAGCGTCAGCCCGTCGGCCAGCGTCACTGCCTGCAGCGCCGTGTCGCGGAAGATGTGTACGTTGCTGCTCCAGGCAGTTCGCTGGTAGATACTGACCGGGCTGAGCCAGTCGTGGTTGCCGGGAGCGATATACACCGGTAACGGCTGCGCCTGCTGAAAGGTCGCCTGCAAGAAAGCGGCAGTGTCCGGCGAGCAACGTTCGTGCTCGTAGAGGTCGCCGCCGCAGAGCAGGGCGTCGGCCCCCACCGCCTGCGCCAGTTGCACGATCCGCTCCAGCGTATCGCGCAACGCCTGACGCCGCCCCCGCGCCACCCGCTCATCCGCCCTTAGCCCGCCGAACTGCGCGTCGAGATGCAGATCGGAGAAGAGGACCAGCTTCAAACTTGCGTCCTCCGTACTGCGTTTGCGTGGCCTAAGTCAAATGTCGTGGCAACCGGTGTTCGGCAACCCGGGGCACCTTACCATGAGAAGAATTAGCAGTTCACAGGGATAAGAAGGCAAACCGGTCTACTGCGTTGCTGGGGCGAACCGCTTGTGATTCGGGTTGGCGTAGCAGTATGCGCAGGCGTAGCCACACTCTTGCTCGACGTAATCTCCGATGTCGGTGTGAACGGTGCAACCACAAGTCTCGCGGCCGGGCATGTGTGTGTCGCTGGCACGGCCGGAAGGTACCTTCGTCCCCGACGCTTGCCTCAGCAGGCTAGCACTAATACAGCTTCCTGCCGCGATGCCGCACGCTGTTAAGGCCGGCTCGGTACAGCCGACGAGGTGCAGACCGTGGGCTTCCGTCATCTGCTGCATAGCGCAGGTGATCTCCTGCAACTCTGCGGGGTCTGGGTCGCGTAACTGTCGTGCCGGCCAGCACCGCTGCATCCGCTGTTCAAACTTGCGGTAATGATCGGCGATGCTGGTGAATACTTGTGTCACGCCGAGGCGGCCGAGTTCAGCGCACATGCGCGCAAAGAAATCGTCATCCCAGTTACTGTATCGCTGCCCACCTTCGGACCAGAACACGAGTGGATCGTAGCGCCAGGCAAGCATCTGCGGACCGTACCTGTGGACCAGGAAGCGTACTTGACGAAGCACCTCAGCCAGTGGCGGCACATCCGGTTCCAGCCAGGCCAGGTCTTCTCGCCGAGAGTTGATGGTGAAATGGAAGTACTGGCAGTGATAGGGAGCAAATGCCTGGTGGAACCGCTCGTAAACTGCATAATTCTTTGACCACCAGACGATAGCGAGGACGTGTTCGGGCAGCAGCGAGACGTGCGTCAGCCGCTTGAGCGGATCCGCCGCGCGCCGAGACATCGGATTAGGGACATCGACCCAGCCACCTTGACAGCGGGCAATCATCCACTTCAGGTAAAAGGCAGGGATATCGGTGCGCTTGCTCGCAGAGATGACACGTGGCCGCGGCTTGGGCAAGCGACCAAGAGCGGCATGAGGACAATCGGGAGTCGGAATCGTCCGGTCGGGCGTCTCAAGTGGCAATTGAAGCATACGCACCTTCCTCTGCCTACCGACCTCGGCCCCCAGTTAATTGCCCATTCGGTGCGGCGGTTGAACTGGCTGCGCACAGCGAAACAACAAAGCTTTCTCCGTGCCGTGGCACGGTGCGTCTTGACTACTGCCTATTCTATCAAGCGTTTTGCTCGCGTTTCGGGGGGCCAATTCGTCTTCGTGTAATCGGTGCTCCTCCTCTTGGCACTTGCGGCCCTGGCGCAGGCCGTCGCTCTGGCCGGAGCACGCCAGTTCCTGGGAGTGAAAGACGGCCAAGCGGCGCCCCCGCCGTGAGTGTTGGCCTTCCTCGCCAGGGGGCGAATCCTCCAGTCAGATGGTCACACGCGGCGCTACCTTGCCGACACGCTGGCGTACGTCGCCATGTACCAATACATGTACATATACGTGCCGGCCCAACTTGCTGCCAACCCGTGCTCGTCGCGCAGCTGCTGGTACACCACCGCCAGTCGGATACGTCTGGGGCCGCCGGCCAGCCGGTACAACTCGGCGTTGAGGAACTCGCTGCCGTTGTCGGTATCCAGGCCCTCGAGCGCGAAGGGCAGCAAGGTGCGAGCGCAGTCGAGCGCCTGGATCACCGTCTCCTGGGTGCGAAAGCGCAGCGGCAGGCATTCCGTCCAGCCGGGGGCGACATCGATGAGCGACAGCGTGTAGAGAAAGGCGCCTTCGGCATGGCCGCCGCAGTGGGCGAAAGTGCGGGTACCCGGCGACGCCAGACCTGCGGAACGAAGCACCGGCGTATCGTATCATCCCATCATCCCCGGATAAATCCCTGCCCATCGGTTGCTGTGCTACCCTCTTCGTCCATGATCGGCCGGGGAGGGAAACACACCGTGAACGATAGTCGAGTGACGCCAGGCGGCCTGTCGGTGCCCGACTTCATCGCCCGGTGGCAAGGTACCCGGCTATCCGAGCGCGGCGCGGCGCAGTCGCACTTCATTGACCTCTGCGATGCGCTTGGCCAGCCGCGCCCGGCCGCCGCCGACCAGGAAGGAACGTTCTATACCTTTGAGAAGGGCGTGAAGAAATCGAGCGGCGGCAGCGGCTTTGCCGATGTGTGGTTACGCGGCCATTTCGCCTGGGAGTACAAGAAGCAGCGCGCAAATCTCACGGACGCCTACCGCCAGTTGCAGACCTACCGTGAAGACCTGGATAACCCACCGCTGTTGGTGGTCTGCGACCTCGACCGCTTCGAGGTGCATACGAACTTCACCAACACGGCGACGAAGGTCTACGCCTTCCGGTTGGCGGACCTCGCTGATCCACTGTCCGTGGGGGGCGCTTCCCTGTCCGCGCTCAGTATCCTGCGCGCCCTATTCACCGACCCGGAGCAACTGCGGCCTCAGCAGACGACGGCGCAGGTCACCGAGGCGGCCGCCCGCGAGTTCGCCCAGCTCGCGGTGAGTCTGCAAGCGGCCGGAGCGCCACCGGAACAGACCGCCCACTTCCTCATGCGGCTGC
>DAIMXP010000030.1:0-67358 GCA_036734945.1 Chloroflexota bacterium
CCCTGGCGCCCTTTGGCCGTGAACCCTATGAGCAGTATCGGGCGTAAAATGACAAGGGGGGAGTGGACGGTGAAGTGGGCGGTGACCACCCAGAGCGGCCGCGCCGAATCATGCTCGGCCGAATGGTTGACATTGGGAGGCACGAGGAGCAAGTCACCGGTGGCCATCTGGCAGGGCTCGGGGCCACAGCGAAGGGTCGCCACACCCCCGCGGACAAACCAGAAGGTATAGTCCTCAAGGATGCGGGGCAGCACTCGCCACTCCGGTACGCAGCGGAACTCGCCCCCGCTCCCTGGCTCCAGCCACCAGCCGTGCCACGCATCGTCAATGCAGGTATGGTTCGGTAGAGAAGCTGTCACCGCTCACTCCCTGACCGGCATTGTCACACACCCAGGACGGAACCGACGAAACGAACCCAGACACTGGTCGGAACCGCAGCGGTATCGCATTACGGTCAGTTCCCCGTGCCTTCACGTCACTGCCTGCGCAAACGGTTGCACAGGCGAGAGGCTGGCTTGCAACGGATCGATCCTGCCGGTGTAGGTCGCCTCCGTACGCCCGCACGCTGCAACATACTACAAAAACGCGGCACGGTAGTGCATTTTCCAGGAACATTGCTAGCGGTACAGTAGGACTGCAACAGCATGGACGCTGGCACACAAGAGGGAGATGGAGCATGGCAGCGACAACCACGCGCGCAACCTTAACGGCGGAGCAGCGCCGACAGGCGGAAGTAGACGGCTATTTCGTCGTGGATGGCCTGCTCTCGCCCGAGCAGTGCCGGGCCTACATCTCCCGGCTCACGGAGTACGCCACCGGCGAACGACCCCTGCCGTTGGGTCTCAGCATCCAACGGGAGCCGCAGGTGGCGCGAGGCGAGTTGGCGGCGAAGCCGGGCGAGGACGTGCGCAAGATCAGCGGTGTGGCCAAAGGCGATGACCTCTTTCAGACACTGGTCCGGCACCCGACGATCGTCGCCATGATGCAAGCGTTGATGAGTTCGAGCCTCAAGCTGTTCCGGGCGGATGTGCTGATGAAGCCGGCCGGGGTTGGCTCGGCCAAAGGCATGCACCAGGATTCGCCCTACTGGCCGATCGAACCGATGGCGTTGTGGTCCTGCTGGCTGCCCTTCGATCCAGCGACGCTGGAGAACGGTTGCATGACGGCGATCCCCGGCAGCCAGACGCGCGGCGCCTTACCCCACGTGCACGTCACGGACGACTACGTTATCCCTGCCGAGCGCTATGACCAACGCCAGGTCGTGCCGATCCCCATGGCGCCGGGGAGCGGCCTCTTCTTCCACAGCCTGCTGCTGCACGGCACCGCCGCCAACCGCTCCAGCCGGCCGCGCCGCGCCATCACGATGAGTTACATGGCCGCCGAGTACCAGTACACCGGCAAGCCGTCGAAGCCCGACTACCTGCACATTAGCGGTCACGATGTCCCAGGCGGGGTGTGAGCCATGCCACGATCCGAGCCGGCAACTGGAACCGCATTCGAGGGGGACACGTCTTCCATCTGGCTTCAGCCGAGGGATGGTTCGCGCGTCACTATGCTGCGTGAGATCCAAGCAGCATAGTGCAAAAGGATGTCGGTTGAGTCCATTTTCGGAGCGCATCCTGCGCCATATATGATAGGTGCGCGCTTACCTAACGTGCGGTTCCGATGCGGTGCGCTCGACAGGGGGAATGCTTATGATCACTGCTGTTGGCCACATGGAGAGTGCGACGATAAGCCGGCGCGGCTTGGACGTCGTACAGCAGGCCGTGCAGGTGGGTCCAGTACGCGCCAGGGGCCAGGGGGACGTTCTGCGGCCAGGTGCGCACACCCAGTGGGACGGCGATCCCTTGGTAGGCCAGGCCCGCTGCCAGCACGTGCACGGCGTCCCGCAGCCGAGACCGCGTGCGCTTCGCACACCTCCGCCAAGAGCGTCGGCAAGAGAGCGGCGGTCATCGGCGGCACGATCCGCTCTGGATCCAGCTGCGGATCGTCCAGGAGTCGCTCCAGCCGCCGTGCGCGCTGGCGAGCGAAGCGAGACCGTGGCTCCGTGGCCGCGCTCAACTGCAGGCGCGCCACCGCCGCCGTCAGTTCCCCCCGCTGCACCGTGGTCGTTGCCAGCAGCCCCGCCACCAGCACCGCCAGCCGCTTGCAGGTGGGCCGATGCACCCCCTGCCCCAGCAGCCGCGCCAAGACCCACTGCAGCACTTCCTCACCCAGCGGGCACGGCGGGACCTCCCGCAGCACTACTCCAGTTGACGCCACCCCAGTTGCCGGCATACTGTCCTCCAGGCGCCCACGCGCTCCCTCACGCGCTCATCCAATTTGTCGCGTGATCAGCGTGGGCCGCCCATCTTCATAGCACAGCAACCCTCGGACAGTTTTTCGTCGCCCCTTATGCCCTGGCTGGGGGACGATGAGTACGCCAAACCCCCAGCCCGGCACCCCTGCTCTAACGGCTGGTGGCAGTCCCGACCGGCGTACGGCTGACTACAGGAACGGCAACGCTGGTCGCTGTCGGGCGAGGTGTGACTGTTGCTGGAACAGTCGGCACTGCGAGTGTCGCGGTAGCTGTCGCGACCGTCGCTGGAACTGTTGGCACTGCATGCACCACGGTAGCTGTAGCGGCAGTCGTTACGGCTACCGCCAGCGTCGTTGACGTTGCTACAGCGGTAATCCGCGCCTGAGCAGTCGGTGAAGCCGTGGTCGCGGTCGAGGCGGTTGACGCTGGCGTCGCCTGGGGCAACACGGTCGCCGTGGGCAGTGGCGTCGGCGTCGGCGGGCCACCGCTGGGCGTGATGTGGATCACGGTATGGACCTCCACCAACCCGGCGGGCGGTTGCTGGCTCTGCACCAGCCCGGCGGCGACGGTCGGGGACGACTGCGCCGGGTCGGTGGCAATCGTGAACGGCAAATCGGCCAGGGCCTTCGCCGCTTGCGCTGCACTCAGCCCGACGAGGTTGGGTAGTTGTGCCTGGGGGAGCGGGGCCGGCGTCAGGCCGGCACGGAAGTAGGCCACCGGATTCACCGGCTGGCCGTGCTGGTACAGCGCGACGGCTAGATGAACGGGCAAACCGGCGATGAGCTGGCCGAGCACGCCGATCTGCTGACCGCGCTGGACAATGTCGCCCGGTAGCACGAAGGCCCGCACCATCCGGGAGTAGACTGTGAGGTCGCCGTTCCCGTGGTCGATTTCGACGGTGACGCTCAGTCCATCCGTGCCGGCAAAGACGACGGTGCCGGTATCCGCCGCCACAACGGGTGTACCGACCTCGCCGCCGATCAGGGCAGCCGGCTGCTGGGCGGTCGCCGGGCTGATAATCGGTCCACTCACCGGCCAGGCGAAAGTACCGGTACCCTGCAAACCGGGCACGATGCTGGCTGCCGGACGCGGCAGATCGACCGCCGGCAACTCAACTCGATTGACCACGTTTGCCGCGTGCCAATAGGTGCTGACAGTGTTCCCAGACGTGAGGGTTTGATCCTGCACCGGCACGCCGCCGTTGCTCGACACGTCGGCGAAGCTGACCGGGAGTGACTGGTCGTACCAGGAGCCGGGCACCGTGCGTTCCACCATGAAGTGCAGGTGCGGGCCGGTCGAGAAGCCGGTGCCGCCACTATCGGCGATCGGCTGGCCCTGTTGCACCTGCTGACCGACGCGCACCAGCGCGCCATGCCACATCAGGTGCATATAGAGTCCGCTGGTGCCGTCGCCGTGATCAATGACCACGTAGTTACCGGACCAACCGAACAAATTCACGTCAGCGCCGCCGGCGTTGGAGTCGTCTCGCACATACCGCACGATGCCGCCGCGCGCGGCTTCGATGATGCTGCCCGTGGGCATCGAGAAATCCCAGGCGAAGGCTTCCAGGCCCTGGTGACTGAAGGTACTGTTGTTCCCCTGCACGACGGAAAAGGCTTCGCCGCCCGGCCAGGGCAGACGGTATGGGGAGGATGGTGGCGGAGTCGGCACGGGTGCGGACGATGCCGTGCTTGCAGCCGCCGTCATTGAGGCGCCCGCCACGGCTTCCGTCGCGTTTAGCGGT
The DNA here is from genome assembly GCA_036734945.1 of Chloroflexota bacterium. GTDB lineage: Bacteria > Chloroflexota > UBA4733 > UBA4733 > UBA4733 > UBA4733. Next base: position 4,044 of record DAIMXP010000030.1, read on the forward strand.
CGCGCCAAGGGCAGCAGCGCGACCGAGTCCGTAGAGGTGGTCCCCTGGGTTGTCGCCTGGGTGTTCGTCGGTGTATTCACTGAGGCGCTCGTTATGGTCGACATCACGACTGCACTTGGCGACGAACTCGTGGCCGTCACCGTTGTCTGGTTGTCATGCGTGATGGGTGCGGCTTGCGCCGAGGGGAGCCTCGCCGCAGATGCACTTGCCACCGGCCGAAGCGCGGTCGGCATCAGCGGCGCCAGGAGCAGCAAGAGCGCCAGCGCCAAGGGCAGCAGGAGTGCTGCCGCGGCCGGTCGCCGGAGTGAGCTATTGCTGGCGAGGGGTACGGATGACGCCCACCGGCGGAAGGTGTCGACCGAGGACAGCAAGCGTGCCGAAGACACCTTAAGACGAGGCATCTTCCAACGGTTAGTCACTCTGCACACTGCTTGCCAAACGATTTGTGCGTTACCCGGAAAGCGGAGTGTACCGGCCCCCTGTCGAGACAGCAGCCGTGCAAGTGCCAGAGGGGGCCAGAAAGTGCTAGACGGCCCGCTTGGCTTGGCGAGCGGATTCGGCTCGGTTAACGTGGCGCCGCCGTTCTCCTTTGAAAGCGGAACCCCGTTTGCATCGCACCGCGCACCACGGTATACTCAATCCTGAGCAATCCACTCGGGATTCAGGAGCGAATGCGGCGATGTTGAAGGTCTCGACACGGGGCGAGTATGGCTCGCGCATGATGGTGCAACTGGCCCGTCAATGGGGCGCGCAGCCGGTCGCTCTCAGTGAGGTCGCGGCTCAGGAGCACCTGTCCGTAGAGTACTTAGAGCAACTGGCGGTGGCTTTACGCAAGGCGGGCCTGATTGCCGGTCATCGTGGCGTCTATGGCGGCTATACCCTGGCCCGAGCGCCGGAGCAGATTAGCATGGGTGAGATACTGCGGGCGTTGGAAGGGCCGATTGCGCCGATGATCTGCGTGAGCGAGGGGACAGCCGATATGGTCTGCGCCTTCGAGGCGCATTGCAGCACCCGGCACATGTGGCTGCAGGTGGGGAAGGCGATCTCCGGCGTGCTCGACGGCATGTCCCTCGCCGACCTGGTGCCGGTGCCGCCGCAGCGCGAGCCGGTGCAGTACGCCGAGCGGCAAACCGGCATGCTGATTCAACTGACGGAGAAAGGCCTGGTAGCGCAGCATGGTTAGTATGGTCCAGGGCGACCTGGTGATTCGCAACTTGCACGCAAAAGTCGAGGGCAAACAGATCCTCAACGGCGTGAATCTCACGGTGAACAAAGGTGAAGTGCATGCGCTGATGGGACCAAACGGGTCCGGCAAGAGCACGCTCTCCTACGTCATTATGGGGCACCCCAACTACGAGGTCACCGCCGGTGAGGTGCTGCTCAACGGCGAGAATATCCTGGAGTTGAAGGCCGATGAACGCGCCCGACGTGGCCTGTTCCTGGCCTTCCAGGCGCCGATGGCGATTCCCGGCGTCAACACCCAGAACTTCCTGCGTCTGGCGCTGAACGCCGTACGCACCAGCGGTGTCGGCCCCCACGGCGAAGAAGGCGTCCTCTCCGCCCGCGAGTTCCGCCCCTTGCTGCAGGACAAACTGAAGCTGCTGAAGGTGGACAACAGCTTCGTCAGTCGCTACCTGAACGACGGCTTCTCCGGTGGCGAGAAGAAGCGGGCCGAGGTGCTGCAAATGTCGCTGCTCAAGCCGCAGATCAGCATCCTGGACGAGATCGACTCCGGTCTGGATGTCGACGCCGTGCGCATCGTCTCCGAAGGTGTGAACGCCCTGCTGGGGCCGGAAATGGGCGTGCTGATCATCACCCACTACCAGCGCATCCTGAACTACATCAAGCCGGACTTCGTCCACGTGCTGGTCGACGGCCGGATCGTCCTGGATGGCGGGCCGGAACTCGCCTTGCAGGTGGAGGATCGGGGCTACGAGAAGATTATCGACGACGCCCGCGGCGGGTCAGCGGCGTAGGAGCGGAGTTGCCCGGAGCGGCGTACCGCACCGGGCCGTAGAGGGCGTATTGTATACGCCTTTCGTAGGGGCGTATTGCATACGCCCCCGTTAGATAAGGGAGGCCACCATGGCGCTCAGTCAGGAATTTGGGACCGACTATAAGTACGGCTTCCGCGACGCGGAGGCGCCCGTCTATAAGTCGAAGAAGGGGCTGTCCAAGGAGATCGTCGAAGAGATTTCGGCGATGAAGGGCGAACCGGAGTGGATGCACCAGTACCGCCTGAAGTCGCTGGAACACTTCATGCACCGTCCGATGCCTAACTGGGGCGGCCCGGCGCTGCATGAGATCGACTTCAACGAGATCTTCTACTACGTCCGCCCCTCCGATCGCCAGGGACGCACCTGGGAAGAGGTGCCGGAGTACATCAAGCGCACCTTCGACAAGCTGGGCATCCCGCAGGCCGAGCGCAAGTACCTGGCCGGCGTCGGCGCGCAGTATGAGTCCGAGGTCGTCTACCACAGCCTGAAGGAAGACCTGCAGAAGCAGGGCGTCATCTTTGTGGATACCGACTCGGCGCTCAAGGAGTACCCCGAACTCTTCCGCGAGTACTGGGGCACGGTCATCCCTTACAGCGACAACAAGTTCGCGGCGCTGAACAGCGCCGTCTGGTCCGGTGGCTCCTTCATTTATGTGCCGAAGGGCGTCCACGTCGATCTGCCCTTGCAGGCCTACTTCCGCATCAACGCCCAGAACATGGGGCAGTTCGAGCGCACGCTGATCATCGTCGACGAGGGCGCCTACGTCCACTACGTCGAAGGCTGCACCGCGCCGACCTACGCCAGCGACTCGTTGCACTCGGCGGTGGTGGAGATTATCGTCAAGCGCGGCGCTCGTTGCCGCTACACGACGATCCAGAACTGGTCGCACAACGTCTACAACCTGGTGACGAAGCGGGCCAAGGCTTTCGGCGACGCCACGATGGAATGGGTCGACGGCAACCTCGGCTCCAAGCTGACGATGAAGTACCCGGCAGTCTGGCTGATGGAGCCGGGCGCCAAGGGTGAAGTGCTCTCCATCGCCTTCGCCGGCGACGGCCAGCACCAGGACGCGGGCGGCAAGATTTACCACTTCGCGCCGAACACCACGTCTACCATCACCTCCAAGTCGATCAGCAAGGGCACGGGTCGCGCCAGCTATCGCGGCGAGATCAAGGTGCTCAAAGGCGCCCACAATAGCAAGTCCAAGGTAGTCTGCGACGCGCTACTGCTGGACGAGCACTCCCGTACCGATACCTACCCCTACATGGAGTTTGAGGAAGATGATGTCGAGGTAGCCCACGAAGCCACCGTCTCCAAAGTCGGTGAGGAGCAGCTCTTCTACCTGATGAGCCGCGGCCTCAGCGAAGCGGAGTCCGCCGGCCTGATCGTGCGCGGCTTCATCGAGCCGATCGCCAAGGAACTGCCGCTGGAGTACGCCCTGGAGTTGAACCGGCTGATCCAGTTGGAGATGGAAGGGTCGGTGGGGTAAGGGAGACCCCTCTCTGGCTTCGCCATCTCTCCCCCTGACGGGAGAGAGCCAGAGGGTAGTTTGGCCCCAATGGCAGGCATCGCCGCCCCGACACCCCGCAGACCGACCCAACCAAATTGCACTCAAGCTTCCCCATAGCTCTCTCCCGTCAGGGGGAGAGATGGCGAAGCCAGAGAGGGGTTCCTCGCTGCCTGACCAGAAAGTGACAAAAGTAATGACAGTAACAACCGAAGCCCCCACCGGCTACACGCGCCAATCCCTCGACGCCATCCTTGCCGCCACAGCGGAGCCGCAGTGGCTGCGCGACTGGCGGCAGCAGGCCTGGCACGCCTTTGAGGAGACACCCTGGCCAAACAGCCGCACCGACGAAGAGTGGCGGCGGACCAATGTCATGGGGACCATCCGCTTTGATCGGTATCGACCGCTGGGGCAGTCGGGGGCACAGCGGCTGGCGCTCTCCTCGTTGCCGGTCGAACTCGGTGTCGGCGGGGGCTCGGCTGAGGGGCGTGGCGGCTTACTGGTGCTGCGCAACGGCATCGAGGCGGTGGCCGAGCCGGGCAGCGGCGCGCGCGATGGCGTGCTCTTCATGAGCCTTGGGCGGGCGGCGCAGGAGCATCCGGAGTTGGTGCAACGCTACCTTGGGCGGCAGGCTGTGACGCCGACCTTCAACAAGTTTGCCGCTATGAACTCAGCTTTCTGGCAGGGCGGTGTGTTCCTGTACGTGCCACGGTTTGTGGAGGTGGCGCTGCCGTTGCAGGCGCTACATTGGGCCGATACGGCCGGCATGGCTCTGACGCCGCGCACGCTGGTGGTGCTGGAGGACGGCGCCCAGGTTACCTTCATCGACCAGGTGGCCTCCGCCGACGGCATCGACCTCTTCGCCAACCCGGTTACGGAAGTGTACGTCGGGCGTGGCGCGCGTCTGCGCTACGTCAACCTGCAGCAGTTGGGCAACGGCGCCGCCAATGTCGGCGTCCAGCGGGCGATCGTGGAGGCGAATGGTCAGTTCAACTCCCTCACCGCGACCCTGGGGAGCCGCTGGCATCGCTCCAACGTGGAGGTCGTGCTGAACGGCGAAGGCGCCGAGACGGAAATGCTCGGCATGACCTTTGCCGACGGCAACCAGTTCATCGACCATCACACCTTCCAGGATCACGTGAAGGGCGGGGCGAAGAGCGACCTGCTCTTCAAGGGGGCGCTCAAGGATCATTCGCGGACGGTCTGGACCGGCATGATCCGGGTCCATCCCAACGCGCAGCGCACCGACGCCTACCAGGCCAACCGTAACCTGCTGCTCTCCGGCAACAGCCGGGCCGACTCTATACCGGGCCTGGAGATCGGGGCCAACGAGGTGCGCTGCACCCACGGCGCCACCGCCGGTCCGGTGGATAAGGAGCAGGTCTTCTACCTGATGACCCGCGGCCTCTCGCGTGACGCCGCAGTGCGCCTGATCGTCGACGGCTTCTACGAGCCGGTGCTGCAACGCATCACCCTGGCCCCGATTCGGGAGCAGTTGACCCAACTGATCTCCCGGCGCGTCGAGGGAGTGTTGGTCTGAGTCGTGTTCGATCATTGGGGGCCGGTTGTGGCGAAGGCCGCGGTGTGGTACCATCCTTTCTGCGAACAGGGATCATGCCTGAGTGAAGGGGTTGGTTGAAAGACGACCAATTCACGGTCGTGCGCGCCTTCGCGCTCGCGGGTCAGTTCGGTGTTTCCCTGGGAGTCTGTGTGGCGATTGGTGTCTACGGTGGGGAGCAGTTGGATGCCCGCTTCCACTCGGCGCCGCTCTTCATCTTGGTGTGCATTTTTGCCGGCTTGATTGTGGGGACCGTGAGCGGTATCCAGTTGGTCCGGCTCAGTTTGCGACGCGGGGCAAGTTGACAAATCCTGATCTCGCCGTGATCTTGCGGCGCTTTTCTGCCCTGGCAACAATCACCATGTTGCCGTCCGGGGCTTTGCTTTTGTCTGCCGGGCGACGGGAAGCGGCTGTTGGTCTCTGCTTCGGCGCCTTGATTGGAACGTTGAACGTCAGCATACTGGCGCGGCGCATCAACCGTTCCGCCAACGAGCGGGTGACGCAGGCGCAGCGGGTGATGCAGCAGGGGATGGGGATACGCTTCTCGCTGATTCTGCTGGCGTCAGTTGTTGTCATAAAGACGACGCCAGCGGCTATCCCCGCCTTTATGCTGGGGCTCGTGTTCACGATGGCTTTGGCGATTGCGGTCGCGGCGCGGGCGATGCTGGCGAGCGCAGGCGGTAGGTCGCACGTTGAGACAATTGCCGTAGGGGCAGGCCCCCGTGCCTGCCCTGGCCCCGGTTGCTTCCATTGCCTATTGTTCACGCCGAAAGCAGGGCAGGCACGGGGGCCTGCCCCTACGGCACCCTCCTACCTTGCACGTACAGGGGGCGCGCCCCTGGCCCCCATTCTGAAGAGGAGTTCCCACCAGTGAACCCGGTCTCCGTCAACATCACGATCATTTTCCAGATCCTGTCCTTCCTGATTGTGTTGTACTTCATCAACCGCTGGCTGGCGAAGCCGGTGACGAAGGTGATGCTGGAGCGGCAGACGCGGGTACGCGAAGCGCTGGCGGCGGCGGATCGGGCACGCGAGGAAGCGGCGGCGCAGCAGCAGCGGCAGATTGAGGAGTTCAACCAGGCGCGCGCCGAGGCGCAGGCGGTGCTGGCCAGCGCTCGCGCGGCAGCCGACAAGATGGGCGAGGAGCGGCTGGTGCAGGCGCGCGCCGAGGCGGACCGTCTGATCGAGCAGGCCCGGCGCGCCATCGCGCAGGAGCGCGAGCAGACCAAGCAAGAGCTGCGTGCGTATGTGGTGGACCTGACGATTGAGGCGTCGCGCCGTGTGATTGGCGCCACGCTCGACCTGGGGACGCAACACCAGCTCATCGTCAAAACTGTCGATGACGTGTTCTCCAGCGGCAATGGCGCCGTTGCCGGCGGAGAGGCGGCCCATGCCTAGTTTGACAACGTTGCTGGCGGCCGGTCAGGCGGCGACGAATACCGGCAGTCAGGCGCCGGCCATTCCCATCGGTGAACACTGGCTGCAAAGCGGCAGCGGGCTGACCGCCATCAACTGGGACACGATCATCTTGACCTGGGTCGTCATTGCCATCATCCTGGTCCCGCTGATCATCGTGTCGCGCAACTTCACCAGCGGGGTGCCGCGCGGCTTTCAGGCGGTATACGAGTTCGTGATCGAGTTCGTCAACGGTTACGCGGAACAGAACCTGGGCACGCGCGCCGCCGCCATGATGCCGCTGGCGCTGACGATCTTCGTTTTCATTCTCATCTCAAACTACCTGGGCCTTATTCCGATTCCCTACCTGAAGTCGCCGACTAGCGATCTCAACACCACGCTCGCATTGGGCGTCTTCACCTTTATCCTGGTGCAGGCGCTGGCTATCCGGGAGCGGGGGATCACCGGCCATGCGCGCCATCTCTGGAAGCCCATCCCCATCTTTTCGTTCCTGATCAACGTCATCGACGAACTGGCTCGTCCGGTCACACTGGCCTTCCGGCTCTTCGGTAACATCGTGGCGGGTGAGATCATGATCTTGATCCTGCAGTCGCTCCTGTATAACGTGCCCTTCTTGCTGCTGTTGCCGATGCCGATCTGGCTCGGGTTCAGTCTTTTCATCGGTCTGATCCAGGCCTTCATCTTCATGATGCTCTTCCTGGCCTACGCGGGTCTCGCTGTGGAGCACGAGCCGGAGGAAGAGCGGCACGGCGAGCCGCTGGGCACGGTCGCTGCACACCCGGAGCACGCCTAGGGTAGTGCAGGAGGAATGGAGTCGCCAGCGCTCGGGCGATTCAGAAACAGGGGCGTTCAGGTATCCCGGCAGGCTGTACGGGAACTCGCCGCGGACCGACTGTGGAGGCGGTCTCGCGTCAATGCAGGAGAGGGGATTCACTTCCATGGACATGCAGCACGCAATTCTGTTGGCGGGCGCCTTTATCGGCGCGGGATTGATGTTCGGCCTGGGTGCAGGCGGCGCCGGGATCGGCGATGGTCTGGTGACCTCACGGACGGTCGAGGGCATCGCCCGCCAGCCGGAGGCGCGCGGCACGTTGCTGACGACGATGTTCATCGGCGTTGGCCTGATTGAGGCGCTGCCGATCATCGCCCTGGTCTTTGCCATCGTGCTCATCTTCGCTACCCCCGGCAAGTAGCGCATGGCGTCTGCCAGACCGCGTCGCTACGCGGAAGCCCTATTTGAGATCGCCAACGAGCGCGGTACGCTGGATGATTGGCTGCAGGACCTCCGTCTGGCTGTCGAGCAACTCGGCAGCGACCAGGTGATGCACCAGTTCGGCAACCCCGAACTGCGGCCGGAGCAGGTGCAAGCCGCCTTGCAGCATCTGCTCGGCTCGGCCGGCGCGCCGGAGATCCGCAACTTGCTGACGCTGCTGATTCAACGCCGGCAGCTCGGCCAATTGCCGGAAGTAGCCGCTCGCTACGAGGACCTGGTGAACCGGGAGCGGCATATCGAAAAGGCAACGGTGCGCACGGCCGTGCCCTTATCGGCTGCCGAAGTGACGCTCATTCAGCAACGGCTGGCCGCGCAGCGCCACGCCAGCGCGATCATCATTGACCAACAAGTGGATCCCAGTATGGTGGGCGGGATCGTCGTCCGCATCGGCGATACGTTGCTGGACGGCAGCGTGGACGCCCGCCTGGCAACGTTGCGCCAGGCGCTGCTGCGCGAACGCTAGAGACAGGAGGAGGACGGCCATGGCACTGAGTGCCCAAGACATTACTTCCATCATCCGCCGCCAGATCGAGGGCGTCGATCTCCCGGTTGAGCAGACGAGTGTCGGCACGATCGTGCAGGTCGGTGACGGTATCGCCCAGATCTACGGTCTCTCCGGCGCCATGTCCAGCGAACTGCTGGCATTTCCCCACGGCATTCGCGGTATCGCCCTCAACTTGCTGGAGGACACCGTCGGCGCCATTGTGCTGGGTGAAGACAGCAGGCTCCGCCAGGGCGACGAGGTCCACACCACTGGACGCCTGGTCGAGGTGCCGGTCGGACCGGAGTTGGTCGGTCGCGTGGTCGACCCGCTCGGTCAGCCGATCGACGCTCGGGGGCCGATCGAAACGAAGCAGACCTCGCCAATCGAGAAGGTGGCTCCCGGTGTCATCACCCGCAAGGGCGTCACCGTGCCGTTGCAAACCGGCATCAAGGCCATCGACTCCATGACGCCGATTGGCCGCGGCCAGCGCGAGTTGATCATCGGTGACCGCCAGACCGGCAAGACGGCCGTGGCCCTGGACACCATCATCAACCAGAAGGGCACCGGCGTCATCTGCATCTATGTCGCCATCGGGCAGAAGACGTCTAAGGTTGCCAACGTGGTGGCGACGCTGGAGAAGCACGGCGCGATGGAGCACACGATCGTCGTGGCCGCCAACGCTTCGGAGCCGGCCTCGATGCAGTACATCGCCCCCTATTCGGGCTGTGCGATGGGCGAGTACTTCCGCGACAACGGCCAGGACGCGCTGATTATCTACGACGACCTCTCCAAGCACGCTGCCGCCTACCGACAGGTATCGCTGCTGCTGCGCCGCCCACCGGGCCGCGAGGCCTTCCCCGGCGATGTCTTCTACCTGCACTCCCGCCTGCTGGAGCGCGCCGCCTGCATGAGCGAGGAGTCCGGCGGCGGCACCCTGACGGCGTTGCCGATCATCGAGACGCAGTTGGGCGACGTCTCGGCCTACATCCCCACCAACGTCATCTCCATCACCGACGGCCAGATTTACCTGGAAGCCGACCTCTTCTATCAGGGCCAGCGCCCGGCGGTCAACGTCGGTCTATCGGTGTCCCGCGTCGGCGGCAAGGCCCAGATTCGCGCCATGCGCAGCGTCGCCGGCACCTTGCGGCTCGACCTTGCGGCTTTCCGTGACCTGGCGGCCTTCGCCCAGTTCGGCTCCGACCTGGATGCGGCCACCCGCGCGCGCATCGAGCAAGGCCAGCACATGACCTACATCCTGCGCCAGCCGCAGTACCAGCCGATGACGGTCGACCATCAGGTCGCCATCCTCTACGTTGGTGTCAACGGCTACCTGAACGACGTGCCGCTGGACAAAGTCGCCGCCTGGGAGACCGGCTTCCACGAGTACATGGATGCCCAGGGCGGCGCCATCATGCAGGGGATTCGGGACACGAAGGCGCTCTCCCCGGAACTTGAGGCGCAACTCAAGCAGGCGATCACGGACTACCAGAAGATTGCATAGGAGGAGCAATGGCCAGCGTCCGTGACATTCGGCGGCGTATTCGCAGTGTCAAGAATATGCAGCAGATCACGCGCGCCTTTCAGCGCGTGGCCTTCAGTCGGCTGCGCGTGGCGCAGGCGCGCACGCTGGCGTCCCGCCCCTATGCGGAAGCTATGCGCGACGTGCTGCGCAGCTTGCCCAAGGTGACCGGCAGCGAGCGAGATGCCTTGCAGGAGCAGCGCCCGGTCGCCAATATTGTTGTAGTACATGTCACGCCGGATCGGGGCCTTTGCGGCGCCCTACCCGGTAACGTCAACCGCCTGCTGGCGCGCTTCATGGTCGAGCAGACGCAGCCGGTGAGCGTTATTGCTACGGGCCGGCGCGGGCGCGACTTCGTGTTGCGTAGCGGTCGCAAATTGGTGGCGGACTATTCCGGCATTGGTGACGCCCCCAGCCCGGCCGACGCAGCCACCGTGGCGCGGGCAGCCATCGACGAGTTCCGCTCTGGTCGCACTGATGCCGTGTACCTGACCTACACCCGCCTGATCAGTACCTTGCGCCAGGAGCCGACGATCATCCAACTGCTGCCGGTGGCGCCGACCGAGGAAACGCAGGCTGAGACGCGCCCGCGCGCCCTCTACGAGTTCGAACCGGAACCGGGCGAAGTGCTGCAAGCCTTGTTGCCGCGTTACGTGGAGATGCAGATCTACCAGGCGTTGCTGGAATCGAAGGCTAGCGAGCAGAGCGCTCGCATGGTGGCGATGCAGAACGCCAGCGACAACGCCGAGGAGCTGGCGGCCGAGTACACCCTCAGCATGAACAAGGCCCGCCAGGCCGGCATCACCCGCGAGCTGGCGGAGATCGTGGGCGGAGCGGCAGCGCTGGAGCAGGGGTAAGGGGCCGGCGCCCCCGCGAACGCTGGTACACTCTCCTCATGCTCACACACCCGCCCATCTACCTCGACCATGCCGCCACTACGCCGCTTGATCCGGCGGTGCTGGAGGTGATGCTTCCGTACTTCACCGAGCGCTTTGGTAACGCTTCCAGCGTCTATCGGCTGGGACGCGAGGCGCGGCGGGCATTGGACCGGGCGCGGGAGCAGGTGGCGGCGGTTTTGCATTGCCCTCCGGCCGATATCGTCTTCACCAGCGGTGGGTCAGAGGGCGACAACGCGGCGATTAGAGGGGCAGTCTTTGCCCGAGGGGCACGCGGTCGCCATATCGTCACCTCCGCCATCGAACACGAGGCAGTAATGCATACCTGCCAATCGCTGGCCGGGCTTGGTGTAGAGACGACCTTCGTGCCCGTCGACCGCCATGGCCGGGTTCAGCCGGGAGCTGTGGCGGCGGCGATTCGACCGGATACTGCGCTGGTTACCATTATGCTGGCCAACAATGAGATCGGCACGATTCAGCCTATTGCTGAGATCGCCGCGCTCGCCCACCGGCAGGGCGTGCTCGTGCATACCGACGCGGTACAGGCGGCGGGGGCGTTGCCGCTGGACGTCCAGGCGGTGGGCGTCGACCTGCTTTCGCTGTCCGGACACAAGTTCTATGGGCCGAAAGGTACCGGCGTGCTCTACGTGCGTTCCGGCAGCGCCTGGGGCCCGCAGCAGCAGGGAGGCTCGCAAGAGGCCAAGCGCCGAGCAGGAACCGAGAACGTGGCCGGCATTGTCGGCTTGGCGACCGCGTTGACCCGGGCGGACGCGGAGCGCGAGGGCGAAGCAGCGCGCCTGACTTCGTTGCGGGATCGGCTCATCCGGGAGCTGCTGGTGCGCATCCCCGACTGTCAACTCACCGGCCACCCGACCCTACGCCTGTCGAACAATGCCAGCTTTGTCTTTGCCGGCGTCGAGGGCGAGGCCATTCTCATGGCGCTCGACGTGCAGGGCATTGCCGCCTCCACCGGCTCCGCCTGCACCTCCGCCTCGCTCGACCCTTCGCACGTGCTCATCGCCCTTGGCTTGCCGGCGCCGCTGGCCATCGGGTCGTTGCGGCTGACGCTCGGTCGCAGCAACAGCGCGGCCGACGTAGAACGGGTTTGCGAGGTATTGCCGTCGATCGTGCAGCGCCAGCGCGCCATGCTGTCGCTGGCCAGCGTGTAGCGACGCGGCGCGCCCAATTTGGTTTAGTGGTGCATCCGACAAGTCCCGGTCAGTTCGCTCCGCACGCCCGGCGACTGAAGTCGCGGGTTACAGCAGGCGAAGTCCGCCTGCGCGGACTGGACTTTCATCCCCGGCGTCTCGTCGCAGCCCGCGAAGGTGGGCTTGGCCAGGGTAGCCCGCGACTTCAGTCGCCGGGAACCTTGGCGCCAATGTACGTCGAACTTGCCGGATGCACCAACTTAGATAGGCTTCCTGTAAGTCGCGGCCCTGTTCGGGATCATCTATACGGCCCTGTCCCCCGTCACACCAGATTCTGTTGGATCGCCGTAATCACGAAGTCGTTGGCAGTCTTCAGCGCTTGCGTAGCGGTCTGCTTGCCGCTGAGGACGGCGGTCAACGCCACGTTCAACTGGGTGTTGATAATGTTGACCTGGGGCGTCACCGGCCGGCTGTGCGAATAAGGCAGCATGTTGATGAAGGCTTTGACGCGTGGATCGACGGTACTCCAGTAGGGGTCCGCCGCCGCTGCGATGATCGTCGGCAGGCGACCCGATTTGTTCTGAATGGTCTGCATCGTGACGTCGGTGAGGTAGTTCATCAGGGCGAACGACTGATCCGGGTTCTTGGCGCCGGCCGGCAGCACGTCGCAGAAGCCGCCGGACCACGTGCTCGTCTGGGCCACGCCTTGCGGTGGCGGCGGCGCCCAGGCGGTCCAGGAGAGGCTGGAGCCGGCGCCCATTACGGTGATCAAGAAGCTGGTTGACGTGATGTAGCTGCTCTGCACTTGAGTTGTGAAGAGGTTTCCCTTGTGCGCGGTGATGAAATCCTGCACCGCCTGGTAGCCGAGCTGACTGGCGACCGTGCCGGCCCAGTCGAACCCGACCGCGACTTTGGGGTCATTCAGGGTCGGCTTGTTGTTGGCGGCGTCGTAGAAGTCGCCGCCGAACAGCCAGCCCCAGCCCCAGGGCGCCCAGTTGTCGTTCCAGGGAATGAAGCCAAGGCGCTGCAACGCGCCGCCCTGCTTCTGGGTGAGCTTCTGGCCGACCACGGCAAAGTCCTCCAGCGTCTTCGGCGCGGTGGTGTCGACACCTGCCTGCTGCAGGTGGGACACGTTCATGTAGATCATGCGCGCGTCGGTGGAATAGGGGAGGCCATAAAGCTTGCCCTTAATGGCGACTTCCTGCCAGCACCAGGGTTGCTGGTCGGTTCCCTTGATGCCGGCCTGGTTGGCCATGGCGGAAATGTCCTGCATCAGGCCCTTGGCCGAGCCGGCGGCGATGGTGTAGCGGTCCTGCACGGCCGTACTGGGGGGCGTGCCGCCGGCCACGGCAGTCACCAGCTTGGCGTCCAGGCCGGCCGGCGCTTCCATCACCGCATTGACCTTCGGGTTCGCCTTGTTGAAGTCGGCGATGCGCTGCACCCAGGCGGCGTAGCTCGGGTCGCCGCTCCCACCATTGGCCCAGAAGCTGAGGTTGATCGTGGCGGCTGCCGGCGCGGCCGCTGCCGGCGCCGCAGTAGCCGCACTGCTGCTCGCGGCTGTCGTCGTGACGGCTGGCGCGCTGCTGGTCGTGACAGCAGTGCTGGCAGCCGCGCTTGTGGCGGCCGCAGGCGTCGCTGCTGCGGTAGACACGCTGGCCGCTGCCGTAGCGGTCGTCGCCACACTACTGGTCGTCGCGCTGGTCGTGACGGCCCCGCCACAGGCGGCCAGCACGCTGACCGCCGCCCCACCGGCCAGCGCGCCGGCCAGCGCGAGGAAGCGCCGCCGGGTCGGTCCAAGCTGTGCCCCTGAAGGCCCTTCACTGCCCTTCGTGCCTGCCGTTTGCTCGCTGCCCTGCGCGGTCGGGGAAGATGTGAAAACGCGTCCCATGCTGTGCCTCCTCCTTCTCCGGGCCGGGTCCAGCCGGCCGCCCAATGCCAGATAATGCGGCTCTGTCACGTGCCCATGCCGTGACGACGGGCCTCGCCGGAAGGCGGCGCTACTCGCCGCGCAACAATGCCTGCGCCAGAATCTTTTCGGCCACTTCCATGGTCTTCAGGCAATCGCGGAAGGGCGAGCTCGTGACATCCTTGCCAGTCTTCAGCGAGTCGATGAACTCGCGATTCTTGGCCTGGAAGCCGCCGTAGACGAAGTTCTTGTCGCTGCCGGCGACCACCTTGCTATCATACTCTACACCCTTGTAGTCGCCTTCGGCATAGACGTAAGCCTTGTTTTCGGCCTCGGCGTCCGTGTAGATGCCGGGGGCGTGCATCTGGACGCGGAAAATGCGCCGGCCGCTATTCCAACTGTTGACGACGTAGCCGGTAGCGCCGCTGTCGAACTGCAAGGTCGCGCCGATCCAGTTGATATCCGGCGTGCCGATGCGCTTGCAATGGCTGTCGATAGCCGTGACCTCGCCGCCGCACATCCAGCGCAGCGTGTCGATGGCGTGCGTGCAGTCGTCCATCATGTGGTCGCGGGGACCATAGGTCGCGCGCGGCGCGTGCTTGAAAAACTCGCAGACGGCATGGGTGATCGGTCCGCGCTTGAGGCACTCGTTGCGCACGGTGACGAGGAGCGGACACACCCGCCGCTGGTGGCTGACCTGCGTGATGAGCTGCTTCTGCTCCGCCAGGTTGGCCAGCATCTGGGCCTGGTGCCAGTTGAGGCCCATCGGCTTCTCGATGTAGAGGTTCAAGCCCTGCTGCAAGCACCACACCCAGATATCGTACATATAGTGCGGCTGGCCGATGACGTAGATGCCGTCCGGCGCCACCTCTTCCACCATCTGGCGATAGTTGGCGTAGCGTTTCTGGATACCGTATTTGTCGCCCGTCGCGTTGAGTCGGCTGGTGTCCAGATCGCAAATGCCGGCGATCTCCACGTCGTCGAACGACGCCAGCGAAGGATAGTGGACGCTGTTCGCCATCGAACCCGCGCCGATCACGGCCACACGAACCGTCGACTTCGGTGTCTCGCTCATTGCTGTCCCCATTCTTTCGTTGCGCTACACGCCGAATAGTGACCGGGCGAAGGCCAGATCTTCCGCGATCAGCCGGTCGACAGCATCGTGGTCGCTGTACTCCGCCGTCAGGCAGACATCGCCCTGATAGCCGCGTTGCTGCAACTGTGCCACCACGTCCGGCCAGGGGCAGAGGCCCTGACGGCCGCTGGTCCAGTAGCTCTGGTAGCGAGCGACCTCTGCTTCCGGCCCGTTGGCGCGTTGCCAGAGGCCATTCTTGAGGTTGACCAGCCGCAGATGCGACCAGACGATGTCGATGGCCAGTTCCGGCAGTTCGCCGTTGAGCGCGCAGTGCGCCGGGTCCCAGACGGCGCAGACGTGCCTGGGATCGAAGCCTTCGATCAGATGCCGGATGCCGAGGGCATTGGGCACCGACCGGCCGATATGGTTCTGAATGCCGATGGCGACGCCATGCCGATCCAGCAGCGGTACCAGTTGCTCGTATTCCTGCCGGTGCCTCGCCTCCTGCTCCAGGTAGCCGCGATCACGGGGAATGCCAGGACAGACGCGGATAATCGGGATGCCGGCTTCGCCGCAGGCAGCGATCGTCGCTTCGTCGGTGGGTCCGGCCACGCTGGAAATCCGCACCCCGTAGCCGGCCAATACCTTCGCCGCGCGTGGCAGCTCCTGCGTCACGTTGGCCGGTTCGACGGGATAGCCGGGCCGCACTGGCAGCTCAATGCCGGCGAAACCGAGCCGGCTGACCCGCTCACCCAGCGCCTCCAGCGACTCCTTCCAGGGCTTGGTAAAGACGGTAAAGGCAACAGCAGCAGGCATTGGCAATTCTTTCCGGCGCTCAGTCAGTGAGCATGTGGCGATAATAGCACAGCGCATCTGATCGCCCAGCGGTGCAGGAAGCGAACGCCGCAGTATATGACAATGGCTGACAAAAAACAACCTGTCAGCGGCGCTGGTCTGCTCGCAGCGCCGTTTGGGGCGCGGCGCAGCGTGGAGGCGCCGTGCCCTTCACCCGCCCGCCAGGCGCTCCGTGGCGACAACCCGGTGTATGATACGCCTTCGGCGGCAGGGGAGCATCGGCAAAGGAGGATGAGGCATGGCCACGACCGGACTCAAGATCACGCACGCGGAGCGGCTGCGGAGCCGGGACCCCGTGGCGCTGGCGTTGCCCTGGCAGGCGGCCTGGAATGGGCCGCTGGCGAGGCCGGTGACGGCGCTCTCCTACTCTTGCTATCGCCTGCGCACCGCCGACGGAATCACCGGCTACGGCCCGGACACCGGCGGCGATCAAGCGCTGGCGCTCGGCGTGGACGCCGGCCAGGTCAACGCCTTCTGGGAGTTGCACATGGGCGGGCGGCGCGCCGGCAACGCCGGCCGGAACGTCGCGGGCCTGGAAATTGCCCTCTGGGACATCCTCGGCAAGGCCGCGAACATGCCGATCTACCGCCTACTCGGCGGCGGCCGAGACCGATTACCCGTCTACGCCGCGACGAGCCGCCTGCTGACCAAGGAGCAGCACGTCGACCACGTCCTGGCGCTGGCGGAGGCGGGGTTCCGCGCCGTCAAGATCCGGCTGCATCGTCCCGATCCGCAAGATGACCTGGCGGTGGTCGAGGCGGTGTGCGCGGCGGTCGGCGACCGGGTGCAGGTGCTGACGGACGCCAACCAGAACAACGCGGCGCCGGGCTACGCCTTCTGGTCGCGGGCGACAGCGCTGCGGATGGCCCGCCGCCTGGATGAACTTGGCGTCTACTACCTGGAGGAGCCGCTGCCGCGCCCCGACGTGGAAGGGCTGGCGATGATCGCCGCGGCGGTGGATATGCGCATCGCCGGCGGGGAGCACACGCCCACGGTCTACGACTTCCGCGAGCACCTGGCGCGCGGCGCCTACGACGTGATCCAGCCGGACGTCATCCTCGGCGGGAACTACGGCATTGCCGGCCTGCGGGTGGCGGCGGCCTGGGCCGACTGCTTCGGGCGGGAGATCATCCCCCACGTCATCGGCGGCGGCAACTCCCCGCTGGCGATCCCGGCGACCATGCATGCCATGGCGACCGCCGCGAACTGCCCAATGGTGGAATACCCGCACGACCCGCCGGTGCTCGTCCCCGCGACGTTGCAGGCTCCGATCCGGGCGCCGCTGATCATTGACGATGATGGCTGCCTGCGCTTGCCCGACTTGCCGGGGCTGGGGGTGGAGGTGGACGATAGCTTCTTTGCCGTGGACGGCGCGTAGAGCGCGACGAATGCGTCCGCTGCGTCCATGCTGACGAGTTGCGTGCCAACTCCCGGCTGCGAGCGTCTGAGTATTCGGCCCCGGTGCTCGGTCTGATCTTCCTGCGCTTTGCCGACGAGAAGTTCGCGGCAGCCGACACCGAGCTGAAGCGGCATGTTCGTGCAGAGCGCCGTCGTTCCTGCTCAGCGCTGCCGGCCGGCGCATGACGCTCCGGCCGGGTCTAGAAGCCGCCGGAGCCGTCCGGTGTACCATTCCCGGTCGGTCCATCGTAGCCGGGTTCGCCCGTGCAGAGGTAGCTGCCACAGCTCCCGTTGCTCCCTGACGTCACATCGAAGAGGCTGCTGGTATTGGCGTAGGGGTAGGCGTTGTCGGTGATCGACGCGGCGTTGCCGGCCAGGGCGTAGACGCTGGCGATGATGGGTGAGGCGACGCTTGTGCCGCCGAAGACGAGCCAGCCGCCATAGCCCTGGTAACGGAAACTGTCGTACACTGCCACGCCGGTGTAGGGGTCGGCGTCGGCCGCGACATCGGTGACGGTGCGGTTGGCACAGCCGCTATCGGTCTGCCAGGTGGGCTTGGGGATGTAGGCGCTGCAGCCGCTGCCGGCGCCGCTCCAGACCGTCTCGCTCCAGCCCCGCGTGGTGCTCGACCGGGTCAGGGTCGTGCCACCGACGGCGGTCACATACTGGGAGGCGGCGGGAAACTCGACGCCGTAGCCGCCATCGCCGGAACTCACGGTGATGGCGATGCCGGGATGATCGTAGTGCGACTGATCACTGACCTCACCGGCGTATTCGCTGCCCCCGTAGCTGTTGCTGATGGCGTTCGCACCCAGGGCGGCTGCTTCGTCCACAGCGGCGGCGAGGTCGCTGAAGGTGGCGCTGTTCGCCTCGACGAGCAGGATGTGGCAGTTGGGACAAGCGGCGCTAACCATATCGAGGTCAAGCGAGATTTCCTGAGACCAACTGCCGCTCTTCGGCGGGTAGGCCGTTCCCCCACTCTGGTTCACCTTGCGGAAGCAGCCGGTCGCGGTGGTGCAGGCAGGCAGGCCGAACTGCGCACGGTAGACGCCCAAGTCGTTGGCAGCGTTGGGGTCGTCGTAGGCGTCGACGATGGCCACGACCTGGCCGCTGCCTACCGTCCCTGCGGGCAGGCTATATGCGGATTGGAGGTCGGCTGGTCCGTAACCGGATGGCGTGCCGCCACCGCCGGGGGGCTTGTTCTCGTGGATGTCCGTGCGCAAGATGGCGTCACAGGCGGCGATGCCGGGCTGAGCGACGTGCGGACAAACCCGCACGGCATTGGCGGACAGGGGTGCTGCTCCTGCCGGCACGGCGCCGACGAAGGCAGCCACCACGGCAAGACCGGCGAGGCGGGCGAGGAACCGGCGCATTGACGGACCTTTCTCTGAATCTGTGAATCCTTTGTTTCCATATGATACCCCATGCGTTCCGCCTGTAAAGGAACGTAGGCCAAACGGGCTACCCATCGCGCGAAAGCACCGGCACCCGCCGTGGGAGAGCCTGGTGTGTCCGCGCTCCAGAGGGACGAGCAGGGGTACCGTAACATCATCGGAGCAACTTGACACGTCCTCCTCCGTACCTATACTGAACACGCGGTTAAGAAGTACTCCGGCCAACGTCGCTCGTCTCGGACTTTCGTTCAAGGAGGAACCATGCCCCAGTTCTCCCGTGACGTTCCTACTCCCACCACACTCCATCGGCGGCACTTCCTGCGCCTCTGTGCCGCCAGCACTGCGGGTCTGGCCTCCGCCGCGCTGCTGGCCGCCTGCGGCGCCGGCGCAACGGTCAGCGCCACCAGCAGCACCGCCCCGGCGACGGCCTCCGCCAGCAGCGCGACAGTTGCCTCCAGCGCTACTGCCACGAGCACCTCGGTGATCGGCGCCACAGCGTCGACCTCCCGTGCCGTGAGCAGCAGCGCGAGCAGCGCTCAACCAGCCGTCAGCAGCGCGGCACCGGGCGGCAAGACGTCGCACAGCAGCAGCGCGGTGGTCCGCGCCGGCCAGCGCGCCTCCGTCCTTTCTGCCTGCCAGGTGCGATACCCCTCGCCGGCACGACCGAGCGACTGGTGCCGGAAGGGAAGCAGCACGGTCTGATCGATGGCCATGGTCACGTCCTCCTTTGAGCAGATCTACGGACGCACCTCGGCGTCACATGCATATTAGCCACATGAACATCAGTTGACGAGGAACGGCAGTCGTTGACCTCGCAGGTGCGGCGATCGACACGAGCGCGCGTACGAACACCGCACCTATGGATGGCTTGGATGGCTGGGAAGAACCTCCTCTGACCGATGAGCGCCGGAGCAACACAGCGAGGATCAGTGCGGATTTCCGATGTATACTGGGGCCGATAGCGCAGGGAGGTTTCGCCGTGAGTCGACAAGTCAACGTCACTTTGGACGATGACACGGTGGCGTTGATCGAATCCTTACCAGCAGGCGAGCGGGATCGGTTCATTGACACCGCGATCCGCCAAAGCGCGCCCCTGAGACAGGGGGAGGATCTCCGCCGTCTTCTCCAAGAAGGCGCTGTTGCGCGCGCAGAGCGCGACCGGGGTCTCGCTGAAGAGTGAGTTTCGCTGGAAGAGGAAGCGTGCCCGACGCCGAAGGCTTAACCTATTCGCGTCGGGGTGATATCTACTCCGTTCTATCGACCGACAACGCCTGGTTCGCCGGCTCGGCGCGATACGTCCCGACACGATGGAGATGGTAGATCGCGCGTTGCAGGTCAGCCTCGGGCTCGTGCCGGTCTAGACGACGGGTTTTCTTTCCCTATGGGCGCGCTCATGTCTGAGGCTTGCCTCAACTCCGCCGATATTTCCCCGCGCCACAGTATCATGCCCCAGCGGATTGCCGCCCTGTTGCTGGAAGGTCGTTCACGCCCAATGCCCGCCAACGTCACCGATATCGAGAAGCGCCTGTGGGCGTCCGCCGACGAGTTGCGCGCCAACTCCCGGCTGTGCGCTTCCGAGTATTCGGCCCCGGTGCTCGGGTTGATCTTCCTGCGCTTTGCCGACCAGAAGTTCGCGGCAGCCGACGCCGACCTGAAGCGGCAGTTCGCGCCGGTGGCGGGGCGACCCAGCCGGCGCACGTTGACGAAGGACGACTACCAGGCGGCAAACGTGCTCTACTTGCCGGAGGATGCCCGCTACGTCCGGCTGCTGGCGCTGCCGGAGAGCGCCAACGTCGGCCAGGCGATCAACGACGCCATGCGCGCCATCGAAGCGGAGAACCCGGAGCTGCGCGACGTGCTGCCCAAGACCTACAACCGGCTGGACAACAGCACGCTCGTCGCCCTGCTGCGCATCTTCAACGACGTCCCCGTGGACGGCGAAGGCGACGCCTTCGGCCAGATCTACGAGTACTTCCTGGGGAAGTTCGCCATGACGGAGGGCCAGAAGGGCGGCGAGTTCTTCACGCCGACCGCGATCGTCAAGCTGATCGTGGACGTGATCGAGCCGTACCACGGGCGCATCTTCGATCCGGCCTGCGGCTCCGGCGGCATGTTCGTGCAGAGCGCCGACTTCGTGACGCGCCACCGTCGCCAGCCCAACGCCGAGATCTCCATCTATGGGCAGGAGCGCGCCGCCGAGACGGTGCGCCTCTGCCGCATGAACCTGGCAGTACACGGCCTCTCCGGCGACATCCGCCAGGCCAACACCTACTACGAAGACGCGCAGGACTGCGTAGGCCGCTTCGATTTCGTGATGGCCAATCCGCCCTTCAACGTGGACCGCGTGGACAAGGAGCGGCTGAAGGACGACCGGCGCTTCCCCTTCGGCATGCCGCGGGTAGATAACGCCAACTACCTCTGGATCTCGCTCTTTTACAGCGCGCTGCCGACCGCACGGCCTTGATCGCCGCAGGTCCGCCACGGACCACGCCCGCTCACGAGAAGGGAAGAAACGTCGGTATCATATTGGGACCGTCAGGTGGCCTAATCCTTCGTGGCGACCTGGCCTAATCCTCGTGGCGAATGACAGGTGTCATTCGCCACCAGCATTAGGCCAGGTTAGGGCTGGATCGCCATGAAACATTAGGCCAGGCGCCCGCCGCCACCGCCCGCTGCTCTCTGCGGTCGCATCGCGCGCTCACACAGAGTAGGGCCGAATTCTCACGAGCGTAAGGCTGTCGCGGAGGCTTCGACGTCGTGTCGGCATTTCCGACAGTCTTGTCTTCCAGGCCGACGCATGCTACACTGTCGGTAAAGCCGACAGACGGTCGGTAAAGCCGACAGTCGGGAAGCGGCGGAGATGCGGCAGGAAGATGTCGAACAGACAATCATAGAGCTTATTGCTGAGTTGAAGGGAAAGGAGCCCGACGTGCTCTTGGCCGAAATGCTCGCGGCTGGGCCGGGACTGCCAATGGACTCGCTTGACAGTGTCGAGATCCTGCCGGCCCTCGAAGACCGGCTGCACGTACGGCTGCCAACAGATCTCGTTACCGCGAAGGCCCTGCGCTCGGCACGGGACCTCGCACACCGTGTGTGTACTGTCGCCACCAGGGCGGCGTCAGCAGGGAGGACTACGACATGAACGACAATGCCAATGACGAGTCGGCCAGCGCCCAGACAAGCCTCGCCGCGCGTCTCCGCGAGACTCGTGCGTATCTTAACCTTTCGCAGCAGTTCGTATCTGAACAGACGGGCATTCTCCGTTCTGCAATATCTGACATTGAGCGCGGGATGCGGAAAGTGGACAGCCTGGAGCTCGCGAAGTTCTCGCGGCTTTATCGGTTCCCCGTATCATACTTCCTCGGTGAAACAGCCGCCGGGTCTCCCAGTGACGATGCGACGATCCATGCACTTGCCAGAGCTGCCTCCGATTTGACTGAAGAAGACAAGCATGAAGTACTGCGTTTCGCCACGTTTCTGCGCAACTACGGTAGATCGAAGCGGGAAGGACAGGGGTAACAATGGACTGGCCCGATGCCCATCGAATAGCCATGGTGGCTGCGTCGTATGCCCACAGCGATTACAAGGTTGATACGACGCAGCGTATCGATATCTTCTCAGTGATCGAAAGCGCCGGTCTGGTATTAGGATTCGAGCCGTTTCCGCGCCTCTCTGGAGCCTACTTTGCAGAACCTGGGGCTCAGCCTGGCGTCGTCGTTAATGCCAACCATCCGCCTTCGCGCCAACGCTACACAGCCGCCCATGAGTTGGGCCATCATGTGCTCAAGCATGGCACAAGCGTGGATCCTGAGATTGACTCACTTCTCCGGTGGGGTGGCAAGAATCTTCCTGACATCGAAAAGGTGGCGGAATCATTTGCCGCTTGGTTTCTCATGCCACGCGCGCTCGTTCTGAAGAGCCTGGCAAATCTCGGAATCGAGCGGCCAACCACAGCGGCCCAGGTCTATACCTTATCGCTGAGACTGGGCACAAGTTTTGAAGCAACAGCTCGGCACCTGGCCAATCTTCGGCTTGCGCATAGTGTTTTGGTAGAGCAGTGGCTCCGCGTTAGGCCACGCGATATTAAGGTACAGTTGGCCCGCGGCGTACCTCTGGATGATGTATACGGTGACGTCTGGGCGTTAGCTGAGCGAGATCATGGCCAGGGCTTCCTCATTCATCCCGGGGATCGGCTCATTTTGGCACTACCGGAGATCCCATCATCCGGCTTCACCTGGCGCGTCGAGAATACGATGTCTGGCTGTGCCGTTGTGCATGAGTCGTATGAACGAGCACGGGATAATCTCTGGAGCAACGCCGGTCGGGCGGCTCGCCAAGGAGAGATCGTTGCCGAGACGGTGGAACGGGTATTTGCAGTGCAGATCAGTCGCGAGTCAGTTGACGAAACTGGAGCGTTGAAGTTCGTCAAAGGTCAGCCGTGGGATCCGGGGGCGATAAGCGC
This sequence comes from Chloroflexota bacterium, assembly GCA_036734945.1. Taxonomy (GTDB): domain Bacteria; phylum Chloroflexota; class UBA4733; order UBA4733; family UBA4733; genus UBA4733. Next base: position 26,932 of record DAIMXP010000030.1, read on the forward strand.
CACCTATTCGGTGCGCCTCGCGATAGAAGCGCAGCGGCTGGGCGTGAACGAGCAAGCGCTTGCGCTGACGGCGGCTTAAAGGATGATCGGGCAGGTACAGGCTCCCGTAGACTTCCGTGACGCTCAGACAGATGTTCGACAGCAGGGCGATCGTCCGACCTGTGTCGCGTTCGCCGTAACCGGCGCCCATGAGTGGATGGCGGGGGACAAACCCGACCTCTCTGAGGAGTTCGCGTTGTGGTGCGCAAAGGCACGGGATGGCTTGACAGGCGAGGCAACCACGGTGGTAGCCGCACTGGCAGGCATCGCCGCCGAAGGGCAGGCTCTTTCGGAATGCTGGCCTTATGGAGTGCCGAGGTATACCGAAGGGCCTCCTCTTGACGCACTGGATCGCAGTAAGCGACGACACCCAGGCCGCTGGCGTCCGCTAGCTAACGCCCGCATCGCAACGATTGGGCAGGCGCTCGCCATGGGCGATGCGGTCATGCTCACGGTGGACTTTGTTCCCGCGGCTTGGTTCACAGCGATAAATGGCTGGATCGAGGCAGCGCCGCAAGCGGCTGTCGTCGGAGGGCATGCCGTCCTCGCCGTAGGCGTCGTATCCGCCCGAGGGACACACTCCCCCTCAGTCATCGTCAAGAACTCGTGGGGCCCTCGTTGGGGCGACCAGGGATACGGCTACCTCAGTGAGGGATACCTCATAGACTATGGGCGGCAAGCCCATGCACTCGCCGGGAGAGCGCCATGATCACGCATCCCGTGGGCGTCAACGACCAAACGGGTGATCCATAGACTTTTTCGGTGATGCATAGCCATGTCCGTTCCCGCACGTTACCATCTCCCCATGCCTGCTGACTACTCCGAAGACTCCCTAATCGAGCAGCCCGCCATTGCCCTGTTCGCCCAACTTGGCTGGCAGACTGCCAACTGCTTCCACGAGCGCTTCGGCGCGAACGGCACGCTGGGGCGGGAGACGGCGCACGATGTTGTCCTGCGGCCTCGGTTGCGCTGGGCTTTGCAGGTACTCAATCCGGGTGTGGCCGAACGGGTGATCGAACTGGCTGTCGAGACGCTGGCGCAGGAGTGGAGCGCGCTCAGTCCGGCGCAGGCGAACCGGGAGGTCTACGGGCTGCTCAAGGACGGTGTGCCGGTCAGCTATCGCGACGACAACGGGGAGGAGGCGCTGCAGACGGTGCGCGTGATCGACTGGCAGCAGCCGGAACGCAACGACTTCTTCCTGGCGTCGCAGTTCTGGGTGGCGGGCGACATGTACCGGCGGCGGGCCGATCTGGTCGGCTTTGTCAACGGCCTGCCGCTGGTGCTCGTCGAGTTGAAGGCCGTCCACCGGCGGCTGGAAGACGCCTATACCGACAGCTTGCGTGACTACAAGGCGATCATCCCGCAGCTCTTCCCCTACAACGCCTTCATCATCCTCAGCAACGGCGCCGAGAGCCGCGTCGGCACGCTGACGGCAGCCTGGGAGCACTTCGCGGAGTGGAAGCGGGTCAGCGGCGAGGACGAAGCGGCCGCCGTGTCGCTGGAGACGATCATTCGGGGGACCTGCGACAAGGCGCGCTTGCTGGACCTTGTCGAGAACTTCACGCTCTTCCGCGAGGGCCAGGGGGCGCTGGTCAAGCTGCTGGCGAAGAACCATCAGTACCTCGGCGTCAACAATGCAGTCCGGGCGCTGGAGACGTTGCCGGAGCAGCAGGGACGGCTCGGCGTCTTCTGGCACACCCAGGGCAGCGGCAAGAGCCTTTCGATGGTCTTCTTCGTCCAGAAGACGCTGCGCCGCCTGCCGGGGGCCTGGACCTTCCTGATCGTCACGGACCGCCTGGAACTGGACGACCAGATCTATAAAACCTTCGCCGAGGTCGGCGCGGTGACGGAGCGGCAGGTGCAGGCTACGAGCGGCGCGCACCTGCAACAACTGTTGCGCGAATCGCACCGCACGGTCTTCACGCTGATCCAGAAGTTCCACGCGCCGCCCGGCGTGGCGTACCCGCCGCTGTCTGATCGCTCCGACATCATCGTCATCACCGACGAGGCGCACCGCAGCCAGTACGAGACGCTGGCGCTGAACATGCGCAACGCCCTGCCCAATGCCGCCTTCATCGCCTTCACCGGCACGCCGCTGCTGGCCAATGAAGAGCCGACGCGCCGCGTCTTCGGCGACTACGTCAGCGTCTACAACTTTGCCCAGTCGGTGGCCGACGGCGCCACGGTCCCCCTCTACTACGAGAACCACGTCCCGGAGCTCCAGCTCACCCGCAACGACCTCAATGCCGAACTGGAAGCGCTGATCGAGGAGGAAGGGCTGGACGACAGCCAGCAGCGCCGCCTGGAGCGGGAGTTCGGGCGCGAATACCACCTCATCACCCGCGACAGCCGCCTGGAGCGCATCGCCGCCGATCTGGTGGAGCACTTCAGCCGGCGCGGCCAGTTTGGCAAGGGGCTGGCAGTGTCGATCGACAAGGCCACCGCCGTGCGGATGTACGACAAGGTGCGCCGCCTCTGGGGCGAGAAGCTGGCCACGCTGCGCGCGGCCGCGGCGCGGGCGGTTTCCCCGGCGGAGGCGCTGCAGGCGACGATCCAGTTTATGGAGACGACCGACATGGCCGTCGTGGTGTCCGAGGCACAGAACGAGGTGGAGGACTTTCGAGCGGAAGGTCTGGATATCGCGCCACACCGCCGCCGGATGCTCACGGAAGACCTGGCAGCGAAGTTCAAGGACCCGGCCAACCCGCTACGCCTGGTCTTCGTCTGCGCCATGTGGATCACCGGCTTCGACGTGCCCAGCCTTGCCACGGTCTATCTCGACAAGCCTATGCGCAATCACACGCTCATGCAGACGATCGCCCGCGCCAACCGCGTCTTTGAAGGCAAGACGAACGGCCTGATCGTCGACTACGTCGGCATCTTCCGCGACCTGCAATCGGCCCTGGCCATCTACGGCTCGCACGACGGCGCCGCCGAGCCGGGCGACCTGCCGGTGCAAGCCAAGGAGCAGGCGGTGGCCGCGCTCCGAGCGACGCTGGACGAGTTGGATGGCTTCTGCCGCCAGCGCGGCGTCGATATCGCCGCCATCATCGCCGCCGCCGGCTTTTCCCGGCTGAAGCTCCTGGAAGACGCCTTCGACGCGCTGGTGACCAATGACCAGACTCAGAACGCCTACCTGGCGCTGGCGGCGGAGGCGGCACGGGGCTACCGGGCGATCCTGCCCGACCCGGCCGCCAACGCCTTTGCGCCGGCGCTCGCCTGTCATGCCGTCCTCGCCGCCCGCGTCCTCTCCGTGACGCCGCGGCCGGACATCAGCCGGGTCATGGCCGGCATCGCCCAGTTGCTCGATGCCTACATTACGCCGGAGGAACGCCGCATTGCCGAGTCGCCCGGCGTCTACAGCGTCGCCACGTCCACCGACCTCAGCGCCATCGATTTCGGGCGGCTGCGTGCGCAATTTGCGGAGCACCGTCACGTGGCCGCCGCCCGCCTGCGCGCCGCCATCGCTGACCAGTTGCAGACGATGCTGCAGCGCAACCGCAGCCGCCTGAACTACCAGGAACGCTTCCAGCGCCTGATCGACGCCTACAACGCCGGTACGCTGAGCATTGATCGCTTCTTCACCGAGCTGGTGCTGCTCTCCCGCGAACTGGAGACCGAAGCGGCTCGCGCCGCCCACGAAGGGCTGTCGGAAGAGGAACTGGCCGTGGTCGACCTACTCCGCCTACCTGACCTGCCACTGGCCGATGGCGACGATGCCGCGCTCAAGCAGGCGGCAGGTGATCTGCTCACCCGACTCAAAGCGGAGACGCTGACGCTCGACTGGCGCCAACGCCAGCAAACACGGGCGCAAACGCTGACCGTCATCCGGAACGTGCTCGACCGCGCCTTGCCGCCCAGCTACACGCCGGAGCGCTACGAGCAAGTGTGTGCCGCCATCTACGAGCACGTCTACGACGCCTATGGTGGTCCGGGTCGCAGCGTTTATGGCGAAGTGGCGTAGGCAAACTCTGGTCGTGGAGGCAAGCCCCCTCCGGCTCGCACCGCTCGCCAGGTTCCCCCACTGCCGTGGAGGAACCGATCCTGCACGGCAAGGGACGGTCGCCTCCGGAACGGTACGGTTGGATCGAAGCGTCGTCGAGACGGAGTGCAGCGGCAACGGCACGGACGCGTCGACAGTCCGCGCCGACGACCGACGCGCCGACGCCGGCCGGCGACCGAAGGGAGACCCTGCGGCCGTAGCGCAGCGCGGCCGTTGCCGTGCGTCCAGCCCGCGGTGCCGGCGCGCCAGGAGTTCCGGGCGGGGTGGCAACACTGGGCTGCTCACGCGGCATCCCAAAGTCCAGCGGCCCGGCTTAGGCCGCAAGTCGAGAGCCAACGCGGCGATTGCAGACGCACCCAGGCCAGGGGTCCGCGACCGTCCCCTGCCGTGCAGGATCGGTTCCTCCACGGCAGTGGGGGAACCTGGCGAGCGGTGCGAGCCGGAGGGGGCCTGCCTCCGCGCTCGCCCTGCCCACCCTACACCGCTCCCGTCTCAAACCGCCCGAAGGCGCGGTACCGGTCGTATCGGCATTCCGCCCAGTCGGCGCCGGGTATGGCGAGGCGGGCGACCTCTTCCAGGAGCGCACTCTGCAGGGAGGCGGTCGCCGCGGCGGGGTCGCGTTGGGCGCCGCCGAGGGGCTCGGGTACTACGCGGTCGATGAGGCCGAGTTGGAATAACTGCCGGGCGGTGATTTGCATCTGGGTCGCCGCTTCCGGCGCCAATGCCACGTCGCGCCAGAGCACCATGGCGCAGGCTTCCGGCGCGATAGTGGCGTAGGTTGCATGCTCCAGCATCAGTACGCGGTTGCCCATGGCGATGGCGATCGCCCCGCCGCTGTTGCCCTCGCCGAGGATCACCGTCAGGATGGGCACGCGTAGTTCGGCCATGGTGCGCAGCACCTCGGCGATGGCCCACGACTGGCCGCGCTCTTCGTCGCCTTTGACGGAGCTGGCGCCGCTGGTATCCACGAAGGTGAGGATCGGCAGGCCGAACTTGGCGGCCTGCCGCATTAGTCGCTCCGCTTTGCGGTAGCCTTCCGGGTGCGGCATGCCGAAGTTGCGGGCGATGTTCTCCTTGGTGGAGCGGCCTTTCTGCTCGCCGACCAGCATCACCGACCGTCCGGCAAAAGTGGCGGGGCCGGCGACGATGGCGCCGTCGTCGCCAAAGCGGCGGTCGCCGTGTAGTTCCACGAAGTCGCTAAACAGGGTGCGGGCGTAGTCCAGGAAACGCGGCCGCTGCGGATGCCGGCTGATCTGCACCTCGTGCCACGGGCTTAACTGGCTGTAGAGTTCGCTGACTGTCTGGTCGTATTGCGCCTCCAGCCGGGCGATCTGGGCGGCGGCGTCCGGCACCTTGCTGGGGTTGGCCTTCTGCAGCCGTTCAAGGTTGGAACGGATTTCGGCTAACGGCTTTTCGAAATCCAGCTCGTTCACTGTGCGATTCATGCTGCTCAGGCCCCCCCGGCCATGGCCAGGCCGGCGAGTGCGACCGGTTGGGGTTGGGCTCCGGCTAGTCTCACGCAGTAATGGCGAAGGATGGTGGCCAGCGTCTGGTGGAGTTCACCGCGCGGCACAATGGCGTCGAGCATGCCGTGCTCCAGCATGAACTCGGCCCGCTGGGTATCTTCCGGCAGCTTCACCTTGACGGCCTGCAACACGCGCGGTCCGCTGAAGCCGATACGCGCGCCCGGTTCGGCCAGGATGACGTCACCCAGGCTGGCCCAACTTGCCGTGGTGCCGCCGTAGGTCTGGTCGGCGATTACGGAGATGTAGGGGATACCAGTGCGGTCCAGGCGGGCCAGCGCTGCCCCGGCCTTGGCCATCTGCATGAGCGCTGTCGTCCCCTCGTGCAGGCGCATGCCGCCGGATTGCGAGATGATGATCAGCCCTCGCCCCTCGGCGCCGGCACGCTCGGCCGCGCGGGCGATCTTTTCGCCGGCGACAGCGCCGACAGTGCCACCGAGGAACTCCATGACCATCACCGCCAGGATCACCGGCAGACCGTCGAGCGTTGCTCGTCCGCTAATCACCGCTTCCGGCACGCCGGCGGAGGCCTCTGCTTCCGGCAGGCGTTGGGCATACCGTTTGCCACGAATCGTGAAATCGAGGGTGTCGAGCGGGCGCAGATCGTGGTCCGTCTCCTGCCAGGAGCCGGCATCGACCAGCAACTCGACGCGCCGTCCGACGGTCAGGTTGTGATGATAGGTGCAACGCGGGCAGACCCGCCAGTTGGCGTCGAGGTCCTTGACGTAAATCAGTTCGCGGCAGCCGTGGCACTTCTCCCACATGCCGTCGGGCAGGTTCTCACCTTCGTGCTTGTCGAGCGTCTTGTAGCGTTCGCCCCGTCCGCGGCGAATGAACTCCATCCGCTGCCCCCTATTCCGTTCGCTGCCTGGCCACCGGCGCCAGCAGCACCGGGAAGCCGTCGAAGCAGTATTGCGCGCCAGACACTACGGTAAGCGCCACGGCGAGCCACATCAGCCCGGTGGCGACGTTGGCATAAGGCTGCACTCCTGCGATGATACCGGCCAGCGCGATCAGTGTCACCACCGTCTTCAGTTTGCCACCGGCGCGCGCCGGGATGACGAGTCCGCGCGCCGCCGCGTAGCTGCGTAAGCCGGTGACGATGAATTCCCGGAAGATGATGATGATGGCGATCCAGACGAAGTAGCGCGGTTGCAGGCTGACCAGCGCCACGAGCAGGGCCGAGACGAGCACCTTGTCGGCGGTCAGGTCGAGAAAGACGCCCAGGTCGGAGTTCAGGCCCTGCTGGCGGGCCAGGTAGCCGTCGAGAAAGTCGGTGATGGCCGCCACGACGAAGATGGCGGCGGCAATCAAGTGGTCGTTGGCGCTGGGGCGGAACATGAAGAACAGGATGAACGGCAGCAGCAGCGCGCGCGACACACTGAGGGCATTGGGCAGATTCACACTGCGTCGCCGACAAGGTCGTGCGTGGTACTTTCACTGACCCTGACCTTGATCATGCTGCCGACCCGGTGCCGCCCGCGCACCAGCACGGCGCCGTCCACTTCTGGGGCGTCGCGGTAGGAGCGGCCGACGCTCATCAGGCCGCTCGCGCCGTGGTGGCGTTTGGCTGTGGCCACGTCCTGGGTACCCTCGATCAGCACGTCCAATGTCTTGCCGACCAGGGTGGCCTGCAACTGCGCCGAAATGGCCTCCTGCGCCTGCATGAGCCGCTGGCGACGGCGTTGGCGCGTGCGCTCCGGCACCTGCTGCTCCATCTCGGCGCCTGGCGTGCCGTCCTCCGGCGAGTAGGTGAAGACGCCGGCGCGGTCGAAGCGCATGCGTTGCAACCAGTCCAGCAGAAAGTCGAACTCGGCGCTGCTCTCACCGGGGAAGCCGACCATGAAGGTGGTGCGCACGGCGGCGCCGGGGATACACTCGCGGAAGCGGGCGATCAACTCCTCCGAGCGCTCGATCAGGTGGCCGCGCCGCATGCGCTTGAGCACCGCCGGGTGGGCATGCTGCATGGGGATGTCGATGTAGGGGCAGAAGGTCGGTACCTGGGCGATGCGGTCGATCATCTTCGCCGTCAGGCGATCGGGATGGATGTACATGACCCGCACCCAGGGGATCTCCGGTACCTCAGCAGCCAGGGTCTCCAGGAGCAGCGGCAGCGACGTGTCGTCGCGGCGATCCAGCCCATAGGCGGTGGAGTCCTGCGACACGAGGATGATTTCTTTGACGCCGTTGTCGGCCAGTTGGCGGGCCTCCTCCACGATCCGCTCCGGCGGCTTGCTGCGGTAGAGACCCTTCATGATCGGGATGGCGCAGAAGGTGCAGCCGTAGTTGCAGCCTTCCGAGATCTTGATGTAGGCGCTGGGGGCATGCACGCGCCGCGCCGTCGCCGGCCATTGATTGAGGACGGGCAGGCTGGCCGGGAAGCGCAGCAGCGAGCCCAGTTCGTTCGCGTCTTGCCGGCGCACTGGTGTGGCGCTGACACCGGCCAGCAGCTCGGGGAGGGTGCGCCAGGCGTCGATGCCGACGATGGTGTCCACTTCCGGCAGATCCCGCGCCACCTCTTCCGAGTAGCGCTGCGAGAGGCAGCCGGCGGCGATCAACTGCTGGCCGGGCCGCTTCTGCTGGCCCAGCTCCAGCAGTCGGTCGATCGACTCTTGCTTGGCGACGTCGATGAAGCCGCAGGTGTTCACGATCATGACGTCGGCGTCGGCGGCGCGATCCACCGGCACATGGCCGACGCCGCGCAGGGCCTGGTCCAGCGCTTCGGAATCGACAGTGTTCTTTGGGCAGCCGCGAGTATCGATATAAAAGTACACGCACTCGACTTTCAGTTAGCGATAGTTGATGAACTGTAGCGCGACATCGTAGCTCGGTTCCTGCGCGCGCAGTCCCTGGATCACCGTCTGCAACTCATCCTTGCTCTTGGCGCTGACGCGCACTGCATCGCCTTGAATCGCCGGTTTGGCCTTCGGGTGCTTGTCGCGGATGTACTTGCTGATCTGGCGCGCCAGGTCGGAGGAGATGCCCTGTACCAGTTTGACGTGCTGGCGCACTTTGGCCCCGGCAGCATCTTCCGGTTTTTCCCACTGCATGATCTTCAGCGGCAACTGGCGGCGGACCAACTTGCTCTGGATGACGTCCTTGATCGCCGCCAACCTGGACTCGTTGTCGGCAAGAATGACGATCTGCTCCGCTTCCAGGGTGATCTCAAATGGGCTGTTCTTGAAGTCAAAGCGCGTGCCCAGTTCGCGCCGCGTCTGATCCAGGGCATTGACCAGTTCCTGCCGGTCGAACTGCGACACGACATCAAAAGAATAGTCAGCCGGCATGGGTACCTTCTATCCTAGTCGATACGTTCGTTCCACCACCTGCCCCGGCTGCCCTACGACACCCTCGGATTTGCCGTTGAACGTCACACTGACGCCGCCGGCGTTGCCATAGCGGACGGTAATGAACGTGGCGCCATTCCACGCACGCGTGGTTCCTGGCAGCAGTGTACCCTCAAACGCGATTTTGCCGTCTACCGTCACCCGCACCCAGCTATCGCCCAGCGCCTGCAGCGACAGCACCAGCGGCGCGGCCTGCGTGGCAGTCGGCTGCGGCGTTGCCGAGGGTGGCGGCGGGGGGGGCGGAGTCGCCGTCAGGTGGGCGGCAGTGGTCGGTGCGATGGGCGGCTTTGTCGCAGCGGCGGGGGGGGTCGCCACCGCCGCCGCCGACAAGGTGGGGATCGGCGTGACGGTGGGAATGGGGACGGCCGTCGCCGCCTGGGTGATCGGCGTGGGAGAAGGCGTGGCGGCGAAGACGCTGGTGGAGCGGGAGGCGGTGAACTCGCTGTATTGCCGGAAGATGAAGGCTATAAAGGCAACGAGCAGGACGAGCAGGAGCGTACCCACCATCGCGCGCGGGCTGGGGCCGTGCCACACCGGCACCGAAATCTGCTGGGGGGTGTGACGATGGGGGGGCTGGAAGGCGCCGCTCTGCTCCTTTTCCAGGGCGCCGATCAGTTCTTCGGCATCCAGGCCCAGGAAGGTCGCGTAGTTGCGCACGAAGCCGCGCACGTAGACGGGAGCCGGCAGGTCCGCGAAGCGTTCCTCCTCCAGGGCGTGGACGTAGGCTGGACGAATCCGCGTGCCCAGGGCCACGTCGTCGATGCTGAGGCCGCGGGCCTGCCGCGCTTCGCGAAGTTGTTGACCGAGTTCCGCCACCGCCCCGCCTCCGTCGCGGCGAACCCGCGTAGCCGCGCTATTCTACCAACGCGCCCCCCCGGCGGTCAACGCGAGTAGCCGGGCGCCCCACCCTGAGATCGGGATCACCCATTCGGGGGGATGACTGCCCCGTACGATCTGATAGCATATAGCATGGGAGTTGTGCCAGGAGCGTCGGCGCATCCATTATCGGGGCGGCGGCCTAGCAAGCAAGGGTGACGAAGGTGAGCGCATTGTACGAGTCGATCATTACCATCGAGCCCGATAAGCGAGGCGGGCAGCCCTGCATTCGTGGGCTGCGCATCACGGTGTATGACGTTCTGTCCTATCTGGCGGCAGGCATGACCGCCGAAGAAGTGTTGGCTGACTTTCCGTACCTGACGAGCGATGACATTCGCGCCTGTCTGAGCTACGCAGCGGAACGGGAGCGCCAAACGCTCATCGCGCACGCTTGAAGTTGCTCCTTGACCAGAATTTGTCCCCCCGCCTCATTGATCGGCTCGCAGACCTCTTTCCTGGCTCCAGCCATGTCTCTCAGGTCGGCCTCGATCGCGCCTTTGACCGGGATGTACGGGAGTTCGCTCTAGCCAACGACTACATCATAGTCACGAAGGATGCTGACTTCGGTGAACTGAGCGTTGTGCTCGGCTTCCCGCCTAAGGTGATCTGGTTACGGGTGGGGAACTGCACGACGCACCGCATTGAGCAGCTATTGCGCATTGGTTATGCGGCGATTGCAGCGCTGGAGGGTGACTCAGATATAGGCGTATTGGCGTTATGGTGAGGCCACCGGACGCAACCCAGGTTTCGGCAAGAGCGTCTGTGAGGAGCGTACGCGAAAGCCTATCGCCAGTAGATTGAGCGCTACGTTGGCTCTCGACATACCTGCCGCCCCTGGTATCCTTGTCAGCATGCTTACGCTATTCCATGGCAGCGATGCCGCCCTCTGCGACGAACAGGTGGCGCGTGTCGTCGCGGCCGCCAAAGGCGCCGACCCTCAGGTAGAGATTAGCCGTTTCGATGGCGACGTAGTGACCGTGCAGGCCTTGCAGGGAGCCTTGACCACCTTTTCCCTCTTTTCAGCAGCCCGGCTGGTGCTGCTCGATGGGATTGCCGCCCGCTTCCAGAAGGAGGAGGGGCTGCGCGAGGCGCTCACGACGGCGCTGGCCGGCTTGCCGGACGGGTTGGATGTCGTCTTTCGGGAGGCACGCGACCTCGGCGCCACCCACCCTCTGGCGCACGCCGTGCGCGCCGCCGGTGGCGCGGTCACCGCCTGCGGACAGCTCAGCCGGCGGGAGTTCCCCGGCAAACTCCTGGCCGTGGCGCGCGAACTCGGCATCACCATCACTCAGCAGGCGGCGGAGATGCTCGCTGAACGCTGCTTTGTGGAAATGGAAGTAGAGGGCAGGAAGCGCTTTGGCGCGGACCTGACGAAGGGCCGCACCGAGCTGCAGAAGCTGGCGACCTTCGTCGGCGCCGGCCGCAGCATCGACGTGCGCGATGTGGAGGCGCTGGTGGAAGAACCCTACCAGCAGGTATTTGCCTTCACCGATGCCCTGGCCGCCCGCCAGTTGGCCCGCGCCAATGCCTTGCTCGACCAGTTGCTGGCGCGGGGCGAGGTACCCCAGATCGTCTTCGCTAACGTCGTCCGCCAGTTCCGCCTACTGCTGCTCTGTGCCGCCGGTCAGCGCGAACGCGGCGAGACGGAGTTCCTGCGGCGCGGCGAGTTTCACCTGCGCGACTTCCAACTGCGCAACCTGGAGCGCCAGGTCGGCGCCTTTCCCCTCCCCCGCCTGCGCCAGATCTACGGCCTGCTGTTGCGCGCCGATGAAGCGATCAAGACCGGTCGCCTGGACGCCGACTCCTCGCTGCGCCTGCTCTGCGCCAGCATCTGCACGGGAGCGGACCTGCTGCCGGTGCTGGAGTGAGCAGGTCCGAACGGACCAATGACCGCGTTGGCCTACCTTTGGGTATGGACCTCTGCAAGGCTGAGCCGGGGGCGCCGATCAGCAACACGCTGGGCCGCAATTCCCTGAACGGTGCGATGCAGAGGGCGTTGTGGAACCACGTAGATCGGCAAGTCCTGCTCTACCTGGAAAGTAAACAACTGATCTGCGACCGTCTCCAGTACGGTAGTGAGATCATCAGTGTCCACGACGACGTAGACATATGTGCCTTCGGGGTCTTCACCTCGGGCGACAGAAAAGCTGGCTGTGGGAAATCTGGCCCGAATCAGTTCCTGGAGTCGCTCGGCGGCTCGTTGAATCGCCGCGTCACTGCTGTGCCAGGCGCCTTCTCTATCCATCACTCACGGCCTCCGTGTACCTGAACGGCTTCGACCAGCATCCGGGACCACCGTAACGAGCGCGAAGCTTCCCGCTCGTTGACCCGAGCATGGGCATAATCAGCGACATGCCGCAGCGCCAATGTACTCTGCAGCGTGTCGCGCAAGTCCGCTGCGAAGACTTTGCGTCGATGGATGAGATCGCCAGCGAACCGAGAGTGGACGAAGGCGTGACTCCACCCAGCATGCTGACCCGGCGGTCGGATCCCAACCTGGAGGAGTGCGGAAATGGCAGCCTGGAAGCACGCATAGTAACAACGGTTTGCACAGTTATCATAGCGGCGATTGGCGAACTCGCTTTCCGCTCCACTGATGCTGTCCAGCGCCTTCAGCAGAAATAGCTCGGTCTCTTCCATCAATCGTTCCTCGCGCCTTATCGTACCCCACAAGCTCCATGCGAGCTTCCGGTGCAGGCCGACTGAGATCCTGGGGCGCTGTGCCACGGGCTACAGGTTGACTGGTATGGTGTAGCCACGCCATTTCAGCAATGCTAAGGCGTAGGACCGTCGGGTAACGAAGCGATCCGCGGCCTCGCGCAACTCCGCCAGCTCCTCCTGCTCGGGAAGAGTGAGCAAGCCTGTCTCTGCCTTGTGGAGTAACTGCTGATGACGTCGCCAGCCGGGCGCGGGCACCGGGGTCCGGGCGACCACCCACAGCGGTTCATCATTCAGCGCCTGGAGATCGGCCACAAGATCGCGTTGTTCAGGGAGCAAGTCATTCAACACCGGCGGCAGGTTGCCGCGGATGGACTGATAGATGACCTCCGTCAGGGGACGCTGGCTCACCGTGGCCATCCCCTTAAGCCGCTCGTACATCTCCTCCGGTAACTCGATGTGTACGGTCTCCGTCGTCATTGAAGACTCCTTCAGCCTGGTATTGGCCTTACCAGTCCATTGGCGTTGGACCATTGATCTTGACCAGTCGTCGCATCATCCCGTCTCCGCCCGCGACCGCCAGTACAGGTGGCGAAAGCGACATCGTGCTGCAATGATCCTGAATAGTTTACCTCCCGCTCCATGCAAGGTTGGGTCTTGTGCTGTCCGGCGGGGCGCGTGCCTGCCGGTGGACACAGTGGTAACCGGCGAATCGTGCGAAAGGGTTGAGTCGTGATGCTGGCGCAACGCCAGGGACTCCGGAAGCAGCCGGAATTTCGCAAACTCTGGGTCGGCCAGACGATCTCGCAGTTTGGTTCCGGCATCATCGGCAGCGCGCTGCCGCTCACTGCTGTGCTGGTGCTCGGTGCTTCGGCAACGCAGATGGGCTTGCTGGTGGCCGCCGAAGCGGCACCGTTTGCGCTATTCGGCTTGTTCGCCGGCGTCTGGGTGGACCGGCTGCGCCGCCGCCCCCTGATGATTTGGGCTGACCTTGGGCGCGCCTTGCTCCTGGTATCCATCCCGCTGGCGTTCCTCCTGGGACGCCTGCAGATCGCGCAGTTGTTCCTCGTGGCCGCGCTGATGGGTGTGCTCACTGTGCTCTTTGACGTGGCCTACCAGTCCTTCCTGCCCGGCCTCGCCGGTGTGCTGGTACAGGTGTGGAGCGCGCCGCTGACGCTCTGGCTGGACGCACTCTCCTTTCTCTGCTCGGCGGGCTCCGTCGCCTTCATCCAGACGGAAGAACGGCCCGTGACTCGGTCAGCGGGAAAGAGCGTGCTGCGCGACCTCAGAGAGGGTCTGTGCTTTGTCGCCGGCAGCCCGTTGTTGCGGGCCTTCGCGGCATTTGCTACGACGCGTAGCTTCTTCGGCAACTGGATTGGGGCGCTCTACGCCCTGTACGGTCTCCGTGAACTGGGACTCGGACCGGTGCTGCTCGGCATGACCATGGGTATCGGCGGCGTGAGCAACCTGCTTGGCACGTTCCTGGTCGGGCCGATGACGCAGCGCCTCGGCGTGGCACGCAGCATCCTCACCGTGCTCACGATTGGCAGTGTGACGACGTTTCTGCTTCCCCTCGCCCATGGTCCGGCTCTGGTGGGCTTCGGGCTACTGGCGCTGTGCCAGGCCCTTGACGCCGGGCAGCCGATCTACGCTGTGAACGCCTTGAGCATCCGGCAGTCGCTCACGCCACCACACCTGCTGGGGCGGGTCAACGCGGCCTATCACGTGCTGGAACGAGGAGTGGGGCCGTTGGGAGCGGTCGTGGGAGGCATCCTGGGCGGAAGCATCGGCGTGCGTCCCACGCTCTTTCTGGCAGCCTGCGGCATTGCCGCAAGCATGTTGTGGCTGGTGTTCTCCCCATTGCCTTCACTTCGCAACGCGGCGAACGTGACTGCGCTCGATGGCGATGCCGTTTCTGGTCACTGATGTCGATGGCGACCGTCATCATCGTACTGGCGCCTCGCCTGATTCCTGATGTGCATTGGGGTCCTCAACATCCAAGCCTTCGCGCCGCGCCGCCGCATTCAACTCGACATCGGCGCTCACGAGAACAAGCAGTTCCAAACCGTGATCGATCCGCTGTTCTTGGACATAGGGCTTGTCAAGGAACAGCTTCCCGATCACGTCGCGTGGCAGCCCCGCCAAAACCGGGAAGTTAATGCTTGACAGGCCCATAGAGTGCTGATGCAAGCTGCAAGCAGTCGTAGCCGCGCAAGCCATGTCGCCGGGCCGCATCGCGGGCTCTGATCAAGATTGACCGAGATATGTCCACGATTGCGAAGACTCGATCTAAATCACGTTCGAGTTCCGCGCATGCGGCGTCTGCCTCAGCCTTCGTGAGAGACCCAGCGCGCACGCGACGATACATCGCCGCCGTGACCTCCACGGCAGTAACGCTTGCCACGAAGCACTCGTTCTCTCGCATCGGGTCGACCAGGCTTGCACGCCATACCGAGCCAGGTTCCGTCACATAGAGCTTTGCGGCTCCGCTGCTATCGAGAAAATATGCCGGCACCTTACCGGCGATCCGCGATGATGTCTTCGGAGATCAGGCATCCCTGAACTCGAATACGCTGTCGGTCTGCTAACGGAACGGGGGGACCCGATGGAAAGGATATTGCTCCGTTGGCCGTTGCGTCACGTCGAAAGCGAGCTCGCTGCATTCCTGTTCGTTTCCTCCTCATCACGGCTCTTTGTTGTTCCAGAAGCACGCCCTATCATACCGGGCACCGTCTCGGTCTAATGGCGCGGAGGCACTTCGGCGGCGACAGTCCCAACCACGCCATGCGCGGGCCATTACGTCCGCTTGCGCAGGAAGGCCGGGATCTGGCTGTCGTCGACCTCGCGGCGCGGTTCTGGCTCCGGGCGGCGCGGTTCGGGTGACGGTGGCGCCAGCGGCGGGCGCGGTGGCGGCGTTAGGTAGGAGGTCGTGCGGCGGCCCTGGCCGCTGAAGCCGGTGGCGATCACCGTCATCTTGATGGCGCCCTGCATGCGCTCGTCAATCACTGCGCCGAAGATGATCTGCGCCTCCGGGTCCACCTCCTGATGGATCAGGTTGGCGGCCTCGGTGACCTCGAACAGCGACAGATCGGAGCCGCCGGTGACGTTGAGCAGTACGCCGCGCGCGCCGCTGATCGAGGTGTCGAGCAAGGGGCTCTCGATGGCCTTCTTGGCGGCGTCGATGGCACGGGTGTCACCGACGCCGTGGCCGACGGCCATCAATGCAGTGCCGGACTTTTGCATCACGGCTTTGACGTCGGCGAAGTCCACGTTGATCAGGCCGGGAATGGTGATGATGTCCGAGATGCCCTGGATGCCCTGGCGCAGCACGTCGTCGGCCAGGGCGAAGGCATCCTGTACGGACATGCGCTTGTCGGCCAGGGTGATCAGGCGGTCGTTCGGGACGATGATCAGCGCGTCGACGTGTTCACTCAGGCGGGCGATGCCTTCGTCGGCCAGGCGCTGCTTGCGCATCCCTTCAAAGCGGAAGGGCTTGGTGACAACGCCGATGGTCAGCGCGCCCACTTCCTGGGCGTACTTGGCGATGACGGGCGCGGCGCCGGTGCCGGTGCCGCCGCCCATGCCGGCGGTGATGAAGACCATGTCGGCGCCGCGCAACTGCTCGATCAGTTCGTCGCGATTCTCTTCCGCCGCTCGCTCGCCGATCTCCGGGTTGCCGCCGGCGCCGAGACCCTTGGTGAGGCGGTCACCGATGGCAATCTTCGTGGGTGCCGTAGAGCGCAACAGCGCCTGGCGGTCGGTATTGACGACCACCAGCTCGATGCCGCGGACGCGGGCGTCCACGATGCGGTCGATGGTGTTGCTGCCGCCTCCTCCGGCGCCAATCACCTTAATTTCCGCGAAGCTCTCCACGTCTTGGGGCCGGGAAGCCTGCTGCACCGTTACTCTCCTCCTTGTGGTAGCAATTGCCGCACCAATCGACCCACCGGAGACCCGGCACGCCGCGCGTTGTCGGCCTCGGGCAACAGGTCGGGCCGGCTCCGCTGCAACCAGTGGAGCAAGCCGACGGTGGAGGCCCATGATGGGGCCAACGCCCCATCGCCGGCGCCAGGCAGGCGCACCACAGCGGTGCGCGCCGGTAGGGCGAACATGCGCCGGGCCAGGGCGTCGACATCCGGCAACGCCGCCCCGCCGCCGGTGAGGACGATGCCGGAGGGCAACGGCTCGGCAAAGCCGGTCTCAGCGATGGCCTGCATCACTTGCTCGAAGACTTCCTCCAGGCGCGCTTCGATCACCTCACAGAGCAAGCGGTGGGAGATCGGATCGACGCCGATCAGCTCATCGTCCGGTACCTTCAGCAGTTGGTCGGAGACGGCAGCGCCGATGGCCCGACCAAAGCTCAGCTTGAGCCGTTCCGCCTGGCACAGCGACACCCGCAACACCATAGCAATGTCGCTGGTGACCTGTCGCCCCCCGAGCGGCACGCTGAGCGTCACGGCCGGCGTTCCCTGCGAGTACACCAGCACGCCGGTGCAGGCGGCCCCTAGATCGAGCAGGATGACGCCGGCCTCACGCTCTTGCGGCGTCAGCAGCGCCTCGCTGGCGGCGAGGGAGGCCACGACTACTTCACGCACGTCCAGCCCTTGATCCTGCACGCAGCGCAAGGCGTTGCGCAACACGGCGCTGTCGGCGCTGATGGCGTGGGTTTCTACTTCCAGCCGGGAGGCCGGCATGCCCAGCGGATTGCGCACGAGATGCTGCCCATCGAGCCAGAAGCGGCGGGGAATGACGTGGACAAACTCGTAGCCGGCTTCTGCGCCGGCGGCGACGACCGAATTGACGGCGCGGGAGGCGTGCTTGCGCGTGATGCGCACTGGCTCCCTCCCGAGCGTGAACTGGCCGCGCCGCTGGCCGGCCTGGATGCTCTGGCCGCCGATGGCGACGATGGCCTGACCAACCCGGCAGCCGGCGTCGCGCTCCGCCGCTTCCAGCGCCGCTGCCACAGCGCGCCCCGCGGCGGGCAGGTCCACGATCGTGCCGCGCTCGACGCCGGCAGCCGGCGCCCATCCCTTGCCGTACACGGTTGGTCGCGAGCCTGGGTCGCAACGGGCGATGGCGACAGTGATGGAGGAAGAGCCGATATCCAGGCAAGCCAGACGTGCCATGAGAACTCCCCCCTTAAATGCGAGTATAACGATAGGCGAGATACGCAACAAGAAAAAGGGAGGTTCGGTCAGTTGGGGATGGATGAAGTACCATTGGCGGGGGCGAGTCGCCCGATCGTCGTCGAAGTGAAGGAGCGTTTCAACGGCACTATCCAGGAATATCCCTGCGAATGGCTGGCGCAGGGGCCCGGCAAGTTGGTCTTGCTCTACCGCCTTCCCGCAGGGGCGAGCTTTTTGTCGCTCGATCTCCCGCCAAAAAGCGTCTCGTTGGGCTATTTCTGGCAGGATCGCCCCTACAACGTCTACCACTGGGTGCGCCCCGATGGTTCCACCGCCGGCTGGTACTGCAATGTTGCCGATCGCACCCAGATCAGCGCGGCCGGCGTCCACTGGCGTGACCTGATCGTCGATGTCCTCGCCCTGCCCGGCGAGCCGCCGCAGGTGCTCGATCTTGACGAGGTGCCGTCAGATCTCGACCCAGCGCTGCAGCGTCTCATTGACGGCACGGTCGCCGAGCTGCTGAGGACGCTGCCGGCCTTGACGCAGGAATTGGAAGCTGAAACGGCGGGCTATCTCGCCTTGCGGCAACCGCAGTTGCCGCCCCGTTCTTCCGCTATACTTCAATGATTGATGCAGAGACAGTACTCGCGGATTCGCCCCCTACCGACCAGCGACGCGTCGACGATTAACGCCGTGTCGGCGGGCGGCGTCGTTGTCAGCGGTGAGGAAGGTGACTACGACATCGTCCTCGTCACGCCAAACCACCGCCGCGTCTGGTGTTTGCCGAAGGGTACATTGGAGGCCGGCGAGAGCGCCGAGGCGGCCGCCCTTCGGGAGGTGCGCGAAGAGACCGGCTTGCACGCCGAGATTATCGACAAGATCGACGAGATCAACTACTGGTTCTACACCCCCGCTCGCACGCGCGTCCATAAGGTGGTCCACTTCTACCTCATGCGATGCCTCGGTGGTGACATGCGCGACCACGACCAGGAGATCGCCGAGGCCCGCCTCTTCCCGCTGTTGGAAGCGCCGGACCTCCTCGCCTACCGTGGCGAGCGCGGCGTCGTGGAGAAGGCCATCGAGCGCCTGCTCGGCGCTTATGACGCCGCGGGAGCATCGTGATCGTCACGCTAGCGCTTGCCACCCGCAATGCGGGTAAGCTCGCGGAGTTCCAGGAACTCCTACTGCCGCTCGACATTGCTGTGCGCAGCCTGGACGACCTTGGCGTCGCTGACGACGTGGAAGAGACCGGCGCCACCTTCGCCGAGAACGCCGCGCTGAAGGCAGGGGCGGTGGCGCTGGCGACCGGCCTGCCGGCGCTGGCCGACGACTCCGGCCTGGAAGTAGATGCGCTGGGCGGTGAGCCCGGCGTCAACTCGGCCCGCTGGGCGGGGGCGGTCAGCGCGGCGGAGCGTAATAGCTTGCTGCTGCAGCGCCTCGCGGCAGTGCCGGACGCCCGGCGCGGCGCTCGCTTCGTCTGCGTGCTCGCTGTCTGTCATCCTGGTGGAGCCAGCGCCGCTGCCAGGGGAGAGGTCAGCGGTCGCATCACGCGGCAGCCACTGGGCGAGGGCGGCTTCGGCTACGATCCGCTCTTTCTGCTGCCGGACCTTGGTCTCACCTATGCCCAACTCACGGCGCAGCAGAAGAACGGCCTCAGCCACCGCGCCCGTGCCTTGGTTGCGCTGCGCCCGCTGCTTCTATCGCTCTTTGTCCGATGAGCGCCCAAGCGACGCCGTACATTGCCTTCGATCTGGAGTCAACCGGCGGAGGCGACGACGATGAGATCATGGAGATTGGCGCCGTCAAGTTTCAGGGCGGCACAGTGCTGGAGCGCTTCCAGACGCTGGTCCGGCCGCGCCGTCCGCCGACCGTGCGCGTGCAGCACCTGACCGGCATCAGCCAGGGCCAATTGCAGGCGGCGCCGAGCTTGGCGGAGGTCCGGTCGGAACTTGCGGCTTTTCTGGAAGACCTGCCCATCGTTGCCCATTCCGTCGAGTTGGATCGGGATCGCCTGCGCCGGCAGGGGCTGGATGTCACCAACCTGGGCATCGATACCTACGAACTGGCAGGCATCCTGCTGCCGGGTTTGTCCAGCTACGGTCTCCTGGGTGTTGCTGAGGCGCTCGACGTGCCGGTGGGGAGTCAGCACAGGGCCTTGCCGGACGCCGAACTGACGCAGCAGGTCTTCCTCAAGCTGTTCGAGCGGCTGGCGTTGCTCGATCCGCGCCTGCTGCTGCAAGCCAACGAACTGCTGGCGCAAAGTACATGGCCGTTACGTATCCTGTTGCGCGACGCGGAGCGCGTCGCCACGGCCGAGGCGTTGAGCCGGCCCATTGCCGGCCGGCGGTTCACGCTGGACCCCGACGGGTTGCCGCTGACGCTGCGCGGCAACGACGCCAGCCCCCTGGAGCCGGCCGGTGTACCAAAGCCGCTCGATCTGGCTGCACTCCACGCAGTGTGGGGGGCGAAGGGGCCCTTGGCGCGGGGCTTCCCGGCCTACGAACGGCGACCGCAGCAAGAGGAAATGAGCGCCGCCGTTGCTGCCACGTTCAACGACGGCGGCCGGTTAATGGTGGAGGCGGGCACCGGTACCGGTAAGACGCTGGCCTACCTGGTGCCGGCCGCGCAGTGGGCGGTGCAGAACGGCGAACGCGTCGTCATCTCCACCAACACGGTCAACCTCCAGGATCAGATCCGCAGCAAGGATGTTCCCGACTTGCAGCAGGCGCTCGGCAAGCAGTTCGGCGTCCACGTCTTGAAAGGACGCAGCAACTACCTCTGCCTGTTGCGTTGGGCCGACTTCCGCAACCGCCGCCCCGGCGGCGTGCCCTTGTCGCCGCTGGAGAGCCGCGTGCTCGTGAAAGTGCTGCTCTGGCTGGCGCAGACCAGCAGTGGCGACCACGTTGAACTGAACCTGGCCGGCGAAGAGCAGGCCTTGTGGTCGCAAGTCTCGGCGACCCAGGAGACCTGTATCAACGACTCCTGCCTGTTCAAGCAGCGCCGCACCTGCTACTTCTTCAACGCCCGTCGAGCGGCCGAGGCGGCGCACCTGATCGTCGTCAACCACGCCCTACTGCTGTCCGACCTGGCCGCCGACAACGGCGTTTTGCCGGAATACGAGCACCTCATCGTGGATGAGGCGCACCACCTGGAGGAGCAGGCCACCAGACACCTCGGCTTTGATCTGCAGCGCCGTGACTTTTTTGCGCTGTTGCTGGAGTTGAACGGCTCCGGTGATCCTCGGCGGCCCGGCGGGTTGACGCAGGACCTGCAACGTGTGCTGCCGAGCAGCGACGTGGCCGGCGCCCGGGCCATCACGCGCCTGCGCAATAGCGAGCAGAGCGTCGAGCGGGCGCGCGAGGCCGGGTCCCGCTTCTTCAGCGCCGTTGGCGCCTTCCTGGCTGCCTTCACGAGCGACGGCGGGAACCGGACGCCCTTTGGCGAGCGTTCCAGCGCCGGCTTCGCGCAGCACACGCGGGTCACAGCAGCGGTGCGGGAACATCGCCAGTGGCTGGCGCTGGCGACTGCCTGGTCCGACCTCAGCGTCGTCCTGGCGGAACTGCAACAGCACCTGGAGCACGTGGCGCAGGATATCACGGCCATCGCCAGCGGTCAACGCGAAGATTGGGAGCGTTCGCTGGTGCTGCTGACCGCCCTCACGCGCCGCCTTTTGCAGACCCGCATCGAACTTGATGCGTTGATCGACGAACCGGACGACAACCGTGTCTACTGGATCAGCCAGGGCGATCAGGCGGACGCCCTGAGCCTGCACAGCGCGCCGCTCAATGTGGGCGAGTTGCTGGACTCGTTGCTCTTCGCGCGCTGCCGCACCGTCGTGCTGACCTCCGCCACCCTCACCGTCAACGGTCGCTTCGATTACATCCGCGACCGGCTGGGTCTGAGCAGCGATGACGTTACCGTGCAGATCGGTTCGCCCTTCGACTACGCACGCCAGGCGATGCTCTACTTGCCGGGCGACCTGGTCGACCCGATGGCGCCGGCCTATGGCGCCCAGGTAAACCAGGCGCTGATCGAGTTCGTCACAGCGGCACGGGGCCGCTGCCTCGTCCTCTTCACGGCGCATGCCGCCTTGCGCGCCACCTACCGGGCCATCAAGGGGCCGCTGGAGCAGCAGGGGATCGCCGTCGTCGCCCAGGGTGTGGATGGCTCCCGCAACCAGTTGTTGCAGACGTTGCGGGCGCAGCACGCCACCGTGGTGCTGGGCAGCGCCAGCTTCTGGGAGGGTGTGGACGTGGCCGGCGAGGCCTTGTCGGCCCTGGCGATCGTTCGGCTGCCGTTTGCCGTGCCGTCGGACCCGGTCTTCGCCGCTCGCTGTGAGCAGTTTACACGGCCCTTCGACGAGTATTCGCTGCCCCAGGCGGTGTTACGCTTCAAGCAGGGGTTTGGCCGCCTGATTCGCACGGCCAGTGATCGTGGGGTGCTGCTGGTGCTGGACCGCCGCATCACGAGCAAGTACTACGGCCAGCAGTTCCTGCGCTCGTTGCCGGACTGCCGGGTGCAGCGCGGCCCCCTGCGTGAGGTAGCGGCGAAGACGGCGGAATGGTTGGCGGCGCAGTGAGGATTCGGAAGCACATCGCCTCACTGCTCTCCCTCGACCGCTGGATCACGCCCCTGCTCAATCTTGGCAGCCTGCTCCTCAACGCCATTCCCGCACGTTTGATGTATGCGCTGGCCGATATCGGCGGCACCATCACCTATTGGGGCTGGCCGGACAAGCGCCAGGCCGCGCTCGCCAACTACCGGGTCGCCCTGGGCGAGGCCGTGAGCTCGGCGTCGCTGGCGAAAACCACCCGCGGCTCCTTCCGCACCTATGCCCGCATGATCCTTGACGTGTTGCGCCTGCGCACCATGCCGTTCGAGCGGCTGCGGCACCTGATCCATTTAGAAGGTCTGGAGCATCTGGAGGCCGGCATCGCCCGCGGCAAGGGCATCATCGCCGTCCTGCCCCACGCCGGGAATTGGGAGCCTGCCTCTAACATTATCGCCTTTCTGCCCTACCGCTTCCTGGCGGTGGTCGACGAAGGCGTGGTCAGTCGCGCCGTGGCGAGTTCACGTCAGCGGGCCGGTCTCGACGTGGTCGAGCAGTCCAAGGCGGCCCGCCCGACGATCCGCGCCTTGCGCCAGAACGCTGTCGTCATTCTGGTCGCCGACCTCGTCAAGGACTTCCGGGCGGCGCGCGTGGAGCTCTTCGGCCGGGAAACCTACCTGCCGGCGGGCCCGGCCTACCTGGCGGTGCGCACCGGCGCCACCGTGATTCCGGTCATTGCCATTCGCCAGCCGGACAACACCAGTGTCATCACCGTGGAGCCGCCGCTCTATCCCGATCCCACGGCCAATCCGGTGGAGGAGGCGCACCGCATCTCCCAGGCCATCGCCGACTACTTTGAGCGCGTGATCCAGGGCCACCCGAAGCAGTGGTACCCTTATCGCCGCCTCTGGTCGGAGGCCTGACGTGCTCAGCCCCTTCGACCTCACGCCTGGGCATGCGTTGGCTCCAGTCACCTTCGTTATTACAGCGGAGGAAGCGCGGGCCTACATCCAGGCGGTGGACGACACCTCCGTGCTCTATCATCAGGCCGCTGCTCCGCTGCCGCCCCTGTTGCTCGCCGCGCGCGGCCTCCAATTGCTCATGGCGCAGGTGGAGATTCCTGCTGGTACTGTCCACGGCGGCCAGGAGTGTGAGTTCCTCCAACCCACCTACGCCGACCGCGAGTTGCGCCTGACCGTCTCGGCGCCGCGCGCCGCTACCCGGCAAGGGCAGCGCTTCGTGACCCTGGAGATGCATATCTTCGATGGCGCTGCTCCGGTTTGTCGTGCGCGGGCCTCGCTGATCGTTCCGCTCAGTGATGGCGTGTGAGGACGCTGATGGCTGCCGCCGCCGAACCGGGAAGGATGGCACGATGACAAACAGCGGAACCCCGAAGCTGGCCGGTGACAGTGTCGTGGCCTCGCGCCTGGTGACGCAGGAAGCGATCAATGCCTATGCCGTCGCCAGCGGCGACCACAACCCGCTGCACACCGACCCCGCCTTCGCCGCGACCACCCCGCTCGGTGGCGCCGTCGCCCACGGCATGCTCGTCCTGGCCTGGCTCTCTGCCCTCCTTACTGCTGCCTACGGTCAGGATTGGCCGGCCCATGGCAGTCTCCGCATCCGCTTCCGCGCCCCGGCCCGGCCCGGCGACCTGCTGGAGTTGCGCGCCACTGTCCGTGCGGTCGCCGCATCCCCCGTGGGTTCGACCGCCACGCTCGATCTGTTCGTCGCCAATCAGCGTGGGGACGTGGTGATCGACGGTCAGGCCGCTGTCACCACCAGCAGCCCCCCTTCCACGGCAAACGCCTCCTCTTGGTAGCCGCCCCAGACCCGCACGTCGTCAAAGCCGCAGCGCGCCAACAGGTGCTCCAGTTCCCAACGGGAGGTATAGCGGGCAGCGTACTCGTACTGGTAGCGCTGTCGGCCGCCGTCCGGCTGCAGCACGTCGTAGACCAGCGCCAACTGGCGGACCTGGCGGGTTTCATCGGTCCAACGGTGGATGTCCCGGCGTACCAGCTCGACGCCCTTGCCCAGTTCCGGGGCAGAACGCCGGTAGACCTCCCGGCTAAAGCCTTCCGGCAAGGCAACGACGCGCGCGCCGACGGCTGCAGTGGCGATGGCCAGTGTCCCTCCCGCGCGCAGCGCCGCCTTGATGGCCGTCAGACAGCGTTGTTGGTCGTCCGCTGTCAGCAGGGCCGCGAAGGTGTTGTACCCGACCAGCGCCAGCGCAAGGTCGCGCGGATGTGCGTTCCAGGCGACCACTTCCGCCTGCTCGATGTGGACCCGCTGCCGCACCACTGCCGACTGGCGGGCGAGCTTCGCCCGCAGGCGCGCCAGCATCGCCGGGGAGCGGTCGACCGCCACGACGTCGAAGCCTGCCGCCGCGAGGGGCAGGGTCAGCCGTCCGGTACCGCAACCGAGGTCGGCCACCGGGCCGCCGGCCACTCCCGCCAGGCGCACTACCCAGGCGACATCGGCTATATCACCGGCGTGCTCACCGTCGTAGACCTGGGCGACAAAGGCTGCCTGATGCGGATCGTCGAGCGCCTCTCCGCTCCCATCCCGTGCTACTCCGTCTTCGTCTCTCACCCGTATTGGCTCCCTTCTCCCCCACGCAACGTACCAGGGCGGTCCCTACCCGTCGCACTGCTGGCTATACTACGCGCGTGAAGATCGGAGCCGTCGCTAAAGTTCTCAACGTGCCGGTACCCACTATCCGCCGGTGGACCCAGGAATTCGCCGCTGGACTCTCGGTGGGCGCCAGGGCCGGTGACGGGACCGTCCGCGTGTTCACGCACGAGGATGTCCTGCTGCTCCGCGCCGTCCGCGACGTCCTGGCGGGCGACATAAGCTACGCTGCCGCCCGGCGTAAGTTGACCGACCAGGGCAAACTGCAAGCCCCGGAGCAAACGGTGCAGCCGCCCTCAGAGTCGGCCGCGGTCGACGGTCCTGCCGACGATGAGGAACGGGAGCACGCCATTCGCTTCGTCCGCACGATCGTCGACGATGTCATAGCACCCCACCTGGCGCGCATTGCGACGCTGGAGCAACAGGTGCATGAGTTGCGTGATGTCGTGAATAGCAGCGACCCCAGCCAACGCCGCCGCTGGCCTTTCAAGGGGTGACGACGCAACGACGTTCGGCGGATGGTGTGGCCACCGAGCCGGCGATCCGGCCCCGAATAGCTATGGCAACGAAAGAGGGGAAATGACCGGCGATCGCCTTGAGCCGCTGGCGCTCGATATTGCCGGCTTTACTGTTGTCCCGTCATCGCTTACCCAGGTAGAGAAAGTGCGTTATGCCCTGGTGGCGGACGCGGAGGGCGAGTGCGGACTGGCTGTCGCAGGGCCACGCGGGTCGGCGCAGCTCGCCGGGTTGCGCGGCAGCGCCAGCGAACATCACGGCGGCGTGCTGCTGCTCTGCCCGCTAAGCGCGGAGAATGCAGTTGCCATGCGCAGCCGGTTGGCGTGGCTGCAACCACGCACCCTGGGTTTGCGGACGTCGGTCGGGCTGGGCGACCGCCTGGGTCTGGCCACCCCCGGTCACTTGCAGGCCCTGCGGGCGGTCGGCGGCGACCTAGCGGCGATCCCGGCGCAGCAATCGATCCGCGAGATGCAGCGCACCGAGCGCACTCCCCAGCAGGTGATGGACGACGCTATGTGGGGCGTCCTGGCCGAGGGCTGGCAGGCAGGCTTCGGCGCCGACGCCGATCACCTCAAGACCACAGCGGACATTGATCGCTGCCTGGACGCCGACTACACCTTCTACACCTTCGATCCGGGCGAGTACGTCGACGATAGGGCGGAGCACGCGACGGCGGCGCAGTTGCAGGCAGCATTGGCCGAGTTGCCCTGGCCGGATCTGGCGGACTACCCGGCTGCGCTGGCAGCGCGCTACCTGGCGCGGCCTTTTGCCTGCGAAGGGTACGTCATCCGCTTTGACGAGATCACCCTGTTGCGTGCCGCCGTCAAGTACGGCCGCGCCATCGCCCATGTCGTCAGGCTGTATCATCACCTGGCCGAGGCCGGCGCCGGGCGGGACTGGGAGGTGGAAGTCTCGGTTGACGAAACGGAGTTGCCGACGACCCATGCTGAGCACCTGTATATCGCCACCGAATTGCGGCGCCTGGGCGTCCGTTGGGTCAGCCTGGCCCCCCGCTACATTGGCCAGTTTGAGAAAGGTGTCGACTACATTGGCGACGTCGCGGCCTTTGAGGCGGATTTCGCCGTGCATGCGGCGATTGCCCGCTGCTGCGGCCCCTACAAGTTGAGCCTGCATTCCGGCTCGGACAAGTTCAGCATCTACGCGGCCTGCGCGCGCCAGACGCGCGGCCTGGTGCATCTGAAGACGGCCGGTGCCAGCTACCTGGAAGCATTGCGCACCATCGCGACCCGAGAGCCGGACCTCCTACGCGCTATCTACCAGTTCGCGCGCCTACGCTTCGAGGGCGACCGGGCCAGCTATCACATATCCGCCCGTTTGGATCGGGCGCCGGAGGCGGCGGCGCTGGCTGATCGGGACTTGCCGTTGCTGTTGGAACAGAACGACGCCCGGCAGATTCTGCACGTCACCTTCGGGTCAGTGTTGACGGCGCGCAACGCCGACGGCAGCCGGCGCTACTACGACCCGTTGATGCGCGCACTGCGGTTGCATGCGGCAGCCTATGCGGCGGATTTGCGCGCGCATTTCGTGCGCCACGTGGAGCCGTTTGCGGCGGGCGCTCGGGCTTGAGGATGGAGGGCGCCTGGCGACTAAAGTCGCGGCTAACCTAGCAAAGCCCGCCTACGCGGGCTAACCGAGTCCGCGAAGGCTGACTTCGCAATGGTAGCCGCGACTTTAGTCGCCAGGCACGTGCGACGGAAACAAGTGCCGGATATATCGCATGCACTGCTACCCGGCGCAGCAATTACAAAGCGGAACAGTTGAACGGAGTACACAGATGACGGCGGAGTATGTGGCGAGTCTCTACGGCCTGAACGGCCGTGTTGCGGTTGTCACGGGCGGTACCGGGGTCCTGGGCGGCGCGATGGCGCGCGGTCTGGCGGCGGCTGGGGCGCGGGTGGCGATTATGGGTCGCCGACGCGAACAAGCGGAGGCTGTGGCCGCCGAGATTCGGGATGCAGGAGGTGAGGCGGTGGCATTGCCGGCGGATGTGCTCCAGAAGGGCGAACTGGAGTCGGCGCGGGCGACGTTGCTTGGGCAGTGGGGGCGGGTGGATATCCTCGTCAACGCCGCCGGCGGCAATATGTCGGGGGCGACCGTCGTCGGGGATAACACCATTTTCAACCTCAGCGAAGGGGCCTTTCGGCAGGTCTTTGACCTCAACTTGCTGGGGACGCTGCTGCCCAGTCAGGTCTTTGGGGCGGCCATGGCGGGACTGCTGCCCGGACAGGGATCGCAGCCAGCCCAGGGCTGCATCGTGAATGTCTCCTCCATGGCGGCGCAACGGGCGATGACCCGCGTCGTGGGCTACGGCGCCGCCAAAGCTGCTGTCGACAACTTCACCCGCTGGCTGGCGGTGGAACTGGCGCGCACCTACGGCGGGCAACTGCGCGTCAACGCCATCGCCCCCGGCTTCTTCATCGGCGACCAGAATCGCCGTCTGCTCCTCAACGAGGACGGGTCACTGACGGCGCGTGGCCAGACGGTGATCGAGCACACGCCGGCAGGCCGATTCGGCGACCCAGCGGACCTGGTGAGCACCCTGCTCTGGCTGTGCGGCCCCGGCGCCCGCTTTGTCACTGGCGTAGTGGTGCCCGTTGATGGCGGCTTCAGCGCCTTCAGTGGGGTCTGATCGGTCGCCGAACGATTGAGGCTATATGCTGTGATGTGCTGTGTACAAGGCCAGGCAGAGACCAGCGGGCACCTACTGGTCGGTAGGCAGCTCGTGCATCTGGGATCTGTTCCAATGCAAAAGCAACCGCCTGCTCCAGCGTCATCGCCTGCCCGGCGTCCCAGGCCGCGCCATAGGCCGCGTCGCCCAGCGCCTCGCGGGCGCGCGCCAACCCGACCTGCCCTTCGATGCGCAGGTCAGGCGTGTGGACGGTGGCGACCAGGCCGGTCGGCGAGGCGTGGGCGGCGATCAGTCGTGTGCCACGGGTATAGTCGCCCGTCGCTACCGCCAGGATGCCGAGGGAGCAGACCTGGTGCAAGATCGCGGCCGGGGCGTGGTCCCGGACAGCCTGTCGCAGGCCCTCCAGCAGCAGCGTCCGGGCATCGCCGAACCGTCCCTCGGAGCGGGCCAAGTCGCCCAGCCCGCTCCGGGTCAAGTGTCGAGCCCCCGGGGGCTCGAATCCCCCTCCCTCCGCCAGATGCCCAATCGCATTCAGTCGGATGCCCTCCTCGATCAGCGCGCGCGTGGCAAGTCGCCGACTGCCCGTTCGATGACGCCGCGCCGCGCCAACCCCGCCACTTCGCCGGCGGTGGCGCCGATCGTCCGCGCGATGGCGATGCTTTCTTGCAGCAGCAGACGGGCACGATGGAGATCCCCCGCGCTGGCGCACACGACCGCGAGATCACGCAGCCTGGTCATCGTGACGACCAGGTGATGTTGCGTCCGTGCGTACGCCAGGCTCACTTCGAGGCGCGCAATCGCTGCGGAGTAATCGCCGGCGTTCGCTTCGTTCATTGCTACCCGCGAGAGTGTCTCGCTGATCAGGAGCTCGTCGCCGAGTTCGCGCGCGATCGACAACCCTTCCAGCGCACGCTGCCAGGCGCGCGCTGCATCCGCCACCATGACGCGGAGCATGTGCTCCAGCCCGAGGAGGGCATGTACGCGCGTCGGCGTCCGAGCCGGCGGCGCCGCCAGGAACTCCTCCAGCCAGGCAACGCCCTCACCGACGTAGGCGAGGGCCCAGAACCAGGCCAGGTCCGCCGCTATCGCCAGTCCCAGCTCGACCGAGAAATCCCGGCACCAGCCGAGCGCCACGCGGAAGTTGTCGCGCTCGGCGTACAGCCGCTCCCATGGCCTGCCCGACCACGAACCGAAAAACTCTGCCCCTACCGTGGCCGCCAGCGACCCAAACCAGTCGCGGTGCCGGTCGCGCAACGCCGCCGCCTCGCCCGCCGCCAGCAGCTTCTCCCCCGCGTACTGGCGGATCGTCTCCAGGAAGCGGTAACGCGCCTGCCTCCCCTGCAGCTCGGCGACGACCAGCGACTTGTCGACCAGGCTCGTCAACAGGTCGAGCACCTCCTCGGAATCGACGCCGTCGCCCGCGCAGACCTCCGCCGCCGCCGCCAGCGACCAGTCGCCGGCGAAGACCGCCAGCCGCCGAAAGAGCCGGCGTTCCGCCTCCGGCAGGAGGTCATGGCTCCAGTCGACCAGCGCCTGCAAGGTCTGCTGCCGGCGCAGCGCCGTCCGCCCGCCCCCGGTGAGCAGCCGGAAGCGGTCGTGCAGGCGCGCCGCGACCTGCTCGACCGGCAACACCCGCACCCGCGCCGCCGCCAGTTCGATCGCCAGCGGGATGCCGTCCAGGCGCTGACAGACCTGCAGCAGCGCTGGCGCGCTCGCAGCGCTGACGACGAAGTCGGCCCGAGCCAGCCGCGCCCGGTCCACGAAGAGTTGCACCGCCTCGTCCTGCAACAAGGCGTCCAATGACGTCTCGTTGCTCCTCGACAGCGCGAGCGAGGGCACACGCCAGGCCGCCTCCCCGGGGACACCGAGCAGTTCGCGGCTGGTCGCCAGGACGTGGACGCTGGGGCAATGGCGCACGATCTGGTCGGCCAGTTCGGCGCAGGCCTCGATCAGGTGCTCACAGTTGTCCATGACGAGCAAGGTGCTGCGTTCCAGCAGGCAGTCGAGGAGGGTGGTCAGCAGCGGCTGTCCCGGCGTCTCGGCCACCCGCAGGACGGCCAGCGCGGTGCGCGGCAACGAGGCAGGATCGGAGAGCGGCGCGAGGTCGAGGAACCACACGCCATCCGGGTAGCGGTCCAGCAGTTCCGCCGCCGCCTGCAGCGCCAGGCGCGTCTTGCCCGTGCCGCCCGTCCCGGTGAGGGTGACCAGCCGCGAGCGATCGAGCAGTGCCTTCACCTCGGCCAGTTCCTTTTCTCGGCCGATGAAGCTGGTCACCTGCAGCGGCAGGTTATTGGGCAGGGCGTCCAGCGACAGCAGGGGAGGGAAGTGGTCGGGCATCCCCGGCGCGACCAACTGGAAGACCTGCTCCGGCTGCCCCAAGTCGCGCAGGCGCTGCGGGCCGAGGTCGCGCAGCGTCAACGAGCCACCAAGCGTTGCGCCGACGAGCCGTGCCGTGGCGCCCGAGAGGAGCGTCTGCCCTCCGTGGGCCACGGCGCGGAGGCGGGCGCAGCGGTTGACGGCAGGCCCGTAGTAGTCACCATCGCGCAGGTCGATCTCGCCGGTGTGCAGCGCCATCCGCACCCGCAACGGCACAGGGAGGTGCCACGCTTCGGTGTACAGCGTCTGCTGGATGGCCGCCGCAGCGGTGCTCGCGTCGGTCGCTCGGGTGAAGACGGCGAAGCGGCTATCCCCTTCGCCGCGTGGCCGCACAACCATTCCGGCATGCCGCGCCGCTCGTAGTAGCCCAGCCATTTGTTTACGCTCTCACGGGTGACGCCGAGCGCGCCGGCCAGTTCTTCCTGGGTCACCCGCAACGCTCGGCTGGGGCCGGGTCCGTCAGGGTCTGCCTGCTGCTCGGCAATACGCAGCAGCGCGCGCGCCACCCGGTCGGCGACGCCATCGAAGACGGCCTCATGCAGCAGGACGGCGTCGCGCCGCAGCCGCCGCCACAGCATCACTGATCTCAACCGGGCGTGCCACCATCGTTGAATGCCCGAGGCGATCTGCTACACTTTGCACGATGGACTGGACTGCGCCTTGACATTCTACATGGTCATCGCTGTTCGTCCACTCTCCAGTCAGGCTGAGCATCCTGGCCGGTATCGATTGCGACTTAAACAGGAGGCTCGCGCAGCCCAGGGTGATGACCCGCAGTTGAGCGGTAACGTGTACGCGAGAATCGTCTGGTTTCATCATGAGAAAGCCGGCCAGGATGTTGATAACATCGCAAAGATCATTCTCGACTCCCTAAAAGGAATCGTCTTCGATGATGACAGGCGCGTGATGCAGTGTTCGATAACAGGAGTGAACACGACCGAGGTCTACGAGATGTCGGACAGTGGCTTGCCTCCATGGGTATCGGATAGGATATTTTCGTTCCTCAGTCGTGATGAGTTGCACTTCATATATGTTGAGGTCGGAAACCTGGTGACACAAAAAGTGACATTCGGGTCAATCGAGGGAGGTTCCTGATGAGCAGCGCAATCCGATACCTCGAAGCGGAGAAGGTGGAGGAAATCGCTACCACCCTTCGGTCTCAGGGGTTTAGCGTCGAGGAGGAAGCAAGAAATGACTCTCCACAATTTGATCTCGTGGCGACCAAGGGGGATACCAGAATAGCGGTCGAAGTGAAGGCAGGTGCTGCTCTACGCGAATCGGCTCAAGAAATTCGGGCGCTGCGCGACAAGGCGCATCGTCAAGGGTTCTCCGAGTTTCGTCTGGTTGTTGTCAATCCACCACGCGCGACCTCTGTAGCGATTGATGACCTCGGAGGTAAACTGGCGAGGCTGATGATTGACGATTTTCCCGCAGAACTGGAAGGTCTCGCCGCGCACACAGCGATTGAATCCGTGAATGACCTGGAGGTGGAGGCGCTAACCATTGATCGGTCAGGCATTAATGTCACTGGCAATGCCATAGTGAACGTGCTACTCAGCTACGGCGGCGCGCAAGACGATGGCACGAACCTGGAAAGTGACTTCCCATTCCGGTTTGACATCCGGATGGATCATGCGTTGAAGATCGTTGAACATCGTCGCTGGTTCGTGGACACATCGAGCGTTCGCGATGAGCACGTGACGTACCCAGAGCGGCCGCTCCCCGGCGGAAAGATCGCGCTCGATCAGCACTGAAGTAACCCCGGCAGCACTCCATGAGGGGAATCTAGCACCGCGGCTACGTCAGCCTGGTCATCGGCTCAGGGCGGCAGCGCGGCGCCTGCGGAGACATCCTCCATGGCGTAGGCGACCGCCTGCTCCAGCGACATCGCTCGCCCTTTGGCCCAGGCGGCCGCGCGCCTGTCCGCGCCCAGAGCCGCACTGGTCAGCTCCAGGTCCCGATCGAGCTTCGCTTGGTCGTCGGGCGTGAACTGGTTGCCGGTAGCGTCCCTGAGCGCCGCCGCCGAGCCGATCAGGTGGATGGCGCGTTCGAGCTGGCCGCGCCCAACCGCAAGCCGCCCGAGATCCTCCAGGGCGGCGGCGAACTCTCGCCGATCGCCCAGCTCCTGCCACAGGCGCAGGCTCTCCTGGAAGCTCGATTGAGCGAGCACAGGCTCCCCGAGCTCCCACGCAGCGCGCCCGAGACCGGCGACGGCATGGGCCAGGGGGCGTCGGTAGGCGCCCAGATCGCGCCACAGCGCCACGGCCTGCTCATAAGAGGACTTTGCCCGGGCGAAGTCGCCTTGCCCCATGCAGGCGTCGCCCAAACCTTTCAGGGCGAGGCCACTGCCTACGGGATCCTTCAGTGCCCGCGTTCCGGCCAGGTCCTCGGCGAAGGCCGCCTCGGCCCGGCCATACATCCCCTCACGTAGCGCCAGCCAGCCGAGGGCGCGCAGCGTGACCACGATGTCCGTGACATCCCCTACCCCACGAAGGAGCGTCAGGGCCTCCTCGCCCGCCGCCCATGCCCGCGCCCGCTCGTCCGGCCGCTGCAGGTCCGCGAAGTAGGCGAAACCCACGAGCGACCAAGCGATAAGCCAGGGATCGCCCTCTTCCCGAGCCAGGGCACGGCCCTGTTCCAGCAGCACCGTGCTTCGTTCGTAGTTCCACCGTCGCAGGTACGCTCCCCAGGAACTGAGCGCGCGGGCGGCGCCGCGCCGATCCCCGGCGCGGCGATACTCGCTGAGGCTCGCTTCCGCCAGCGACTGCGATTGCTCGGGTCTGGCGTCACCGAGACCGAACGCCAGCGTTGCAGCCGATAGCAGCGCCTTCGCCCGCACGCTTGCGAGAGCCGCCTCGCCGCGCGCCAGCGCCCGCTCCAGCCAGTCCAGCCCCTCCCGCCGATCCATACGCAGGAACCAGAACCGCCCGATGGCTCCCCCCAGCCGGAGCGCCGCTTCCACGGCGTCGGCGTCCCCCCTGGCGTCCCTTCGCCATTATCCAGATACCAGGCCAGCGCTGCTCGGAGGTTGTCGTGCTCGACCTCCAGCAGGTCCAGCCCCCCGTCGCGGTCGATGCCCTCGCCTGCGCAGACTTCCTCCGCTGCCTCCAGCGTCCAGCCGCCCGCGAACACGGAGAGCCGGTCGAAGAGCCGGCGCTCCGCTGGGGCGAGCAGGTCGTAGCTCCAATCGATGGCGGCGTGTAGTGTCTGCTGGCGCGGCAGCGCGGTGCGGCTGCCGCCGGTCAGCAGGCGGAAGCGCTGATCCAGCCGGCCGGCCAGTTGCTCGACCGACAGCGTCCGGATTCGCGCCGCCGCCAGCTCGATGGCGAGGGGATGCCGTCCAACCGGAGGCAGAGCTGGGCGAGGGCGGGGGCGTTGCGCTCGGTCAGCGCGAACTCGGGCCGCACGGCGGTCGCCCGCTCGACGAAGAGTTGCACCGCCTCGTAGCGAGTGATCTGCTCGACCGGCAGCAGGCGGCGAGGGTCCGGCAGCGTGAGGGAGGGCGCCCGACGGCTGACCTCCCCGGCGATGCCCAGCGCCTCCCGGCTGGTGGCCAGGATGCTGACCTGGGAGCAGCCGTGCAGCAGGGCGTCCGCCAGCCGGGCGCCGGCGTCGAGTATGTGCTCGCAGTTGTCCAGCAGCAACAGGCGCTTGTCGCGTAGCGCGTCGAGCAGCGTTTCCACGATAGGTTGGCCCGGCGCCTCGCGCAGGCCAAGCGCGGTGACCACGGCGCTGGCAACGAGGGAGGGATCCGATACTGGCGCCAACTCCACCAGCCAGGCGCCGTCGGGGTACTGTTCCAGCAGCTCGGCGGCGACCTGGAGCGCCAGCCGTGTCTTGCCGCAGCCACCGACGCCGGTGAGGGTCACGAGGCGGGCGCTGCCCAGGGCTTGCATGATGTCCGCAAGCTCGCGCTGCCGGCCGACGAAGCTGGTCAGTTGGGGCGGCAAGTTGTGGCGGGCGGCAGCGAGGGAGGTGAGCGGCGGGAAGTCGTCGGGCAGGGCTGAGTGGAGGAGCTGGAAGACGTGTTCCGCCCGCTCAATGTCGTGCAGGCGGTGTTCACCCAGGTCGCGGAGCCTCACCGCGGCCGGCAGCAATGAACGGACGAGACCGGCCGTCACCTCGGAGAGGACGACCTGCTCGCCGTGGGCCACCGCGCGAAGGCGGGCGCAACGGTTGACGGCGGGACCGTAGTAGTCACCGTCGCGCAGGTCCGACTCGCCGGTGTGCAGCGCCATCCGCACGCGCAGCGGCGCAGGCAATGGCCAGGACTCGTCTTGCAGGGTCTGCTGGATGGCGACGGCGGCCGCCACGGCATCGCTGGCCCGCGCGAAGACGGCGAAGCGGCTATCCCCTTCGCCGCGTGGCCGCACGACCATCCCGGCATGCCGCGCCACTTCGCCTTCGATGATGGCATCGTGGCGGGTCAGCGCCTGGCGCATCGTCTCCGGGTGCTGCTCCCACAGCCGCGTGCTGCCCTCGATGTCGCTGAACAGGAAGGTGACTGTGCCAGTGGGCAGATTCGGTATGGCGGCCTCCCAGCAAGAGGGACGATGCACCGGCGTCCTGGTGGCACAGCGCCACACTCCGCGTCGTACCAGGGCTTGCAGGGGCGAGATTATCCGAACGCCCACCCGCTGTCAACTGCGAGGGATGTAGCGGTCGTTGGCGCCGTCTGCGTCGCATGGTACGTTGCTGACAGGGAGACAACCAAGCCGTGCCGCCAGAAACCGACCGACCGGACTACGATCAGACGTTGAAGCTGCTCCTGGCCCAGGCGCCGGAAGGCTTCGTAGCCCTCGTGGCGCCCGATCTGACCTGGCGCGCCCAACTCCCAACCGACCTGCCAGCAGTAGCGCGACAAGCGGACGTGGTCATGGAAGTGGAGGACAACAGCGGGCGGCGAGGCTTGCTGCACGTCGAACTGCAAACCAAGGTTGAGCCGGACCTGGGCGAGCGGCTGGCCGAATATGGCATCCGGTTGTGGCGGCGTGACCATGTTCCGGTGCGTTCGGTGGTGGTCTGCTTGCGCCCGGCACGACGGTTGCCATCGTCACCCTTCGTGGTCGCCTGGGGCGAGCGGCGGCTGCTCCAGTATCAGTTCGATGTTGTACGCTTATGGGAGGAACCGCAGGAGCGCGTGCTGGCGTCGCCAAACCCGGCGCTGTGGCCGCTGGCGAGCCTGATGGCGGGGGCGACGGTGGACACCACGGTGATGGTGGCCGAGCGGATCGCCAGTGCGCCATTGTCGCGCGTCGAGCGCGGGGAACTTTCCGGGCTGCTCTGGGTATTGGCGGGACTGCGGCTGTCGCGAACGGTACTACGCTCGGCAGTAAGGAGGAATCAGATGATACGGGACCTCTGGCAAGAATCCAGTTTTGGTGCTTTGGTACGGGACGAAGCCAGGAAAGAGGGACTCAAGGAAGGCCGCCAGGAAGGCCGCCAGGAAGGCCGCCAGGAAGGCCGCCAGGAAGGGATGCGTGCGTTGGCGCAGGTCGCCCTCGAAGGCCGTCTCGGCACACTGCGCGCCGATATGGTCGATGCACTGCAGACGGCTGATGACGAGACCCTGGTGGCAGTGATGGCGCACATCGCCAGCGATAGCCCAGAGCAGGTTCGCCAGCGGTTGGGTCTGGTCTAATCTGGCGCCACGATGGAATCTACGGGGTGCGCGCTCCGGGTCTGCGCGTTTCATCGCGGCTTGAGTCTGGCTCATGCACGTTTGTGGTCACGCCGAGGCAGTTAGCGCCGCTGGCGGGTCAGACGGACGGGGTGGCAGCGCAACGGGCGAGGAAGCGCTCTATCATCGTCCGGTACTTCTCCGGCTCGTCGTTCGGCGGACCGTGCCCACTTTCCTCGAAGATGACGAATTCTGAGCCGGGGATCGCCTCGTGGATCAGCGCGACGTGCTCGATTGGCACGTAGGGGTCGCGCCGACCGCCGTAGACGAGGGTCGGTACGCGAATCGCTCCGAGCCGGGCAGTCAGATCGAGCGCGCCCATTTCTTCCAACGCCGGCAGCAGGCGTGGACCAAAATCGCCGCGAACGTTCTGAAAGAGGCGCTGCCAGCCTTGGTGCTGGAGCAGTCGTAGGCCGCTGACGACAGTGGAACCGACGATGAGGGCGGAAAGGGAGCGCGGGTAGCGCAGGGCGTAGAGCAGACCAAGGGTCCCGCCTGCCGACCCTCCTCGGTATATCCACTGTTCGATGCCGAGACAGCGGCGCACCGCTTCGACGTCCTCCACCAGTTGGTCCAGCGTCAGGTCGCGCGCGGTCCGAATGGGCGTCGAGTTCCCTTGCCCGCGTGGATTGATCTTGACTGCCCTACTGATCTGGTCCATCCAGCCTGCGTCGGCCGTTTGCAGGAGAAACGGATGCGTGGTGGCGATCCACGGTCCGTTCGCTGGGCCCAGGAAGACTTCCAGGGTGGCGCCGTCCACTTGGACCGCCTGGCGTGACAGGGCGTCCTGCTTCCGCGTGCGTTCGGACGCCCCGTGGGCCTCCGCCCGTTGCGCCAGCACCAGATAGCGGGCGTCGAAGTGGCGCTCGATGGCGACGGCTTCCCCGCTGGCGGTGAGTCGCAGGTGGGCATAGGCACGGAGGGTCTCCAACATGCGGTAGTGCGTAGTGCCGTCGGGAGCCGGTACCGCCGCGAGCAGTGATTTGTCCACCAGGTTCGTCAGCAGGTCGAGCACCTCCTCCGGCTCGATCTGGTCAGCGGTGGCGCAGACGGCCTCGGCATCCTCAATCGTCCAGCGTCCTTCAAACACCGAGAGGCGGTTGAACAGCAGGCGTTCCTGTTCGGTCAGCAGGTCGTAGCTCCAGTCGATGAGCGCCTGGAGCGTCTGCTGCCTTGGCAAGCCCGAACGACTGCCGCGCGCCAGCAGGCGGAAGCGGTCGGCTATCCGAGCCAGCAGTTGTTCTACCGACAGCACCCGCACGCGGGCGGCCGCCAGTTCAATTGCCAGGGGCAGGCCATCCAGGTGGTGACAGAGTTCGGCTACAGCGGTCGCGTTGCTCTCGTTCAGACGGAACGAAGGCGAGGCGCTGCTGGCCCGTTCCACGAAGAGCCGGACGGCGGCGTAGGCGGTTAGCCCGTCGGGCGAGCGGTGCTGACCTGGAGACGGAACTGCCAGTGGGAGCACCGGCCAGGGATGCTCCCCCACGATCGCCAGCGGTTCGCGACTGGTGGCGAGCAGGCGCACCCCGGGACACAGGTGCAGGACGGGGTCGGCAAAGGCGGCGATAGCCTCGATCAGGTGCTCGCAGTTGTCCAGGACCAGCAAGAGTTGCCGCGATCGTAGCGACGCCACCAGGAGGGCCCGCAACGCGCCGCTCCCGTCGTGGTGGATGTTCAGCGACGTGGCGATTGCCTGCAGCGTCAGGGCTGCACTGTAGGCCGGGAGGGCGGCCAGCTCGACGAGCCAGACCCCGTCGGGGTAGCTGTCGAGCAACTCGGCGGCGACCTGAAGCGCCAACCGTGTCTTGCCCGAACCACCGGGCCCGGTCAGCGTCACCAACCGCGCCTGTCCAAGCAGGCGCTTCACGTCTTCCACCTCTTGTTCGCGCGCGACGAAACTCGTCATCTGCAAGGGTAGGTTATTGGGCAGCGTGTCAAGTGATCGCAGTGGCGGGAATTCGGTCGATACACCGGGCGCCAGCAACTGAAAGACACCCTCGGAGCGCTGCAAGTCCTTCAGGCGATGCTCGCCGAGGTCGCTGAGACGGAGGTCCGGGCCCAGGCGATCCAGGATCAGATCGTGCGTTGCCTGAGAGACGAGCGTCTGGCCGCCGTGGGCGACGCTGCGCAGCCGGGCGCAGCGGTTGACGGCGCTGCCGTAGTAATCGCCGTCGCGCAGGTCGGCCTCACCGGTGTGCAAGGCCATGCGCACTCGCAGGGGCTCAGGCAATGGCCAGGTCTTACCATGCAGGGCCTGCTGGATGGCGACGGCAGCCGCCACGGCATCGCTGGCGCGCGTGAAGACGGCGAAGCGGCTATCCCCTTCGCCGCGTGGCCGCACGACCACACCGCCATGCCGCTCCACTTCGCCTTCGATGATGGCGTCGTGGCGCGTCAGCGCTTGCCGCATCGTCTCCGCGTGCCGCTCCCACAGCCGCGTGCTGCCCTCAATGTCGGTGAGCAGGAAGGTGAGGGTACCAGTGGGCAGCTCAGGCATACACCACCTCCTCTGCCGGGCCAGACGTTGGCGGCGTCTCGCCTGAACCTGTCCCGGTATGCCCCATTCGTGGGAGCGGTTTGACAAACGGCTGCCTGGTCCATAGTATAGACACGACCGCGACGACACACAACCGCCCCGTCCCAGCACGGGTCAGTGTCCAGGCGCGGGCAGCAGGACAGGAGGCGGCCACCATGCCGACAACAGGCCTCTGGCAGCGCGTGCGGCAGCGATTCTTCCGGCAACATGGCGCCATCAAGAGTTTCGACACGGAGTTGGAGCTGGCGGGCGGCTTGAAGGGGGTCTCCGACGCCGGGGTCAAGATCGTGCCGACGCAGCAGGTGATCGGCAGCGTGGGGCGCTCGCACAACCTGCGCAGCGACTTCTTCTACCGCTCCGGCCGGGCCATGACCGACCGCTTTGTCAGCATCGGCAAGGCGATGCAGCAGGGGAAGATCCTGCCACCGCTGGAACTCTACAAGGTGAAGCAACTCCCCAGCGCCAGCGCCGCACCGCCGCCGCCCAGCGAGTACTACGTTGTCGATGGCCACCACCGCGTCGCCATGGCCCGCAAGCTCGGGCAGGACTACCTCGACGCGCATGTCGTGGAATACCGGGTAGCGGCGAAGGCGCGGCCACCGGACGGCGCCGACCACCCTCGTGTGACGGATGGGCCGTCCACGCCTAACACGACCCCAGGTGACACGCCGGCAGAGTCAGGCCGGCGACCGGCATAGGCGCCCAATGCCGGTTCCCCTCGGTACGCTCTTCGCGCCGCGCCGCCGGACCGAGCAGGCCCGGTTAGCCCATGCCCTGCGCGGCGTGCCCCTCTTTCAGTCCGTGCCGCAGGACGATCTGGTGGCGATCTGGGACCGCCTGAGCGCCGTAGCAGCGCCGACCGGCAGCGTGCTCTGCCGGCAGGGAGACTCGGGCGACCGCTTCTACATGGTTCAGTCGGGCAGTATCGAGGTGCGCATAGGCCTCGGTCCGAGCGGCGTTGCCGTGCGGCGCGCCGGCCCCGGCGACTTCGTCGGGGAGATGGCCCTGCTCAGCGGGGCGCCGCGCAACGCCGACCTGGTCGTGGTGGAGGACAGCGTGCTCTGGGTGCTGGAGCGGGCTGACTTCGCTGCGCTGATGGCCCGCAGCCGGCCGTTGCTGGAGGCGCTTAACACTACATTGGCGTGATCAGCCGGGGGCGTGGGGCTGAGTGCGGCGGGCGGCCAGCGTGGGGAGGGGGATGCTGGCGTGACAGGCGGGGCAGACGATGGTGAGGCCGAGCTGGACGAGCAACAGCCGACGGGCGCGGATGAGGCTGTCCGCAGGGGGGGAAAGCCGCCGGATCGGCGGTGTGCTGCTGGTCGGTGAGGAGTAAGGCATAACACCAGAGCAGGCAGACCAGGGCGAGATGGCGGTGCAGACCGGGCCAGGTGCGCCCTTGGTAGTCCCCCAAGCCCAGTTCCTGCTTGCCATCTTGATGGAAGCGTTCGACGGCCCAGCGGCGATGGCCGAACTGGAGTTGGCGGGCCAGGGGAGCGTCGTCCAGATGCCAGGCGAAGTACCACTTAGCCTCCCCGTCCGCACCGGGCAGCGGGCGTTCGCCCAGGAGCCAGCCCAGGGGGCCGGTGACGTCGCCGTGCGCCCGGTGGACGCGCAGGCGGCAGGCTTGGCGTTCGGTCGGCTGGTCATCACGATCGAGCACCGTGACCGTCGTCCACTCGTCCGTGGGTACCGCGTCGGTCAGTTCCTGGGCGGTGGAGCGGGGCGCCACCTGCACCGGATGGGGATGGGCGCCTGGCCGGCCGGCACGAGCGTGCGCCGCCACCTGAGCGACCTCCTCCGGCCAGCGCACCCCGAAGGCCTTGCCCACCTGGACGACGTAGGGTTCGTCCCGTGCCTCGAGACCCTCCAGGAAGGTGGGGATGTCGCCGTAGCCCGCATCCGCAGTGACAACCGCGT
>DAIMXP010000031.1:0-65847 GCA_036734945.1 Chloroflexota bacterium
CACGCCGGCCAGCCTATCCCTTCTCTGCTCCCTTGCCCCCCGTGATCGGGTACCTCCTTTGAGCTAAACTTCGAGCATATATGGGAGCAGATCCCAATACTTCTCGGTTCCAGCGCCTTCGTCGCTCCGCCCGTTATCGGGCAATTTGCCAGGCTCAGAGTTACTACACCTACTGAACTCCAACTCATGCAATACTTGGATCCTGGCTATGCTCTATCGCACACAGAGCCACTCCGATGCGGCTTGGTCAGAGATCTTCTGTATCTCCAACTTCCGTGGTCTATCGAAACAGGTTATCCAGGGTTCTCCTACAAGGAGATACGAGATATACTTATCCGGCTTGATCTGTTCCACCTCATTGATAGCGTCTCACCCGAGAGTCTCGTGCGAGCAAGGTTGTCGCCGGAGTGGGCAGTACTAGCCTCGTCAATCTTGACTCCTGGCCCCAGCGACCGAGCGGCGCGCCTTCAGGAACCACTTAGTCACCTTCGAAGTCTCCTTCAGTCGACGCCACCGGACGCGCCCACACGGTTAGGTAGGACGCGAATGTCTCAAATTGGTATAGTGACCGCATTACCCGAGGAATGGCTCGCCATCACGACCGCCTTAAACGCGCATGAAGTAGGCAGCGTGAAGAACGATCCCAACCGCTACGCGACGGCTACGTTACCCAGCACCCGTGGATCATCGCTAGAGGCCGTTATCTCATTCCTCCCGCGCACGGGAACAGACAGCGCAGCTACGGTCACGACAAATCTGCTCCGCTCTTTTCCACGGGTCGACGACCTCATTTTCTCTGGCATAGCCTGCGGTTGCCCACGTCCCTCCGATCCAGACAAACACGTCCGCTTGGGCGATATTGTGGTCTCCGACGCTAGGGGCCTCGTCCAAACCGATCATCAGACCCTCCACGACAACGACCGGAATCTGAGGAGCGCCATGCCCATACCGTCTCGGCGACTGCTCAACTGCGTTCGCCTGCTTGAAGCCGACAGGTTGCAGCGCCGCTACGTCTGGGATGCGGTGCTCGACGACATAGTTGCGGCGAACAGCCTCTTCCGTCGCCCGAGTCCGAAAACTGACGTCTTACTCGATGGTGACGGGGTGCGTATCAAAAATCCCAAAGATACCGATCGCCGGGCCGGCTATCCCAAAGTTGTTCACGGCACTATCGGCTCGTCCAACACGCTGTTTCGGAATTCGCTGGAGCGTGACAAACTGGCAAGGGAGCACGGTCTTACAGCGTTTGAAATGGAAGGAGCTGGAACCGCGGAGGCGGTATGGCATTTCGGGAAGAACTACATAATCATCAGAGGAATATGTGATTACGGCGATGGTAGAACGAAAAATGACAAGTGGCATAACTATGCGGCTGCCGTGGCGGCAGCCTACACCACTGCCGTACTTAATCGGCTCCGTGATGATTGGATAGCAGTATGAGAGAAATAGAGGTTAAGGTTCGGACTAGAGATGCCGTAGGTGCTGCGCGCGCGCTCTAGGAACTCGGCGTCAAGCTTAGTGACGGCGTGCGACAAGCGGATTCTATCTTCGTTCCAAGGCCATTAAAACTGATAGAGACGGATGCTGCCATCTCTCCGATATTACGAGTGCGAGAGGAGAACGGCAAATGCACGCTGACACTCAAAAGGGACGCCACAGATCAGCTAGATAGTATTGAGTACGAAACTGAGATCGGCGACAGACGCGAAGTTGCCGGCATTCTCGACGAGTTAGGCTATCACGAGGTAGTCAAAGTAGTAAAGGTACGGCGCAAAGGAGTACTGGACACATTCCGTATTTGTGTCGACGAAGTCGAACAGTTAGGAATATTTATCGAATTGGAAGCACGTTTAGGTGATGATGCCGATGTGAATCGTGTCAGGAGCGATTGTTGGACGATCTTATCGAGATGCGGGTTTGTAGAAGGCGATCGGGTAACGACCGGGTACGATCGCCTAGTTGAAAGCGAGTCATAGCTACCGCGATGATGCCATGAAGAGAGGCGAGAGAGACATCGTTCCGCGCGCTGTCTTAGGTTCGGTGGAGTCTGTACACAGATCGTCGCCTGGTCGTCCTAGACTGTCTCTAGAACTATGCTATGAAGGGGGTGGTTAATTGGAAAGAGTAGAGACCGGAATTCAAACAATCCATGGCGTCTTTACGATGATCTGCTATGAAGATGGGAGCGGTCTTCCTGACTTCGCGCTGGTGCATGGAAACGTGTCAGGACAGTCAAGAGTGATCACGAGAGTCCAGTCGGAGTGCCTGACCGGTCACGTGTTCCACTCGCTGAGTTGCGACTGTTATGAACAGCTACACGATTCGCTTAAGGCAATTACGTGCGAAGCAAGAGGCGTCCTAATATACCTTCGGCAAGAGGGACGCGGGATAGGTCTCTCGGCCAAGATGCGCTCATATATCCTACAAAGACAGGGCCTCGATACCGTTGAGGCGAATGTCAGGTTGGGGTATGGGGCAGACGAGCGGACATACGACGCCGCTGCCAGAATCTTGCAGGACTTGGAGGTTCAATCGATTGTTCTCCTCACGAATAACCCTGAGAAAGACTCTGCGCTACGACAGCAAGGTGTATCAGTAGTTGAGGTCATTGGCGTACCACCGACCGTACGGGAGCAGAACAAGCGGTATCTAACGACGAAAGTGGTTAAAATGGGACACAGGTTCGTTATCCCGACTTGAGTGCTCGAAGCTAGCCCTGATAATGTCCGGTCTGCACACTAATTTTATGGATTGGGTGCGATTCACTGCTGTTGCGGCAGTTCGGTTGGTCGGAGTGGGAGTGTTTGGGGCGAGGTGACAAGCCGGGCGGGACTACGGCAAGATGAGCGTGATGAGAACCCGTCTTGCTGAGGGAACCGTTCCATGCCTGTTACCTCTGCCCCGAGTGTCCACGACCTGCGCGCCGAATTCGAGACGATCCTGGCGAACGGGTGTATCCCATGTGCCTCGGTCACTTGCATGTTCGGATCTTCCACGATATATTGCCACTATGAGTAGTGGCAGTGGTGAGGGGCGAGCGTGGCGGACAAGCGTCTGGAGCGCATGCGGCGCAATCCGAAGGCGGTGCGTCCGGAGGAATTGGGAGCGGCGCTCACATCCGCCGGCTTTGTCGCCAGCCAGCCGGGAACCAGCCACTGCACGTATCGTCGCGCGGATGGGGCACGGATCACTGTCCCCTATCGTAAGCCGCATCTCCTGGAGGTGTACGTACGCCAGGCGCTGCGCTATTTGGACGATGTTGCCGGCGAAAAGGAGTGAATGATGATCGCCGAACCAATGACTCGCACCGATGCAGCGTCGATTGCGCGCTACATGGCGCTGCCCTACCGGGTTGAGCTGATCCCGGATCCCGAAGGCTGGTTCGTGCATATCCCGGAGTTGCCGGGGTGCATGAGCCAGGGAGACACGGCCGAGGAGGCCATCGCCATGATTCGGGACGCCCAGCGCAGTTGGCTGGAATCGGCGCTCGCCAATGGCGATCCGGTGCCGGTGCCGAGCGCGCCGGTGCATAGCTTCACCGGCAAGTTCAATGTGCGGGTGCCTAAGGACCTGCATCGGAACCTGGTCGCGCGTGCCGAAGCGGAAGGGGTAAGCCTCAACCTCTTCGTCGCCACGGCGCTCGCGCGCGTGGTCTCCGGGCCGACGCAGCGGTAGGGAAGATCGGGAGGCGAAGCGGGTGTGTAGTAACGGCGTCAAGGCGCTGACGTTCGACGTATTCGGCACCGTCGTGGACTACCGCACGACGCTCATCCGCGAAGGGAAACAGATCAACCAGGCAAAAGGCCTGA
The DNA here is from genome assembly GCA_036734945.1 of Chloroflexota bacterium. Classification (GTDB taxonomy): domain Bacteria; phylum Chloroflexota; class UBA4733; order UBA4733; family UBA4733; genus UBA4733. The sequence continues at coordinate 3,810 of DAIMXP010000031.1, forward strand.
CGGTCGCCTGGGGCCGCCTGGCCGACGACTGGCGCGATGGCTACAGACCGATCCTTCAGCGTGTGGAGGGCGGCGAACTCCCGTGGCTCAAGCTGGACGTGCTGCATCGCATGCTGCTGGATGATCTGATCCCCCGATTCGGTCTCGACACGCTCAGCGAGGCGGAGCGCGCCGACTTGAATCGGGTCTGGCATCGGCTCCAACCCTGGCCCGACGCCGTCTCTGGGCTGGAACGCCTGCGCCGTCGCTACATCCTTGCGCCGCTGTCCAACGGCAACCTCGCACTGCTCACGAACATGGCAAAGCACGCCGGCCTGCCCTGGGACTGCGTTCTCTCGGCGGATCTCGCCCGTGCCTACAAGCCCAATCCGCAGGTCTACCGGATGGCCGCCGACCTACTCGACCTCCGGCCAGACGACATCATGATGGTGGCCGCCCACCAGGGAGACCTGCACGCTGCCTAGGCCGAAGGCTTCCGCACCGCCTTTGTGCCGCGTCCACTGGAACGCGGGCCAGATGGACGCCCCGACCTGACGCCTGATCCGTCGTTTGATGTCGTTGCCCAGGACTTTGGAGACCTGGCGCAGCAACTCGGGGCATAAGGCGTTCCCCGTCCCCGTGGTGCCGCTCGTATCAACTCGAACTTCTCGCGGCCCAATCCGCAGGCGCCACTCTCTACGCTGCATAGACAGCTTTCAGCAAAATGCGGTCGCGCAACTGGCGCTTGAGGCCGCCGGGCGTCGCCAGGTCGACGGGCCTGCCGAGCAGGTCACCAGGCGGCGCTCCAGCCTTATCAGCTCGAAGTAGCCGACGGGCATTGCGAACTGGAACAGCACGTCCACATCGCTGTCCGGCCGCGCCTCATTGCGCGCGACAGAGCCAAAGAGGGCGATAGACTTCACCCCGAAGCTTTCGAGATCCTGGCGATGAGCCGCCAGGATCGTCAGCGCCTCATCTCGCTGCATCGTCTCTCCTCCAGAGCACAAGGCGATCCGTCTACGTCGCCGCGTATTCCAGCGCCGCCGTGATGTCGCCTGATTCCAGGTACGGGTAGTCCGCCAGTATCTCCTCGTGACTTGCCCCCGCGGCGAGCAGGTCCAGGACATCCTTTACCCGAATGCGCATGCCACGGATGCACGGACGCCCCGCGCACTGCTCGGGACTCACGGTGATGCGGTGCAGCTCGCTCATAGTCATCTCCTCTGCAAGCATAGCAGCAGGCTGCAAAGGACTTCGGCCAACAGATCAGCCCCGTCCGCGTTTCCTCCTCATAGGCAGCCCATCACGACAAGCGACCTTGAGCGAGGTACGCCCTGAGCAGGCTCCGAAACAACGGGCTGTGGTTCGGTATTCTCAGATGTAGCAGTTCGTGGACGATCACCTCAGCGCGTGCCTTGCCTGGCTCCCGGAGCAGCCCCGTGTCGAAGGTTAGTCGCCCGTTCGACGAGCAACTGCCCCACTTGCGCTGCATTGGTCGGAGCGTTACCTGTTGTGGGCTGACGCCAAGGCGCTGTGCCCAGGCTGCCACTTCGGCTTTGAACTCCTCCGCCGTGATCGCCTCGCCTGGGGGCGATTCCGAAGGCAAGGCCGTCATGCGACGGGCCCCGCCCGCCGGACTGTCCGCAAGAGCTGGTCGGTGAAGACCGCCATCTGCTCTACCGGGTAATCCCCATCCACCAGCGTCTTGTATACCGCCCGGCGCAACGCTCGCTCTTGATCGCCGCCTTGCTTCCAGTAGGGGGAACGAGTGAACGCCTCCGCTATCGTTTGGGCGAGTTGCTCGGCGCCCTGGACCTGACTGCGCTGCAAGAGGAGCAAGGCGGCGAAGCCTTCGGCGGAGAGGTCGCTCTGCTGTCGGGTCTCCTCGGCGGTGCGATACTCGCGCACCAGTTGTTCGAGTTGCTGCAGCGCCTGTTGGGTCGTCAGTTGCCGTTCGCGGAAGGCCTCGGCGATCTGGTCGGCGCGCTCCCCGATGGGGATCAGGTAGGCCGCCATTGCTCCCTTCTCGGCCACCAGGTCCACCAGCGCTTTGATCAAATTGAACACCTTCACCGTGTCGGGGACATCCTCCTGGGCCAGGCGCTCCAACGCTTCCGGTCCCAGGTCGGTGAACTTGCGGATCGGTCCCAACGTGGTTGTGGTCGTATACTGCTGAACGAGCTCCGATGTCTTCCACCAGAAGCTCTTGTCGACCGCCAGGTAGGGCTCGTAGGCAGCGCGCACGGTCTGGTAGAGCGCTGTCAAGGCCGCGTAGTCGGGCAGGAAGCTTCGCAGGACGGCGTCTGGCGACAGGATCTCATACACTTCCTGGAGTTGGCGGAAGTACTGGTAGAACCGGCTGCGGGTGTCTTCATCCCGGAAGTGCTCCAGCACCGCCTCCACTGCCTTGTCACCGACGAAGCCGGCCTGGATCGGCAGGTACTGCGTCCTGCCGGTCTCCATCATCTCGGCAAACTCCTGTTGGAGGACATCCAGCCCTTCAATCACGCCCGCCACATCCTGGGAGTCGAAGGCCAGCGCTCGTTCCAGGTTGTCGAAGATGCCGACGAAGTCCAGCACGAAGCCGGCCGGCTTGGCTCGCCCAGCGCCGTCCTCATAGGGGCGGTTGACACGGGCGATGGCCTGCAAGAGCACATGGTCACGCATGGGCTTGTCGAGGTACATGCAGTAGAGCACTGGAGCGTCGTAGCCGGTCAGCAGCTTCTCGGTGACGATCAGAATCTTGGGCAGTTCGCCGGCCTTGCGGAAGGCGAGGCGAATGCGCTGCTCGTCGTCGTCGGTGAGCACGAAGTCGGCCAATTCGCCGCTGTCGTTGTGGGCGTGGCTGATGACGACCGCAGAGTAGTCGGACGGCAGGTGCTGGTCGAGCAGCCGCTTGTAGCGAACGCAGGCTTCGCGATCCACGCCGACCAGGAAGGCTTTGTAGCCGAGTGGCTCGACAGTCTGCCGGAAGTGGTCGGCAACGAAGGCAGCCACCATGGCCATGCGCTCGGGATTCTTCAGCAGGTTCTTGAGTTGCACCGCCCGGTCCAGCACACGGTTCAGCTCCTCGGGGTCACTCACCCCTTCCAGTTCGGCCAGGCTCAGGAACTCGCGCTCCAACGTCTCCCGATCCACCAGCAGGTCATTGGAGGCCAAGACGTAGTGCAAGGGGACAGTCGTGCCATCCTCAATGGACTGGCGAATGGAGTACTTGTCCAGGTAGCCCTGGGCATCGTCGGCGCCGAAGACCTTGAAGGTGCCCTTGCCGTAGGCGGTCTTGTCGATGGGCGTGCCGGTAAAGCCGATATAGGTGGCGTTGGGGAGCGCGCCCATCAAGTAGTTGCCGAGATCGCCGCCGGTGCTACGGTGCGCCTCGTCCACCAGCACGAAGATGGTCGCCCTGGCGTTGATCTGCTCCGGGATGCCGTCGAACTTGTGGATCATGGAGACGATCAGGCCGCGCTGGCCGCGGCGCATCAGCAGCTCCAGGTGGTGCTTGCTACGAGCCTTCGTCACCTCGCTGAAGCCGATGCTCTCCAGGTTGTCGAAGAGTTGGGATTGCAGTTCATTGCGGTCTACGAGCATGAGCACCGTCGGGTTCTGGAAGCGGGCGTCTTCGATCAGCTTCTTGGCCACGACCAGCATGGTGTAGGTCTTGCCGGAGCCCTGGGTGTGCCAGACCAGCGCCCGCCGCTTGACCGGATCAGCCGCGCGCTCGACCACGCGCTCCACCGCCCGCATCTGGTGGGGCCGCAGGACCACCTTGCTGAGTTCGTCGTCCTTGCGGGTGAAGAGGATGTAGTCGTTCAGGACCCGCAGCAGCCGCTCGGGCGCGACAAAACTCTTGACCAGGGTCTCGAAGTCACCGTCCTGTTCCTCCCGCCAGTTGAAGAGGTCCTTGCGTCCGGTCCGCCAGGTGGCGCCGTAGTAGAACTGCACGAGGTGGGTGACGGTGAAGAGCTGGAGCAAGGCCAGCAGTTCCGGCCCCTCCCGCTGGTAGCGCCGCACTTGCTCCAGCGCCTCGGCGATCCCTTCCAGGCGGGTGGCAGCCTTGGTCTCGACCAGGAGGACGGGGATGCCGTTGATCAGGAAGATGACGTCGGGCCGAATGCGCTGGACGCCGTTGCTGTAGACGAACTCCTCGCTGACGTGGAACGTGTTGGTACGGGGCTGCTCCGTATTCAGCCGTCGGACGTTGCGTTCCCGGCGCTCCGTCTCCACGTAGACAGTCTTCAGCCCCTTGAGGTACTCCCAGAGTTGTTACTGCTGGCGAACCTCGATTGTGAGGCGCAAGGGGGAGTGCAGGGTAGCGGCGGATGGGATAGGATGGCGTTTCTTCGCCGGTCGTCGTGACCTGGCGACACAGAAAGGTCCGGTTCCGATGTCCTTCCAGGCGCCGATCATCTACTGTATGCCGGAAGAGACGGCACGGGTGGCGCGAGAGTCGTTCCCGAAGGGCAATGCTTACCTGCGGCAGTACGACGCGCTGGGGCCGATCTACACGAACCCGCAGTTTGCTGGGCTCTTTCCCAAAGATGGGCAACCGGCGGCAGCCCCGGCGCAACTGGCGCTCGTGACGATCTTCCAGTATGCGGAAGGATTGTCTGACCGGCAGGCGGCGGAGGCGGTGCGGGACCGCATCAGTTGGAAGTACGCGCTGTGCTTGCCGCTGACGGCCACGGGCTTCGATGCCTCCGTTTTGAGCGAGTTCCGGACGCGGCTGGTGGCTGGGGGGGCGGAGTATCAGTTGCTGGATCTCTTGCTGGCGTGCTGCAAGACGGAGGGGTAGGGCCCGCAAGCGGGCGCCCCGGCGCGCGGCAAAGCGCGCACGGATTCCACCCATGTACTGGCGGCCACCCGAGCGTTGAACCGGCTGGAGACGGTGGGCGAAACCATGCGCCACGCGCTCAACACGCTGGCCAGCGTGGCGCCGGACTGGCTGCATCCCCGCATCGACCCGGACTGGCTGGAGCGCTATGGACCGCGCGTGGACGAGTACCGCTTTCCGAAGGGGACCGAGCAACGTCAGGCGCGCCGACGCCCGCAGGGCGGCCGTGCGCAGATTGGGGCCGATGGGGTGCGCCTGTACCGGGCGGCGACCGCCGACAGCGCGCCGGTGTGGCTGCGGGAGGTACCGGCGGTGGAGACCTTGCGCGCGGTTTGGCTGCAGCAGTTTTACGCCCCGGACGAGCAGGGCGTCGTGCGCTGGCGCAGCGGGGAGGACGCTCCGCCATCCGCCCAGTTGATCAACTCGCCCTATGATGTCGAGATGCTCGTGACCAGTAAGGAAGCCCACGACGTAGAGGTGATCGGCCCGGCGCCCCAGGATACCCGTTGGCAAGCCCGCGCCGGGGAGGGCTTCGACGTGGCCTGCTTCACCCTGGACTGGGAGCAAGAGATGGCGACGTGCCCCCAGGGCGCCCAGAGTACCAAGTGGTCCGAGACCCACGACGACCACGCCAATCCCATCATCAATATCCGCTTCCCGACCGCCGCCTGCCGCGAGTGCTCCGTCCGGGCGCAGTGTACAACCTCCCAGACGGGACCGCGCGAGATCACCGTCCGACCAAAGGCCCAATATCTGGCGTTGCAGCAGGCCCGGCGGTACCAAAAGACCAAGGAGTTCAAAGCACGCTATGACGCGCGCGCCGGCATTGAGGCCACCATCAGCCAGGGCCTGCGCGTCACTGATCTGCGCCACGCCCGCTCTATCGGTCTCGCCAAAACATGACTCCAACACGTCCTCACCGCCGCTGCCCCGGGTACCCGCTTGCGGGTGCTCTGCCGACTGAGCGACTGGTTCGCCGAGCGCCCCCGCGCCTCCGTCCGCATCACGCCGTTCGTCAAACTCGCCACGGCCTCACCGTGATTCGCGCCGCCAGAGGAGGTTCGCCAGCGGTAACAACTCTGTGGCGCACCCCACAGCTTGCGTCTGTAGACCAGCGTTCCAGCGAATTGCGACTGGACAAGGGCATGCGACCAGCCGTTGTCACCCGGTGATTGAATGCCCTCACGTACCAACGCTGCGATTGCAGTCTGAAAGCATCTGAAAGCAGGTGTAGTAGCGGCAGTCCCGCTTCCCAACGCGGTCAGTCTTCGCCCCGCTCACGACTGTACCAGGCATTGAACAACTGCTGTGCCTTGTCGCGCGGAGTCGCCGCGATCGCGTCGTCCGGCAGGCGCCGATCTTCGCGCAAGTGGCGGGCGAGGAAGTCGGACAGCGGTCGCAGCGGCTCGGGCGCTGGCGGGACATCGTAGATGATCGGCGCGCCGTCGATCCCGCGCCAGAACTCGTCCTCTGTTCGCAAACGGAGTTGGCGCTTCCAAATGCGCGGCCAGAGCGACGACGGCACTGTCTCGGTTTCTGCAAGGCCGAGGGAGATTTTCGTCCCCGCCGTACTCCCATCGGGCAGCACCTTGTCATAGAAGTCGTGATCGGTCGTCGAGGGCCGGAACCCCTGCCGCACGCAGAAGCGCCGCACCTGCCCCCATGTCGGGCGCCGCTCGGGCACACTAGGCCCCTGCCGGATCGAAGAGGAGTTGTGCCAGCGCCACGTCGTCCCGCGCGACCGCGAGCCGGAGCACCTGAGGCACGAGGCGCGCCCGGTCCGGCCATGTAAGGTAGACGGGCAGCTCGCCAAGGAAGTTGGCGACGTAGGCGTGAACTTCGCCCAAAAGATTGCACCGCGCCTCGGCGATGTCCGCGCCATGGGCGCCGATCTCCAGGTCGTTCACCCACAGCCCCATGCCTTCCTCGTCAGGAAGATAATCCACCGTGACCCGGGCGGAGCGGACCGCGGCGTCGAGGAGCGCGCGGGGAAGGAGATACATCACCTCGTCCCTCCCGCGCTCGCGGCGCACAGCCGTCAGACGTTCGCGATGGACCACGTCGTCCATCACCGTCGAGAGGCGCGCCTTCGCCTGCGAGAACTGAAGTTCCTTCACCATCGTCATCCCGACCACCTTATCGCGTGAACCTATTAGACCAACTAGGTCTAATGATACGGCATCGAGAGCACCCCAGCCGCGTTGCTCAGCTCCGTGATTAAGCATCCAGAGCGCTGTCGGCTGCGGGACGCAGTCCATGCGCACCTGTCCGCTGAAAGGGACAAGCCGCCACTGCAAAACTTTGCGGTGCATCCCGCGAGCAGGATTAGCACTACACCAGCGGCAAGTCTAATTGTCGTTCATCACCTCCCCAGCGTCGGCTCAACCGGTCCCTCTGGCGACGCCGCCACCAGGCCCGCGCCAAAGACTGCCACTACCGCTGTCGCCTGCGCAATTCCCTCCCCTCACCGCTTCCTCCCTAATCTGAGGCTGTAGTATTAGCCCGACGATGAATGACTTTGTTGGCGAACCTCCGGGCTCCCGTCGCGGCGGTCGCCCGCCCGCCCGTAAACGAGCAGGCTACGAACACAAAGCCTGCTCAAGCAGGCTGGGCCTGCGCACCGGCTCGCTCCGCACCGTCTCCAAACCCGTTGGCGGGGCTTCCGGGTACCCGCATGCGGGTGCGTAACCTGCTGCTTTAGCGGCAGGCGAACGGCGACACAGCACCGGCTACTGAGTTCGCCAACATAGTCATGCATCGCCGGGTGGGCCCGCCGCGCCGGGGGCGCCAGATTACAGGACAGATTCAGAGAGGCTTTACACGCCGCGCTGCCATCCTGACTCAACCCTCTCCCCACCAGGTGTTGACAAGCAGTAGGCGTATCCTGCAATATGCTCAGCGAACGTAGCGAGCAACGCTGCTGGACGCATGGGAGCCCGGCGTACCTCATTACGGGCGGGAAACAGTCGTGCTACAACACATCAACCTGGGTGTGGCACTCGCTACTGTGGCGCCGTTGTTGCCGTCGCTACCGGCAAACGCTGCCACGGAAGTATCGCGCGATGACGGGCTCCAACTGCCGTCGCGTAACGTCCGGCGTCGGAGGTTGCTGCCATCACCGCTCTCCCTGATCATCTGTTGCTTCCTGTTGCTCGGCGTCTGGTACAGCGTGGCCACACCGATCCTGGAGGTCAGCGACGAGGATACGCAGGAGGCCGTCATCTGGCAGATTGGCACCGGGCACGGGCTGCCGGTGATGCAGCCCGCCGATCCGCGCCACCTGCTCGTGCCGGCACAGGAGGCCGGCCAGCCACCGCTCTCCTACCTCCTGGCGGCGGCGGCAACCTTCTGGATCCACCCGCCAGCGCCGGTGGACAGCATGGTATTCAATCCACAGGCAAATATCGGCAGTCCGGACTACAACGTGCGCAACCGTAACCTGTTCGCTCACAGTGCGGCGGAGGACTTCCCCTGGCACGGGCTGGCCCTGGCAGTACACATCCAGCGCTTGCTATCGCTCCTCTATGGCGCCTGTGCTATCGCCGGCGTCTACCGGCTGGGGTACCTGGCGGCGCCACGGTACGCTGCCGTTGCCACGCTTGCTGCCGCCATCTGTGCCTTCAACCCGATGGTACTGTTCATCGCCGCCTCCGCCGACAACGATATGCTGGCCGTCGCCCTCTGTACCTCCACGCTGGCGATGCTGGCGACGACCCTGCACCTTGGCCTGACCTGGCGACGCACGTTGCTCACGGCGATTCTGTTGGGGTTGACCTTGCTGAGCAAGTTGAACGCTGCGGCTGTGGGCATCCCTGTCCTCGGCGTGTATCTCTATCTGGGGATCACGTACCGGCCCACGAAGGACTGGCTGCGGCACCTGGCCGTCCTGGGTGGTATCGCCGGCCTCATCGGCGGTTGGTGGTATCTGCGCAACTGCCTGCTGTACCACGACCCCCTGGCGCTCAGCACCTTCGTCGGCATCACCGGCCCCCGACCTCAGGCGCTCAGTCTGGCGCAGGTGCTGCGCGAAGCGCCGTCGGTCTGGTACTCCTTCTGGGGCATCTTCGGCAACTTCAGCATCCTCTTGCCCTCGGGGTACTACCAGGGCTACCGCCTCTTCGCCATGCTGGCAGCGTCCGGACTGTTGATGGCGGGCCTCAACCGGCTACGTGCTACTCGCCGGTGTAACCCGGTCCTCGTCTTGCTGCTGGCCTGGCTCGGCATTGAGGTGATTTTGCTGGTCCACTGGACCGCTGTCACATCTGGTTCCACTGGACGGCTGCTGTTCCCGGCGCTCGGCAGCATCGCGGTGCTGCTGGCAATGGGCATCACCGCGGTCGTCGGGCTCGTGCCGTGGCGGGTGCCTGCAATGCCGGTGCTGGCGGCAGTGGGGGCCGCTGGCGCTGCGCTTGCCGTGCCACTGGCCATACTGCCGGCATACCCGCAGCCGCAGTATGTAGGTCTGACCCAGGTGCAGCCGGAGCGAACGCTCGACTACCGCTTCGGCAACCTCGACCTGATCGGCAGTACCATGCCGGCCGGCCCGCTCGCTCCCGGTCAGACGGTCCCCGTTACGCTCTATTGGCACGCCATCGGCCCGATACCGGCCAACGACGCCGAGGCGTTGGTACTCCGTGGCCCCGACGGGACGGTTCTCACCGCTGTTGACACCCTACCGGGCAACGCCGAGGTGCTCACTTCGCAGATGTCGTCGCAGCAGGTACTGGTAGACACCATCCCCCTCCAGATACCCAGCACCAGTCCCACCCCGATACTGAGCCTGTTGAGCGTCGACGTCTACCCTATTGGGCAGCCAGGCCGGCCAATCAAGGCCAGCGACGCCCACGGCCAGTCCATCGGCGCTCCTCTCCTGGCGCGCCTTGAGCTGCGGCAGCCGGATCGAGCAGCCTCCCCGATACCCGTCCCTCTCGGTATCTTCGGTGGCACCATGGCCCTGGTTGGCGCTTCCGCGCCGACAGCGGCGCCGGCAGGCGGCAGTCTGGCCGTGCAATTGCACTGGCAGGCCATTGGTGATACTGCCGTGGATGCGCACGAGGTGGTGCAGTTGGTGAACAGGCAGGGAACGACCGTGGCCCAGATGGCTCGGCGGCCGCATAGCGGCGGCCTGCCCACCGGCGATTGGATCACCGGCGAGCAGGTGACGGACACGCTCCCTCTGCCAATCGCGCCGGACGTCGTTCCCGGCGCGTACACACTGCGGCTGGAACTCCGTGACGCTGCCGGTCAGCTTATTCCCGCCGACATCGGTCAGTCAGGTATCACGATCGCGCAGATCAACGTGGAACCGGCGGTACCGGTCGTACCCCCCGGCGTCACCATCAACGAGTCATTTGGCAACCTGCAACTTGCCGGTGTGACCGTGCCCTCAGACCCCGTCGCGCCGGGAACGCCGGTTACGGTCACGCTCGTTTGGCGGGCGACCGGCCCGATCAGCGACGATGCAGTTGTCTCCGTGCAGTTGCGCGGGCCGGATGGTTTCCTGGTCGCTCAACACGATGGACGACCCTTGAATGGCGCGCTACTGACTACGGAGTGGCCCCTAGGCTGGGGTGTGACTGATCGCGTGACGCTGACGACAAACAGCGCCAGCCCGGCTCCGTCGCTGGCCCACCTCGTCGTGCAGGTGTACCCCGCAGGCCACCCCGACGAGCAGGTCGTCGCCCGTTCCAGTGGTGGCGCTGCCGTGGGCACGGCGCAGGTCGCCAGCATCATCCTGCGCAGCACCGGCCCTCCGGCGGCGATCACTCCCCTTCCGCAGGCAGTACACGCCATCTTGGGCAATCAAGTGGAACTGGTCGGAGCGGCGCTCCCGCAAGCCGCCGCCGCCGGCTCGCCGGTCTCCGTCAGGCTGCGCTGGCAGGCGCTTCAAGCGCTCCGTGGCGACTACACAGCATTCATCCACGGCACGGATGCCAGGGGGCGTCTGGTCTTCCAGGCAGACAGCCGCCCGCACGGCGGCAGGTTGCCAACGACGGACTGGGTGGCAGGGGAAATCGTCAATGACACGATGGTAGTACCCATTGGCGATCAGACGCCTTCGGGGAGTTATGCGTTAAGCGTAGGACTCTACGACCTTCACACCATGGGCCGGCTTCTACTCGCCAACGGCCAATCCGAAATCTCCCTGGGATCGCTGCAGGTGACCGGGAGTGAGTGAGCAGTTTCCGGTGACGTTTGAGTTAGAGGGCGGCCCATCTACCATCACCGTCGGAGCCGACGAATTCATCCTGGCAGCAGCGCGGCGCGCCGGCCTCGTCCTACCCAGCCTGTGTGAACAAGGCTGGTGCATCACCTGCGCCGTGTGGGTCCTGACAGGTGTCATCGATCAAACGGCGTCGCGTCGCTTCTACGAGCAGGACCGTCAGGCCGGCTTCGGCCTGATCTGCACGGGGCGGCCCCGTTCCACCCTCCACCTGCGGCCCGGCGCAACGGAGGCGATGCGTGTACACCGCATTGCCCAACGCTTGCCGGCGCCACGCGGCACCAGCAGCCGGATATTCCCCGGTCGCAGCAAGGAAGCGACGTGACCCTTGTCAGGCTCGGAGTCGCATGGTAGTCTTTTCGCTGCGGCGAACCGAGTATATTGCCACCAGCGGGCGATTGCTGAAATTGGCAGACAGGGTGGACTTAGGATCCATTGGGGCAACCCGTGAGAGTTCAAGTCTCTCATCGCCCACCATCACGTACAATGGGTTAGGGTGGAACCTGACTCGGCGTGTTGCAGAGAGTCCGGCGGAAGTGGCTCAGTGGTAGAGTATCTCCTTGCCAAGGAGAGGGTCGCGGGTTCGAATCCCGTCTTCCGCTCATTGACGACGATTCTTCTCAGAGGGCAAGCACGAGGGCCGCGACTGCGTGCCTGCTATTCCTGACCGGCCAGGCATCTCCACCGAGGTGGCGGAGGAGGCCTGGCCGTTTTGTGTGCCCCTTGGGGAATGTCGCACCGGTAGGGGCAGAAGCGACGACGGGGCCGTGCTATACTGAAGGGCCAACCCCCCGAGGCCGGAGGGAAACGTCTGGCCGTCCGAGGAGTCAAGTGTGAAAATAACCCAGGAGCGGCTGGAGGGCAGCCGCATCGCGCTGACCGTTGAAGTTGAGCCGGAACAAGTCAGTCGCGCCGCTGACCGCGCCTATCAACATCTCGGCGGCCAGTACGTGGTGCCCGGCTTTCGCAAGGGCAAGGCCCCGCGCCACATACTGCGCAGCTTCGTCGGTGAACAGCGCGTGCGCCAGGAGACGCTCGATCACCTGCTACCTGACGCTTACCGCGACGCCTTGAAAGACAGCGGCGTCCAACCAATCGCCGACCCCGAAGTCGAGTTGCTGACCATGGAGCCGGAGCAGCCGCTCAGCTTCAAGGCCACCGTTCCAGTCGCGCCGACGGTCGACCTAGGGGACTACCGCACGCTACACGTTGAGGCCCAACCGGTCGAAGTGGCCGAAGATCACATCGACGCGGTCGTCGAGGACCTGCGCAAGCAGTACGCCACCTGGGAAGACGTCACGGAGCGCGGCATCGAGAGCGGTGACCGCATCACCGCCGACGTGAACTGCCTCGCCGAAGGCCAAACGCTGATCGACGCCAAAGACCAGGAGTTGACCGTTGGCAGCAACGGCCTCCCCAAAGAGGTAGACGAAGGGCTGTTCGGCACCGGCGTCGGTGAGGAGCGTACAGTACTCGCCAACCTGCCGGATGACTATCCCCGCCCTGAGCTGGCCGGCAAAGAAGCGGTGTACACCATGGCCGTCAAGGCGATCAAGCAGCCGATCCTACCGCCGATCGACGACGACCTGGCGCAGAAGACGCCGGGTATCAGCGACGTTGCCGCCTTGCGCGCCGACATCCGGCAGCGCATGGAGACCTCCGCCCGCGCCGCGGAGACCGAGCGGCAACGCGCGTCCGTGGTCAACGACCTGATCGCCGCCTCCAAACTGGACTATCCTGCCTTCATTGTCGAGCGCCAACTGGATCGCTCCCTGGAGACGTTCGCCGGCAACGCGGCCCGCCAGGGCTTCGACCCGGAGCAATACTTCCGCATGCTGGGCATCTCGCCCAACGACCTGCGCGCCCGCTGGCGCGCCGACGCCGAAGAGACGGTGAAGCGCGATCTGGTCCTCTCGGAAGTGGCGACGGCGGAAGGCATCGAGCCGACCCAGGAACAGATCATGGAGGAACTGAGTCGGATGTTCGGCAACGTGCCGGACGAGCAAGTGCCCCAGTTGATCGCCGCCAATCCCCGCCTCCTTCCCGCGGTACGCAGCAGCGCCCGCGAACGCTTGGCGCTGGATCGTCTCGTAGAATTGGCACTGGCGAGCGCGCTACCGGACGCCGACTCCGAACCCGAGGAGGCCGGCCAGGAAGCCGCACCAGATGTCAGCCCGGCGCTCGCCTCGGAACCGGACGTGCAGACAGCGGCCGAAGCCCAATAGCAGGAGTTTTTCACCAATGATCTGGACCCCGCAAGACGTACACATGCTCGTGCCGATGGTCGTGGAGCAAACGAACCGCGGTGAGCGTGCCTACGACATCTTTTCCCGCCTGCTCAAAGAGCGCATCATCATGGTCCACTCGTCGGTCGAACCGAACATGGCCAGCCTGATCGTGGCCGAGTTGATTTACCTCTCCAGCGAGGACGCCGACCGCGACATTCACATGTACATCATGTCGCCGGGCGGTTCGATCCACGCCGGGCTGGCGATTTACGACACTATGCAGTACGTCAAACCAGACATCTGCACCTACGCTGTCGGCGTGACGGCCTCCATGGGGACCGTTCTGCTGGCAGGCGGCGCTGCCGGCAAGCGCTACGCGCTGCCCAGCGCTACCATCCACATACACCAGGCGGCCGGCGGTATGGAAGGTCCGGCGACAGACATGGAGATCATGGCGCGCGAGATCATTCGCCTCCAGAACCTCGTCCGCGGCATCCTCGCGAAGCACACCGGCCAGCCGATGGACCGGATCATCCACGACTCCGACCGCGACTTCTGGCTGGACGCGGCGCAAGCGAAGGACTATGGTCTGGTCGACGAGGTACTCATGAGGACCGACGTGGCGCCGGCTCTCCCTGGGAGGTAATCATGGCAAGCCCGAGAACCCCTCGGTCGCAGTATCGCTGCTCGTTTTGTGGCAAGAGCCAGGAACAGGTGCGTCGCCTCATCGCCGGTCCGCAGGTCTACATCTGCGACGAGTGCATCGAACTCTGCCGGGAGATGATCGCCGAGGAACAGGGTGGGACGACCCGCGCGAAACTGCCTGTCAACAAAATACCGGTGCCGCGCCGCATTGCCGACCTGCTGAGCCAGTACGTCATCGGCCAGGAGCACGCCAAAAAGGTGCTCTCCGTTGCCGTCTACAACCACTACAAGCGCGTCCAAAGCGGCACCCAGATCGACGACATCGAACTGGGTAAGAGCAACATCCTGATGATCGGTCCCACCGGCTGCGGCAAGACCTACCTGGCCCAGACGCTGGCTAAGATTCTGGATGTGCCCTTCTGCATCGCCGATGCGACCGCCCTGACGGAAGCCGGCTACGTGGGCGAGGATGTCGAGAACATCCTGCTGCGCCTGATTCAGGCCGCCGACTTTGACATACCACGCGCCGAACGCGGCATCGTCTACATCGACGAGATCGACAAGATTTCCCGCAAGTCGGACAACCCGTCGATCACCCGTGACGTCTCCGGCGAAGGCGTGCAGCAAGCCCTGCTCAAGATCATCGAGGGCACCGTCGCCAACGTGCCGCCGCAGGGCGGGCGCAAGCACCCCCATCAGGACTTTATCCAGATCAACACCGCCAACATCCTCTTCGTCTGCGGCGGCGCCTTTGAGGGTCTGGACAAGATCGTCTCCGACCGGGTGGGCGGCAAGCGCACCATCGGCTTCAAGGCCGAAACGGACGCCGTGGCTCGCCAGCAGCAAGCCGACAAGATGCTCAGCCAGGCCGGCCCCGACGACCTGCTGAAGTACGGCCTGATCCCGGAGTTCATCGGCCGCCTGCCGGTGACCGTGGGGCTGGAGGCGCTCGACCGCGAGTCGCTCATTCGCATCCTGACCGAGCCAAAGAACGCCGTCATCAAGCAGTACCAGAAGATCTTCTCCATCGACAAGGTGGAGTTGATCTTCACCGTCGACGCGCTGGAAGCCGTAGCCGACGAAGCGCTCAAGCACAAGACCGGCGCCCGCGGCCTGCGCACCGTCATCGAGGACGCGCTGCTGGACGTAATGTTCGACCTGCCGACGCGCACCGACGTCAAGAAATGCGTCGTCAACGCCGAGGTGATCCTGCACCGCAGTAAGCCATTGTTGCTCTCCCGCACCGACCGACCGATCATCGACGAACCGGAAGATGTCTCGGCGTAACCCCTCCCCTGGCCCCTCCCCCTCACGGGAGAGGGGGAACGCAACTGGAGTGACGGCAGTCGTTGGTCAAAACCGCGCCAGGACCTTGCCTCAGCGCGACCGGCTTTCCAACCGCGTTCTCTCTCTCCCGTGAGGGGGAGAGAGTCAGAGAGAGGGGTCCCCCGTGCCCTCGACCATCGCCATCCACCCTGCCACCGGCCCCATCGTGGGCAGCGTTCGCCTCCCCGGCTCCAAGAGCTACACCAATCGCGCCTTGCCGATCGCGGCGCTGGCCCATGGGCAGTCGATTATTACCAGCGCGCTGTTCAGCGATGACACGCGCTATATGGCCGGAGCCTTGCGAGCGCTTGGCATCGCCATCGAGGAGGACGTAACAGGCGAGCGCTTCGTCGTTGACGGCTGCGCGGGCCAGATTCCCGCCACACAGGCCGACCTTGACCTCGGCGCGTCCGGCACCGCCATGCGCTTCCTCTGTGCGCTGGCAGCCCTCGGCCACGGCCGCTACCGCCTGAACGGCACGCCGCGTGCACGGCAGAGGCCGATTGCCCCGCTGCTGGCGGCGCTGAACGAGCTCGGTGTTGACGCGCGCAGCGAAGCGGACAACGGCTGCCCGCCGGTGCTAATCGTAGCCGACGGTTGCCTCGGCGGGAAGGCCAGGATGGCCGGCGGCATCAGCAGCCAGTACTTCAGCGGGCTGCTGCTGGCCTCGCCCTATATGCGCGCCGGGCTCGACCTGGAAGTTGCCGGCACGCTGGTCTCCCGCCCCTATCTTGACATCACCGCCGGCATCATGGCCGACTTCGGCGTGACGATGACCCGCGAGGGCTACGAGCGCTTCCGGGTTGCGCCTGGCCAGCACTACCAGGGGCGCGAGTACCAGGTCGAACCAGACGCCTCCAACGCCACCTACTTCCTGGCAGCAGCGGCCCTGACCGGCGGCTGCGTGCGGGTGGAAGGATTGGGCGCCGGTTCGGCCCAGGGCGATATCCACTTTCTGGACACCTTGGAAGCGCTTGGCTGCCGGGCAACTCGTGGCAACGATTACCTGGAGGTGCAAGGTCCAGAGCAGTTGCAAGGGGCCGACCTCAACCTGGCCGACACGAACGACACCGCCCAGACCGTGGCAGCGCTGGCGCCCTTCTGCAGCAGTCCGGTGACGCTGCGCGGCTTGGAGCACACCCGTCACCAGGAGACTAACCGCGTGGCCGCCGTGACCGTTGAGTTGCGCAAGCTCGGTGCGCGGGTGGAGGAGCGTGCCGATGGCTGGACCATCTGGCCCGGCCCGCTCCACGCGGCCGACATCGCCACCTACGACGACCACCGCATGGCCATGGCCTTCAGCCTGATCGGCCTTCGTGTCCCCGGCATCCGCCTGCAAAATCCCGGCTGTGTCGCCAAGACCTTCCCCGACTTTTTTGAGCGTTTTGCAGCCTTGACCGGGGGAGGTGGTTCCTACCAGCAACAAACCGGTGGCACACCTGGCCGACCATCGCTAGAAGTGCAGCAGTTGCTGCTCGGCGAGGGTGAGGATGACGACGACGACCAGCATCACGGTAGTGCGCACGACAACACGGAGGAGCGCCGCCAGGCCTCGGCCGGCCGCCTTCCGGTAGAGGCTCTCCATGATCAGCACCCAGATCAGCCAGCCTAAGCCGAGCAGGATCAGTAGAACCTCGTCAACCAGCGTGAAGGTGTATGGCCCCCAGTGCAACGGCAGTCCCAGCAGCTTGACGGCGGTACGCACCTGCGCAGCGGTCACTAACGCCACCGCGCCGTTGCCCAGCCACGCCAGAAAATAGAGCAGCAGTACCCCGACGGTAGGTCGCCGCGGCGTATAGTCGCGGGTGCTGGCCGGGCGGCCGGACGTTGCCGTCACTGTCCTTCCGGCATTGCCGGAGACGCCCCGACGATCGCGCCGTTGGCCCGCGTCGGCGTGGCGACGACACCCTGCAACTGCAATTGCTCGGCAAAGTGACAGGCCGCCATGTGTCCCGGAGCCACGCGGCGTAACGCCGGCGTCTGCTCCTTCGCTGCACCGCGGGGACTGATGGTCTTTTTTGACGATAGCACCGAATCATATAGCAACCGCACCAGTTGTCAAGTCTATTGGGAGCTTTGGCACTTGAGGCCTTCCAGCCATTGACACCCGGCGCCGCCTTGCTATGATTAGGGTCCGATCGACTTGCACCTCAACAGGCCCGGGGGCGGTCGGGCGCCCAGCGCTGAAACGGCAGCGTTGTGGCTCATTGTATTGATAGGAGCAGATGTGTCTCTACTACCTGATTCTGAAGTCGGGCTGTCGCGGCGTTCGGTCCTGCGCTCAATTATGGGAGCGACCGCCCTGGGAGCCGGCGCGGCGTTGCTGGCGGCCTGCGGTGGCAGCGCCGCGCTAACCGCCACGAGCAGTAGTGTCGCGGCGGCCGCCAGCGTGGCGACCGTCGCCGGCCAGGCTGCCAGTAGCGCCGCGCCGGCTGCATCCAGCAGCGCCGTGCAAGCCACCGGCACCCCGATTGAATTCTGGCTGGTCGACCAGGATACCAACACCCAGAAGCTCTATAACGACAAGGTGCTACCGGCCCTGAAAACCGCCCTCCCCAACGTCAGCGTCACCATGGGCTGGAAGTCCTGGAGCACCGCCGGTGGTGGCATTGATCAGGATCTCGCAGCCTCCTTCGCCGGCGGTGTGGCGCCGGATATCTTCCAGTGGGGGGCAGAGTACGCCTTCAAGGTCGCCCACCTGCAGATGGGCCTGGTGCTGGACCAGATGATCGACCAGTGGGGACAGCGCAGCGATTTCTTTCCGAGCGCGCTGCAAGCCTGCCAGTGGCAGGGCAAAACCTACGGCCTACCCTATCTTTCCTCCCCACGCACCTACTTCTCGCGCGGTGACCTGTTGAAAACGAACGGCATCAATGACGCTCCTGTCACCTGGGAAGACGCCCTCGACGATGGCAAGAAGCTCACCAAGCTCACCGACGGCACGCTCACGCAGCTCGGCGTCAATACCGGGCCGGACTGGCAGGAGTTCACCGAGTTGCTGATCTCGGTCGGCGGCGCCCTGATTGCCAACGGCAAGACCGCCGTCAACAGCCCCGAGGGGCAGGTCGCCGCCCAGTTTATGCAGGATCGGTTCACTCAGCTCACGCCCAACGGCACCAAGCCTTTGCCGGCGCCTCCCACCGGCGTAACCAACTTTTCACTTGGCCGCCAGGTCATCTCCTGGGGCGGGCCGAGTGTTCTGTCCAACGTCGCCCGCAAGGCCCCGGACTCGCTGGCGAGCGTCATCGTGGGCCAGCCGATTACGGCCGGCGGCGTCACCTACAAAGCGCCGGACCCCAGCAAGGTGAAGCCGGTGGCCCTCACCTTCACCGACTGGCTGATTATCGCCAGTCAGAGCAAACACGCGACCGATGCCTTCAATGTCCTCAAGGTGGTACTGGAAGGGCAGAGCCTGCTGGACTACAACCAGGAATTCTTCTTCATCCCACCGCGCAAGTCGGTCGCCAACCAGGGCTACATGGCGACGACGGGCCTGCAAGAGGTGGTCAAGGTTTTCAACAGCACCGGCGTCGCCTTCCCGTCGCTGCCCGACAGCGTGCAACTACGCGTGCCCTTGACCAAGGCGCTGACAGACATCCTCAACAAGACGACAAGTATTCAGGATGGCCTGAATAGCGTGGCCCAGGTCTACGATCCGGTGATCCAATCGTCGGGTTGGAGCCAGAGCTAGCCGGCTCAGGCACCCGCCGCCTTCCGGGCCAGTTACGAAACGAGCAGCGCCAATGCACAACGACGCCGACCTGTTGCTCACTGGCGGGCGCATTGCCACGCTGCATCCGGCCTTTCCCGAAACGGACGCCCTGGCAGTCAAGGACGGCCGTATCGCCGCCCTGGGTGCGGCGGCTCAGGCCATGCGCAGCTCGCACACGACGGTGCTGGACCTGCACGGCGGCCTGGCGCTGCCCGGCTTCGTCGACGCCCATATCCACCTCCTCTGGTATGGCCTGGGCCTGGAACAGGTCACGCTGACCGAGGTGGCGGACTACGCCGAGGTGGAAGGACGCATCAGCGAGCGTGTGGACCACACACCGCCCGGAAGCTGGATGACCGGGAGCGGCTGGAACCAGGACCTCTGGGACCGCGTGCAACCGGATCGCCGGTTGCTCGACCGCCTCTCCACGGCCCACCCGATGCTCTTCACCCGCAAAGACGGGCATTCCATCTGGGTCAACAGCGCCGCCTTAGCAGCCGCCGGCATCACCGCCGCCACCGCCGATCCGCCCGGCGGGCGGATCGAGCACGACGCGGCCGGCGAGCCAACCGGCATCCTGGCCGAGGAGGCCATGGCGCTGGTGCGGCGCCTCGTACCGCTGCCGGACGACAGCGCACGCGACCGCGCACTGACCAACGCCATGCGTCTCGCCAACCGCGCCGGCATCACCGCCATCCACGACATGGAAGCCGCCGACGCGCGCGCTGCCTTCCAGCGCGCACTGGCGAGCGACCAACTCACGTTGCGTGTGCAGATGATGGTGGATCTGGTCTCCTGGCGCGCCGGTTGGCCCAGAGAGCAAGGCAGCAATAGCGGGCCATCGCTGCTGCAAACCGCCTCGCTCAAGATATTCTCCGATGGCGCACTTGGTTCTCGGACGGCGGCGATGTTGGAGCCGTTCACCGACACCAACAACTACGGCGTGGCCATCACGTCCCTGGCGGAGCTTACCAACCTGATTGCCGGCGCAGTCCGCCAGAACCTGGCATGTGCGATTCATGCCATCGGTGACGCCGCTAACCGCACGGTGCTGGACGCCTTCGCCGCCACGCGCGAGCAGTGGGCGCCGCGCGGTCTCCGCCAGCGCATTGAGCACGTCCAACTGCTCCACCCCGACGACCTGCCGCGGCTGGCGCAGCTCGGCATCATCGCCTCAATGCAGCCCGTCCATGCAACCGCCGACATGGCAATAGCAGACTGCTATTGGGGCGATCGCTCGCGTCTCGGCTACGCCTGGCGCAGCGTCATCGACAGCGGCGCCGCCCTCGCCTTTGGCTCCGATTGTCCCGTAGAGACGCTGGACGTACTCCAGGGCCTCTACGCCGCCGTCACACGCCGGCGAGCCGATGGCGACCCAGCCGGCGGCTGGTATCCCGAGCAGCGCATCACCCTGCCGGAAGCCCTGCGCGCCTACACCTTTGGCGCCGCCTACGCCGCCGGCCGCGAGGTCGAACTCGGCAGCCTGGCCCCCGGCAAGCTGGCAGACATCACGGTGCTGGATCGCGACATTCTTTCCCTGCCACCGGAAGCTCTGCTGGAGGCGGCAGTGCGAGCAACGATTGTGGGTGGACGGGTCGTGTACGACGCTGCCCGGGGGTGACCGGGCGGTAGACTGCTGCCACCCGGCTGGCCGCGCCTACCCCTGCACCCCCATCTTAATCTGGCCGTCAACCACGGCGCCCTCCTGGATCACCAGGCGCGGCGTGCTGATCTCGCTGGTGATACGCGCGGTTGGCTGTGCCTCGAAGCGTTCGCTGCACGTTACTTCGCCGCTTAGTCGGCCGGCGACCGAGACCGAGGTGGCAATGATCTTGGCATTCACCGACGCGCCATCGCAAATCAGGACATGCCCCTTACAGGTGATATCACCTTTGACCTCGCCTTCCACGCGCACATCACCGTCGGTCACATAGTTACCGTCGAAGACGGAGTTCTTGCTGATGATGCTGACTAACCGTTCAGCCGGAACGTTCGGCGCTGCCACCGGGGCACTCGATTCTGTCTCCGCCTGCATGCTCGGCGACACAGTCGAGAGCGGTGCAGGATCAGCAACGGGAGACCCCTGACCGGCGCCTACCGCGGCAACCGCTGCCAGGGGGCTGCTCCTTTCTTGGTCCGCCTCGACAACGGTCACGCTTTCTGCCGGCATTGCTTCCACAGCGGGTTGCGCTTTCGCCGCAACGGTACTGGGCTCGTCGCGCCGCCAGATATCGGCCGGCTTTGGGTACAGCCGGCTGCTGATCTCGTCAGAACTCAGACCGCCACGACGTTCACTGCTATCGCTGCCTGTGCCCTTACCCTCGTTCGCGAATGGGCTGCCAAACTTCGGCACGCAAATACTCCCTTCTCATCTACGTCGGCGCCACGGAGGATCTAGACACGGCGCGGTCCGCCGGCCCCAGGCCGATCAACCGCTCCCCGTCCGGCTCTCCCTCCCTGGCTACCACGTACTGAAGGTAGACGATGAAGCGCGCTGTGTCAACCGTTGTAGGAGGGTGGTGATCGCCACACCGTCAGCACGTCGCCAGGAAGGCAACGATCGCCGCCTTTTATTGCTGCGGCCGGCAATAATTCATCGCGTGGAGAGCGCCCGGTAGAACGACCAGCCAGCCGTATGGCGAGTGAAATGTGAGATTACGGTAAAGCTTACACACAATAGGACAAATATCCTAACCGGGAGGCACGATATCATTAACTCAACTATCCTACATTTCAAGAGTCTGCCGTTTGGTATTTCCGCAAGCAGCCTGTCGCTGTTGCCACCTGTGGGTCCGCCGCGCAGCAACGCCATGGGCATGGGAGCGGCGCTGTCACCCGTAGTCAATGTCGACGTAGATGGTCCAGAAGGGCAAAGCAATGACCATGGGGGGCGTCCGGCTATCGTTGCCGGTGAGCAAGGGGAGCCGTTATGGCCTCGTCGTAACACTTTTGTCGCTCGTAGCGTTAACAAGTCTGATCCTCGGCCAACTTTCGCGTCCTGGGAGGATAGCCAGTGCCTCGGCGTTACCATATGATGGAAACGCGCAGCCGCGGCTGGTGCAGAGCGCACCAGCAGACCTCCACCGCATCAAGCACGTGGTGGTCATCATGCAAGAGAACCGCTCCTTCGATAGCTACTTCGGCGCCTACCCCGGCGCCGACGGCCTACCAATGGTCAATGGCCAGTTCAACACATGCTTGGCAAACCCGCAAGGGGGCCCCTGCCTCACACCGTTCCACGACACCAGTGATGTCAATGCCGGGGGACCACACGGCGCGGCGAACGCGACCGCTGATATCAACGGCGGCGCCATGAACGGCTTTGTCCGACAGGCGGCCGCCGGGCAGCACCACTGCGCGAACCTCACGAGCCCTGTCTGTGACATCGCCACGCAAGTCGACGCCCTGGGCTACCACAACGGCAGTGACATCCCGAACTACTGGTCCTACGCCCAGAACTTCGTGCTGCAAGATCACATGTTTGCTCCAGCCGCATCGTGGACCCTACCCTCGCATCTCTATCTGGTGTCCGAATGGTCGGCCAAGTGCAGCAAGGTCAACGACCCGGTGAGTTGCATCAACGATATCAGCAACCCGGACCTGCCGCCGAACTACGCCAGCCACAAGGGCACGCAGCCGCCGCCGGCGCCGAACTACGCCTGGACCGACCTGACGTACATGCTGTACCAGGCCCACGTGAGCTGGAAATACTACGTCGCCAACGGCACGCAACCGGATTGCAGCGACGACGCGATGACCTGTAAGCCGATATCGCAACATCCTGGCATGGCCAGCCTATGGAACCCGCTGCCCTGGTTTACGACCGTCCAGCAGGACCACCAGGTTGGCAATGTGCAGTCGCTCGCCAACTTCTACGCTGATGCCCGCAGTGGCAACCTACCGGCGGTGTCCTGGATCACCCCCACCGATGCCAACAGCGAACACGCCCCAGCTCTCGTCAGCGCCGGTCAATCCTATGTGACGGGTCTGATCAACACGATCATGCAGAGTCCGAACTGGGACTCCACCGCCATCTTCCTGGCCTGGGACGACTGGGGCGGCTTCTACGACCACGTAGCGCCCCCAAAGGTCGATACTAACGGCTACGGCCTGCGCGTACCCGGCCTGGTCATCAGCCCGTATGCCCGACGCGGCTACGTCGATCATCAAACGCTCAGTTTCGATGCCTACGTCAAGTTCATTGAGGACGACTTTCTGGGCGGCCAGCGCCTCAACCCCGCGACGGATGGGCGCCCCGATCCGCGACCGGACGTGCGTGAAAACGCGCCCCAACTGGGCGACCTGGCGAGTGACTTCGATTTCAATCAGACGCCGCGCCCGCCGATGCTGTTACCGGAGCAGCCACAGACGGACTTGGTCGAACCGGCCATACCGAAGCAAGCCAAATAGCGTCCGCGGCCACGAGCAGCCGGACTCAAACAGAGCTACGCCGAATCCGCGGCGATGTCATCTAAGATAGTTTGCAGGCAAATCTCAAATCCGGGCAGCACGTCGCCGCCATTGAGCACTTCGCTGGCGGCGACGTGGCTCACACGGTCTCCCTGGTATACCGTGGTGTCGCCTGTCACCGGATTAACGTACCAAAGGAGACGTACACCGGCACGGATCCAATCATGTACTTTGTCTAGGACCTTATCGGCGCGATCGGTTGGTGAGATGATCTCAACCACGAATTCCGGCACCGTGACGGTCGCAGCAGCTCGCCTATCCTTTGGAAAGTTGCCACGTTGGAAGAATTCGATGTCGCCCCCGCGAGCGTGATGCATGCTGCCGAGAATACGCACCATACCGTCGCCGGATGTGATTCGACCGAGCCGATGTTGACGCACGAATATCATCAGTTCCGTTGTCAGTTCGGCTTCCAGCGCGCCGTGTTCCTGTGAAGGCAAGTCCCACTCCACAATCTGACCATCAACAAGTTCCCGGAACTTCCCATCGTCGGGAAATTGGTCAAGATCGTTGATAGTATAGCGTCTGGTTGGCGCCAGAGCAGTGACCATTGTTCCTTCCCTTCAGACGGGCGACGAACCGCATCCCAATGATTGCAATGGTACCAGCCCACGCACAGTCCGATGCAACTGGCAAGCAGCCGTGCCGGCACCGAACACCCGGCCATTTATGGCCGGGTGGCATCCTCCCCGAGCGCTTCCGCCACTGCCTGCTCCAGCGTCAGGGCCGCGCCTTCCTCCCGTGCTCGGGCGGCGGCGGCGGCAGCGAGCGACGGCTCGACGGCCTGCGCTCGCCGCACCATGCGCTGCTCCAGCACTGGCAAGGGAATCTCCAGCGTTGCGCAGAGCGTGGTCACGGCGACGGCCAGGCGGAGCGCCTGCGCCCCGGCCGCATCGCCGTGACCACGCTCTGCGCAAACGCGGCAAAGTGGAGCGCCCACCCATACAGTTCTCGCTGGCCGGGGCCGGTCGCCAGCAAATCGTCCGCTGCTGTGCCGACTGGGAGGAAGTATAGACGGCAGCTAGCCCACGGGCAAGAGAAGCATCGAGACCAGGCGAGTACGCGGATCAGGCGCTTGCCGTCAGACGCCGGCAGAGTCTACTCCATCCACGGCCAGCTCATTCAAGATGTCGCGTAGGCGAAGTTTCAGCCCCGGCAGCACGTCTCCGCCATCAAGCACTTCGTCGCCGGCAACGTGGCTGACCCGGTCTCCCCGGTATACCGTGGTAACACCGGTCTCCGGGTTGATATACCAGAGCAGCCGCACGCCGGCCCGGAGCCAGTCGCGTACCTTGTCCAGAACGAGGTCGGCGCGGTCGGTCGGCGAGATGATCTCGATCACGAAGTCGGGAACGGTGACCGTCGCGGCGGCACGAGCGTCCTGCGGATAGTTGCCCACCCGGAAAAACTCGATGTCGCCGCCACGGGCGTGGTGTACGCTGCCGAGTATGCGGACCATACCATCGCCGGTGGAGACTCGGCCGAGACGGTGCTGCTTCACAAATTGCCGGAGTTCACCCGATAGCTCGGTTTCCAACATGCCGTGTTCCTGTGAAGGCAAGTCCCACTCCACGACCTGACCATCAACGAGCTCCCGGAACTTCCTGTCGTCGGGGAACTGGTCAAGATCGTCAATAGTGTAGCGCCTGGTTGGCGCCAGGGCAGTGACCATCGTTCCCTCCCTTCCGTCGAGCGGTGAACCGCATCCCAATGAAGGCTATGGTACCAGCCCGGTTAGAGTGCCGGCGAGGGTCCCCGGCAGGTGTGCAGGGTCATTCCGTGGCGCTTGGTCGAGAGAGTACGCTGTCGCCGCCGTCTCCGGGAGTGGTGAAGAGACGCTTCAGTCGCGGCAGCATCTGCCGGTGCGGACCGCACCAGGGCAACTCCGTTTCCACGTCGCGCACATGACTCTCCGGCAGTAGGGATGATGCAAACGAGAATTGGCGACTGGCTCTGGTCAGCCAGGAAGGTGGCATCTTCAATGGCTCGGTTGACCCCGTTCAGATCGCCAATCCGGCTGCACAGCGTTGCCCGGGCGATGTGCGTGGCGGCCAGCATTTCCCGCTCGTCCGCCTGCTCAAGCCTGGCCTGCGCCTGCTGTAGCTGTTCCGCCACCGCCTGCCGATCGAAGCGGCGTTGCCGCAATTGGACCTTCGCCAGGTCGCGCTGGAGATTTCCGATGGTGACGTCTGGGCGGATAGGCTGGATAGCTCCTGGACCTCTCCTCCCAATCCGCGCCAGCGCGGTGCTCAGGTAGCCCATCGCGTCCAGCGGCTCCACGTCGCGGCAGACGATGGCGAGATACTGGTAGGTTTCCACCCACACTTCGTCGCGGCGCAGCAAGCCATCTTCTATCTGATCTTCCTGACCACGCCGCTGTCGACCGGGAGGATGCTCAGCCATCCAGCGAGCGATGGCGGCGAGGTGGGCATAGGCGAGCCGCCACCGCCCGGCGTTGATCAAGCTGTGCGCGAGCTGCACACGGCTTCGCAGCAGCCAGTTCCCCAGCTCCGGCACTTCCATGAGAGATAACCAAAGCGGCGATGAAGGTGCATCGCTGCTGCTCCGTGATCGGCTGATTCGTCGAACGGTCCCGATGATCCATCCCATCACCCCTGCCCGTGGCGGTGTGCCGAGCGACTGTTTCCCATCAGCATCGCAGCCACAGCGGGCACAGGGGACGGCGTGGCGTTCGCGGTACGCTGGCCTTGGTGAGATTGCCGCCATGACGACGGCGTCTCCCTATCCTGAAAGGAAGGTTTCGGTGGGCTGGCTTGGCAAACTACTCCTGGTGATTCTCGTTATCGCTGCCGCTGTGGTCCTACTTCCGGCTGTCGCTCTTGCAGCAGCGATCGGCGGCGTTTGCGCCTGCTGCTGCTGTAGCCGCTAGCTAGCATCCACAGTCCTACTGTCCGTACCTGGCTGAACGGGTCAGAGTGGCCGTCCAAGCGTTCAGCCTCGTCCGGCCGGTGGCAAAAGCCGTCGCCGCTCCGGCGCGCCGTGGTGTTACATCATGTGCATACCACGAAGGGTTTTCCCGCAGCGTAGGCAACTAGACGTATTTGCGCCAGGATTGAAGTCCCACATGTGTCCCTTGACGGGCGCGTCATCCCAAGAATCTAGCGAATGTCCGTCGCTGTCGCTGCTCAAACCGGTTCCGCATGAAGGAGTAGGCATCACTGTAGGTCTCGTTGAGGTCCCAGCGCCTGGCCCAGAAACCGCCCAGAGTCATAGAGTCGATGTAGAGGTCACTCGGATCATGGAAGTCGTAGACTGGACCGTATCGGTCAGGTTCAGCAAGCGACCATACCAGGAGTATACCCTGCAAGGTCGAGGGGCGCTCTTGCGGACCGTGGCGGCCGGTCTGGCGCAATTCCTTATACCGCATGGTTGTTCATCCGGCACCACGTGGCTAACACCGCCGACTACACCCTTTCCAAGCCCGTCCATAGCGGCACATTGCCTGAAGAATCTTGCCGTGCTGCCTTACCGCTCTCTGTATGCAAGGTGACTGCCGATGGGACCGTCGTCGTGTCCAACCTCGGGATGTTGGTCTGCTTGTTGCCGGACGCTGAGGCGGAGGACAGCCAGCAGGGACCAAACCGCGAGACAGGGCGGGTGGCCAGTCGCGACTTGGAACCGGGTGTAATGTGAGCGAGGCGACTTTGCTTTCCTACCGCAGCGAGCGCAGAGCCGAAGGCGGCATGCAAGCGGGTACTGTATTGGTGCAGCAGCATTCCTCAACTCGTCCGCCTCAAGGCCCCAGGGAGGCAGTGAGATGAACTGTATCGCCATCCCATCGGCGTACCAACCTTGGTGGGCCTCCGCTACGCTCATGGGAAACGCCGGACAGGCACCACGATGAGAGATCTATTGCACGTCCCTTGAACGGAAAATTGGCCAATTCGTCAACAGCGTCGTAGATCCGCTCAACCACACGAACTGCTGCCATGGGACTATCCTGAGCGCTAAAGTGACCCACAGCCTCCAGTCGTTCCAGTGCTTTGGGATCCCAGCGAATCCTCACGCCTAACCCATACTCAGGGCACGGAACTTGTTGCGGACGGCAGTCACCTGCTCTTCCGGAGCGAAGTCACCGTGATCAGCGCGCTGTATCGCGTCCTGAATCTCGACGATCTGGCCCACCTCGACCTCCAGATATCGACCGATGGCCTCGATGGCCAGGACGGCCTGCTGTCGCCCCGTGAGGTGCGCGAGCCGCTCGAGATCGTTTTTCATTGACGTAGGCATATGCAGCGTGACGGTAGCAAGTTCCTCACCTGTCGTGCTCATTGAACCTCCTTTGCCCCGTGAACCTTCATAGACCCAACAGCGACCCCAACCCGTAGACATAACCAGGTTGCGCGACTGCATGCCTGATAGCCAGCAAGACACCAGGCATGAAGGAGTTGCGATGCGTGGAGTCGTGGCGGATGGTGAGCACCTCACCCTGGCCGCCGAAGAGGATTTCCTGATGGGCAACAAGGCCCGGTAAGCGCACGCTGTGGACATGAACGCCATCGACCTCGCCGCCACGCGTGCCCGGTAACGTCTGTTTGGTAACTTCGGTCTGCTGGAAGGGCTCCCCGCGCGCTGCCACCATCGCCCGCGCCGTGGCGAGCGCCGTGCCGGACGGCGTATCGGCTTTGCGCTCGTGGTGCAGCTCGATGATCTCCGCCCAGGCAAAATGCTTCGCCGCTATCGCCGCGAAGTGGCCAGCCAGCACCGCGCCGATGGCAAAGTTGGGGGCCACCACCCCCCCGGTGTTGCCCTGTTCTGCCAGTTCCCGCAACTCCGCCAGCTCCTCGGCGCTGAAGCCGGTCGTCCCGGTGACGAAGGCCACGCCCCGGCTCAACGCGCTCCGACCATAGCGCATCCCCGCTTCGGCGTTGGTGAAGTCCACCACACAGGCGGGACGGGCCATGTCGAGCAGTGGCGCGAGGTCACCGGCGGCGGGGACGGCCACTCCGCCGACTGTTACCGATTGCTCGCCGCGCCGCGTCACCACGCCAACCAGCCGTAGTGCCGGATCGCCGGCAACCGCCAGCACCGTTTCGCTGCCCATGCGGCCGGACGCGCCGCAGACGATGACCTTGATTGGCTCGGCCATAACAGTCTCAGGCCAGATTCTTGATGAGCAAGTCCGCGAACTCCGACGTCTTCACAGTCCGTGCCCCCGGGTTGCCACGGGCCAGGTCGTAGGTGACGGTCTTCTGGCCTATGGTTGCCTCCAGCGATTGGATGATGTTGGCGGCGGCTTCCTTCCAACCCATGTACTCCAGCATCATCACCCCCGACAGGACGACCGAACCAGGGTTGACCTGATCCAGGCCGGCGTAGCGTGGCGCCGTGCCGTGCGTCGCTTCGAACATCGCCACGTAGTCACCGATGTTCGCGCCTGGGGCGATGCCGATGCCCCCGACCTGCGCCGCCAGCGCGTCGGAGATGTAATCTCCGTTGAGGTTGGGCGTGGCGATCACGTCGTAGTCATCGGGCCGCAGCAGGATGCGCTGGAACATAATGTCGGCGATCACGTCCTTGATGACGATCTTGCCTTCCGGCGCTTTGCCGTCGTAGCGGTCCCAGACCTCCTGCTCAGCGATGGTCTCCGCGCTGAACTCATCCCGGGCGACCTCGTAGCCCCACTCGCGGAAGGCGCCTTCGGTGTACTTCTGGATGTTGCCCTTGTGCATCATGGTGACGCTCTTGCGCTTGTTCTCGATGGCGTATTGGATCGCCTTGCGCACCAGCCGCTTGCTGCCGAAAATGGACATAGGCTTGACCCCGATGCCGGAGTCGGCGCGAACCTCCACGCCCATCTCGTCCTTCAGCCAGGCGATCACCTTCCGCGCGTCGGCGGAACCCTCTTTCCACTCGATG
The DNA here is from genome assembly GCA_036734945.1 of Chloroflexota bacterium. Taxonomy (GTDB): domain Bacteria; phylum Chloroflexota; class UBA4733; order UBA4733; family UBA4733; genus UBA4733. Next base: position 33,104 of record DAIMXP010000031.1, read on the forward strand.
CCGGCATAGACATCCTCCGTGTTCTCGCGGAAGATCACCATGTCGGTCTTCTCCGGCTGCTTCAAGGGGCTGGGCACGCCGGGATAGTAGCGGATGGGACGCACACAGGCGTAGAGGTCCAACCGCTGGCGCAGCGTCACGTTGAGACTGCGGATGCCGCCGCCAACCGGCGTGGTGAGCGGTCCCTTGATGGAGACCAGATACTGTTCCGCCGCCTCCAGTGTCTGCTCCGGCAGCCACTCGCCGTAGGTGTTGAAAGCCTTCTCGCCGGCGAACACCTCATACCAATGCAGCTTGCGTTTGCCACCGTAGGTCCTGGCGACCGCCGCGTCAAACACGCGCACCGACGCCTGCCAGATGTCAGGTCCAGTACCGTCACCCTCGATGAAGGGGATGATCGGGTCGTCGGGCACATTGAGCTTGCCACCCGACCCGGTAATCGCTGTGCCGCTCGCCGGCGGCGCCCATCGCTTCTCTGCCATTTTGCATTTCCTCTACAAGGGTGAGGTCACACCTTCGCCTTCACCAGCCCCGGTATCTCTTCGATCGTATCCGCCACCGGCACGCCCGCTGCAGCGAAGGCCGCCATTTTCGCTTCCGCCGTGCCGCGGTTGCCGGAGATGATAGCGCCGGCGTGGCCCATGCGCTTCCCTTCCGGGGCGGTGCGTCCAGAGATGAAGCTCACCACCGGTTTCTTGCCTTCGGTTGCGATCCACTCCGCCGCCTCTTCCTCAGCCGCGCCGCCCACCTCGCCCAGCAGGACGATGACCTCGGTGGCCGGGTCGTCGTTGAACAACTGCAAGATGTCGCGGAAGCTACTGCCGACAATCGGGTCGCCGCCGATACCGACGCAGGTGCTCTGGCCCAGCCCGGCCTTGGTGAGCAAGTTGACCACTTCATAGGTCAGCGTGCCGCTGCGTGAGATCAGCCCTACCGGGCCCTGCTGGAAGATGTTGCCGGGCATGATGCCGGCCTTGCCTACGCCCGGTGTCGTCACGCCCGGGCAGTTCGGGCCGATCAGCCGGCTACGTTTGCCTTTGAGGTAGCTGTAGGCCCGTAGGGTATCGAGGATTGGCATGCGATCGGTGATGCAGACGATCAGGTCGAGTCCCGCTGCCGCCGCTTCCATGATGCTATCGGCCGCTCCCGGTGCGGGCACGAAGCCGACCGCCGCGTTGGCGCCGACCTTGTTGACCGCCTCTTCCACGGTGTTGAAAACTGGCAAGCCGGAAACCGTCTGGCCGCCGCGCCCCGGCGTCACGCCACCCACGACCTGGGTGCCGTAGTCCAGCATCGCCTGGGTCTGGAAGGAGCCGTCCCGGCCGGTGATGCCCTGGACGATGAGGCGTGTCTCCTTCGTGAGTAAAATCGCCATCCGCCTATGCGCCCTTCTCGCGCAGCAGCGCGATGATCTTCTGCGCGCCGTCTGCTGCGCTGACAGCGGGCGTGAGGTTGGCTTCGCGCAAGATCGCTCGCCCCTCCTCCTCGCGGGTGCCGGCCATGCGCACGACGATTGGCACTTGCACGCCCAATTGTTTAACGCCCTCGACTACACCACGCGCGACCTCGTCGCCACGGGTGATGCCGCCGAAGATGTTGATGAAGACACCCTTGACTTTGGTATCTTGTAGAATCAGCTCCAGCGCGCTGCGCACCACGTCGGCCCGCGCACCGCCGCTGACATCCAGGAAGTTTGCCGGCTTGCCACCGTGCGCCGCCACCACGTCCATCGTGTTCATCGCCAGCCCGGCGCCGTTGGCCATGATGCCGATGTCACCGCTCAGGCGGACGTAGTTGAGGTTGCGCTTGCGCGCTTCCGCCTCCAAGGGGTCCTCGTCACCCTCCTGGCGGAACTGTTCCAACTCCGGGTGCCGGTACAGCGCGCTGTCATCTACCTCGAACTTACCGTCGGCAGCGACCACCTCGCCAGCGCCCGTGATAACCAGCGGGTTGATCTCCACCAGCGAGGCGTCGTAGCGCTGGAAGAGCTTCCAGACTGTCCCGGCTGCGCTGACAACGGCCCGGAACACTTTTGGATCAACGCCCGCCTGGAAGGCCATCTGCTGCAACTCGAAGTTCTGCGGTCCAACCAGCGGGTCAGGCGTGAGCCGGATCAGCTTCTCCGGCGCAGTGGCTGCGACTTCCTCGATGTCCATGCCGCCGACGGTGCTGAACAGCAGCACGATCTGCTTGCCGTCGCGATCTAGCACCGCGCCCAGGTAGTACTCTTTAGCAATATCGAGCGCCTGCTCGACCAGCACCTGATGGACGGTGTAGCCCTTCAGGTCGGCCCCCAGCATGCGTCGGGCATGCTCTGCCGCCTCTTCCGGGCTGTCCGCCAGCTTGATAAAGCCGGCCTTGCCCCGCCCGCCGACATGCACCTGAGCCTTGACGACCACTCGCCCCAGCCCCTGGGCAGCCGCTGCCGCCTCTTCCGGTGTATTCGCCACGGCGCCAGGCGGCGTCGGCAACCCGGCCTCGGCGAACAGCCGCTTCGCCTGATATTCGAATAGACGCATCTGCACTCCGTAGGCTCGCTGAGCCTTCCCATCGCCTCCACGCCGGCACAGCGCCCTGGCTGCCGCTCTCGACACAGAACCGCCGTGCCAGTATCGCAGGGAGGGGTGGAGTGTGTCAAAAGCCCGCGGACTGCGGGGCCCGTATGTATTCCGGCTACAATCACATAGACCCAACGACCCAACGATGGGTTATGAAAAGGACGATGGCAGCGTCGTTCTCTGCTTGCGGGAAGCGGCAGAGTGGGCACGAAGGAGGTCCAGTACCATGCACGTTCGAAGATGGTGCCACTTGACTCTGCCGCTGGTGACAACGTGCTGCATTATCGTCATGGCGGCCTGCACCGGGGCCGGGGCGGGTTCCCAGGCTGAGAGCTCATCTATCAGTTCCGCCGAGGCCGCGCTGCCGAGTACCGCTGCGGCAACGTCGAGTGCAGCGGCGACCGCCACGACGCCCACAACGGGTCCGTGGCGCATCAGTCCGGTTTCGGTATTGGATGTGAGTACCGAGTCTACTCCCAACGGATTCTGGAGCCTTCTGTTCACGGTAGCAATTATGAACAACACCTCGGGGCTCCTTCGACTCGACTCGAAGGCAAAGGGGAGCAGAATGCTCGCGCAGGTAACAGCCGGGGGGTACGTCTACCCAACAGAGCCTGCGCCGCTGTTTTTTGAGCCTCCGGAATTCTGGGATCCCAATCTGAACAGTGATATCTACCACAGTGGCGGCATGGGTGGCGGACAATTGGCGATCCCCCCTGGCTTTCAGTTTCCGTTCGGCGCTATTGTGAACGTGGCAAAGAATGTAGTGCCTGAGACATTAGACATCATCGCTGAGCCGGGTTCAGGCTGGTCTGGCCACCTCGCGATTCCCCTCGCCGCATTTTCCACCAGCAACCTGGCAAATGCCGTTTTCATCCCGAGGTCTGGGTACAAGTCCACAGGTGTGGATAGCATCCACCAGGGCCGGCTTACATTGGCGATCTCCGACGTTCATCTCAGAAATGCTTGCGAGGCTAACTACGATGGTATCCTGCTCCGTGTTCTGGACGTACACCTACAGATTACTAACGACTCTGGATACGCCGTCCGTGGGATATCCCCGGAGTTGACCGCTTATGATGCTGGCGGAGGCGTGTTTGACATCCACTTCACGAATACGAGAATCCCCAGCGTTGCTCCAGGCGAAGCTGCCAATATGCACTTACTCAGCGACGTTAACACAGTCGACGCAGTGCATGGCACCCTGTCTCAGGGTGCGTGTCCTCCAGGCGGATACCCGCATGTATACCCGCCCTTCAAGCTGTTAGTGGTCCTCCCGCCTGCTACCGATCAAAGCGGCAAGGCAGTCGGGGCCGCACAGTGGGCTATCTATGACATTGGCACACCCGCCGAAGGCCCCGCCTTCAAGCCCTTCAACTGTTACACGGGGTTCCTCTGTTGGCAGGGTAACTAGATTGCATCCCCACTTGCCCGACAACGGTTGACAGTCCTGAATATTGCTGCCCCATCTCGTGCCGCCCGATATGCCATCCTGCTCGACGCTCGGAGAGGTTCCGTCTCCTTCCGTTTCGGTCCCGACTTGTCTCAGTCATGCTGAAGCACCACTGAATATGATCCTGCGTCAAAAATAAACCTACAGCGTCGTGCATGTGTTCGGCACGCGAAACTGGGTTCTCAGGCACTCTTGCTGCGACACTAGCTGGCGTCAGACGGGGTGGAGACCGCGCAAAAAGTTGGCTCTGCCATACATCGCCCGCTTGGTCCCCTTAGGTCTATTCACCTGGCCTTCCACTTGGCCATCGACTCGCGGAAGGGTACTGAAATGTCAAACAAGTCGTCATGAAGCTCCTAATTGTCCCGTTGCCGCAACTCGGCAATTATAGCGACGAGAAACTCCTCGGCCTCTTGCAATCGCTCTCGAAGGAATCGTTCCCAGACAACATCAATGCTCGGCGGAAGATCGCCTACCTGAATCAGCACTTCGACGTGCCGAGCAAATCGCTCCACGCGGACCATAGCCGGATCACTTGGCGAAAATCGAATGCTCTGAAACTCTCTCTCTTCGGCTGAGTCTCCCCCGAAAATCAGGTTGATTGCTTCAATTATATCGGATCGCCACTTTGGAATCTGAGACGTTTGAACGGTAGCCACCTGTGATCGAAGCTGCTCCAAGAGGTCCGCCGCTTCGGATCGGTCGAGCATTGGTCATCGAGACCTAACGAAAGTCTTGCCTTTGCCGATGAGTGCCACCGGCTCTATTACAACGTGCCGCTGCTCATCCTGAACCGCATAGCCGATTCTCTGTGCCTTCTTCCCGTGCGAATGGACGAGAGAGATAACTTGCTCGACGTATTCACCAGCCACGACGACGCAAAAGCCGACACCCATATTGAACACGCGAAACATCTCTTCGTCTGGAACAGATCCTGCTTGCTGAATAGCAGCGAAGATGGGTGGTATGGGAGGCAATTCCTCAATGACAAATCCGACAGGTGCATGAACGCGTGCCAAGTTGAGAAAGCCGTCGCTCGTGATATGCACAAGGGCCTTGACCGGTATCTTCTCGAGAATCTGCAATGCTTCACTAACATATATGTGAGTAGGTCTCAGCAACTCCTCACCAATCGAGGTCTGCAAGCCAGGTAAGACAGTGTGAACGTTGTACTGAGCCTGTTCAAACAGAACGCGGCGGGCGAGGGTGACGCCATTGCTGTGCACGCCGTTACTCTCGATGCCGACAACTACATCACCGTCCCTGATATCCTGGCCGATGAGTATTTTGTCCAAATCGACGAGACCAACGGCAGACCCGGCAAGATCGAAGGCATGCCCACCATGATGATCGGCAATAATGTCCGGTAATTGGGCTATCTCACCACCCGGAATTGAGATGCGAGCAGCACAGGCGCCGGCAGCTAAACCCTTCGAGATTTCGTCCAAAAGATAGGGATCCGCGTTCCGTACGGCAATATAGTCAACCATCGAAAGCGGCGTAGCGCCAACACATAACAGATCGTTGACATTCATCGCCACACAATCGATGCCTATGGTGTCGTATCTGTTCATCATCTGCGCGATGAGCGCCTTGGTCCCGACACCGTCACTGGTGAAGGCTAGCCCCTTACCGCCGATGTCAATGACATTTGCGAAGAAACCAACATCCAGTTTGACCGCCCCGATTCCAGGCCGGTCAGGCCATGTCTTCCGGATGCGGGATATGAGACTTTGGAGACCGGCCTCCTCGTTTTCCGTATCTACGCCGGCCGCCACATAGGTGGTCAGTGGCTCAATCATCGCCGACGGCCTCCGTTGCGTAGAGCCGAGCTTCGAGTACCGCAAGGACAAACTCCCTGATCGTGATGTTGTTTTGGACACTGTCGACGTGCAGGCGACGGTGAAGCGCAGCCGGGATTTGGCCGAGGAGCGATCGGATTGCAGTTCCGTTGGAAGCCGGAGCGACCTCGGTGGAATCCAACACCCTGGTCGATATGCATGTGTAGTCTTGTGACCTTACTCTCTTGCTTGCATGGCATCAAGATAGCATTATAGCAACGCAGTGGAGGGCAGTCAACGAGCGACGGTATGATCCCGTGAAACTGACAAGCAACCGTAGGCTTCGAGGCCTGACGAGCCTCTGAATTCATTGCTCGTTTTCGCTCCAGGAGAATAAGGACATGTACGCACGGTATGTTGGTAGGTAGCATATGCAACGCGCCCCAAAGTGAACGCCACGATGACCTGAGAGTACCGCCGCCATTGGCATTGGGTTCGTATAAGGAAGTGCGTAGCAAACGAACGATGGTTGTACCCGGAGTACCGGGTAATATACCGTTTGCTTGCTATGAGAAACTTTTCGCCGCACCTTGGCGCAGTACTACAGCGATCAGAGGAGCACGTAGCGGAGCGCCTTCGCTATGCGCTGCAATGGCGTCTGCAACGCCGGGTCCACCAGGGGCCGGTGGAACAGCGGCTGCACGGGTATTGCTTGCATTCCACGTTCGTACAGAGCGGCCGCCGGGGCGTTGCCTGCCATTGAGGACGGATACCAGAGCCCCTGGACCTCCGGGTAGGCGCTGTAGATGGCCTGCGACCAGCGGCGGGCACGGGGGCGCGGGCCGGAAGCGAGCGCGCTGGATGCTCCAGCTGCCGTCGGCCACAGGCCGGTCAGATCGAGCAGCGTGAGCTCTTGTTGCAGAGCGAACGCCGCGAGCCAGGGCTGTCCACTGCCGCGGTCAACGACTCGCGAGCGTTGGAAGATTTCGGCCAGGCAGGTGAGGCCGTCCGCCGCTGCGTAGAGAATGCCGCGTTCCTGCAGACGCGGCGGCGCCATATGGTGATCAAAACGCGCCTGAGGAACCGGGCCGTAGTGGCGGAAGGCAGACCAGCCGGCGGGGTACGCTCCGGCACGAAAGTAGATCCGCCACAACGTAGACCCGGCAGGCAAGTGGTGATAGGCTGGCCGCAGCGCAGCCAGCGCCGCCAGAGGTGGCGGCTCCGGAAACTTCGGCACGAGCGCCCGGTCAGACGACAGCAGCGGGAGGAACGACCGCCGTTGGGGCGCCGCCGTGCAGTAGCCAGTCGCGCGGACTCACCATCCGTCCCTCAATCTCCAGGTCCGGGTCCGGGCTAAGGAACCACCGTTGGATGCTGACCGGATGTATCCTGGGATCGAGCGTGGCGAGAACGGCGCCGATGCCTGGTAGGACACCGCCGGTGAAGTGATTGAACTGAAAGACGGGCAGCCGCCAGCCATCCGGCGTCTTGATCCCATAGAGCGTTCGCGCCGCCAGGCGATGGCGAACCCTGCTGACGTCGAGGCCGAGCCGATGAGCGACCTGTGCCGGGGTCAACGCTGTCGCCAGTAACGCGGCGTATTCGGCCGCGCCGCGCGCCAATGGGCTATCTGCCCGCTCATCCGGTCGCTCCGGGCGGAGGTCGAAGGCGCCGCCTTCCAAGACCGCGACTTCGGCGGCGGTGAGGTCGTGGAGGGCGCTGCCGGGCGGCTCAGCGGCCGGCATAGCACGCACCGCTTCAGCGACCAGTTGCTCAAACGCAGTCGGGTCGAGCTGCAGACCGACCCGTGCCAAATCCTCCTGGCTGAGCAAAGACACGTGAACCTCTTCCCGACGCCCTCCGCACGTTGTCGCGCGTCAAGCGTCGTCGTGCGAATATGGTACCACCACGGGCCTGCCTGACCGGGCGTGTACGATGGCGCGCCTCTTCCAGCCGCCCACCCTACGCGGAAGCGTAGGGCTACGAACACAAAGCCTCATAAATGAGGCTGCGCGCGATGCTCGTTACCAGCCTGCTTCAGCAGGCTTTGAGAGGAGTGCGCCGCAAAGCTTTGCAAAGCAAGCGAATGGCGTTAGTGCTGCGAGATACAGGGCCGCGATTGCGATCGGCGGCCAAGCGACGTGGGCGACTGCGGTCGCTTGAGCAGGTGAGGACGGTTGCGGGAGGGGAGTCCTGGCAAAGGGGGAACAGGACTGCGCTTGGTGGCGGGCGTTCGCCGCAATGCACGTTGCAATCGCGGTCATGTCCTCCCTCGTTCGCCATCGCTCCCCTCCCGCAACCGCCCTTCCCCACCAAAGCCACAGCAGTCGCCCTCGTCGCTTGGCCGCCGATCGCAATCGCGGCCCTGTATCTCGCGGCGCCTCGCAATGCCCGTTTGCTGTACAATACGTTGCGGCGCACTCGTCGTGGGTGTCGGCCAGGCTTGCAAGTGCCAGTTCGGGCCTGCCCCAGCCAACACTGCAATTTATCGCCGCGTGGCATCGTCCCCCAGCGCCTCCGCCACCGCCTGCTCCAGCGTCATAACAGCGCCCTCCTCCCGCGCTCGGGCGACGGTGGCAGCATCCAGCGACGGCTCGACGGCCTGCGCCCGCCGCAGCATGCGCTGCTCCAGCACCTGCAAGGGAATCTCCAGCCTTGCGCATTGCGTGGTCACGGCGGTGGCCAGGCGGAGCGCCGGCTCAGGCTGCTCCTCCACCGCCGCCAGCGCCGCGAAGGCGGCCAGGGAACCGACGTTGAGTTGATTGCCGACCTGGCGGCGCAGGCGCAGGGCCTCGTCCAGCAGCGGCCGCGCGGCAGCGGCATCGCCCTCATCCAGGGTCAGGCAGCTGAGGTTGTGCAAGGCCCAGGCGAGCAAGAATGCGTTTCCCAGCGTTCGGCACAACGCCAGGCCCTCCTCCAGCAGCCGGCGGGCCAGGGCATAATCGCCGCGCAGATGGGCGACGGCGCCCAGCCGGTCGATCTGCATGGCGATGCCGTTCTGATCCCCCAGCGCCTGGTAACGCACCAGGCTCTGCTCCAACAGCGCCTGCGCCCGCTCCAGTTGACCGAGCTCCTGCGCCGCCAGCCCTTCATCGCTCAGGAGATTGGCTCGCTGGAGCGGATCCGACGGCAGTTCCGCCTCGGCGTGGAGCGTGTCAATGTAGCGCTGCGCCCCAGCCGCATCGCCGGACCGGTGAAGCCCATACGCGGCAAAGCGGAGCACCCGCCCATACAGTTCTGGCTGGCCGGCGGCGCGGGCGAGGCTGAGGAGTTCGGCGGCGGCGGCATTCCGCTCGCTCAGCTTGGCGCGGCTGGCCCAGTACCAGCTCAACACGGTGGCGAGGCGGAGCGCCGCTTCGACCTGCCGCTGCTCGATCAGCCAGCCCAGCGCAGCGCGCAGGTTCTCGTCCTCCTGCTCCAGCAGCGCCAGCGCTGCCACTCGCGTGGCAAGGCCCGACGGCAGCGCTGCCGTTGCACGAATTTGCTCAAGCGTCCGCTCGGCAAGCTGGAGGAAGTAGGCGGCGTGGCGCTCGTGGATGGCCTCCGCCTCGCCAGCAGCGACCAGCTTCTCCCGCCCAAACTGGCGCAGCGTCTCCAGCAGGCGGTAACGCTCCGTCCCGTCCTCCTGCTGCTCCGCCACCGCCAGGGACTTCTCCACCAGCCGCACCAGCAGCTCGAACACCTCCGCCGACGCGACCGCCTCCCCGCTGCAGATCGCCTCCGCCGCCTCCAGGCTGAAGCCGCCGGCAAAGACGCTCAGCCGGTCGAAAAGCCGCTGCTCCGGCGCACTGAGCAACTGGTAACTCCAGTCCACCAGCGCCTGCAAGGTCTGCTGGCGGGGCAACGCCGCCCGACTGCCGCCGGTCAAGAGGCGGAAGCGTTGGTCTAAGCGGGCAGCGAGTTGCTCCACGCTCATCGCCCGCAACCGCGCCGCCGCCAACTCCAGCGCCAGCGGGATGCCATCCAATCGCCGGCAGACCTGGATCACCGTGGCGGCGTTCTGCGGTGTGATGGCGAAGCGGGCGTTGGCCGCCTGCGCTCGCTCCGCGAAGAGTTGCACCGCCGGGTTCTGACCCAACGTTTCCAGGGCGGTCGCTGCTCCTTCGGCCGGCAGGGGCAATGAGGGCACCGGCCAGGAACGCTCCCCGGAGGTGCCCAGGGCTTCGCGGCTGGTGGCGAGCACCCGCAGCTGGGGACAACCGCGCAGCAAGGCGTCGGTCAGCCTGGCGGCCGGCTCCAGCAGGTGCTCGCAGTTGTCCAGCAGCAGCAGCAGATTGCGGCTATTGAGCGCGTCCAGCAGGGTCGCCAGCACGTCGACGCCGGGCTGCTCGCGCACTCCGACCGCCTGCGCCACGGCCTGTACCACCAACGTCGGGTCGGCCAGCGGCGCCAGTTCCACCAGCCAGACGCCATCGGGGTACTGGTCGAGCAGGCGCCGCCCCAGTTCCAGGGCGAGCCGCGTCTTGCCGGTACCGCCCACGCCGACCAGGGTCACCAGTCGCGCCTGGGCCAGCAGCGCCGTCACCTCGGCCAGTTCCTCCTGCCGCCCAATGAAGCTGGTCAGCGCCGCCGGCAGGTTGTGGTGCACTGGCGGCGCGGCGGCAACCGTGGGGACTGCCGGAGCAGCCGCAGTAGTCGGCGCTGCGGGAGCCGTGGCGGCGTCGCCGGTGGCGGGTAGCCCAAGCCCGGCCAGCGCGCGCAGGGCGTCGGGCAGCCAGGCCGACTCCGGTCGGTCCAGCACCTCCACCCACTGCCGACCGGTGAGGGCGTAGCGCAGCACACTGGGGGCAGGCGCTGCGACCAGCAGCAAGGGCAGGATGGGGCGGCGGCCCTCCCAGGCCAACTGGACCTCTTGCTGCACGTTGGGCGACGCCATAGCCGACGGCGAACTCAGCAAGAGCAGGGCGGCGCAGCCTTCGATGCCGTCCACGATCTCCGCACTCCAACTGGTCCCTCCAGCGATGCTGCGCCGATCCAGCCAGACCCGGATACCCTGCTGCTCCAGCAGGTCGGCAATGCGCAGCGCCTGCTGGCGTTCCACGCTGGCGTAGCTGAGGAAGAGGTAGGGGGCGGGTTGAACAACAGCCACGCCTGCGCTCCTCTCGGCGGTCTCGCCAGCCGGAGCCGGTCGCCAGCCAACCGTCCGCCGCTGTACCGACTGGGGGGAAGTATAGACGGCAGGCGGCGGGCGGGCAAGAGGAGCGTGCGGACCGAGTGCGCCGCAAAGTTTTGCGCAGCGAGGGGACGGTATTTGTAAAGCGAAGTACAGGGCCGCGACTGCGGTCTGCGGCCAAGTTACCGGGGCGACTGCGGTCGCTTTGGTGGGGGAGGGCGGTTGCGGTGGTGGCCTGACGATAGAGCGGGGCATTGAGACGCTGGGAGTGCGCGACCGCCCTCCCCCACCAAAGCGACCGCCCCCCTCCGCTGCGCTCCGTTACACCCCGTCGCTTGGCCGCAGACCGCAGTCGCGGCCCTGTACATACGCCTATCAATATCCTTCGCTTGCTGCACAAAACTTTGCGGCGCACTCGTGGGGACGGGGTGCGATGTGCGGTCTTTGCATAGCAAGCGAACATTGCGTTACGCCGCGAGTTACAGGGCGGCGACTGCGGGCCCAGGGGGCACCCACCGCCAAGGACGGGGGCGACTGCGGTCGCTTGGGTGGGGGAGGGCGGTTACGAGAGCGGAGGGAAGATCGAAAGGGCGCCGGGACGCAGGCAATGCGCAAACGTGCTCGCCCTACTATGCGACCGCAGTCGCCCCCGTCTCTTGGCGGTGGGTGCCCCCTGGGCCCGCAGTCGCCGCCCTGTTCGGGCTTGACCATGTTAACCAGAGGCCTTACCGTCGGGCGGGATCCTCATGCCCTTTACGCTCTCACCCGCTCCCGCCCCGCATACACGTTGAACCGTCCCTCCCGCAAGAAGCCGATCAACGTCATGCCAAACTCACGTGCCAAATCGACTGCCAGGCTGCTTGGCGCGCCAACAGCCGCCAGGATCGGCACGCCTGCCATCAGCGCCTTCTGCACCACCTCGAAGCTGGTGCGCCCACTGACCAGGGCGACGCTATTGTTCAGCGGCAGATTGCCGTTCAACAGCGATGCGCCGACCACCTTGTCCATAGCATTGTGACGCCCGACATCCTCGCGCAGCAGTTGAAGTTGGCCATCAGTGCTGAAGAGGGCAGTGGCGTGCAGCCCTCCGGTACGCTCGAAGATCGCTTGCGCCTGACGGAGGGCATCAGGCAACCGCAGCATGAACTCCGCTGTGACCTGGAGCGAAGTGGCGGGGCGCTGTGGACAGACCGCCCGCACCAGGTCAAGGGAAGCCTTCCCGCAGATGCCGCAACTAGAGCTGGTGTAGACGTGCCGGCTTAGGCGCTCGGCATCGAACGGCGCGCCGGTGCGCAGATAGACATTGACAATGTTGTACTGCTGCGCTTCGTCCGGGTCAGTGCAGTATGCAACGTGACTGATGGCCTGCCGCTCGGTGATCACACCCTCGGTGAAGAGAAAGCCGGCGGCGAGCTCGAAATCGTTGCCCGGCGTGCGCATCGTGACTGCCACGCTGTACCGCTGTGGCCCGCGCCGATCATCGGCAATCACGCGAATTTCCAGCGGCTCTTCGGTTGCCACCTCGTCGCTACGCTGCCGTGCCTGCCCATCCTTCCAGGCGACGATTGGCACGCGCATCGCGCGGCCGGGGCGCACGTCAGCCACGTGATGTCTCGGCAGGGCCGCGACTGCCGTGAAAGTCCCCAACCAACCGAGCTGCTATCCGACGACCAGGCGCTACTTTCATTGGTGGTGGTCGTCCGAAGGACGGGGGTTACTGCGGTCTGCGGCCAACAACGAGGGGCACTGCGGTGCCCGCGTACCGCGCGACCGCAGTCGCCCAGGTGTCTTGGCCGCAGACCGCAGTCGCGGCCCTACCTCTTCAATCATCACCCATCGTTCGCGTGCCGCCTCCATCACTCAGTGTTGTTGTGCGCCCCACCCCGGCGCACTGGCCGAAGGGCTCGTGGCCTCCAGCGTGAGCTCCCGATCCTGAGCCGAGTCGTGCCCGGCGCCGACGACAGCCCAGCGCAGCAAGGCGCCGCCGAGCAATGTTGCCCCCACCGCCAGGCTGCTCAGGAGGCGCCGGTTGCCCGCTCCAGTCAGGCCGGCAACCTCTAGGGCGACGCCGGTGGCCGTTGCCGCCGCTGCTCCGGCGAGCAGCAGCCGCGACTTTCCGCGCGTGAGGATCTTTGTTGCCGGGCCGGAGGTTGCCACGTAGCTGCCCAGCAGCGCCAGGTCGGCAACACCGAGGGCGGCGTTGAGCGGCGCCAGCACCTTCCCGACGCTCGCCTCATCGCCGGTGGCGACGCACACGAGACTTACCGCCGCCGTGCCGGTAGCAAGCGAACTGGCCATGAAGAGACCACCGAGCACTAGGCTGGTACACCAGACGGGGATGCTGGTGGTGCCGAGCAGCACGCCGGTGTAACCACCCAGCGTGAGCGCAGGAATGACACCAGCGCTGGACAGGGGCTGCGCCGGCAGACTTCGTAGCAAGGGACCCAGCAGGGGCAGTTTCTCCCACACCGCCAGTTGATGCAGGGCGAGTAACGTGGAGATCCCGCCGTGGACCGTCAGTGTCCAGGCGCCCAGGTTCATGGGTGACGACGGCTTGAACACGCGCAACATGTGGTGGAAGCGCGACGGCATCCCCAGATCGTCGATCAGCAGCGGCGGGCAGGCCAGCATCGCGACAAATGCCACGATCCGCGCGCGTTCGGCTACCTGCTCCAGGCGCGTGCCCCCGACCAGCGCGGCCAGCGCGCCAAGGGTCGCGGCGCCCGACGAGATGCCGCCGAAATAGAAGTAGGCAGCGACTTCGTGGTTCCAGGTCGGCTGTACGAGCAACGGCACGTCGCGGTAGGCGTCACGCGGGTTGGCGTGCGCCGTCCCGACACGGCCCTCGCGCTCCGGCCGGCGGCGTCTGGCCATGTCGACAAGCGACTGGCTTGGGGGGGCATTGAGCATGTTGGTTCTCCGTTGGCTTCAGGAACGACGTCCGCCGCCAAGCAGCAGCGCGCTCAGGGCAGTTAGACCGATGGCCACCGCGGCACTCCAGGTATAGCGCGTACCCATGCGAGCGCTCGGGCGGCGCGGCGCCGGCGGCAGGTTATAGGCGGCTGGTTCCTCTGTCAGCAGAAAGAAGGCGCCCAGTTTCTGGTACTCGCCGGCATCGTCATTACCGTAGAGGTACGCCCGCTGCTCCCCCCGCGCCCGCAGCTCCTGCAAGCGTTGCTCGGCCCGCTCCCGCAGTTGCGTCAACGGGCCGAACTGGATGGAGTCGGTCGGGCACGACTTGGCGCAAGCCGGCTCTAACCCGTCCTTCTGGCGATCATAGCAGAGCGTACACTTGTGGACACGCCCGTCGGCATCGCTGCGTCCCAACACACCAAAGGGGCAGGCGGGTACGCAGTAGCCGCAGCCATTGCAGACATCCTGCTGCACGTAGACGTTGCCGAACTCGTTGTAGATGATAGCACCGGTGGGGCAGGCTTCCTGGCAGGGAGCGGCCGAGCAGTGCTTACAGACATCGCTATTAAAGAGCCAGCGCACGCCGTTGTTGGGCAACGCCTGCTCCGTGAAGCTGACGTGCCGCCAGGTCGTCGGTGAGAGGTGCAGCGTGTTGTCATAACTCTGGCCGCTCCACTTCATCCCGTCGGACGGCAGAGCGTTCCACTGCTTGCACGCCACCTCGCACGCCTTGCAGCCGATGCAGAGCGTGGCATCGGTAAAGAAGCCGGTCGCCTCCCGCGCTGGCGGCGGCGACACGACGCGCATGCCCTCCAGCAGCGACGGCGCGACATTCGCCTGCTGCGCTCGGCGTTGGACCGCCAGTTCCGGTAGATCGGGCGTTTCAGCATGCGGCGATGCGCCAACTGGCACGTTGGTCGTCAGGGCCATCGCTAATTGTCCTTTCCCATAGGGCTGCGAGTGCGGGAACACACTTGGGCACCCGCACCCAACTCGACGCGACCGCAGTCGCCGTGGTCCTTGGCCGCAGACCGCAGTCGCGGCCCTGTCCCCAACCTCACGCCGTCCTCCCCTCCGGCTGTGCCTGGTGGTGCGTGTCGGGCATCGGCGCGGCCTGCGGGCGGGTGATGACGTGTACGGAGGGCACGTCGGAGGCAGTGCCCAACCGGCCTTTCTGCACCTGGCAGGTCAGCGCTTTGCCCTCGTGCATACTGACGTTGGGATCGCTGATGATCGACACAAGGTCGTTGGCCATGCCACCGGCCGTCTCGCCCGCCCAACCGAAGTGGATGGGGACGCCGATCTGGTGGATCGTGCGGCCCTGGATTTGTAAGGGCTGCAGGCGTGGCGTCACCATGGCTCGTGCTTCTATGGCACCGCGCTTGCTGGTGACCACCACCCAATCGGCGTGCTCGATACCGCGCTCGGCAGCGAGCTGGGGACTCATCTCCACGAACATGGCGGGCTGTAGCTCGTTGAGCCAGCTATCAAAGCGGCTCATCGGTCCGCTCAGGTAGTGTTCGGTGATGCGGTACGTGGTCATCACGATCGGGTAGTTCGGGTCTTCCGGCGCAGCCAGGGCGTTGTCGGGCTGCTGGTGCAGGTGCACGGTGGGGTTCGCTTGCTGCCTGTACATTGCGTTGCGGACCGGTGACTCTACCGGCTCGTAGTGCGTCGGTAGCGGACCGTCCTTCGTGCCGCCGGGAGCGAAGAGCCAGCTCAGGCCATCCGGCTTCAGGATGAACGGTGCGTTGCCGGCGATAGCTGCCATGCCCTTCGCGTCGGGGTCCGGTCGGTAGCTCGGCGGCTTGGTCGGCTCGAAGTCCGGCACGTCCAGCCCTGTCCACTTTTGCTCCGCCTTGTCCCACCAGACGTACTTCTTCCGTTCGCTCCAGGGATTGCCCTCCGGGTCGGCGCTGGCGCGGTTATACAACATGCGCCGGTTGTCCGGCCAGGCCCAGGCCCAGTTGGGGTGGACGTGCTGTTCCAGGTCGCCGGTGCGCTCTTTGGCGCGGTTGCTGCCCGCCTCCGGGTAGACGCCGCAGTAGATCCAGCAGCCGCAGGCGGTGCTGCCGTCGGCTCTCAGTTCCTGATACTTCGTCAACTGTTTGCCGTCGGCGATGGTGAAACCGTTGATCTCGCGCAGCACCTTCTCGGCGTCGGGCTCGTCGGCAGCCGTACACACCGTGCCGTCGGGAAGAACGTTAGGGCGGTCGAAGGCATAGTCCCAGGTCAGGTGACGCAGACCCTGGTCGGCCTCCCTGGTGCTGGCCGCATAGAGTTCCTTCAGCCGGCGGCCAAGGTTCCACATGAACCAGAGCTCCGAGCGGCAGGCGCCGGGCGGCTCGATTGCCTGATCGTGCCATTGCAGCATGCGCTCGGTGTTGGTGAGCGTTCCCGCCTTTTCGATGCCGGTAGCCGCCGGCATGAAGAACACCTCGGTCGCGATCGTGGCAGGGTCGGGCTTGTCCGGGCCGTCTTTCCAGAAGGTCGCGCTTTCGATCAGAAAGAAGTCGCGCACCACCAGCCAGTCCAGCTTGCGCAGGCCGGCACGCGCCAGGCCGGCGTTGGGGCTGCCGGCCGCCGGGTTCTGTCCCATCAGGAAGTAGCCCTTCACCTTGCCGGCCGCCATGTCGATCGCCATCGGCAGTTGGGAGTGATCGGCGGTAACACGCGGCAGCCAGTGGAAGCCCCAGTCGTTCTCCGGCTGAGCGCCGGCGCCGTACCAGGCCTTGAGCAAGCTGATGGTGTAGCTGGGGAACTCGGCCCAGACACCCTGCTCCACCTTCTCCTGCTCCAGATAGTCGCTCAAGGAGTTGTGGTTGCGGGCTTTCGCCGGCTGGGGAATGTAGCCGGGCAAGAGGTTGTACAGCGTGGGGATGTCGGTCGAACCCTGGATGCTGGCGTGGCCGCGCATCGCCATGATGCCGCCGCCGGGTCTGCCCATGTTGCCGAGCAGCGACTGCATGATCGCCGCTGTGCGGATAATCTGCACGCCGGTGGAGTGCTGCGTCCAGCCCACTGCGTAGACCACCGCGCCGGTGCGTTCGCGGCCGGAGTTGGCCATCAGTTGCTCCGCCACGGTCAGGAATTGTTCCTCGGTACACCCGCACTGGTCGGCCACCATCTGCGGCGTATAGCGAGCATAGTGGCGGCGCAAGATGTTCAGGACGCAGTTCGGGTGCTGCAACGTCGGGTCGCGCTGCGGCTGCCCCTCGGGAAGCGCAGCGAGTGTCTCACTGCGCGACATGGCGCCGATGTGGACGGGTGTCTGGGTGGGCGGCGGCGCCGGCTGGCCGGCGTAATGCCAGTTGGATTTCTCGGGATCGTAGGCTCGTTTCTGCGCATCGTAGCCGGAGAAGATGCCGCTTTGATCCTGTTCGGCATCGACGTAACCCTCGTTGATAATCGTCGTGGCGTTGGTATAGGGAAGAACGTATTCCTTGAACCAGCGCTCCTGGGTCAGAATCTGATTGATGATGCCTCCGAGGAAAACGATGTCGGAACCGGTCCGGATCGGCACGTAGTCGGTGGCGCAAGCAGAGGTGCGACTGAAATGCGGGTCAACGTGGATGACCCGCGCGCCCTTCTCCCGCGCCTTGACGACGAAGCGGAAGCCAACCGGGTGGGCCTCCGCCATGTTGGAGCCCATAATCAGGATGCAATCGCTATATTGCAGATCCTCCTGAAAGCCCGTGGCTGCTCCACGTCCGAACGAGGTGCTCAAACTGGGCACCGAGGCGCTGTGTCATATGCGGGCCTGGTTTTCGATGGAGATGATGCCCAGGGTGTTGAAGAGCTTCTTGATCAGATAGTTCTCTTCGTTGTCCAGCGTGGCGCCACCCAGATGGCCCAGCGCCGTGGTATTGCGGATGATGTCGCCGTCTGCGTCGCGGTCGACAAAGCTGGCGTCGCGCGTCTCCTTGGTCAACTGGGCGATGCGCTCCATAGCCCAATCCAGTGGCTGCTCTTCCCAGTGGTCGCTGTAGGGCGCACGGTGGAGCACCACGTGCGGGCGATGGGGATTCTGGTTGAGTTGAAAGGTGTTAGCGCCCTTTGGGCAGAGGGTGCCCTCGTTGATCGGGCTGCGCGGGTCGCCCTCGATGTCGATGCACTGGCCGTCCTTGACGTAGGCGATCTGGCCGCAACCCACTGCACAGTAGGGGCAGACGCTGTTGACCGCCGTAGCGCCGCGCAGACGGGAATGCTTCTCCACCGAGTTCCTAGAAAACGGCTGCGGGTTATTGCCGAGCCGCCAGAGCGGGTTCCAGCTACGTTCCTGCCGGTCGGGGAGCGCCATCGCTGCTGCCTCTCTCTCTATTGCGCGACGGACACTGCCCGTCACGCTTCACTAAGGTTTGGCCACCCTTGCAAACGCTATGCCAGCGCCTCGACGCACGACGCGGCACAAACGCTGCTCTTACCACCAATGCACACCCTGCGCGCCTACCGCACCTGCGGTCCGCGTATCCTATCAGGAAAGGAAAACCCAGTGGCCTTCGAGCAATATCACGAGCCGCCGGCTGAACTGCCGGAAGCCACACGCACGTTCGCCCGCATCATCATCTCCCTCATCGAGGAGGCGGAGGCGATCAACTGGTACGAGCAACGCCTGACCGTGGAGCACGACCCGGAGGCGCGGGCCATCATGGCCAACTCCCAACAGGAGGAGTACAAGCACTTCGGCATGGATCTGGAGTTCCTGCTACGCCGCAAGCCGAAGTGGCGCGTGGCGTTGCAGGCGATTCTCTTCAAGGAGGGCGACATCGTGGAGCGCGGAGAGGAAGGGGAGAAGGCGGAAGGAGGATAGGTGGCGCATCCGCCACGTGGCCCGATGCCCGGCACTTGCCGACTTGCAGCGGTTGCTCGCCACCCACGCGCCGGTTGGCGCCATTTGCCGGCATGGCGCCGAAACGCCGGACGACGGCCGCTACGCCACGCTGGCCGGCTTTCTGGTGTGCTGCCGGGACCGCACCCTGGCGATGGCAGACGGGTTTCCCTGTTCGTCGCCCTTCCTGACGCTGCACCTGGGTGGCGAGGATGGTGGGACGACGAGATAAGAAGGAAGGGGCGCTCATGCTGTTTTCTTCGAGTAGCACGACCGGGGTAGTCGTGGCCAGGCGCGCGTTTTTGCGAAGCACGGCGACGCTGCTGGGGATTGGTCTACTTCCAGGCGTGTTGACTGCCTGTGGAGGGACGCCTTCTCTCGCCGTGACCAGTGCCAGCAGTCTGGCGACCAGTGCTGCGGCAGCACAGGTTGGCACTTCGATTACGGGCGACGCAGTGACAAGCAGACCATCCGCCAGCATTGCCAGTGCGATGGCAACCAGCAGCGGGAACCTGGTGAAGTCCGGAGGAACGCATCTCGTGTTCCTTGACCCGGACAACGCGACCTTGGGTGACATCAAGACGAAAGCCGTGGCGGCCTACAACAGCCTGACGGCGGGCGTCAGCGTCGAGCGCGTGTACGGCGAAGGGGCCAAGACCTACGAGAAGTTGCAGGCAATGATCGCCGGCGGCACGTCGCCGGACATCTTCTGGTCGTGGGGCTACTGGCTGAGCGCGGCGGCCTCGAAGGGAGCGTTGCGCGCCTTTGACGACTACGTGGCGCGCGAGCCGGCCGAGACCTTTGTCAGCACCTGGAGTCCGGCCGCCAAGGAAAGCGGCCAGTTTGCCGGGAAGCTCTACGGCTTCACCACCCAACTGGGTGTCCCCGGCGTCTATGTGAACGAAGACATGTTCAAGAGCAGCGGGGTCGCCTTACCGCCAGCGGACTACGGCAGCACGACGTGGACCCTAGACGCCTTTGTCCAGTCGGCTCGCACCCTGACGCGCAACGGGCCGGACGGGTTACCGCAGCAGTTCGGCGCCAACATGTGGGGTCTCTGGTGGGCCGGCTTCAACTGGATCATCGAGGCGTTCGGCGGCGCGGTATTCGACGCGCAGCACAAGACCAGCGGGCTCGATCACCAGCAAGACATTGACGCGGTGACCTGGCTGGCCGATCTGGTACTGAAAGAGCATGTAGCGCCAACATCAGCACAGAACAAGGGCAACGCCTTCGCCTTCGATGCCGGGAAGAGTGCCATGCTGGTGACCTGGGCCCACGCCGCCGCCGATCACGCCAAGACGATCGGCAGCCGGTTCACCTGGAACCTGTACCCGTTGCCGCGCGGCGCCAAGCTCACCGTCGCGGGAGCCTCCTTCAACTGGTACTGCCTGCCGCTTGACGGCAAGCAGCCCGATCCAGCCTGGCAGTTCGTCCGCAGTATGGCCTCGCCAGGCACGGTGCAGAACTTCCTGGCCCAGGGCGTGTCCTTCCCCTACATGAGCAGCGGCCAGGACGCGATGTGGCAGGACTTCCCCAAACTGAACAAGAAGATGGCGATTGAGGCCATGCCGCTCCTGGCCATCGCCCCGCTGTTGCCCCGCGATCCGGAGATCGAGACGGCCATGAAGAAGGAAATTAATCCGGCATTCGCCGGCCAACGCAGCGTTCGTGAAGCCATGCTGGCCGCCAAGCAGGTGGTGACGCCCCTGCTCTAAACTGAAGCCACGATGGATACCGCAGAGCGGACGGGGTACGCTTTCTCCGTGATCAGCGGAAGGAGCAGCGCGGATCAGTGCATTGCAGGCGGACCTTGCCCGTTGGGAGTTGACGGCGGGTACCCACCGCAGTGGGTGCAGGTGCGCCGACTGTGCCAGGACGAGTTGCTGATCGTCAGCGGCAACCGCAAGCCGGTGCGGACGAAACGCTGGTTCTGGGAGCGACCGCCAGTGCCGGCGCTGGCGATGGCGTTGCGACCGGCCAGGGTGCAGCCGGTGGCGCTACCCGTAGCAGCAGGGGTGGCCGATGCGGGGCGTCGGTCGGAGACGAGCTTACTCGACCGGCTGCGGGCGCTGGACGAGGAGGCGCTGTAAGACCCCCAAGGGCATTAGGACGGTCGGCTTCGCCATTCCGGGCCGGTGATGAGTTGAAGCTGAGCACCTTGGCCAGGAGGACGAGGAACTCAGGCATGTCGACACCGACTCACCGCACTCCTTTAGTGTAACGATGCGACAATCCGCGCCAACTCCGTGCGATCGACGCCAGCGGTCGGCGAGCCTTCCAGTTGCACGACCAGCCGCGAGCGCTCAATCACGAGCGCGTTGCGTGTATAGTCCGTGAACGGCTTCGGACTACCAGCGTGCTCCGCCGTGACGCCTTTCAGATAGGTGGCCAGCTGCCCATCCACCTTGATCTCCTCTGTGGTGCCTGGGAGCGCATGCTCCACCATCGTCGGCCGACCAACCGGCTGCTCTTCGATGGACAGCAGACGAGCCGGAACGGCCGGGTCCCGATAGGTGAGGTTGATATAGACGCTGATCTCCCGATATTGCGCCGCATGGGGTAGAGCAGCCGGATTGGGTACCTGAACGGAGGATAGGGCGTAGCCGGGCGGCAGCACCGTGGGCTGGAGGATGTGGAATGGTACCTGGGCCTGCGCTCCCGAGAGCGTCGTCTCAAGATAGACGCCTTGCCCAAAATTGTAGCCCGGTCGCAGCCTGGTCGCCGCTACAACGGAGCCGGTAGTCACAACGATGGCGAGGAGGATAGCGGCGACCAGGCCGGTCAGCAGCGGCCGACGGGCACAGCGCCGGCGCGGGGACGGCTCGGTTTCTGCTCGGTCGCCAAGCTCGATGCGGCGCATCACCTGCTCAAGAACTTGGACCCGCGGCTCGCGCCCACGTAGCGTCTCCAGGCGCTGCCGTACCGCGTCGTCAATCGCCAGCGATCGACCACAGGTCGGGCAATGCTCGGCGTGCGCCCGAATCGCTCGGGCCTCGTCGTCAGCGAGCCAGCCGAAGGCGGCGGCCTCGAGTTGGTCAGCCGACGGATGAGACGTCTCAAGGTTCACCGACCACATGACTCGTCCCTTTCCATCTCTTCGTAGATGTCCTGGAAGCGTTCCTTGGCACGTCGGAAGCGTTTGCGCACCGCCTCCGAGCTCACACCCAAAATCGCAGAGGCCTCAGCATAGGACAGAGCCTCCAGCCCGCGGAGCAGTAGTACCGTGCGCTCCGCCGGCGAGAGATACATCAGGACTCGGCGAATCAGATCACCCTCCTCAATGGCCTGTATCTTGCTGCTCCCCGACCGGTCTTCCACCACACGAAGTGGGAGCCAGGCGAATCGACGCTGGCGACGCAGGTGATCACGGGCCAGATTCGTGGCAATGCGGTACAGCCAGGGACGCACGAGTAGCCCCGGCTCAGTCTGGCCGATTGCACGGTACGCCCGAACAAACGTCTCCTGTGTCAGATCGAGCGCCTCCTCCGGATCAGCCACTTGCCGTGTGAGGTAGCTGCTAATTCGTTGCTGGTACCGCTCTACCAGCAGCGCGAACGCAGGATGATCGCCCGAGCAAGCGAGCATGACCAACTCTGCCTCCTCGTGTTGGCCAGCTATCGCCATCGTTCTCACACTTCTTACAACGATTCTCACACTTCTTACAACGAATGGAACACACAGAACCGGACATGCACGGGGGCGCGCCGCCACAAATAGCTAGGGGTGAACATCCGTAGCGACGTTTGCAGGCCGGCTCGGCGGCGAAGGTTCTGGCGGTGCCGAAGTATTCACACGCCACGCCGGATGCTTGTAGACCTCGGCGAGGTGGATCAAAGCGGCGAACAGCACCCGATTCGTCCGATACCTCATGGGCGACCCGAGCCAGGCTGGACCAACACAGTGACGATGCCATAGCCTCGCGTGAAAGCTCTGCGGGCCCCACAGGGACTGCTGAGGGAAGCGCGACTGGCATCCATAACGACAGCATTGGGCGTGCTAAGGGCGGTAGCACCCCTAGCACGCCCAACAGAGGAGTCTCAGCGGCACTTCTCGGAGACTGAGAGCACGGACCCCTAGCAACAGACGCCCGCCGAGCAGGTATTGAAAGTGTCACAGCCGTAGTTGCCGGTCGGTACCCCCGAGGTGTAGGCAGTCCCGTCACAGCAAGTATACAGGTAGTTGTTGTACTCATAGGTCATGGCACGACCAAGTGAGCAGCAGGTATCTGGACAGGGATTGCAGCAGCACGGCTGCTGCGTGCAGTCCGCCCAGAAGGGCCCGCTCTGATAGGCTGTAGTAGAGACACAGCACCCATCGTTGTAGCAGGGGTTCGGCCCGTCATTGGGGCAACCACAA
The DNA here is from genome assembly GCA_036734945.1 of Chloroflexota bacterium. Classification (GTDB taxonomy): domain Bacteria; phylum Chloroflexota; class UBA4733; order UBA4733; family UBA4733; genus UBA4733. The sequence goes on from DAIMXP010000031.1 coordinate 56,109, forward strand.
CCGCTCTGACTAGTCGGATAGTGCGGTACGGCGGCCTTCGCTGCACCAGGGGGAATGATCGCCTGTCCATCGTGGAGATGTTGCTTGTTGAACGAGATCGGTAGGACCACGACACCACCATAGGTTGCCTTTACCTGCGGGGCGGCGGCAGCCGCCGCCGCAACTGGTCGCGGCACGCCGACGAGGCTGAGGCCGAACGCACCGACTGCGGTCGAGGTTCGGCCAAGTGCTCCCATCATCCCGCGGCGCGAGAGGGAAACAGCGGCGAACTTCGAGCTGATCATTTGAACTTGCTTATCCATCGAAGCCTTCTCCTTTGAAACATTCCGTGCTTTCCGACCACAACTCACCATTCGCGACCCTCGATGAGCACCTCCCGTCACTCTAGTCCGATACCATCAAGCCCTACCACTCTCAACCGGTACAGGGCTATTCGTAGAGGGCACGTTGTCACCGAGGCCGCTGGCCACGCGCCAGAAGAACTCTTTCTTCCCAATCGTGCCACTCGTGACCACGCGATGCTGCTCGTCCAACAGATAGGCAAACGGGGTCCGCGGCACACGGAACCTGTCGAGGCTCGGCGCCTGCTGATTGAAGTCGTTCCTCGGTTCGTAAAGGATCGGAGCGGTGAGGTGATGCTCCGCCGCGTATTCCTCAGTGGAGATCCGGTCTCCGTCGCTCACCACGATCACCTTGGTGTGCATGGCTCCTTCGCGGTGCAGGGCCTCGAGTTCCGGACCGATCGCGTTGCAGGGCTCACAGAGCGGGTGCACGAAGGCGACCAGCACGCGCTGGCCGAAAAGCCGATCCAACGCTACCGGCTCGCCTTGGATGGACACACCGGCAAGATAGGGCGCCTTCGTGCCGGACGGGAAGGCCTCCGTTGGCACGCTAGCGCCGAGGTGCTGGGGTCTACCGGCCAAGGCTATGTGCAGCAAGCCGACCTGCCGGAATAGCGCAACGACGCCCACACCCTCAAGCAACACCAACAAGAAGAGCAGGACGAGAGAAGTCAGGACGACCGGAGACAAGGTCATTTCTCCTGAAAGCTAGGCGCCAGCGTGCGACTGGGCAAAAATCGTCGGGGAGCTTGATCGAGCAACCTCGGCAGGTAGAGGAGGCCAAGGGTGGTCGAATAGGCCAACCCCAGGACGATCGAGAGCACGGACGGGACTACGCCACTGGGCGGCCAGGCCGTGGCAACGAGGCCACCCGTAACAGTGGCGTACCACGTCAAGACGGCGGCGGGCAGGAGCAGCAACAGATCCACTGCCAGTGTGCGGACGCTGATGCGCATATGCAGCCCACTCCCGAAGCAGTGGCAATCGAGGTCCCGACTGCGGCGCAGGTTGACGCCGACCCCAATCGCGAAGCTCAGGAGGAGCAGTCCGGCCAGCAGGGCTCCGGCACCGACCATGGAACCGCTCAGCAGTATGGCTGCAGCGACGATTTCCGCGGGGGCGACCATTGCCGCGTAGAGTGCTACCAGCGCGCGTGGGAGGATACGGTAGTGGTAGACGACCCTGCGGAAACCCCGCTGGTCACGTAGCTTGAGGAGCCCAGCTATACCAAGCCACAACGCGAGGACGAGTCGGCAGGCTGCCGCCAATTCTGCCATCATCGCTAATCCCTACCCGAGCGCCCGTCGCCAGGGCCGATCCACGTAGCCGAGAAAGATCAGCCCCAGCGTCAGCCGGAGCGTGAGCGATACTTGAACCAGCGTCTGCACGGCCATAGCGATCCTCCGCTACGTACAGGCTAACGCTGCCAGTATGACCGGCTGGCCGTCATAATGCAGTGACGCCGAGGGGGTTAAGCGTCACTTTTTCATGACGGTGGCGCTGCGATCTGTTCGCCGCCGTACCTTCTCTGCTTCTATCGCAGCGAGGACACAGTCGTCACGCCGTCCGTCACCCGGCGGCGCGCCCCGCCAGCAGCGCGTTGATCGCGTCGGACGCCGCCTGGCACGCCTCCGTTGCCGTCGCGTTGCCCGTACGGAGCGGCGTCTCCAGCTTGGCGGCGATGGCCGAGCTCACCGCCGGGTCCAGCGGGCTGGAGCGGGCATACGTGGCGGCCTGCACCACCGCTGTCGCCTCCGCCGGATCCAAGGTCAGCCCAGCCTTGGACGGATCGGCTTGCTTGGCCAGGGAGCGTAGCGGCGGGAGGTAGCTGCCACGCTGCAGCTCTGTCGCCAGCGCTACCATGGCGGCGAAGTCGGCTGGCGGGTCGGCGGCGCGGCTGGTCATAGCGAGCAGACTATTGAGTTGGAGGGTAGTCGCCTGGGCGACACCGCGGAACGGCTCGGCGTAGCGGAAGGGCCGTGTGGACGGCAGGCTGAAGAAGCTGCTCGCGAACTGGAGGGCGATCCGGGCGCCGTTGTAGTTCATCTGGGCGGGGTTAAAGCCGAACGCCTGCCCCGCTCCGCCCGGCGCCGGCGCCACGACCTTGTGCCTGGTGAATAGGTCGCCGTAGAAACTCGCTGCCTGCACCGCCGCTGGGTCGGTCAGCGTGCAGCGCTTGCCATCCCGACTGAGGACCTCCGCCCCGTTCTGCCAGAGGAAGACGAGCAGACCGGGGACGCCGTAGGGGGCGAAGGCGTACTGGTGGGGCGGCGCCGTGAGCGTGAGGCACGCCTCGAGCAGGCGCTTCCAGTCCCATGTGCCATCGGGCGGCGGCAGCTTCGCCTCCGCAAACAGGGTCGGGTCGTACTGGAGGATGCCGGGGGTGATACTCAGGGGCAGGCCGTAGGTCTTGCCCTCGACCTGACCGGCGGCCAGGGCACCCGGGAAGTAGTCCGCGCGCGACACCAGGGACGTGGTCAGCAGGAGATCGTCGATCGGCCGCAGCAACTGGCGCCGCGCCACCTCCTGGACCACGTAGCTATTCCCCAAGGCGACCAGGTCTGGAACGGTTCCAGCAGTGGCGGCCGTGCCAGCGAGCGCCCCGCTCAGCGCCGGCACCTCTCCGGGCGTATAGGGCTGGCCGGGAGCGCCCGAGGCACCGGGAGGCACGGCGATCCAGACCAAGCGCGGGTCGAGGTTGGCCGCATGGGTTCCGACAACGCTGTCTAGCGCCTGCTGCAAGAGGATGGTGAGGTGCTCGCTGGGACCGTTAGCGACCGCGTTGTACAGCCCCGCCACCCGCACCTTCGGCAGGGACGGCGCGGCGCCGGGAAAGGCCGGGAGCGCGGCGCAACCCGCCAGGACCAGCGCGCCCCCACCGACGGCGCCGCCGAACGCCCGCCGCGACACCGCCATGGCAACCCTTCCCGCCACGCACCGTTACCGGGCGGCAATCGCGCCGGCCGCACCGCCGCTCCACGTCGGCGCTCAGCCGCAGTCGTCGTGATCGACGCTCTGGATGGCGATGCCGACTCTGCTCTGATTGGCCGCTTCAAATGCTGGCATTCAGGCGGAGCGTATCCCCGTCAACGCCGGCATGCAAGCGTGCTGGCGGCACTCCGTTCCGCATCTCTGCCACGCCGGTGGCGGTGATGTACACGGCATAGCTGCCGACATAGCCGCCGGGCGCGGTCCCGAAGTCGACGGCGATGACAAAGTCGCCCTCCTTGCCGGCGCCGACCCCGAAGGGACCGATAGCGCTGTCCCGCCGTGGCTGGTGGTCCCTTCCCTGCCCGCTGAGGCCGCCCACCAGGCAGACCAACTCGTCGGGCCGAAAACCCGTCCCGCGCAACTCCACCGTCAGGCGGCCCGGCCGGACGGTCGAACCGACCACCCCCAGCGTGGCGGGGTGCAGCGGCCTGATCACGGGCGACGGCGTGACGATATGCCCCGCAGGCGTCCCGGCCGCGAGGTCCGGGTGCTCAAGGCCCAGCCCGACCCCAGCACAAGCGAGGCTCGCATCGGAGGCGGCGCCGCCCAGCGTTTGTTGGATGCGACTGAACGCACCTACCATAACCGCGATGATGACCAGCCCAGCAACCGCCGCCGGCAAGACCCGGCGCAGCCGGGAGGGCAGCGAACGCAACTGGCGAGCGCGCTGGAGTTCCGCAAGACAGTGGGCGCAGAGGAGCGACCGCCGCAAGTGCTGCAGGCAAGCCAAACAGAACGGCTTGCCGCAGCGGTCGCAGCGCTGCGGCGCCACGGTGGCAAGGTGGACGCTGCACCATTTTCTACCGTCCGACGCTCGGCGAGATCGCTCCTCGGTCATCCGGGGCTACCGCCGCTGCAGCTCAGGCGAGCCAGGCGTACCTGTTTTAGCAACCGAAGCAGTAGCAGACGCCATCCTGCTGCGACCAGTACGCATGGTAGCAGTTCGAGAGCGGGGAAAACGTGCAGCAACAGGGGTTAGCCAGCGTGCCGTCGCAATTATAGCCGGTGCAGCAGGTCTGCACGCCGTCGCAGGCGCAGCCGCTGCTGCAGTCACCGCCGATGCATGCAAAAGCTACCCCGTGTCCGAGTAGCAGGCTTGCACTACCGCCTGCGGTCACGGCCACCCCAAGGCGACCAGCCTTCCCAAAGAGCGACCGGCGAGATACGGCACTAACACCCTTCCAAAGACCATCCATAGCAATGCCTCCGATCAATTGTTCTCGTCACACGTGGTTTGACGACTGTGGTTACACGCTAGGCTTTTTCCCGAACCACCTCCTCTCCTGCAGATACCGGTTGCTGCACCACCTGGCTGATCCAAGCGACGTTCGGGGCAACCTTTTGGTCGAAGAGCCGATCGCCGACGACTGCGAGGACGGTTGGCATCGCCTTGACGCTCAGCTCGCGGCTCCAGCGACCCCCCTTGTCGTAGACTGCTTGCGCGCACGCTGGAAGTGGCAGCGTGGTTTCGTCAGCATCGCCAGCGCCTCCGAGGACCGTGACGAGAGTCCAGTCCCCGAGATCCATGTCCCGAATGGTCCTGCAGAAGTCCTCGCATCCGCTACACCCGCGGCTCAGAAGGAAGGCCACCAATGCACGCGGAGGCAGCGCGTCGCCCAGATTGGCAGGTAGGCGCTCACCCTTGTGAAGACGCGACGGCGTCGGGGACATGGGTTCTAATCGTTGCTGGAGACCACCAATCTGATGGAATGCTCCCAAGACGAGCACGCCAACGAACAGGAGTACTACCCACTGAGCTGCAAACAAGGCGTAAAACAACGTTAGGTTCGATACGGGCAACACCGTGTCCTTTCTACTGGGGCGGTCCACGCGGAACCTCAGCCCTCCGCGCCGCGCTGGCCAGCGAGGCGCACCAGAACATCGAGACCCTCGGCGACAAGCACATACGTGAACGCAAGGCCAGCGGCCAGGACAAACGCTAGTGCGACAAAGCCGGGATCGTACTGGAACCAGGGACGCACACCCCGGCGACCGGTCGCGACCGTCTCAAGCAGCCTCAGCGCCAGAAGTAGGAGGGCCACGTCACGTCCGAGCGTGTGCCAGCCAACACGGCTATGTCGCCGAGCCGAGCCGAAGCAATGGCAGTCGATGTCCCGTCCCTGCACCGTCACGGCCACGGTGGCGATGGAGAAGCTGGCTAGCAACAAGACCGCGAGACTGATCGCAACAACCAAGCCGACGCCGCTGAGCAACAGCAGCGCCGTGCCTAACTCAGCGAACGGCAGCAACCGACCATACAGTCGCGCCAGCGGGCGCGGCAAGACGCCGTACTCCAATACGCCCTGCACAAAGGCGGATACATCCCGCAGTTTGGTGAGGGCGGAAATCATGAAAATCAACCCGAGCGTCAGCCGGAGCACGAGCGATACTTGAACCAGCGTCTGCGCGGCCATAACGATCCTCACGCTATGTACAGGGTGACGCTGCCAGTATGACCGGCTGGCCGTCATAATGCAGTGACGCCGAAGGGGCGCACCATCACTTTTTCATGACGCCGCCGCTATTCCCGTTGGTCCAGCAGGAGGAAGTAGCCACGAGTGGGATCCTGGCCCAGCAGCGACGCTTGGCCCAGTTCTTCCAACTTGAGCCGGAGCTGCTGCACCAGGTTGCGGATGACGCCCTCTGACGTGCCCAGCCGCAGCGCCAGCTCTTTGGCAAACAGTCCTCCACCACTGCTGCTGGCATAGAGCGTCCGCAACAGCCGGGCTTCCTGTTGGGTGAGACCCAGCCTTCTGCCGTCCGATCTTAGACATTCTTCGATGAGGTCGAATATCAGCGCGCCGAGCGACAAGCTCGTCGTAGGCTGCTGCACCCAGCGCTGCACCTTGAGGGCGAGCGCCCGCAGCGCCAGCTCCTCCTCACTGGCGGCGTCCCTGGCGCCATGCTCCAGCATGGCAAGATAGATCGCCAACTGGAGCGCCGCCGGACGGATCACGAAGACCGCCGCCCCACGTTCTGCCAGCCGGCGTAGCGTCGCCACCGCCGACCCATCCCAGCGCTCCGTCTCGAAGAGCACCACCAATCCGGCCCAGTGTTAGGGACGCTGTCACCAAGTGCAAGGTAAAGCGGCCAAGAGCAGCCCGAGCAACCTCGCCGCGCGAATGTCTCCACTCTACCGATGAATTGTTGTCGGCACAACGAAAAAAGTGCCGACAAGGACCAGTGTCGGTACTTCTTCGCCCATTGGCAGCATAGACTACGCGTAGCAAGCGGACAAGGGTGACCCGAATTCGGGCGAAGTGCCGTCTCCAGAAAGTAAGTCGGCGCGGTGGTATGGGAAGCCCTGCCCCGCACCAACATCACCCGCTCAGCACAGGCCTACTTTGCACTCGGTAACAGCGACCCTAACACTGGGCCTACTGCACGGGGGCAGGGGACCACCGCATCATCCCAACGAGGAACCGCCGGAATACCGGCAACGACACGCGATCATCCATTGCCACCCGGCCAGGGCCACCGAGCTAGCGAGGGAAGCAGGAGCATCGCTGCGACGGGCAGGAACGGCACCGGCTGCCAGGAATGGTTCGTCGAGTTGATCCAGATGGTCCGGTCGACCGCTGCCCCACCAGGCCAACACCAGCCAGAGCAGGGCCGCCGCCAGTGTCGGCAGCCCACGCTTGGCGCGCCTCAGGTAACGCTCCAAGCCGAGCGATTGCGCATAGGCCAACAGCGCTGGCAAGGGCGCAAGGTTCGTGGGCATCGGCCGGTCGAATGGCATCCGTACACTGGCCATCGGGATCGGGATCCTCGTGTGCGGCATGGTAACCCACACAGGATGCCCGATCCTGCCGGCTCTTAAACGGTCCGATCTACGCTAGCCAGCCTGGCTCGACATGGCGCTCAGGCGCGCCCGGAGCGCCTGGGCGACCGCGGAGCAGGCCGTGGCAGGGTCGGCGCCGGTGGCGTGCTGGTAGCCAGGGAAGACGTCCCGGAGGCCCCCGAGCAGCGATCCCACCCCGACCTGATCGGCCGCACTGGCGCGGCCCACCTGCATGCCCCAGGCGATCGCCGACGCCAGGCGAGCGTCAAGGCGTCCTTGTTCGAGCATCTTCATCGCCAGGGGCTGCCGGGCCGACACGAGCAGCGACGGACCAACCGCCGCTTCGAGGGCACGCAGCACCGCGAGCGCCGCCTCGGGCTGCCGGCTACTTGCCGAGATCCCCGCGCCGACCTGCAGCTCGATCTTCGTCACCGGCGTGATCCCACCGGGCAGCCCCACCGGAATGGGCGCGAAGCCCAGCCCGACGTCCCAGGAGGTCGCGATGGCGGCGAGATCCGGGGAGTCGGCGTCCGCCGGTGTGGCGAACGTCGACGCAGCGTATCCTCCCCAGGCCCGGATGGCGTAGGGACGGGCGGGATCCTTCGGCACCGCTCCGACGCCAGACTGGGGGACCACCAGACGGTCCCGCGTGACGAGATCCCGCCAGCAGGTCACCCCTTGAATCGCGGCCGGCTGGTCCAGCAGGACCGCGTCATTCACGTCGATCACCTCTCCGCCCGCCTGCCAGATGGGGATCTCGGGAGCAAGCGTGGTCACATCACATAGCCACTGCGGCACGGCACGCCCGCGGGCGCGTCCAGCCAGCACCTGGGCTGCATCGATGAGCTGCTGCCATGGCCATGGCTGGGCGGGCGGCGGCACGCCCAAGCCTGCCGCTCGCAGCATGGCCGCGTCGAAGCGGAGCAGCTGCGGCAGGACGGCGAGCGGGAGGACGAGCTGCTCGCCCTGGACGCGCCCGAGCAGGAGGGCCGACGGATAGTAGTCCGTTGGCTGCCGCCGCTCGTGGGCGAGCAATGGCGCGAGCGAGGTGAGGACCCGGCGCTGGTGCAGACTTACTAATGCCCCCGGAGGAAAGGTCGCATTGAACAGAAGCACGTCGACGCCGTCCGTCAAGCGTTGCGCCAGCGCATCGACGTACGCGTCATTATTGAAGAACGGCTGTCCGGAGCTGCCCACCGTCCGGGCGCCCGCCGCCTGATCGGCACCGAAGACCCCGAAATCGAGCGGCGGAAGGCGCACGCCGGGTTGCGGATGGGTATTGAGCCCTTCGACCGCCCCGCGCGCCGCCTCCACCCAGGCCGGAACGGCTTGTCCCCCAGCCGAAGAAGCCGCGTGCGCGGCCAGCACGACCACCCTCGCCTTCGCCGGACTCTTGGGCAGCCGCGCCGGACCGATCGAATTACTGCAGGCAACAGTCAGCCCGGCCGGTAGCGCAGCCAGCGCCGCTCGCAAAAACGCTCGCCGCCCAGAACGCTGCCTTTGCGTGGTCATGGGTGCTCACTAGCCTCTTTCGCCCGGACAGGTCAGCGGAACTAATCGGATGCTACCGGTGCATGGGCCCGTGCGTCACCCAAGTCAGCTGACGGCGGGCAGAATTCATGCGCTTCGTTCACGGACGCTCCAAGGCGCTCAGGGCTTCTGCGGCGCGCTGCACCAAACCACCGACCGTATACTCGCTCGTCGCCGCCGCGACGTTTGTTGTCGTCGTCCACAGTTCTATCACGAAGCGGCCTCGATAAGCTCCATCCGACGCCACAGCGCCCGTTACGGGTCCCTTTGGCCAGGGGACGACCTCAGGAAGAAAGGACTTTGCCGCTAGTACCGCGGCGGCAGCGCGTCCGACGAACCGCCGATCAGCGGCCACGAGCGCCACCTTACCCCCGCTGTCAAATACCTCTACCACGATCCGGCCGAGGTAGTTCTGGCCCGCGATACTGCCAAGTAGCGGACTCTGCACCCATACACCCGAAATCGCCGCCGCTGAACCAGGGGTCGCCTGTGCCACCCGTAGCCTGAAAGGCAGAATTGGTCCTAACACCACTTCACCTCCAAATTTTTCTGGGCTCCCGCTATCCGCAATAGTCGTTCATCCGCAAAAGCGTGGTGCGTGCCGCCGCCGGCTACTTCGCGTAGGGTATAGCCTCAGCAGCATGGGTTGCAACAGCTTCCACCCGTCGTCCCATCGGAGCAAACATAGAAGAAGACCTCGGTTGTGCAGCCATAGCAGGACGAGCATCCGCCACAGCAACCGCATTGTCCATTGATACAACAACAAGACTCCTGCACGCACGGCACGCAGCTGCCGTAGCACTGCGAACTGCAGTCGGCGTAGGCGGGTGAAAAGCCAAGGAACTGCATTGTTATAGCCGCTAAGCCGGCAGCGAACGTGCTGCCAACCACGCGACGTCGGGACAGCGTCAGAGCGGCCTTCTTGAGTAGGTCGCCATCGCCCGGTTGGCGTTCAGCGATCACCTCGTTCCCTGAGCCACGCATCTTCATCACGCGTTCTCCTTTCCGACCGTTACAGCGAACGGGACTTCCCCGTTCTCTTGAAAGTGCGCCACAGATTATCGCGCCGTTAGGTTGTTTGGGTGCGGCGGCAGAT
>DAIMXP010000032.1:0-64031 GCA_036734945.1 Chloroflexota bacterium
CAGGTATCCTACACCCTCAACCAACCCACCGGCGCGAAAACTTGTGGCGCACTTTTCTCTTGAGCCTCCGAGGGGCTCTCACGTATAATGATGGATCCTCGCACCTGTTGACGGATCCTCATCTGGTCGTCGACCATCAGAGTGACGGGAGTTGCCTTGACGCCCCACTTGGATCGTAGTGCACCGTATTCGTCAATCAAGACGGGACCGTCGTCAGGTCTTATCCCCGCGGCTTTCAACAATTCGTTAGCGCTTGCTGTGTCGCCCAGGCTAACAAAGACCTGCCTGTCGAAAGGATCGCCAACCGTCTCCCCGGCGGCGAGGCGGGTCAGCAACGCGTGACAAGCGGAGCATTGCGGACTTATAACGACGAAGTTTGTAGGCCGCCCGCTGAACGTTGAGACTTCGACAATCCGCCCGTCAAGGCTTCGCAGCGTGACGTCAGGTAGCCTTTCTCCCCTGCTCAATCTGCTTGCTCGCATATCCGTGTGGTCGTAGATAATGCCAATGTGGCGCAACGCCCCAACGAGTGCCGCCGCGAGCAGCAAGACGATGCCCCAGAGCGCAACGTACGAGGCTAGCCAAACTCCCGCCATGAGTCCCCTCCCGTCATTACAACCTGCGGCCTTGACGTGAGGCGAAACTCCCGAGCAAGCCGAGCACCTCGGTCATCAGCAGGTAGCATAGCGCAAACACCAGGGCCACAATGAATGGGGACGCTGCGGAATCGATATCAGCGGGCGGCCAGGCGCTGTTGCCTGCCTGCCCGCTCACGGCACGGGTCAGCAGCCAAACGGCAGGTAACAAACAGAACACATCGCGGACCAACGTGTACCAGCCGACGACGCTGCGTTGCGCTACGCCGAAGCAATTACACGCGAGGCTATGCCCCTGGAGCGTAACAATGGCAATCGCCACGGCGAAGCTTATCAGCATGAGCACCGCAACGCCCGTGGCGAGCACAAGGAGGATCCCGCTCAGCAGCAGGAGCGCCGTACCCAACTCGACGAACGGCAGCGCCCGTCCGTACACCCGGGCCAGCGGAGCCGGCAGCACCCGATACTCCAGCACACCCTGCACGAAGGCGGCCGGATCGCGCAGCTTGGCGACAGCCGAGAGGAGGAAGATCAGCCCCAGGGTCAGTCGCAGCACCAGCTGCACCTGGACCAGCGTCTGCGCCGCCATAGTGATCCCCACGACGTACAAAACCGACGTTGGCAGTATGACCAACCGGCCGTCATATTTGCATGACACCGAGGGGCTTCATCGTCACTTTTGCATGACAGTGTGCCCGGGAGGGCCTCGGCTGAGGTCGAGGAAGTAGCCACGCGTGGGATCCTGGCCCAGCAGCGACGCTTGGCCCAGTTCTTCCAACTTGAGCCGGAGCTGCTGCACCAGGTTGCGGATGACGCCCTCTGACGTGCCCAGCCGCAGCGCCAGCTCTTTGGCAAACAGTCCTCCACCACTGCTGCTGGCATAGAGCGTCCGCAACAGCCGGGCTTCCTGTTGGGTGAGACCCAGCCTTCTGCCGTCCGATCTTAGACATTCTTCGATGAGGTCGAATATCAGCGCGCCGAGCGACAAGCTCGTCGTAGGCTGCTGCACCCAGCGCTGCACCTTGAGGGCGAGCGCCCGCAGCGCCAGCTCCTCCTCACTGGCGGCATCCCTGGCCCCACTCTCGAGCATGGCGAGATAGCTCGCCGGCTGGAGCGCCGCCGGACAGATCACGAAGACGGTCACTTCCCGTTCCACCAACTGGCGCAGTGTTGCCATAGCCGGTCCATTCCAGCGCTCCGTCTGGAAGAGCACCACCAGTCCCTGGGGCGCACCCAGGGCGATGCCCAGATCACCGGCGACTGCCGCCACACCGCGCTCACGCAGGAACTGCTCGATAGCGTGGCACAGCAGCCAGCGCTCCCCCAGGATGAGGACCCGCAACGACGGTCCGGCAGCGGCAGACGGCACAGGCGCACTCCTTCCAGCGGCGCCGAGTACCCTGGATCGCGCAGCAGAGGAATCACCTGAGCATGACGAGCACGGCGTCGCCATGCCAACGCTAGCAAGGTTCGGCTATCCCACCAGCGCTCGATAGTACTGAAGGTCGGCCGATCCGCCAGATCGTGCGGTAGACTCCAGCAGCCTGCAAGGAGGCACCGGATATGGTCGCCGTTTCCTTCTCCGACCGCGTCGCTCTCCTGCGTGCCTTCGTCGAGGCGGGCCTTATCCTCGACCCTTGGCTGGCGGGGCTGGGCGAGGACTACTTTGCCTTCGGCAGCCAGGAGCTACTCTACAACACCGCCGCCGCCCTCGCCGCCCAGCACTGGCACGAGCCGCTCATCAGCGCGAGCATGGGGACAACGCCGATGCCCGAGCGCATGGCTCAGACGGCGGCACACGAAATCCTCGTCTCCACGGCCGCAACGGTGGGGCACGAACAGCGCGGCAAACTCCACATCGCGGAGGAGGAAGCAGCGACAGCGATAACCCGCCTGCAAGGCTTCATCCTGGCCCATGACTTCGGCGCGGTGGTGCAGGTCTACGGCCTACTTACCTTCGTCGAGAATCACATCGCCGTCCGCCATTACGGCGGCCTGCCGGTGGACGAATTCGTCCGTGGCCGCCGCCATCGTCCCTGGGTCCGCTATAGCCTGGAAGACGAGCTGCTGCTTGGCGTTGCTACAGGCATATACGCCCTCGCCGTCCGCCAGGGCCAGCGCTGGGTAACCGAGACAGCGGAAGGGGAGCACCAGTACCAGGAGGCGAGAGGGGTGCTCGAGACCTCCGGATACTTGGCGCGCCGGCTGCAACTCATCACGTTGTCCCAGTTCAACCACTTCGCGGACTGGGACACGCAAGCGGCCAAGATCGCACCGTCCGCCGGTGAGTACCGCCGTGCCTTCACCGGCTTCGCCGGCCTCGAACCGGGGATGGCAGTGCTGGAGGCCGGCTGCGGCATGGCCAGCCAGACTTTCGAGGGTGGGTTGTGGGAGGCGATCGGTCCCAGTGGCCGCCTGGTCGGCATCGATCCTGCCGCCGGCATGCTGGAACGCGCCGAGGCCAAGGCAAAGCAACACCAGGCAACGAATGTTCGCTTCGTGCGCACCCGCGCAGAAGACCTCGCCATGTTCGGTGATGGCGCATTCGACGCCGCCGTGGGGATGGCCTTCCTGCACTTTGCCGACGCACCAGCAGCGCTGCGCGAGCTGCGGCGGGTGACCCGATCCGGCGGCATCGTCGCCATCGCTGGCCCCTGTCACCTGGCCCTGGACATGCCCTGGTTCCGTGACTGGTTCCAGCCCCTGCTCGACCTGGCCCAGCAGCACGGCGGCGAGCCCGCGCTCCAACCCGTCTCCGCGCGCATTCCTGTCGCCGGGGTGATGCGGCAGCAGTTCTTGGCGGCGGGGCTGCAGGACGTGGTGGTGGACGCCTTCACCGCTGATTGGGTCCTGGCCGATCCCAAGATCGCGGTGGCCTTCCTCATCCAGGGCTTGAGCTTCTTCCAGCAGGAACTGGAACTATTGCCCTGGCAGGCGCGGCAGGAACTGATTGCGGAGCTCCAGCAGCGCGGCGCCGCTGTCGCGGCCCGCACCACCCCCGAGGAGCGGACCCTCCACTGGCCAACGGAGTTTGTCAAGGGCACGGTGCCGTCGGCGTAAGGACCAGACGGCCGCCGCCCAGAAGGGGAGCCGCCATGCCCGAGTTGTCCAACGATCTGCCACTCGACTGGTCCACATGTTGGGACGAGGTACCACGCGCGCACCTAGAGCAGATCCGCGCCGGCATCGACGACTGGGGCGAGAGAGAAGCTCCCACGATGGTAGCGCAGTGTCGCCAGGCGGCACCTTCCACTCCGACGTCCGTGTCGGCAGCACCGCCAACGTGACGGCCCTCGACTTGGGCTTCCTGCAGACCTTCGGTGTCCCCGGTCGGGTGCGGCAGGAATTGGTCGACCTGCCACGGCAACGCTTCCAGCGGCTCGGTCTGCCCGAACTCGGTCCGTCAAGCGACGACCATAGCGATCCCACGATGAGATGCGCAGGGTAAGCGCGGTATGCTAAGAACAGACCAGTGCCCCCCGCCCTCGACGCGGAGCAGTTCGCGGCGTTGAAAGCAGTGGTCGAGGCGACTCCGCGGGAGGCCGGGATCGACTTGGCAGACTGGAACTGGTCAGTGGTCATCAGTCGTCATAGCCTTCAAGGGGCGTGCTGGTGAGGAACAGACAATGGCTGGTATCGTAGAGATTCGAGACACGCGACAGGAGAGCCCGAATGGCCCTCAGATCCTGGCGGTCACACTTACCGATCTGCTGAAGTGCATTGCCCCCGAGGGACGTAAACTGACCTGGACGATTCTCGATTTAGAAGCCGTGGGCGAACTCAGCGACGGGCGGAACATGCTCGATCTCGAGGACCAGATTGAAGCTTTGCCGAATGGGCTTATCGTTTCGTGGGAAGCGCTTCTCGATCTTGCTCAATCACTCCATCAGGTGACGAATTGCCTGCTGGCTGGAGTACGGGACCCTTCGGCGGTGGCCCAGATCCGACGTGAGCGGAGTCCTGTTGGGGCGAGCGACCTCGTCCTGGAAGCCATTGATAGTTCCCTCTGGAGCGTCTACGCACGAGACGATCGCGTGCTTACGCTTCTCAGGCATGGCAACATCGTGGCTACCCAAGTCGAAACTGACCGGCCGTTTTGGAGCCAGACCGGGGAACGGCTCCCAGCTGAGAGCCTGCCACAACGCATGACGCAACGACCTGTCGGGGAAAGAACGTCAAGCCGTCATTCGTAGCCGCCGCAGCGTATCATACGGCGAAGCAGTCTCTGCTTGGCTGGACAATCAATTGAGCGACTGAGCCTACCTCGCTGTGCTGCGCGACGGAAACGTGCCACAGGAACACAGCGTCTACGCGGCAACACCGCGAAGTCCCGGCGTTGAGCGCTGGTGGCTACCCGGCGGTGGGCTGCTGCCGGGTGAGACCTTCGCTGAGGGGGCAGCACGCGAGGCCCGTGAGGAGATCGGCTGTACCGTGCTGCTGGGCCCCGTTCTGGAGGTCCAAGAGTTCCTGGAGGCAAAAACCGGCCTCCGAAGTATCCACCTTGTATTCAGTGCTCAGCTAGCGCCCGGCGAGGAGCCGCATGTGCCGGCGGATCAACCGACTGATCTGGATAGCGGCCGCGTGACGGAGCTACGCTGGCTTCCGGTGAACGACTGGCCGGAGGCGCCCCAATGGCTCCGTGCCGCCGCGTGCGGCGAGGTGCGGTGCGACTACAGCATGCGCCGGGTCTAATCCCCCCGACCTGTGATCCGCGGCATTGCGCTCAGCAAGCGGCGAGTCGCGATTCGCAATGGCGCCGGCGCGGCCCCCATTCACCCTCGCAGCAACCGCCGCTGCAGCTTGCCGGATGCCGTGCGCGGCAACTCCTTCTGAAACTGCACACCAACCGGCACTTTGTAGCGGGCAAGGCGTTCTCCGCAGAAATCCAAGAGATCATGCTCACTCGCCTCAGTTCCAGCACGCAGTACCACCACGGCAATGGGCACCTGGCCCCAACGGTCGTCGGGCCTGCCTGTCACCCCCGCTTCAGCCACGGCGGGATGTACCAGCAGCACGGCTTCCACTTCTGCTGGGTAGACGTTTTCCCCACCCGAGATGATGAGATCGTCGCGCCGGTCGGCCACATAGAGGTAGCCTTCAGCGTCCAGCCAGCCCAGGTCGCCGGTGTGCAGCCAGCCGTCACTGGCGCGTCTCTCCACCTCGCCGCCGAAATATCCGGGCGAAACCGAAGGGCCGCGCAGCAGTATTTCGCCAGGCTCACCGGGCGGTGCATCCTGACCGGCGACGTCAATGCGCAACTCCAGGTGAAAGAGCGGTTTGCCCGCTGAACCGAGCTTGCGGAGCGCGTCTTCCGGCGCCAGCGTGACTGCCTGGGAGCCGGTCTCCGTCAGGCCGTAGGTCTGCACAACGGGGATGCTTCGGGCGGCGCAAGCCTCCAACAGCGGACGGGGCGCCGGACCGCCACCCAGTAGCACGCAGCGCAGCCAGGGCGGGTACGGGTGGTGGCCGCGTTCGTCGAGCATCCGTTGGAGCATTGCCGCCACCACAGAGACGATGGTGATACCCTCCGCGTCAATTGCCGAATTCATCGCCGCCGGGTCGAAACGCTCCTGTACTACCGCGGTGCAGCCGTAGATGACGGAACGCCAGAGGATCGCCATACCGCCGACGTGAAAGAGCGGCAGCGACGCCAGCAGCCGGTCGTCCGCATGTAAGCCCAGATTGAGCGCGGAGCCAAGCGCGTTCCACCAGTGGTTGCCGAAAGTCAGCAGTGCTCCCTTCGGTCGGCCGGTCGTACCGGAGGTATAGACGATGCTCTGGAGCGCCGCCAGGTCGACAAGGCGCTGCAAGGGCACAGCGACAGTGGGCGCCGGCATGGTCTGTTCCGGGGTACCCCGCTCAGTCGGTCCCAACGGGAGGAGTACGGTACCTGGCCGCCCGGCAGTAGCATCCCGAGCTTGTTGCGCAACGCCCGGCTGGTGTATCAGCCACGAAGCGCCACAGTGCTCGACTTGCCAGGCTAATTCGGCCGCGGTCAGACGCAGGTTCAACGGGACGTGTACGGCGCCGAGGCGCGCCAGGGCATGCAACACGACGACCGGCACGTCGCCATTCGGGAGCAGTGTCGCCACACGATCACCGGCAATCACGCCTGCTGCGTCCAGCCGGCGCGCCGTGTCGTCGGCCCGCTCGTCCAGTTCCGCAAAGGTCCAGCGGATATCACCGCTGACCAACGCTAGCCGCCCTGGTGACAACTCGGCCCGCCGGTGCAGCCACTCAGGTAGAACGGTTGAGACACGCACAGCGGGTTCAGACATTGACGTGTCTGTGCAAAGGGTGCTCCCCACCGTACGTCGTAGGGGCGGCCCCCTGTGGCCGCCCTGCTCGCGGCGCATCTGGCGATCGACGGTTGCATCCGGTCAAGGGCGGCCACAGGGGGCCGCCCCTACGACGAAACTCGTTCAACTCAGGTTGCCATGCCTCGCGGCAAATCCTCTCCATCAGCGAGCCGCCAGTTCGCCGCTTGCAACGGTGTAGTGCCGCAACCTTCCCCAGTCAAGCTGAATCCCAAGACCCGTGCCCTCCGGCAGCAGCAATTGGCCCCGCTTGATTCGCAGCGATTCCTCCAGTAGGTCGTCATCCAACAACTCTGCGGTCGCCAGGCCACAGGCGTGCCACGGCTCCGGCAACGCCGCCGCCGCGTGGGCCGAAGCGGCCAGGCCAATACCAGTCTCCAGCGTTGACGTCACGACGCACTCCACGCCGGCGGCGCGCGCCAGTTCCGCTACCTGCAGTGTTGCCGCCGGCCCGCCCAGCATCATCGGTTTCAGGATGAGCACGTCCGCCGCCCCTGCTGCCAGCAGCGCACGAACGGAGTCTGCTCCCGTCACGCTCTCGTCCGCCGCGACCGGCGTCCTTACGGCGCGTCGCACCCGCGCCAGGCCAGCGACATCGGCCGCAGCCACGGGCTGCTCCACCCACTCCAGTCGAAACGCTTCACAGCGCCGAATGATGCTGATCGCCGTCTCCACGGTCCATGCCGCGTTAGCATCCAACCGCAGACGCGAATCCGGGCCGATGGCATTGCGCACGGCAGCCACCCGTGCTACCTCCGCTTCCTCCGACACTTCCAGGCCAACCTTTAGTTTAATCGTGGCGAACCCGGCAGCAACCGCGGAGGCCGCCCGATCCGCTGCACCCGCGGTGTCAGCAGTCCCGACCGTTGCATTCACCGGAACGGTCAGTCTTCGCGCTGCTTGAAGCAATGCCGAAAGCGCGCAATCGGCGTTCCTGGAGGCGATATCGAGGAGGGCGGTCTCCACGCCGCAGCGCAGGGCAGCGGGCCACCATTCCTCAACATTGGGATCATCGGACCAGCGCTCCAGCAGGTCGCGGGCGACGTCCGGCAACTGCCTCCACATCGCTTCTACACTCCCCCCAAAGCCGGGGAGCGGCGCAACCTCGCCCAGGCCGCGAACACCTGCATCGCTGATCATCTCGATCAGCAGTCCCTCGCGCTGCGTCAGGACGCCGTGCGCGGTGGCAAATGGAGTGCGGAAGGGGATACGATAGCGCCACCAGCGGACGCGATTCAACAGCACAGCGGCTAACCCGACCATCTGCTAAGGTGGGCGCATCTCAGGCCCACCCGGCGCTGGAGCAGGAAGCCGCGCCGTCTCCAGCCTCGTTCACGAGGCTTTGTAATTGTAGCCCGACGATTCATCATGACTCTGTTGGCGAACTCGCAGTCCCGACCGGAGGAGGCCCCCATTCACCGCACCACCCGCACCAGCTCGAACAACAGGTTCGCGGCGTCGAAAAGCCGGTTAATCCGCGTCTGCGTGCGCTGGTTTTGCAGTCGCTGCAGGGTCCACGTCGTTTCCACCGGCTCCGCAGCATCGCCATGGTAGCGATCAGTACGCTCCAGAACAATGTGCGGAAACTTGGTAGGGAAGCTCTGCAACTCCAGCACGCTGCCGTCACTGCCGGTCTGCTGGGCGATCGGTCCGCCGGACGCCTTCAGGCGCACGAAGTTGATAGTGTCCCAGAGCATGCCTTCGACGGTCGGCAGCCGCAGGTCATCCCGGACCAGACTCGCCGGCGTTTCCATGATGCCGAGGCGGTCGGGATCCTGCGGGTAGCGGCGCAAGAGCGGCAGGCGTTCCCGCTTGCCTTGCAACACGTCTTGCAGGCGTTGCTGCAACAACTGCGAGAACTGCCGTTCGGCGTCGTTGTAAGCGGCACGCTGGCGGCTCGCAGTGAGCACATCCTTGGGACGCTTGACGACCGGCGCGACCGCCATGGAACCTCCCGCCTGCCCGCTATGCTTCGGTCAGCAGCAACTCCGGGTCTTCCACCAACTCCTTGATGCGGACCAGGAATTGCACAGCTTCGCGCCCATCGACGATGCGGTGATCGTAGGTCAAGGCGAGGTACATCATGGGCCTGATCGCCACCTGCCCGTTCAGCGCCACGGGACGCTCCTGGATGCGGTGCATGCCGAGGATCGCGGCCTGTGGCATGTTGATGATCGGTGTGGAGAACAGCGAACCGAACACGCCGCCATTAGTCACGGTAAAGGTGCCGCCTTGCAAGTCGCTGATGGAGAGTTTGCCATCGCGAGCCCGTTTGGCCAGATCGGCGATGGTGCGCTCAATCTCCACGAAGCTAAGGCGGTCGGCGTTGCGCACCACCGGAACGACCAGCCCTTCTTCCGTATCCACGGCCACGCCGATGTCGTAGTGACGCTTCAAGATGAGGTCGTCGCCACGAATCTCAGCGTTGAGCCGGGGGTAGGCCTTCAACGCGCCGACCGCTGCCCGAGTGAAAAAGGACATGAAGCCCAGGCTCACGCCATAGCGCTCCTTGAAGCTGTCGCGTCGGCGCTTGCGCAGGTCCATGATCGCCGTGAGGTCACACTCGTTGAAGGTGGTGAGCATCGCCGCCGTGGCTCGCGCCTCGACGAGACGCTGGGCGATAGTGCGTCGACGCCGCGTCATGGTCACGCGTTCTTCCTGGGCGGCCAGTTCCGGGTAGGCGCTGGCCGGGCGGCCCGCCTGGCTGCTTGCAGTGGGCGTCACCGACGCAGCTGTCGGCGTCGTGAGATACTGTTCGACATCGCTACGGCGAACTCTACCAATTGGCCCCGATCCCTCTACACGCGTCGGGTTGACGCCGTGCTCCTCCGCCAGCTTGCGCGCCAGCGGCGTTACACGCACGTGGTCGGTGTCCGGGGTAGCGGGAGTCTGCGTCACCGGCGGAGCTGGAGCGGGGGCTACGGCTAGCGCTTGAGCGGCGTTATCCGATGCACCGACAACTGATGCGACGGCCTCGACGGCTCCATCCGCTTGCTCATCCAGCGTACCCAGTACGTCGCCGACGCTGACGGTCTCGCCTTCACCCTTCACTATCGAGCGCAGTACGCCGGCCCGGTCGGCTGGGACGTCAACGGTGACCTTGTCGGTCTCCAGTTCCACAATTGCATCGCCGACGTTGATGGTGTCGCCCACTTGTTTGTGCCAGCGCGACACCGTCCCCTCGACGATCGATTCGCCGACCCCCGGCATGCGAATGTCAACGGGCATGCACGACCTCTCTCTGGCGTTGCGGCGCCACTGGAACGTCGCTGAACGCCTCCGCGACCAGACGGCCCTGTTCGGCCACGTGCTCCTCCGGCGACCCTTCCGCTGGGCTACCCTGATCGGCCCGGCCGACGTAGCGCACCTGAATCTCCGGTCCGGCGATGGCACGGATGGTCGGCGCCAGGTAGGGCCAAGCGCCCATGTTGGCCGGCTCTTCCTGCACCCAGAGCAGCTCCCGACAGGCCGGATAACGAGCGAACACTTTACGCAGCCGCTGCTCCGGCACCGGATACAACTCTTCCAGCCGCACGATGGCGACGGAACGGCTATTACTGCGCGCCGGGAACGTGTCAAGGTCGACGAACACCTTGCCGCTGCAAAGCAACAGGCGTGTCACCTCCTGGGCATACGGTTGCGCCTGCACGTCGTCGATCACTGGTTGGAAGCTCCCTCGGGCGAGGTCGTTGAGGCTGGACGTGGCGCGCGGGTGACGCAGCAGCGACTTCGGCGTGAACACGACAAGGGGGCGCGGCGACCGTTCCAGCAAGGCGGCCTGCCGGCGCAGCAGGTGGAAATACTGGGCGGCTGTGCTGCAGTTTGCTACCCGGATGTTGTTGTTGGCGGTTTGGCGCAGGAAGCGCTCAATGCGCGCGCTGGAATGATCGGGTCCGGCGCCCTCATAGCCGTGCGGCAGCAACAGCACCAGCGACGGCGTCTGCCGCCACTTAGCGTAGCCGGACATGACGAACTCGTCGATGATGACCTGAGCGGCATTGATGAAATCGCCGTACTGCGCCTCCCACAGCACCAGCACGCGCGGCGCCTGGATGCTGTAGCCGTACTCGAAGCCGAGCACTGCCGACTCGGAGAGGGGACTGTTATAGACGGCGAAACTGGCTTTGGCCTGCGGCAACTGCTGTAAGGGCGTGTACACTGCTCCGCTGTTGGCGTCGTGGAGCACGGCGTGGCGCTGGCCGAAGGCGCCGCGTTCCGTATCCTGTCCAGTCAGTCGAATGGGGATGCCGTCGGCCAGGATCGACGCCATCGCCAGCAGTTCGGCGTGGCCCCAGTCGATCGGGCCGTCACTCTGCAGGGCATCGCGACGCCGCTCCAGGATACGCCCGACGCGAGTGGTGAAGCCTTCCGGGAGCGTGAAGAGAGCGGTGTTCAGCTCACGCAGGCGGGCAGCCGGCACGGCGGTCGCGATTATGCCCTTGGGCTCTTCGACTTCGGTTTCTTCTACGCCGGCATCGACCGGCCCGCTGGCGGATGCTGCGGTTTCCAATTCCTTGCGGCAGGCAGCAATCATCGCCTTCGCCTCGTCGGTCGTCAGGCTGCCGGCGGCTGTCAGTCGATCTTCCCACAGTTGACGCACCGTCGGGTGGCCGGTGATGCGGGAGTACATGTGCGGTTGCGTGAAGGAGGGTTCGTCGCCCTCGTTGTGGCCGAAGCGCCGGTAGCCGATCAGGTCGATCAGCACATCCTTGCGGAATTGCAGGCGATAGGCATAGGCCAGCCGTGCCGCCGATAGGCACGCTTCCGGGTCGTCGGCGTTGACGTGGACGATGGGGATCTCAAACCCCTTGGCCAGGTCGCTGGCATAGAGCGTGGATCGCCCTTGCTGCGGCTCTGTCGTGAAGCCGATCTGATTGTTGGCGATAATGTGAATGGTGCCGCCGGTACGATAGCCCGCCAGGCGCGACAGGTTCAACGTCTCGGCCACAATGCCTTCGCCGGGGAAGGCGGCGTCGCCATGGATGAGGATCGGCAGCGCGCGCTGTTCGTCCTGGCTGGGTGGGCCGGGCTGCTCGCGTGACTCCTGGGCGGCACGGGTGCGACCTTCCACGACCGGGTTGACGAACTCCAGGTGGCTCGGGTTGGGCGCCAGACGCACCGACATCTGCACCACGTCGTTGCCATTGTAGACGCGGCGAGCGCCGGCGTGATACTTGACGTCACCCGTCCAGCCGCTGTGGTGACGCACGGAAAACAGCGGGCCGTTGTCGTGGCGGCTGGCCTGGAACTCCGCAAGGATGGCGGCGTAGGGACGCCCCAGGACGTGCGCCAGCACGTTCAGTCGGCCGCGGTGGGCCATGCCGATCAGGACATCGTGCGTGCCGGCATCCACCGCACAGCCGAGAATCTCGTCCAGCATCGGCACGATCACGTCCACGCCTTCAATCGAAAAGCGCGTCATGCCGCGATGGCTGTCCTGCAGGTAGTGCTCAAAGGTTTCGACCTCCGTCAGCCGCTCCAGCAAGGCCTTCTGCTCGGCTGGATGCATGCGCGTACGAAAGCTTTCGGACTCGATGGCGTCGACCAACCAGGCGCGTTCCTCGGCGCTCTGGACATGGGTGATGTCGTAGCCGGTGCTGCCGCAGTAGAGTTCACGCAGACGCTGGATCACGTCCAGAGCATTGGACGCCTGCGGCGCGGACGGGCTCTGCACCACTTCCGGCGAAAGGGTGGTCAACTCCTCTTCCAGCACCTGATGCGCCGTCGGGTCCAGGTCTGGATCACCGGGCGGTGGGCTCCCCAGCGGATCGGTGTGGGCGGCCAGGTGCCCATAGTCGCGGATCGCCCGCGCCAGCGCTGTCACGCCCATAGCCAGGCGGACCGCCTCTTCCGGCGCGATTTTGTCACGCGGGGCGAGCTCGGCTGCGCCGGCGCTGGTCGTCGGAATGGCGGAGGTCGTCACCTTGCCGTTGGCGGAAGGCGGTACAGCCCCCAGCGTCGCGTCGCCAACCTGCCAGGTCGCAAAAAAGTCGCGCGTCGCCTGGTCCAGCGACGACGGATCGTGCAGGTACTGATCATAGAGATCGAGCACATATGCGGCGTTCGGCCCGGTAAAAGCCGCCAGATTGTTCACGGGCGTTCCCTACCCCTGTCTCGCGAAGTCTTGAATGAATATAACATCGGCAGCGGATGGAACCCGGCCGTAGTCGGCCGGGCGCTCACACTCGGAAGATGCCGGCCCTGGCGCCGGGGCCCTGCCCGTCCTCTCCTCCCTCCGGCGAGACGTTTTCGTAAAATCCGTGTCGGGCAGCGATCTCTGAAGATGGTCAGTTCCCGCCAGCGCCGCGCTGCCGCACCGCCTCGTACAGCACGATCGCCCCGGCCACCGCAGCGTTGAGCGAGGCCGTTCTACCGGCCATCGGCAACCGCACCAGCAGGTCGCAGCGCTCTGCTACCAGGCGCGTCAGCCCTTTGCCTTCGCCGCCGACCACCAGCGCAATTGGCGCCCGCAGGTCGGCCTGGTCGTAGCGCACCTTCCCGGCGGCATCCAGACCCACTATCCAGAGACCCGCCCGTTGCAGCTCCTGAAAAGCGCTCGACAGGTTGCCGACAGTGGCGACGTGCAGGTGCTCCGCCGCTCCCGCCGAAGCGCGCAGCACGGCGGGCGTGATGCCGACGCTGCGGCGGTCCGGCAGCACCAGGCCGTGTGCCCCCGCCGCCTCGGCGCTGCGCATGAGCGCGCCAAGGTTTTGGGGGTCTTCCAGGTGGTCGGCCACTACGAGCAGCGGCGTCTCCTGCCGCTGCCGCGCCACAGCGAGGAGGTCGGAGAGGGCAACGGTGGCAAGTTCCGCCGCCTCAGCGATGACCCCCTGGTGGTGCGCCCCTTCCACCATGGTGTCCAACCGTTGCCGCGTCGCCTCGCTGACCGGTATTCCCGCTGCCTGTGCCGCCGCGACGATCGCTGCTATTACCGGCGCCGTTCGATTGCCTTCAGCGAGCCAGAGCTGCCGCACCTCACGCCCGCCCTGCAGCGCCTCCATGACCGGCCGCCGACCGTAGACGAGAGCAGATCGGGAGTTCACGCGCGTCGCCACACTGTCCCATCTGACCGGTCCTCAATCGTGACGCCTTGCTCGGCCAAACGGGCGCGCACGGCGTCGGCGTCGGCCCAGCGGCGCTGCTGACGGAGGTCGGCCCGCTGGGCAAGCAAGGCTTCGATCTCGCTGTCGGTGGGACCGCTACTTGGGGCGCCTCGGGCGAGGTCGGCAGCGTCGGCAGGCAGTTGCAGGCCCAGGATATCCAGCAGTTGCCCGAAAGTCTGCTCTGTTGCCTGAAGCAGGCTGATTAGCGGGCTGGTCAGCTCCCCCGGCTGCACCGAATCCCGCAGGCGGTTGATCTCCCGGCCTAGCCCATAGAGCGACGCCAACGCGGCGGCAGTGTTGAAATCGTCGTCCATCGCCTCGTAGAAGTCTCGGCTGGTTGCCACCAGTTGCCGGCGCAGGTCCTCAGCGACTGCCGGTAGGTCGCCATCCTTGGTTTCGGGCAATGCATCGGCGACGGCCGATCGGCGTAGGGTTGCCAGGCTGTCGCGGGCCATCACCAGGCGCTCCGCAGCGCGGCGCGTCACCTCCAGGCTGTCCTCTGTGAAGTTAGTGGGCGTGCGGTAATGCTGCGTTAGGTAATAGAGGCGCAGCACCGCCGGGTGATAGCGCTCCAGCACGGCCAGGATCGTCGTGAAGTTCTCCGTGGAGTGGGCCATCTTCTCGTTGTTGACGTTGAGCTGGCCGATGTGGACCCAGTACTGCACGAAGGGCTCGCTGCCCGTGAAGGCTTCCGACTGGGCGATCTCGTTCTCGTGGTGGGGAAAAATGAGATCCGGTCCGCCGGCGTGGATGTCGATCTGGTCGCCCAACTCCTGGCGTACCATCGCTGAGCACTCTATGTGCCAGCCGGGGCGCCCCTGCCCCCAGGGGCTCGGCCACCTCGGCTCGCCCTCCTTCGCCGCCTTCCAAAGCGCGAAGTCGCGCGGGTCGCCTTTCTGCTCCTCGATGGCGATGCGCGCGCCGGCCTGGACATCCTCTTCGGTGCGGTGCGAGAGTTTGCCGTAGCCGGGGAACGCCGTCACACGGTAGTAGACATCGCCATTGCCCGGCGCGTAGGCGAAGCCCCGCGCCACCAGACCCTCGATCATGCTGACGATGCCGGGGATGGTCTCGGTCGCCTTCGGGTAGACGTCCGCCGGCAGCACGTTGAGCGCCTCCATACTCTGGAAGTAGCCGTCGGTGTACTTCTGGGCCACGGTCTCCGGTTCCAGTCCTTCGCGGGCGGCACGAGCGATGATCTTGTCGTCGACATCGGTGAAGTTCTGGATGTAGCGGACGTTGTAACCGCGCTCCTGCAGGTAACGGCGCAGCACATCCATACTCACGAAGAGCCGCCCGTGACCCAGGTGGGGATAGAACTTGGGCGTCATGCCGCAGCAGTAGAAGCGCACCGGATCGTTCCGGGGAAGGAAGGTCTCCTTCCGGCGGGTCAGCGTGTTATAGATCCGCAGCGCCACCGGGTCTCACTCCTCTATGCTGGCGATCGAGGCGGTGGCAGTGGCGGAGATGCCTTCCTCCCGCCCTTCCGGTCCCAGGCCCTCGTTCGTTGTCGCCTTGATACTGACACAGTCTACGTCAACGTCCAGGTCTGCCGCGATGAGCCGGCGCATCTCCGGGATGTAGGG
Source organism: Chloroflexota bacterium (assembly GCA_036734945.1). Classification (GTDB taxonomy): domain Bacteria; phylum Chloroflexota; class UBA4733; order UBA4733; family UBA4733; genus UBA4733. The sequence goes on from DAIMXP010000032.1 coordinate 15,603, forward strand.
ACCCAGCCGGGGCCGCTGCGCCACGACCATGGCATCGACGTTCTGCGTCCGGTAGCCCGCCTCGCGCAACAAGGCTGCCACCTGCCGCAACAGCACGCGACTATCCGCGCCGAGGTAGGCAGGGTCGCCGGGCGGAAAGTGGCGGCCGATGTCACCCAGCGCCGCCGCCCCCAGCAGGGCATCCATCACGGCATGCAGCAGCACATCGGCGTCGGAATGTCCCTCCAGGCCGAACTCGTGCTCCAGTTCCACCCCGCCCAGCACCAGCCGCCGGCCGGCAACGAGGCGGTGAATGTCATAGCCAAGGCCAACACGGCGAACGGGGGAGCGAGGGGACGGGGGGACGGAGGGATGAGGAGATGAGGAGATGAGGGGACGGGAGACGGGGCGTATGCCGGCATGCTGATGAGCCGGGCCGGCTACTGCGATCGCCCTCTCCTGATCTCCTGATCTCCTGATCTCCTCATCCCCCTGGTCGTCCCCCGCCAGCGCGCGCGCCAGCGCCAGGTCGTCCGGCGTGGTGAGCTTGAAGTTGCGGGCGTTGCTCGGTACCACGACGACCGGGGCGTGCAACTGCTCCAGGAGCATGGCTTCGTCGGTGACGCTCCAACCGTTCGCGGCCGCCAATTCCAGCCCTTCCAGCAGGATCGTGCGGCGACACACTTGCGGTGTCTGAGCCGCCCACAGGTGGTCGCGGGAGAGTGTCGCTTCGACTGTGTGACCAGTGACGCGCTTCAGCGTGTCCCGCACGGGCGCCGCCGCCAGCGCGCAGCCGCCGCAGTCGCGAGCAGCGGCGATGCAGCGGGTAAAGAGTTCGGCATCGGCGAAAGGCCGGGCGGCATCGTGGACTGCCACCCACTCGACAGTATCCAGGGCCGCCACGCCGGCAGCCACCGAATCCTGGCGTCGTTCACCGCCGTCGCAGATGATCACCGGCTTGCGCCAGTTGCCGTCGCGGACAAACGCCTCAGCCCACGCCCGGCGTTCGGGGTGTACCACCAGGGCGACAGCGGCGACCTCCGGGCAGCGCTCGCAGGCCTCGAAGGACCAGGCCAGCACGGGTCGGCCACCCAGGTTGACGGCGACTTTATCCTGGCCGCCCATGCGGCTACTCACGCCGGCGGCCACGATCACCACGCCCACCAGATCGTTCGCTGGTGACGTGGCTGCAGGCTGCGGCGCCGGCATCCTGGCTGGCGGGTGGCGTCGCGCGGTTATCGACATCGTGTCTGATCCATCAATGGACGTTTTCGGCAGCCGCCGCGGCCGGTTGGGCAAAGAACAAGCGGCCCTGCGGCGTTTGCACGGAACGTTGGATCACCACATCCAGCTCCTTGCCCAGGTAGGGCCTGCCACCTTCCACGACCACCAACGTACCATCGGGCAGGTACGCTCGACCCTGGTGCGGCTCGGAACCCTCCTGGACGATGCGCACGCGGGTCTGCTCCCCCGGCGCCAGTTGCTGCCGCACCGCCAGCGCCAGCGCATGAATGCTGAGCACAGTAACGCGTTGCAACTCCGCCACACGGGCCAGGTTGGCGTCGTTGGTGAGCAACATTGCCTCCGTGGCCTGCGCCATCGCCACGAGCTTGCCGTCCACGGTCGACACCGACGCATCGTCCCAGGCGACGACTTCCAGTTCCTCGCCGGCTTCGTGCTGCAATTCCAACACTATATCCAATCCGCGCCGACCCCGCGCCCGCACGGTGGCGTTCGCGGAGTCAGCCAGTCCTTGCAGTTCAGCGACGACGAAGTCGGGAACCACCAGTGGACCGCGAAGGAAGCCGGCTTTCCAGATGGCGAGTAGCCTACCGTCGATGATGGCACTGGAATCGACAATGATGCGCCGGAGGGCCGTCACCGGCCAGTTCTGGCCGATGCCCAGCCGGCGAGCCAGGGCGCTGCCGCGACTGAGACCAATGATCGAGCCAAAGTAGGCAAACAGCAAAGCCCCTGCCAGGGGCAGGAGGCGCCCGAAGGGCGCGGACAACTGCGCTAAGGGGACGGCCAGCAGCGCCGCCAGTACCAATCCAATGAAGAGTCCGCCGGTGCCGCCTACCAGAAGCTCGTCCGGCGAAGAGGTCAGGCGGTCCCGAAAGCGCAGAAGGGGTTTCAAGGTCAGGTCCGGCGTTACCAGCAAACCCAGGAGAAAGCCGGAGACGACCGCAATCGTCAGGTTCAACCAGTTGACCTGGCCGCCCCCTGCCAGACCGGCGTCAACCTCCCAGACGAACACGGCCAGCGCGGCGCCGCCCAGCAAGCGCAACAGGAAACTGACTGCCCTCATCGTTCGCGCTTCCCCAAGTGCCGATGCCTGAACGGGTCGCAGCCGTAAGGTGAGTATAGCACCGGACCGGTACCAGGGGGCAAGCAGCGGGTGGACGGCAACGTTTGGCAAGCGGCCGGGCGTCGTAGGGGCCTGCCCCTACGACGCCCGGCCGGCAGCCACGCAAGAGATCTCGGCGCACCCCGAAGCAGCGAGGGGTCGAACATCCGCGGCCCCAAGGCCTCAAGCGACCGGCTCCCCCCGCCCAATCTCCCCACGCTCCAGCATCGCCAGGAACGGCGAGTCATCGACCGTGAGCGGCAGATCGACCCGGCCCCGCCGTCGGCTGGACTCGTAGCTGGCGAAGATCAGCTCGGTGGCGCGCAGCGCACGCTGCGCTGAAAGTTCCGGCTCGCGGCCTTGCTCCAGCGCTGCAATCAGGTCGATGATGCCGTGGGAGACCGCTTCGTTTGGACCGTCGAGGCGGTCGCCGCTGATGTCTGGGTAGACCCAGCCGGCATCGCCTTTGCCGCGCAGGCGAAGGGGGGCACGCTGCCCTTCCGGCATGCGCGGTTGCACCTCGATGCTGCCTTCGGAACCAAGAAGACGGTTGGCGCAGCCGATCGACGAATCAGGTCCGGTCAGCAACTGGCCCAACACGCCGTCCTGGTACTGGAACAGACTGACCGCCTGCGTCTCCAGGGGCACGCCGAAGGCTTTGCGTTCGACGCGGTTGTCGATCTGCGCCAGGACCCAGCGCACGGGCGTCTCGTCGTGATAGAACTCGAACATGTCGAACCAGTGCGTGCCCCAATCAAACAGGTTGGGACAGTTCCCTTCCAGGCGTTGGAGGTCACCGATCACGCCCTCGTGGAGGAGGCGTTTGGCAGCACGGAAGGGCGCTTCGAAGCGGCGCTGATGGTTGAAGGTGAGTTGCGTCCCATGCCGCGCACAGGCTGCAGCCATGCGGCGCGCCTCGCCCCAGGTGGGCGCCATCGGCTTCTCGCAATGCACGGCGCGCACGCCGGCCTCGGCGCCGGCGATCGTCATCGGGGCGTGCAGGTGCGGCCAGGTGCAGATGGACACGATGTCCGGCTTGATCTCCGCCAGCATCTGCTGATAGTCAACATAAATTGCTGGTAGATGCGCCGGATCACCGTGCTCGGCAGCGAAGGCCTCGGCATTCTCCCGCGAAATGTCGGCCAGCGCGACGAGTTCGCACTTGCCGCTGGCAGCGTAGCCGCGAGCATGCAGGTGCGACTGGCCAAAGCCGGTGGAACCCTCCGTGCGTAAGGGGCGACCACAGCCGATGATGGCAACGCGATAGGGCATGAGCACTTTCCTTTCAAGCGTGGGGGGTGGAAGATGGCCAGGGCCAGACGCCTTCCATCTCCATAGTGGCGCGGGCTCCGGCCGCTTCCAACTCCTGGCGGGTCTGCTCATCCGTCCAGCGCTGGGCCGGCCAGGTTGACGCGTTGGCGACGTACAGGGCCAGCCGGGCGCTGAAGAGCGCCGACAGTTTGAGCGAGAGGCGATGGACTTTGTCCAGGGTATCGGCGGTGGTGTGACCGACGCCGCGGCCGCCCGTGCGCGGCACGTCGGGACTGGTCAGCAGCGCGGCCGGCGCGCCTTTGAGCACGAAGGGAAACTGGTCGGAGTACATGGAAAGCTGGTCGTCCACCGGGAATGGCTCCCCCATCGCCCGGCCAATCTCTTCCAGCGCGGCGCGCAACTCGGGGCGTCGTTGCGTGGACACGCCTTTGGTCGCCCCCGGCTCCGCGATGGTGTCGAGGTTAAACAGCAGGCGTACCCGGTCAAACTCCGCCTGGTGGGCGGCAGCGTAGGCGTAGGCGCCGTAGAGACCCAGTTCCTCGACGCCGAAGGCGATAAAGCGCACGGTGCGGCGGAGGGCGCCACGCTGTTGCGCCAGTCCGCGGGCCACCTCGGCCATGGCGGCAACGCCACTGCCGTTGTCCAACGCGGCCTCGGCAATATCGTGGCCGTCGTAATGCGCGCCGATCAGCACCACCTCGTCCGGCGCCTCGCTGCCCGGCAGGTCGCCCACCAGGTTCCAGCTCGTCATCTCTTGCGGCGTGTCGTGCGTCGCCGCCGCCAGGCGAATGGCCTCGCCCTGCTGCAACAGGCGGGCCAGGCGCAGGCCATCCTCGCGGGTGACGGCCAGACCAGGCACTGGCGGCGCATCATGGAAGAACAGACCGCCCGTCTCGCTCAGTTGACCGGGAGCGTCGCGCATCCAGAGCACCCCGATGGCGCCGCGCCGGGCGGCGCGGGCCACCTTCTCATCGCGGTGCATCGCCTTGGCGCGCGGCGGTGTGGCGGCGCTGATGAGGGCAATCTTGCCGTTCAGGTCCTGGCCGGCGCGGCTCAGGTCGTCGTCGGTGGCGCACCCCAGGTCCACGAGGTCGCCCTCAATCGTTGCGGAAGGGGAGCCGGGCAGACTGAAGGTGGCAATCTCCGCTCCGCCGATCACACGCAACTGCGGGGACGCGCCGCGCTGCCAGCCTGGGTAGGTAAACGGCTCCTCGTGGACGTTCTGCAAGCCGTAGCGGCGGAAGGCAGCAAGCAGGATGTCGGCGGCCCGGCGTTCGTCGGCGGTGCCGGCGAAGCGGCCGTGGCAGCGATCACAGAGTTCTGTCAGTAGGGCCCAACCGCCGTCGCCGCGCCAGAGATCGCCACAAAGCCGGGCGTCCGCTGTAGAGGTACCAGAATCAAAGTCCATTGCTCATTCGCTCCTTATTTCGTGGCCGGCAGCACAGAAACCCGCCCCTGCTCTGTCGGGCATTTCGTGTCTGCCGGGCCCAGGCATCAACGTTCCGGCTCCTCAATCTGCAACCGCCGGAAGGCACGATCCCAATGGAGCAAGGGTCGCCGGGCCTCGCCGGTGGCCTCCTCCACATGGCCGATATACAGGGTATGGTCGCGCGTCTCGAAGGCGTCGATGACGCGACAGTCCAGGTAACCGAGGCAATCATCCAGTAACGGCGCTCCCGTGCTGCCGGAGTGGTAGGGGATGGTGCGCAGGGCGCGGGCTTCGGGGTCGTTGGCGTAGCCCAGGCTGTACGCCAGTTCCGCCTGCCCCTGATGCAGAAAGTTCACAGCGAAGACCCGCGCCGCCTCCAACAGGCGATGCGTCTCGCCGTCCCGCTTGATACTGACCAGCACGGTTGGCGGATCAATACCCACGGACAAGAAAGATGTAACGAGGATGGCCCGCACCGTCGCTTCGTGGCACACCGTCACCACGGTGACACCAGATGCCCAGTGCCGCATCACCTGGCGGAACCCGTCGCTGCTCACCGGCATGTGCTCTATCCTCGTCGGCAAGCGTGCCGTCCTGCATCCGAGCGGCGTCGCCGCCACTACCCTCCCCCAGCCTCACGCCGCCAGGGCAACCAGGAGCAACGGTAGCGGGCAGAGGGAGGGGTTGTCAACCGGTGTGGGCCGGGCTACACCCTGACGCCCACCACCAATGTTTCACGCTCGCTTGCGCTGAGGCAGGACAGGCGCTGCAGGCATTGCCGCGCTGTCGGCCATCGAGGCGTAGAGCGGCTTCAGGCGTTCCAAGATCCACATTCGGGAGAGTGTCGCTGGTCCGACGCCCAGATCCTTGCTGCTCCCTTGTCAGTGTGGTCATCGACTTGCTCATCCTTTCTGTTCCTGGTAGGCGCGCCGCTCCTGGTGTGTCAGGTCGCGCTCCATTCCCGGCAGTTGGTCAAAGCGCGCACCCCATCCTGCTAGCGGTCACACTCCCCATGGGACCGCCGGGATGGGTCCGATCGGCCACGGGCGCTCCGCATCCGGCTATCCGTCATGGTAGACGGTGAGGCGAGGTCTGTCACCCGCGCTGTGGCAGCACCGGCTTGTCGTCCTGGCTAGCAGACGGCTTATTTCCCGTGCTGGCCACACCTGTCTTCGGCCAGGGCTACTGCTCGATCTTGCACGGTTGGTGATCTGGGCCTCACGAGTGCACCCGGATGGAATGGGTTGGCTCTGGCGTCGAGCTAAAGGACGCCGGGATGCAACTCCGCGAAGAGTTGCCGGGTCTCTCTCAGTTGGCGATCCCAATCCGCTTGCCGGGGGACGACGCCAAACCAGCGAATGATCAGGTCCAGCACATCCTGCAGCGCGACCGGGCCCGTCGGGAAATGCGCCGCCCTAGCCATAGCGGGAAGTTGGCCGAGCGCTGGTCCCAGGTGCATGTGGGGCCAGGTAATCCAACTCCGTGCGTGCGGGTGCCAATGGTAGGCGAAGAGCTCGGCCTCCTCGGCATCGCGGAGCGCATAGGCATAGTGCTCCAGGCGTACTACCCAGGAGCCTCTGGTGTCGGGCTCTTCGACGATGCGGTATTGCACATCCACCAGTAGACGCACATGTGGATCCGCGTGGAGCGGGACCGACCGCACGCCGATCCGGGCGCTGTGGAGCGCCTCCGGGTCGCGGTGCCCATCGGTACCAAAGCGCGCCGGAGTGACACAGAGCAGCGCCCGCTGATAGGCGTGGGTAAAAGCGTCGTGGGCGGCGCGCGGCGTCTTACCGGCCAAGTGGACGGAGCAGGAGCACATGCGTGACATTGGCATGATCGTGCTCCCCATCAAACTGCCCGGCATCCCAGGCGCGGATGAAGTCTGCGCCACTCATCTTGAGATAGTACCGTGCGGCTTCGTCAAAACCTTGCCACGATTCGGCTGCAGTCAATATCTTAGGCGAGCACGGCTCCGGCTCCTCGAGCGCGTCTTCAACGATCACATGCTTCGTCATCTCTATCATTTCAGGACCTCTCCTTTGTTGCATTGTAACCGCCGTCCGCCAGCAGTAGGAACAGGCCAGCTGACGCGCCGAGGGGGCAGTTGCCATCACCGGTTGCGAAGCCCTTGCCAGCGGTGGCATGTCCCGTCTGCAACAAACGCGTCGTCCCCGCCCTCGGCGTGAGCGGTGCGCTGACGTATTTCGCGCCGCTCCAACCACTGATCGGTCTGGCCTCGGTTGCTCTCCTGATCTACACCCTTCGGCTGCGTTTCCAACAGCGGGATGGCGCTTGTCCGGTACGTGGATAGTCAGAGACGCCGCGACGCGCTCCAGGTCCACCCGGCGACTGAAGTCGCTGGCCCACATTCACGCTGCTCGCGCGTGCCCGGCAAAGTGGGCGCCCTCGGGGTGCTTCGCCGGCAATCCTAGTCCGCGCAGGCGGACTTTGCGGTCAATAGCCCGCGACTTCAGTCGCCGGGCGGGGGGGACGGCGAAGCACATCGGACGTATCGTACACGCCTCCTAGCGTGCCGTTGCTTCGCGAATGCGTTCGGCTTCCGCGTCAAGCGCCTCCCTCAGCCCCCGCGCCGCCTCCCGCGGTTCATCGGCGTCGATGATCGCCGAAATCACCGCTACGTCTGCTGCTCCTACTGCCAACACCTCGGCTACCCGCCGAACGTCGATGCCGCCGATGGCAACGATGGGGATGCGCACCGCCGCGACGACTTCCCGCAGCGCGTCCAGTCCTCGCGGCGGCTCACCAGGATGACTTACCGTCGTGTAGACGTGACCGAAGGTGACCCTCGACACGCCGGCTTGCTCCGCGCGCCGCGCCGCTGCCACGCCATGCACCGACACGCCGATGTATGCCGCCGCGCCGAGCGTCCGCCGAGCACGCGCCAGGTCTGGGTGGCCCTCCGGTAGGTGAACGCCGTCCGCGCAGGCAGCGAGTGCAATCTCCACCGCGCCGTTGACGATGACGAGCGCACGTCCAGCAACGGCCGCGTGTACCTGTCGGGTAAGCGCCACCAGCGCCTCCGGCGATGCCATCTTGTCGCGCACCTGCACGAGATCAACTCCGCCATCGACCGCCGCCATGATAGCTGCCAGGAACTGCTTTGCCGGCAACCGGCGATCAGTGATCAGGTGCAATAGTGGTCGGCCCACAGGGTTCTCCGACCGCTCAGGCGGCAGCGCGGCGCAGTCCCAACAGGCGGGGCACGAACTGGCGGAACTCGCGGTTCTGCCAGACCACCAGCAGACAACTGGCGTTGAAGATGGAGGAATAGGTGCCGCTGAAGATGCCGACCAGCAGCGCCAGCACGAACAGCCGGATGCTGACGCCGCCGAACAGGTACAGCGCCAGCAGGGTCAACAGCACGGTGATCGAGGTGTTCAAGGAGCGAGCCAGCGTCTGGACGATGCTGGCGTTCACCACCGTCTCGAACGGCTCGCCGGTGCGCCGGCTGAGGTTTTCCCGGATGCGGTCGAAGACGACGATGGTGTCGTGGACCGAAAAGCCGATCACCGTCAGCATGGCCGTCACAAAGAGGGCGTCAATCTCGATCTTGAAGAGCTTGCCAAGGATGGCGAAGACGCCCATCACCACCAGCACGTCGTGCAGTAGCGCCGCCAGCGCGCAGATGCCGAAGCGTAAAGGCGTGGCGACGTTGCGGAAGGCGTACCAGATGTAGAGCAGGATCAGCGCGCTGGCGCCAAGCACTGCGTAAATGGCTTTGCGCGTCAACTCCGCGCCGATGATCGGGCCGATGCTCTGGAACTGCAGTTGTGTGACCTTGCCGAACTGCGCCTGAATATCCGCCTCCACTTTCGCCACCTGGTTGTTTTGCGGCGTGTTCGACATGGGCTTGGTGCGCAGGTTGATCGCGTTCGGCGTGCCGGGATCGTTGACCGTCTGCACCACCGAGTCTGGGAAGCCGTCTGAGGTCAGGATCTGCTCAAGCGTCGGAATATCCGGCGGCTTCTGCAACTGCAACTCCAGGTTGGAGCCGCCGCTAAAGTCGATACCGGGTCGCAAGCCGAAAAAGATCAGGAAGATGGCGCCGGGGATGATGATGAGCAAGGACAGGCGGAAGTACAGATACCGCCGACCAATAATGTTAAGCATGGGCAGGAGCGCTTTCTACGCCGAACAGCCGCGGCCGCCGCACCGCGGGGAAGGCGGCCGCCACGCGCAAGAACGTTCTGGTGACGAAGATGGCAGAGAAGAGGCTGGTAATCACGCCGATGAAGAGCGTCAGGGCGAAGCCACGAATGGGACCGGTGCCGAAGGCATAGAGCACGCCACAGGTCAGCATGGTGGAGACGTTGGAGTCTCGAATGGACGGCCAGGCCCGGTCGAAGGCCGCTTCCATGGCGGCGCGCAGCGACTTGCCGCTGCGCAGTTCCTCTTTCAGGCGCTCGAAGGTCAGCACGTTGGCGTCCACCGCCATACCGATGCTGAGGATGAAGCCGGCGGTACCGGCCAGCGTCAGCGTCACGGGGATCCACTTGAAGATGGCGAATACCACCAGCGCATAGATGATCAGGGCCACGTCGGCCAGGATGCCGGGCAGCTTGTAGTACAGCAGCATGAAGGCCATGACGATCGCCAAGCCGATAATGCCGGCGACGATGCTGCGGTTGATGGAGTCCTGGCCCAGCGTCGGCCCGACCTCTTGCTGCTGGGCTATCACCATCGGCACCGGCAGAGCGCCGTACTTGATCTGCAACACGATGCGCTGCGCGTCCGCCAGCGCCATGCTGCCGCCGCTGATCTGGAAGTTGGCGCCGAACTGCTGCTGGATGACGGCGCTTTCCACCACGATGCGGTCCATCGTGATGGTCAGGTACTTCTGGACATTCTGCGACGTGTAGGCGCCCATCTTGTCGCCACCAGCCGACTTGAGGGTGACATCGACTATCGGCTGATTCAGATTGTCATAACCGACAGAGGCCGTCTGCACGTCCGAGCCGCCGACGACCACCTGTGGAATGCCCAGTTGCTGGGGCGTCGGACAGCCCTGGGACGAGTTGGCAACGGATGGCAAGTGTCCGTCAGGAAATGGAATGGGGCAGCCGACCGGCACCGCCGTGGCGTTCGTCGCCAGGAACTCCAGTTGCCCGGTCGAGCCGAAGAGTTTGATGGCCTCATCCGGGTTCTTCAAGCCCGGCAATTCCACGATGATGCGATTGCTCCCGGCAAGTTGGATCACCGGTTCCGCGACACCCAGGCCGTTAATGCGATTCTCGATGACTCCCATCGCCGCTTGCATGGTGTCCGACGTCACCTTCTGCCCGGCGGCAGGTTGCGCTTGCAGGAGCACGGAGAGGCCCCCCTGCAGGTCCAGCCCCTCCTTAACAGCGATAGGCTTGTCGATAGTGATTCCGGCCCCCTCGAAATGAAAGCCAGGGTTGCCCGGCCAATCAATCCAGATAGCGGCAAGCGCCAGCAGCGCGATAAAAAAGAGCCGGATGCCGGTGGAACGCGTCATCTTCTCAGCTTTCCCGCGTCAGGCGTTACAATACTCATCATAGTAGCACCACACCCGCAGCAGAGAGGACTCCCCACATGGCCGTTGCAACCGCACCAACCTACCGCATGTTGATTGATGGCGCCTGGCGGGCAGGCTCGACCGGTCGGACCTTCACCGTTCGCAACCCGGCGACGGGGCAGCCGATCGCCGAGGCGCCGGACGGCGGCCTCGACGACGTGCGTACCGCTGTCGAAGCTGCCCACCGCGCCTTCCCCGCCTGGGCGCACCTACCGGCCGATGGTCGCGCTGCCATCTTACACAAGGCCGCCACGCTCATGCGGGAACGGCAGGAGGAACTGGCCCGCCTGCTGACGATGGAGAACGGCAAGCCTATCGCCGAGTCGCGCGGCGAAGTCGCCACGTCTGCCTCCTTCCTGGACTGGAACGCCGAGGAGGCACGTCGGGCCTACGGTCAGGTAGTGCCCGCCGCGGCGCCGGACCGGCGCGTGCTTGTGCTGCGCCAGCCGGTGGGCGTCGTGGCCGCCATCACGCCCTGGAACTTCCCGCTCAGCATGCCCGCCCGCAAGGTGGCGCCGGCGCTGGCCGCCGGCTGTACAGTGGTGCTGCGTCCCTCGCGCGCCACGCCGCTGGTCGCTATCGAGACGTTCCGTATCCTGCAGGAGGCCGGCATCCCGGCCGGTGTCGCCAATATCGTCACCGGCACCAACTCGGCCGAAGCAGGACGGGAACTGGCCGAGCACCCGCTGGTCCGCAAGCTGACCTTCACCGGCTCGACCGAGGTTGGCAAGCAACTCATGCGCTATGCCGCCGGCACGATGAAGCGCGTCTCCTTCGAGCTGGGTGGCCACGCGCCGTTCATCGTCTTCGACGACGCCGATCTGGAGAAGGCCGCCCAGGCGGTGATTCTCTCCCGCTTCCGCAACGCCGGCCAGACCTGCATCTGCACCAACCGCCTCTTCGTGCAGCAAGGCATCGCCGAGCAGTTCTCCGCGCGCGTGGCCGAGCTGGCCCGCAACCTCAAGGTGGGGAACGGCCTGGAGTCCAACGTCCAGGTCGGCCCGCTGATCGACGAACGCGGCTACCAGAAAGTGGAGGAGCACGTCCAGGACGCTGTCGGTCACGGCGCCACGCTGCTGGCGGGCGGCCACCGCCTCTCCCCGGACGGGCTGCAGGGCTACTTTTACGAGCCCACGGTACTCGGTAAGGTCACACCCGACATGCTGGTAATGCACGACGAGACCTTTGGCCCAGTGCTGCCGGTGATGCCGTTTGCCACTGAAGACGATGCAATCCGCCTGGCCAACGATACGCCCTTCGGCCTGGCCGCTTACTTCTTCACGCGCGACATCGGTCGCGGCTTCCGCGTGGCGGAGGGGTTGGAGTACGGCATTGTGGGCCTCAACGACCCGCTGCCGGTCGGACCGCACATACCGTTCGGCGGCTTCAAAGAGAGCGGCCTTGGCCGCGAGAACGGCGCCGAAGGTATCCAACACTTCATGGAAGTGAAGGCACTGTCGATCGGGCTCTGAGGAGGCCGTTCTGCGCGCCATGAGGACGGTGTGCCACGCCCCCGCTCGCCTTAGGACTGGTCCTGACAGCCGCCCTCTTTCACGCCGCCTGGAACCGTATCCTGCACGACACGGAGGACCGGATCGCCACGATGGCGGTGGCCGGCCTGGTGGCGGGCGTCGGGCTGATCCCGGCGATCGTCCTGGCGCCGCCGGTGGCGGTCTGGCCCTACGTCGTGCCATCGGCACTGGCGGAGACCGCCTACGCCGTCTGCCTGGCGGCTGCCTATCGCCGCGGCGCGCTGTCGCTGGCCTACCCGATTGGACGCGGCACGGCGCCCCTACTCGTCACGCTCGGCGGCTGGTTAGGACCCGCGCAAGAATAACTCTTGCAGTTTTTCCCGCCATCCCTCCTGGTAGCGGCGCTGACAGTGACAGGGTTATTGCTGCGCGGCTCCTTAGTGCTGACACAGCGGCCCACGCCCCAGACCGTCGCGGCCGCGCTCGCTCTGGTCACCGGCCTCGTCCTCGTCGCAACAGCCGGCCAGCATAAAACGCAGCGCGCCGCCATCGGTTTTGCCCTGCTCACCGGCGTCTGCATTGCCGGCTACTCGCTCATTGATGCCCGCGCCGTGCGCCAGGCCTCGCCGGCTGCCTATCTCGGCGTGGTGATGGCGCTGCAGGGGGTATTCCTCCTGTTCCTCATGCGAGGCGACCGTCGGCGTCTGCATCGCGCGCTCCGTCCCGGCCTTCTCGTTGCTGTCGGCTCTACCGCAGCCTACCTGCTCGTCCTCTTTGCCTTTCAGCGCGCCCCCGCCGGCCGCGTCTCCACCCTGCGCGAGATCTCCGTCCTCATCGGCCTGCTGATCGCCCGAGAGCGGTCGGGACCGAGCGTGTGGCTTGGCGCCGCGTTGGTCGTGACGGGCGCGGTGCTGGCAGCCGTGTAGGTACGTGCCCTGGATGGACGCCGCGCCCGTCCCCGGCGACTGAAGTCGCGGGCTAGAACGAGCGAAGCCCGCCTTCGCGGGCTGGGAACGAGTCCGCGAAGGCGGACTTGGCCTGGTGTAGCCCGCGACTTCAGTCGCCGGGCGCGGCGGAGACGCCGTTGGCAAGCAGCCCGCGCAAAACTTTGCGGCGCACTCGGAGTACCGCGGCACTAATTACGTCTGACAAAATATGCTACACTGTGGCTATGCGGATTGAGTGGACCACAGCGGCCGCCAAGCATGGAATCAGTAAAGCGCGCGCCCGCCATGTGATCGCGCACTGCGGACTCTACTACATGCAGCCAGCGCCACCGTACTCTGCAGCGGGCCTGAGCGCATAAGGAAGGGGGATTCTATCACTCCTGAGATGATCGAGGCCCTGGCCGCCGAGGCGGAGGAAGGATACGATCTCATGCGGGCCACGCCTGTCCGCGTGGGGCGGCCGGCGCTGGGGCGTGATGTCGCCCCGTCGCCCCGTGTCAGCTTCCGCGCGCCGACCGACCTGTATCACGCCTTGCAGATGCGTGCCGCGACCGAGGGACGCAGCGTGAGCGAACTCGCGCGTGAGGCGATCGAGCGCTACGTCAACAGTTGATACTTCCACTGCTGAGAGGCGCCCCGAAACGGCCTTATCCATGCAGCGTCAGGCGGCCATAGCGGATCAGCGGCCGATGGTGCTCCGCACTGTCCGAGCTATCCCAGACTGCGTGGAAGCGTCCCGGCGTAGACTCGAGCAGCGTAGGGTACGAGTTGCGCACCCCCGTGTCGAAAAAGACACCGCCGGAGCACGACGATGTTCTGTCGCGCGAGAATGCGCGGATCGAGGAGCTACGACGGATGCCCTACATTACGAGCGCGGAACGGATCGGGCTGCGGGAAGGCGAGTTGCTGTGGCTGCAATATGGGCGGTTGGAGGGGCAGCGCGCCATGCTGCTACGGTTGGTCCAGGCGCGCTTCGGAACGGCGCCGGAGGCGCTCGGGCGGGATATTGACGCCGCCGACCAGGTTCGATTGGACCAGTCGGCCGACCAGATCGGCGCCGCTGCATCGCTCAATGAACTGGACGCCGGGATTTGGTGAGGGCACAGGGACTCGAACCCTGGACACGCTGACTAAAAGGTAGCCCGCTCTAAACGCTGTGGCCTCCCCCTGGAGCGAGCGTCCATCTCTTATCTAGTTAGCGTGTCTATCTTCACACTCTGATGGTAGTTCATTCGGTGATGGCAAACAATAGGAGTTCGTCTTGACCTGCCCTTCCCAATCGCCAACAAAGCCCATATGCAGAGTACCTGGCGCGCGATGATCCTGCTGATTTAGAGTCCGAAGGATGAGCATCCAGGCTCACGTGGTTGGCCTAGCGCTGTGCTGCCTCACGCTTCCCTTGCACGTCGGCGCTTTACATTTCCTTGTCCATCTTGACCTCGATGGCCTAAAGTGAAGCCACGATGGGATCTACTTGGTGCGTGCTCGGGGCCAGCGGGTTTCATCGTGCCTTGAGTTTAGCATCTTGAGATGCGCCCAGTCAGGACTCCTCTACAGCACACGACTCGGATAGCTCTTTAAGGAACTCCGGTCGCAGGTACCGCACATACGCAGAAACCTCTTGGAGTTTTTTTCTAAGTGCAGTAAAAGATATGTACCGGCAGACTTTGGACATTGCCGGCTCTAATAGGCTAAAGGTAGGGCGATTTACTTCCACGCGTACTTTATTACGCCGGTCGTCCGGAGCAACAATATACAGTGGTATTTTTAGATTTGGCTGCATAGTGATAAGATCAGCCATTCTCAACAAACCAGAGTAAATGGAAGTTGTACTTTCGATTTCAAACGCCGCTTCTATCGCGTTTCCACGTAGCCATAAAACGTCGATGAGTTCGATCGTTTTGAGGGTGACTTCATCAAACTGTAGCGGTAGGGACGACTTCATTTGTTGCAGTGCCGAAAACCGCTGTCCTTTATACTCTCGTCCTCTGTCGTTACGAGCTACCCAAAGATTGAATCCCATATCCGCACCAAGTCTGAGCAATAGCCACTGAACTTCAGTATGCTCTGATGCTTCTTTCGGAGTCTCGAAAACCGAATCCTTAGATTCGTCACCGGTCGGTATGGTAAATAGGCCGATTTTCGTTTCGACAGTCGGCATCTTCTCGCTAAAATCTTCCACCTTGGAACTGCTTAGCGCCCCAAGTGGAAGTGCGCTTGTCCGCGACGCGGAATCATCGGGGATTGTGTTAGCCTGCTGGTCGTCGCTCGCATCCTGCGAGTGCGAACGGAGAACCTGATTTGCCTTCGCCAGAACTTCGGGCATATCAGTCTCTTGAAGCGTCCTGCCCCATTCGGTGACTGACCACACTCCACGACCCAGGCCGTTGTCAAGTGCTCCGGCGGCCTTCAATTGGGTGCGTGCCCAAGCCTGTCGATACGATAGTTCTGATCCAGGTCCCTGCTTGTGAAGCACGCACTGTTGGCTGCTCGTGAACGCACCCAGTTCAACAACCTTCATCTCGATCTCCCGTATTGATGCGGACCCTCCAACGCCGATGATGGCTTGCAGGACTAGCCACATCAACTCTCGAGATTGCGGGACCGCCTCACGCGAGACCACCGACGCACCTTCCAAGCTTTAGTGCCGTAGGAGTACCAACCCACCATATCGGTCATTGTCGTCAGCCATCAAGGGCCTGTCAAGCCGCCACCGCTTAGGCCATTCATAACTGAACCTGTGCGAATCCTGCACTTGATTTGAACGCAGAAAACGGCCAACGCCGCCCGTCTGCACACCAAGTTCGCCGTCCGCACCCTCTACCTCAACCGCTTGCTCGGCGAAGACAATATTCTCCAGATCAAGACCCTCGCCATCCCAAACTAGCATAAGGCCAAAATACACTGGACATGTCTTCGACCCTTCCATCTCTACTAATCTCGTAACTTCCCAGAACCTCTCGGCATGGCGGTAGCCGGAACAGGTGGGTGGTCGGCGAAAGCCTGACCGAGCGCGGCCTGAACCGCGCCTTATGTCCAGCCAACCGTGAAAGTCTAACACCAGTACACGCCTTCCAAGCCGATAGACGGCATCGTTCTGGTGTGAGGATAGCAATTTCGCAGTGCCCTGTCAACAACATTTGGGACTGGTGGAAGAACCGCCCATACGAGCGAACTCTTCCGCAGCCACTCACGCCGCGATCTGAACCTCTCTTCCGGCCTACCATGTCAGCCCAATAACGTCGGGATCGCGCTTGAAAGAGATCGCCATCTCCACAAAGGCGTCGAACCCGACCACCTCCTCCGTGATGATCATGCCGTCGATCATCTCGGCCGTCAGGACGATGACCTCCTCTGTGGCCATGGATACCAGAATAACCATTGGCTCCCCAGGAACCTCGTCTGCAATCTGTTCGATAACCGTAACCTCCGAACTCTCGACAGCACCGATGATCTGGAACGCTGCCTTCATCGCCGCAGCTAACTGAGCTTCCAGTTCCTACGGTGTGGCGTTTCAAAATTGCAAATAGTCAAAGGCAAACGGGTGCTCCACCTCGTAGTCCTGGGCCACGACGTAGCCCGTCGCTTCTGCTTGCCACTCCCGCTTCGCTCTATTCTCCTCAGTGCCGGTGGGATGGAACAGTCGGTGTGCCCACTCGTGAAACAGGACAAGCAGTTTGCTATGGCTGTCCAGTCCAGGACGAAGGGCGATGATCCCGGTATTCGGCTCGTGATAGCCCTGGGCTGTCCCAGCCATGCGCCGGGTCAGCACCTGCACTCCCTCTTCGGCCAAGGCCATCTCCACCAGGGCACAGCGTTCCCGTTCGTCATCGGGCAGTTGTGTGAAGACCCCCCGGCGGGGCTTGTCGCCGTTTCCGGCGAGCTGTCTGCGCCATTCCCAGCAGCTCATTCAACACGACCTTGGCGACGCTGCGCCGGGACCTCGACAGGAGTCGATACCGCAAAGGCGTCCAGGCGGCGTTCATGCGGAAGGATAGCTACCGGGGCTTGTCCAACGACGTGGAGGTCGCCCGCGCCTGGTCAGGCGGGCCATACCCGGTGGCTTGCGAGACAGCCCTATCCGTCTGACTATGATCTGGCAGCGTTCTCGAGCCGCAGCGGCAAGCGAGCCAGGCATGCATGGTCCCCCTCCCTGCAAAAGTGTAGCAGGCCGGAGTGTGGGCACGTATACGAGTGGTATACTGCCATCCGAAGGAGCGACCGACGCCTATGCGAGTCGGGGATCTGGTGATCTCCGACGCCGTGCGGGAGAAGTTGACCGTCAAGCACGCCCTTTCCTTCGAGGAGGTGGAGGAAGTCTGCCTGTACGCACCAGCGGCATCGCACCTCTGGCGGGAAGGGCGGGAGGGCACGGCGTTGCTCTATGGGCGCACGTTTGCCGGCCGGTACCTGGTGGTGGTGGTGCTGTCGCCCAAGGGCGACGGCGTCTGGCGGGTCGTGACCGCTCGCGACATGACGGGGCACGAGCGACGTGGCTATCATGCGCAGAAGGGAAGGTAGACGATGGGTATCCGCATCGTTGCCGATGATCAGGCCGAGTGGAGCGCCGAGCTTCGGGCGGAAGTGGAGCGGATCGACGCCGGCGGCGACACGTGGGACAACAGCCGACCACTTTCGGAGACCGAACGGCCGCATTTTAAACGTCCCATGGAGAAGGTGATCCCGATCCGGGTGAGCGCCGAGCAATGGCAGGCGCTGCGTGAGGAGGCCGAACGCCTCGGGATTGGGCCGACCACCCTCGTGCGCATGTGGGCGCTGGAGCAACTCCGGGCCGTGCGCACTGCCCGGCAACCCACCTGACGGCCGGCGCAAGCGGATCGGCGACCGAACGAGAACCCCGTCCATGGCAGTGGAATCGCGCGGGCGGGCCAAACTCGGGCTGATCCGCGGGCTGTTTGAACGCGGGTACGAGCGCGCGCAGATCCTGGAACTGTTCCGGCTGATCGACTGGATGCTGGCATTGCCACGGGGGCAAGACGATGTTCTGTGGCGCGAGATTACGCGGATCGAGGAGGAACGACGGATGCCGTACATTACGAGCGTGGAACGGATCGGACGGCGGGAAGGGAGGTTGGAGGGGCAGCGGGCCATGCTCCGCCGCCTAACTCTGGCGCGGTTTGGGACGGTGCCGGAGGCGCTCGGGCGGGATATCGACGCCGCCGACCAGATTCGGCTGGACCAGTTGGCCGACCAGATTGGGTCTGCTTCATCGCTCATCGAGCTTGACGCCACGTCGGAGGACGCAGAGTAGATAGCGCAGCGGAGCAAGCAGCGCCGCTCACTCGCCTGATGCGAAACGTCCAACCGCCGGCTGTTCCACTCGAACGTAGTCGGCGGTGGCAAGCAGAACGGAGACACTCCGGTTGCCGGCGTTGAAGACGAGGCGGGGCATGCGCAGTAGACCTTCATCGGCGTAGGTCGAAAAGCCCAGAAGGCTCCCAAATGGGGGCACCGCGCCGGGTTCCAGACCCGTCATGGTCAGCAGGTCGTCGGCAGGGAGCATGCGGAGGTTCTTGATGCCGTAGGCCCGCTTGAAGGCTCGCGTATCTAACCGGCGATGGGCCTGGACGACGAGCAATACTGTACGTTCGTCGGCCTGGAACACGAGCGCCTTGGCGCCTTGCTCCAGCGGCGTGCCACGAATGGCGGCTGCTTCCTCACTGGTACGGACGGGCGCGTGTTGCAGTACCACATGGTCCGCGCCTTCTGCCGCAAGGAGGGCCAGGAGGCGTTGGGTCACGCTGCCCACGTCGGAAGATGCCACCCCTCAGCTTCTTCCCAGGAAGCGGTCGCGGCCTTGCACCAGCGCTGCCATCTTGCGGTCGGCCACGCTGCGCGGCAGCATCCAGAAGCCGCAGTCTGGGTGGACCCAGCGCACGCGCTCGGCGCCCAACGTCTGCACCGCCTGCTCGATCCGCCGTGCCACCTCGGTCACCGCCTCCACTGCGTTGTCTTTGACATCAATCACGCCAACGCCGATGGCGATCTCCGGCCGCAGATCGTTCAAACGCTCCAGATCCCGAAAGCCGAAGCGGGCGAACTCCAGCACCAGATGATCGGCATTAAGGCGGTTGAAAAAGGGGATCAGGTCCCGCCAGAGACCCCGCTGGATGGTCTGGCCGCCGTAGTTGCCGAAGCAGAGGTGAACTGCACGCTCACCCCGCACCGCGCCCAGCACATGGTTGATCGGCTCATGGGCCCAGGCGGCATCCTCCGGGTGGCCGGTCAGGTTGGCTTCGTCCAGTTGCACCACGGCGGCGTCGATCTCCGCCACCTGCGCCCGGAGAACCTCCGCCAGCGCCATCGTCAGCGCCGGCAGGTCGCGGTAGTGTTCGTCCAGCAGCGTCTTCGCCAGCATATAGGGCGACGTGACGGTGAACTTGAGCGGCCTCGTCGTGAGCGGCTTGACAAATTGCCACGCGGCCGGCAGGTTGAGCACTCCTTCGCCGATCGCTCCGCGCACGGCGCCGGCCGGCCTTGTGCGAAAACCCATGCCCGCCTGCGCTTGAAATGCCGCGAGTTCTGCCCGGCTGAGTGTCGCCACAATGCCGGCCATTGGCCGGACGAAGTACTCGATCATGCCGTTGGTCTCTGGATGGTTCACGTCGAAGCGCGACAGTTCGCCGTCAGAGATCACGTCTATCCCGGCCAACTCTTGCGTCTTCAGCACCGTCAGGACGGCATCGCGCAAGGTCGGCGTCGTCGGTAGCATCGGCAGCCAGGCCGGTACCGGGTAGCTTCCAACCACAGTCGTCCGAATGCTCGGCTCACTCATCCGCTTCGTGCTCCTCCGCTGCTTTTCGCCACGCTGACACCGGTGTATAACGGGCAACATCAAAGGCAAAGCCAACACCAAAGGGCGCTGCGTTCACGCTCGCCAGGGGCAGTTGCCCTGCCGCTATCGCCAGGGTCGCAAACTGCTGGCTGCTGAGCCGGTAGAGGTCGGCATGCGCAGCGAGCGCCTGTTGCTGCAGCGCTGTTGGATACATGCTCAAGCCCCGGAAATAGTGGTGGCCGTTGCGTTCGACGTGGCCAATGCCCAGCGTCGCCATGACAGCGAGATCCTGCTGCAAGGCGATTGGACCGACGTTGGCCAGATCCTCGCCGCTGAGCACATGGGCATTCGATCCGTGCTGTCGCCGCAGCGATTCCAGGAGACAGGCGTTGGCGATACCCTTGATGACCCCCTTGCAATTCTTGTGACTGGTACCGGCATAGCCAAGGGCAAGGGCCTGCGGCAGGCTGCCGGTCTCGGCGTCGGATTCGTCGATGATCAAAATTGGGCGGTCGGTCCAGGCGTGCAATTCGGCGCCAAAAGCAGCCTCCAGCGCCAGGTGGCGCGGCCAGGGCTGCTCGACAAACAGCACCCGTTGGACGAGAGGGGCAAGCGTGCGATCGGCCCGCATTCGTTGCCAGAATTCCGCGAAGCTGCCGACACTGCCAAACTGCTCGTTGCCATCGAGCGTGAGCCGGAAGTCCACCTGGCAGGCGACCAGCACGCGCAGGATCGCTCGCAGGCGGGCGAGGTCGTGTTCGGGCTGCGCCAGCACCTTCACCTTAAAATACGTCAGGCCGTAGAAGCGAATGGACTCCTCCAGGGATTGCGGTAAGCCGTCGTCCAGGCGCTCATCCGGCGGAATCTCGGCGGTCGTCAATGGGTCGCTGAGGCCGATCGTGTGCCGAACGGCAATGGTCGATAAAGGCTGCGCCGGTAAGAACTCGTCGGGCACACCACTGCCAAGCACTGGATGCAGCTCGCCTAATCGCACGCCGAGCATGTTAGCGCGAACGGCGGCGCCAAAGGGGGTGCGTGTTGCCCGACAGAAGGCATCAATGATCGCTCGTTCAATAAGGCTGACCCCCAGACTCGCCAGTAAGGGTGGAAAGCCCTGCTCGGCTGCCCATTGGCGTTGGGCCGCATCAATTTGCTGCCAGAGCGCAAAGACGGTTGCTGCCGAGCGTTGCGCCTGCGCCAGCGCGGCGGCATGCTCAATAACCGTCAGCATATCGGCCACGTCGGCAGCGAAGCTGGTCGTCGGGTCCTTCGTGAACCACTTGGGCGCCAGGCCGTCGCTCGCCACGCCGGTCTGGCGAGCGCCATTCACCTCCAGTTCGACGCGAACGAAGAGATGCGGTAGGGCGGTCAGCGTGGCGATGCCGTAGCGGAAGGGCAGGCGCGCCCGCATATCCAGGACGTGGAGTGACGTTTCCAGCACACGCAAGAGCATCATAATATATCAGGTAGCCGACGTGCCAGTTCCAACGACCGGAATATGGAGTATCTGCCCGATCTTGAGCGCGCTGGGATTCTTCAGGGCGTTGGCGCTGATGATGGCGGCGGGCGTCACGCTGAAGCGGCGAGCAAGTGCGTAGACATCATCGCCCTTCTGCACGACATAGGTGACCATGTGCGGTGTTGCCGACGGGGTTACTATATGCGCCGCGGTCGCGGACGGCGACGCAGATGCCGCTGGCCGAACGGTAGCAGTCGAGCGGGCGGTCGCTGACGCCGTTGGCGTCGGGTGCGGCGGTGGCACGGTCGCCGTCGGGGCCGCCACCGTCGGTAACGGGGTGGGCGTCGGCGCTACAGGCGTAGCCGGCGCCTGGACAATCGTCGCCACCGGCACGATCGGCGCGCTCGTTGCACTGGCGGCAACACTCGGCGTCACTGCGAGCGGGCCTACCGCTCCTGGCTGCATGCCACCGGGCGGTTGTGTGCTCAGGCTGCTCGATACCGCGAGAGCGCTGCCAGGAGTCCCCTGCAATGCGCAACCGGAGAGCACACTCCCCGTGAGCAGTAAGCCCAACAGGCAAGGCGTCCAGGAAGGTTGGTGTCGTCGACGTTTGTCCATCATCCCGCCCAGCATGCCACTACCGGCATAGCGGTGTAAAGGGGGCCACGCTGGGGTATAGGTAGATGGCGTCAGTCGGGTTGACCGAATGGCCCGGCACGTCGCTCGCCAACCTGCATCACAGGCGGCAATCTATGACGTACTATTCCGTCAGGGATTTGCAGGAACAAGGGAGCAGACATGGAATACCGTCTCTTTGGTCGCACCGGCGTCAAAGTCAGCCCGCTGACTTTGGGCTGCATGATGTTCGGCGGCAAGACCAATGCGGAAGACTCCGCCGCCATCATTGACCGGGCCATCGACGCCGGCATCAACAGCCTGGATACGGCCAACGTCTACAGTCGCGGCCGCAGCGAAGAGGTCACCGGCGCCGCGTTGCAGCGCAATGGCAAGCGGGCGCAAATCTTCCTCGCCACCAAAGTCCACGGCAACATGTCCGACAGTGACCCGAACATGCAGGGCACCAGCCGCCGCCACATCATCCAGCAGTGCGAGGCCAGCTTGCGCCGGCTGCAGACCGACTATATCGACCTCTACCAGTTGCACCGCCCCCGCCCGGAGATCGCCATCGACGAGACACTTCGTGCCCTGGACGACCTGGTACGTTCCGGCAAGGTGCGCTACATCGGCACCAGCACTTTCGCCGCCTGGCAGGTAGTGGAAGCGCTCTGGGCCTCGAAGGAGTACGGCCTCAACCGCTTCGTCAGCGAGCAACCGCCCTACAACCTGCTCGACCGGCGCGTGGAGCGCGAACTGTTGCCGATGGCTCGAACCTACGGCATCGCTGTCATCCCCTGGAGCCCGCTCGGCGGTGGCTTGCTGACGGGCAAGTATCATCGCGGCGAGACTCCACCGGAAGACAGCCGCTTCGGTGGCGCGGGCGGCAACGCTCCCCAACGCCGCCGCATGCGCGACCAGGTATTCGACGTGACCGAGGGCCTGGAGCCGCTGGCGGCTGCCAAAGGCTGCAGCATGTCACAGTTCGCCCTGGCCTGGGTGATGCAGCAGCCGGGCGTCACCAGCCCGATCATCGGCCCCCGCACGATGGAACAACTGGAGGACAACCTCAAGGCGCTCGACGTGCAGATTACAGCAGAGGACCGCCAGAAGATCGACGAAATCGTGGCGCCGGGCACGTCGGTCTCGCCCTTCTACGAAGCGAACTTCGGGCCCAGCCTGCATCGGTAGGGAACCCCTCTCTCTGCCTCTCTCCCCCTCACGGGAGAGAGAGAACGCACCTTACTTGATGTTGGCCCACGGCGAGCCTCACAGCCAGAGAGGCGTCCTGATGGCCACCCATCGTCCGAATGGCGTTCCCCCTCTCCCGCAAGGGGGAGGGGGACAGGAGGAGGGGTCTCCTCTCGAAAGCCGCCACCATCCCAACCGCGTTCTCTCTCCCCGCGCCCGGAGGAGAGTCAGAGAGAGGTTTCCTACACCGCGTGGACCTCTGGCCACGCCAGCTCGAAGCCCTGGGCCACGCAGCGGGCCTGGAACTCCTGCAGCGTGCGCTCGTCGGCTCGCACCTGCTGCGGCTCAAGGCCCCTGTCCAGGCAGTGCGCCGCCAGCAGTCCCGCCGCCTCGCCGATGTTCCATTCCACAGGGTGCAACCGGTAACAGCCGTTGGTGATGTGGGTGACGCCGAGGTTCTTGCACGCCGGTAGGAGGTTGCGCACGCGCACCGGCAACAGCGCCCCCAGCGGGATGCGGAAGGGCAGCGAGTCTATGTCGATGTAGTTATCGTGCGCCGTCGAGGGATGCAGGTCGATGCGGTAGCACCCGACGCCCACGCTGTCGAAGAACGGCTCGCCTTCCCCCGGCGCGCCACGCGCAACGCCGCGCGCCGTGGCGCCGACGTGCTGCTCGGTGACGGTGAAGACTGCCTTGATGCGCCGGCTTTCCCGAATGTAGGGATACTTCGCCAGGCCATCAGCGGTGCCGACCAGGTCGGGACGAAGATACAAGCCGGGATACCCCGTGCCACCGTCGGGGCGTGGCGCAGCAGTCTGTAGCCAGTAGCAGAGGCTCAGGGCGAGCTGGCGTGCTTCCTCTAAATAGCGGGCAACCTCCGCCGCCGGCTTGTCGATCAGATTGCCTTCGACGTAGTCGTTCTGCGGCCAGTTGATCAGCGTCGCCTCCTGCGGCATCGCTCCGGCGGCGTACTGGTCGCGGGCGATCAGGCGGCGGTAGAGCCAGAGCGCCTGCCCGCGCGTCTCTTCCTCTTCTGGAAAGAGGACACGACGGCGTGGCTCCAGCGTGATCGGGTTGGGGTGCGTCCAGTCGAGCAGCCGGCCCGGCCAGGCCGGCGTCAGCGCCGGCACATAGTCGCGCCAGTGGGCGTATTGTGCCGGCCGCTCGATGACATGATCGGCGCCGGGTGTGGGGTCGTAGCCGAGCGGGAAGCACCAGGTAATGCTCTGCACGTTCTCCGGCTGCGCCGGACCAGCTACGGCGTGCGGCTCGCCCGTCTCTGCCTGGCTCTCCGCGCCGCTGACATACTCGACGCCGGCCAGGGGCAGGAGATCGCCCAACTCTGTGGCATCAAGGATGTAGCGCGCCTGGACCAGCAACTCCTCGCCGGTCTCCTGGTTGAGCAGGCGAATCGCCCGCACACGATCGCCGTCGACTTCCGCCCCAGTTGGCACCGTGCGCAGCAGCACTTGCAGCAGTCCACGGGAGCGCGGGTAGGCCAGTTGCGCCTCCAGCACCGCCAGACCGACACGGAACTCGTGGCAAAGCCGGGACACGCCGCCCAGGCCGGGGTTGAGCGCCGGCTGGCGCATGGCGTCGGCGGTCAAGGGATAGTGCCGCCGGTAATAAGCGCGCACGTCGTCGCGATACTGGCGGTAGCGGCGCGTGCAGCCAAACTGCTCAATCCAGCGGTGCTCGTCCGGCGGCACTGCCTGTGCCGTCAACTGGCCGCCAATCCAGTCCGTTTCCTCCGTCAAGATGACGCGGTGGCCCAGGCTGGTCGCCGCCATCGCCGCCGCCACGCCACCGGTGCCGCCGCCGACGATCAGGATATCGGTTGAGAGTTCACGCATGGGCTGCTCCTTCCGACGGGCCGCGCCGATTAGCTAGCGAGATCCTGCATGCCCAGCGGGTGGCTCCATCGAACATGTGTATACTCCTCAAGAACCAATCAGCGCAGCGAATGGTAGCGGGAGCATAGCAGCATGAGTAGTAACGGACAGCGAGTACGCCTGGGCATTGTGGGCGCCGGCAATATGGCGAACAACCACCTCAAAGGCTGGGCCACGATGGATGACGTCCAGGTTATTGCCGTCTGTGATGTGGTGGAGGACCGCGCCCGATCGCGCGCGGAACCGTTGGGGGCGAGCGCTTACACCGATCCGGACCGGATGCTCGGTGAGTCGGCACTCGATGCCGTCTATATCCTGCTGCCGCCCTTCGATCACGGCGCCGCCGAACGGGCGGCGCTCAAGTATCGCGTGCCTTTCTTCGTGGAAAAGCCGGTCGGTGTGGACATCCAATTCTGCAAGGAAATCGCCGCTGGTGTTCGGGAACAGGGCCTGCTGACGGGTGTCGGCTACATGAACCGCTACCGCCAGGGCGTGCAGCGGGCGAAGGCCGTTTTCCAGCAAGACCCCCCGGTGATTGCCCACGGCGGCTGGATCAACGGCGCGCCGCAAACACGCGAGGAGTACGGCGCCTGGACCTGGTGGTCGGATAAGAGCAAAAGCGGCGGTCAGTTGGTGGAGCAGACGACGCACACCGTTGACCTGGTTCGCTACCTCATGGGCGATGTCGTGGAAGTGTTCGCCCACGGCGTGACACCCAGAACGTTTAACAAGCAGGTGCCGCCAGCCTACAGCATTGAGGACGCGATGGTGGTGTCGTTGCGCTTTGCCGGCGGCGCTGTCGCCACGCTCTACAACACCTGCGCCTCCAACGCCGGCGGCGGCGTCAGCCTGACCGTCTTCGCCCCCCAGCACGCCGCCTACTTCACCGGCTGGGACCACGCGCTGCGCCTGGTGACGCAAGCGCCGGACAGCGGCCGCGCGGGACGTTCGGAGGAATCGATCGCCGGCGAACCCGATATCTTTGCCGTCGAGGATCGCCAGTTCATCAATGCACTGAAGACGGGCGACCAGAGCCTTGTGCTTGCCGACTACCCGGACGGCGTGAAAACGGCTGAGGTCACCATCGCGGCAAACCAGACACTTGCAACGGGTCGTCCGATGTACCTCGCTTGACCCGGGGGTAGCCAAACCCATCCTTGGCGGTGGGGCCGGGGAGAGACCCCGGCCCCACCGCCAAGTGACACAACCTTTAGATGGCGCGGCGACGGCTGGCGCCACCGGAGACGGCGCGCACGACCAGCAGCAACAGCACGGCGCCGAGGAACGACACGACCAGGCTCCACAGGAAGCCGCCGCTAGCCCCATTCGCGTTCCCCAACACGGTTCGCACGATGAAGCCGCCGATGAGGGCGCCGACCAGGCCGATGACCATGTCCCCAAGGACACCATAGCCCGAACCGCCGACAACCAGCCCCGCCAGCCAGCCGGCAATGATACCGATGATGATCCAACCAATGAGCGCTGTGAGCATGTCTATCCCAACCCTTTCTGTAATGCCGGACGTACAACATCCGTTCGGTGCTGGTGAATAAACGCACAACCCGTGCCAGGCAGCGAGCAACGAAGGTCCGGGGCGATTAGCCGCGAGCGAAGGCGAAGGTCAGGTCGCTCGCCGGCATTTGCTCCGGCCGCGCCAGATAGCTGTTGCTGTCCGGGTCATACTGGCGATACAGTGGGCTGGCCTGCGCCTCGCTCGCCAGGTCGGACGGCAGATTCTGCCCGCTGATGACCTCCTTGAGGTAATCGCCGAAGAGGATGCCCTGGGTACAGTTGCAGCCGGCGTCGTAGTGCATGACGCCGCGCTGGAAACGCTGGTAGACGAAGTTGTGGTTGTTCGGGTCGACCACCGGCGACGATGTCGGCAAGCCCCAGACCTCCAGGTTAAGTAACGGCAACAGGGCAGCATTGCCGCCGCCGTTGGGGAACGCCTGGCTCAGCGTCACCGTGCTCTGGAAGGTCTGGAAGTAACGGGTTGCCTGTCCTTGCCAGAGGTCCGGCGCCATAGCCTGCACAAACTGCACGACGGCAGTGGCATAACCGGCGCTGCCTGGGGCCGGCGCCTGCGCCGTCAGCCCCGGATCAGCCGCAGGGAACTGACTGCCGTTGAACCGGTTGTACGGTAACAGTCCGACATCCAGCAGGTTGAGCAACCGAACGCTCCCGTCGGGCGCTACCTGCATCGCCTGGCGCTGAAACAGTTGCGTCGTGAATCCCAGGAGTTGGAACGAGCGTGACACGGGAGAGCCAAACGTGGCGATGCCACCCCGCGCCTGAAAATAGCTCCAGAAGGCGTCACTGTCGATGCGATAGCCGGTGGCCGCGAAGTAGCGGCCATCGTGGAGCGGCGCCGGCGCACAGGAAGCGCCGGCAGTGACACCATCCTCCTGCACGATGACCGGCGAACCGCCGATGTAGTAGAAGTCGTGCCCATTGAAGATGCCGTGCGCCGTGGCCGGCGCCAGAGGAATCTGGTAGACGCCGGAGCCGGGGCCGCTCGGGCTGACGATATGGCTGTTGCCCAGCGTGTCAATCACCTGCGCACTGCTGCCCTGCGCGCAGAGGTACAGGGTATACGCGCTGGGACCCGTATTCCAGACGACGGTGGTGAGGCGCGTTCCATTGGGGAAGGCGATGGCGATATGGTGCTGGCCGGTGCGCAGTTGGGCCGTCGTCAGCCCACCCAGGGTAGCAACCGCCGTCTGCAGCGCTGTATAGGCAGGCCGCAGGCTGCCGTCGTTGCGCATCAGGCCATACGGGGCGCCGTCCTGCGGTACCACATCGACCATTTTGTAGACGCCGATGCGCTGCACGCCAGCGGCGATGGCCTCGGCGTAGGCTTCCAGCATGAAGTCGGCCTGCTGCGCCAGCGTGGCGTTGGGCGCCGCCGCCGGCAGGCTGGAGGCCGGATCGTCGTAGGGCGCCACGTTCATTTCATCGATCCAGATCGGCTTCGCCATGCCGTGTTTGGTCAGCAAATCGCTGAAGGTCTTCGGTACCCAGTAGGCATTAGTGGCTGTGGTGTAGACGTGCGCCGCCACCGCGTCGAAGAAATTGCCGTTGGCCGGCCCGGCTGGATCGGCAGTGGCGGCATCCAACACCTGCGCCAGGAACTGGGGCTTGCTGGCGTTGGCATCCCAGTAGAAGGTAGTGCCGGCGATGACCACCCTCGCGCTCGGCTGCACGGACTTGATCGCTTGATCGGCCACTTTAAGCAACTGATAGTAGGTCGCCGCATCGCCTGCCCAGGTGTAGAACGGGCTGGTCGGGTCCCAGACATCCGGCTCGTTCCAGACGATCCAACTGGAAACGACGCTACCATATTGTTGCGCCATCTTCCGGCAGAACTGCGCCCAGGCGTTGGCGGGATCATCAGGCGGCAAATTCAATCCGACCGGCGGGGAATGGACCCCAGCCGCCGGCTGCGCCTGGGCCCAGGGGGGCGTGTTGATCAGCAGGCCGACGATGTCCACACCGCGCGCATGGTCAGCCTGCATTTGCGCCATAGTAGGCGTCGAGGGCGCCACCCAGTCGCCGGGACCACCCGGTTGGATCTGTGACCATTGGAAGGTGACGCGCTCCCAACGTGCGCCCAGCGTCCAGGCGGCCTCCGAGTTGACATATGACTCAGCCACTCCCAGCCGAGGATCGCCCGGCGCCGTCCGCGCCACGACCGACACCGGATCGGCGCTGCTGTGCTGCGGCGTGAGCAGGCCCCCAACCAGAAGCGTTGCAGCGCAGAGGGCAAACAGGCGACGAAACATGAGTGGTCCACTCTAGCCGTTGGCGACTGGACACAACTCTACCGAGCGGTCCCCATCTACCACGAGCGGCAGAGGACTTTGGTGACGGCCTACTCACGCACGCCTGGCGACTGAAGTCGCGGCTACACCAGGCGAAGTCCGCCTGCGCGGACTAGGTCAGCCCGCGAAGGCGGGCTTCGCTCCCAGTAGGCGCGACTTCAGTCGCCAGCCCATCTCTTCACGAACTGGGCGAGACATGGCAGACGCATCATTCAGACGAACTGCAGCTCTTGCCAGCGGCGCGACGCCTGCAGGCGGCCGGCGGCCTGCAACGCATCATCTAGCTCTCGGCCCGTCAGCCTGGGCAGGGCCGGCGCCGACTCCGACAGGCGCACCAGGATCCTGCCGGCCGTGGCGGTGGCGAAGGCCAGAGCCGTCGGGTCCACTTTGTCCACGGTGTCGGCCACCGTGTGCCCCCAGCCTCGCCCCACCAGCCCGTTGCGCGGTCCACCAGCGCCGGCGGCGATGACCGGGATGCCGGCGGCCGCGAAGGGGAAATGGTCGGAGTCGGAGGTCAGGCCCCCTTCCACTGTGACGGCCAGGGAACGTCCGTGCAAGACCGCCGTGGCCGCCTCTTGCGCCAAGGGCGGCCAGGCGCGCAGGCGCAGGCGGCCGGGCGGACCGTTGACCACGGAATCAAGGTTGAGCACCCAGATCACCGGGTCCAGCGCGGCTCCTGCGGTCCGGGCATAGTGCCAGGACCCCAGGAGTCCGACCTCTTCGCTCCCCCAGAAACAGCAACGCACGCTGTGCTGCAACCGCCCGCGCCAGGGGGCAAGTACACGCACCAACTCCAGCAGAACGGCGACGCCACTGCCGTTATCGGTGGCGGCCTGGGCGATATCGTGCCCATCGTAATGGGCGCCGACCAGAATGACCTCCGCGCTGTGGCCCGGCAGATCAACCATGATGTTGGAACTGGTGACCACGTCGTGCCCGTGCTGGGCGTGGAGACGGAGCGTCACCGGCCCCCGCGCCAGCAGGCGTTCCAGCAGCGCGCCGACCTCCAGGGCGACGCCAAACCCCGGAATCGGCGCCTGCTCCGTACCGGCCAGGCCGCCGGTGACAGCCAGCATGCCGGGATTTTGGCCGACATAGAGGAAGCCCACCGCGCCAAGGTGGGCCGCCCGCAGGTACTTGACGCGACGGTGCGATGGCGGTTGCCCGTTCGGCCGCGTGGCTTCCGCTCCACAGAGGACGATCTTGCCGCGAATGTCGGCGGCAACGGCCTCCACTTCCTCCTGTTCGCCACTGCCGATGGCGATCAGTTCTGCTTCGAGGTCGGCACTGGGACTCCCCGGCAGGGAGACCGCCGGAAAGCGTCGCTCGACAGGGGCGATCACTGCCAGTTGCTCCTCACCCCGCTGCCAGCCGGCGTAGCGGAACTGGCGCACCAGTGGCGCTCCCGCCAGGTTGAGCAGGGTATCGGCCAGGTATGCGCCGGCGGCCGCTTCGTCCGAGGAGCCGGCCGCCCGGCCGCCAAACTGGTCCGCCAGGGTGGTCAGTTGCGCCATACCGGCGTCCGACGTCAGCAGGTCCCCGGCGAGCGCTGCCTCCAATACGTGCGCGTTCTCCATCGCTGCTCACCCTCCGTCTCGGCATCCGGGAGAAAGCATACTACAGGCTGTGCCGCTCCGTCAGGAGATGGCGAACGCTGCGCTCCCCGTAGCACCCGGCGTGAAGACGCGCACCTGGGCCAGACCAGAGCCAGCCTTGAGCGGAACGGTAAACGTCAGCCGGTACACGCCGTTGAGTCCGGTGGCGCCTCGGGAAATGACCAGATCATTGTTCGGGTAGGTCACAGAAACCGTCAGTTCCGTTCCAGAAGGCGCGACGACCACCACGACCTGACTGTCGCCGGGAGCCAGGCTGGACTTGCCGACTTGCACAGCGTCTATCCTGCCCGGGGTGCTGCTGATGCTCGGCGTGGCGACGACCCCGGGGGTTGGCGTGACGTGCGGCGGCGTGGCAGTTGGATGAGGGACTTCCGTGGGCAGCGCCGATGGGACGGGACGGGGCGTGAACCTGGACGGTGGCGGCGCACTCGCGGTGGGAGGCGCTGCGGTCGGCGCACTTTCCTGCACGAAGGGTGTAGCGCTCGCTGCCGGAGGTGGCGCGGGCGTATCGGTAGGCGCCGCCGTGGGCGAGGGGGGCGCCAAGGTTGGCGTCGGGCCTGCTTCCGTTGCCGTTGGCGAGGCGGTGACGGTCGCCGTGGGAGGCAGCGTCGCCTGCGCCGTCGGCGTGGCGATTACTACCGGAAGAGCGGTCGGCGACGGTGCTGCCGTTGGTGTCGGGAGTACCGGCGTTGCCTTAGACGGCGGCAGGGCGGCAGCCGGCGAAAAGGTGGGAACGGCGGCGACGGACGCGTCGGCCTGGGTGAGGGTCCGCGTACTGCCTTGCTGGCGCACGACCAGTAGCAAAAAGGCAACGAGCAAGAGCAGCAGCACGACGGTGAGCAGATCGCGCCGATCTGCCCGGCGAATCAACGGCTCCATCGGCCGCCCTCAGGTTCCGATTGCCCGTACGGTGTTGTCGCCAAGTCCGTGCCTGACCTCCTCGCGCCGCACCCGCACCCGTCCAGCACATGCCTGGGGACCGACAGGCGACAGCAACCCTGCGTAAACGGCTCCGCTAATCTAGCACCTGCGCGACATCGGCACGATTCGCGCGCCACGGTAGGCCAGCGAGTACTAGCCGCGTTGCCCGCCTTGAGCGCCGTTACGGCGTCCGATCGCTTCATCCCCGGCGCCCCCAAAGGGATTATCCTCATAACAGCGGCAGAGCCGACGACCTTCACCGCCATGCTACCCTATCCTGGTGAAGCAAAGTGACCGGAAGGTGGGTGTTGCATGGCTGTGACGCGCGAACGCCTCGAACAAGGCATGACCTACGAGCAATTCGTCGCCGCGATGACGAAGAACCAGGACCGCCTGCACCAGAGCGAGCAGACGACCACTATTGATCCAGCAGACGTGGAATTCTTTCGCAACATACCGGAGACGCTGGACGTGCTGGTGCTGGCCGAGGACTGGTGTGGCGACGTGATCTCCAACCTCCCGGTCCTGGCGAAACTGGCGCAGGAAAGCGGGAAGCTCCAGCCGCGCATCTTCCTGCGCGACCAGAACGATGACTTGATGCAGCAGTTCCTGAAGGACGGCCAGTTCAAGTCCATCCCCGTCATGGTGCCCTTCGACGCCCAACTGCGCGAACTCGGCCGCTTCATCGAGCGGCCGCCAGCCTTCAATGCCCTCCGTACACGGCGGCGCGAGGAACTCTATGCGACGCACCCGGAAATGGGCGACCCGGCGACGCCGGTGGACAGCCTGACGGACGAGCAGCGGCAGACGCGGCAGCGGCTCCTGGCCCAATTGGAAGCGGAACTCGTACCCGAACGCGTGCGGATGGTGGTGACCGACCTGCGGGCGATGGTCGAGAGCGCCTGATGACGCCGGCCCGCCGGGCTAGTCGAGCAGAGTACCGTTCAGCATCGGGTCGCCAGTTCCAGCGGTCGCACCGTTGCGCTGGTTGACCCCGTGAAGCGATAGAGACGGGGCGGGCGGTGCCGGTTACCGCTGAGCAACTGGTCGGTGGGCTCGACGACACCGGAGGCGAGCGCCTTGTGAATAAAGTTGCCGGGATCAAGCTTGCGCTGCAAGATCACCTCATGCACATGCCGGAGTTGTGCCATGGTGAAAATCGGGGAGAGCAACTGGAAGGCCAGTGGCGCGTATTCGACCTTGTTCCGCAGCCGCGCCAGCGCGGTCTCCAGGATCTTGCAATGATCGAAGGCCACGTGCTCCGGTAGCCGCGCCACCGGAAACCAGCAGACGCCCGACGTGTCGCTGCCGGCCGCCAGCGTCAGATTCTGGCTGGGTACCAGCGCATAGTAGGCGATCGTGATGACCCGATCGCGCGGATCGCGCCCCGGATCGCCGAAGGTATAGAGCTGCTCTAGAAAAACGTCCCGAACGCCCGTCTCCTCGAACAGCTCGCGCGCTGCTGCGTGATCGAGCGTCTCGTTGTGGCGCACAAAGCCACCGGGAATCGCCCAATGGCCGGCAAATGGCGGCAACTTCCGCTGCACGAGCAACACTTGCAGGCACTGCTCGCCCTGCTTGTCCGGTCGAATTGTCAAGATCACCACGTCAACCGTGACGAACGGCTGCTCACGCGTGTCCGACAGTTCTTCTTGTATCATCCACAACAAAATAGCGGGTAGGCGCTGGCGCTGTCAATTTGGGGATGCCCCGCCATTACGTCGTTTCCACGCCGGGCTTGCCATGGCATAGTGTGAGCGCGGTGAGCAAGTCCGACAGCTGTTCGCCGGAACTGAGCAATGAGGAGAACCATGACGGAACGTTTGCGCTTCGGTGTGCTGAGTACTGCACGGATTGGCCTGGGTCAGTTTATACCGGCGGCGAAGGTCTGCGCCAAGGGCGAGGTGGTGGCACTGGCCAGCCGCGACGAGACGAAGGCGGCGGACGCCGCGCGAAGCCTCGGCATCGCGCGCTCCTATGGCAGCTACGAGGCGCTGCTGGCCGACCCGGATGTGGACGCCGTCTACATCAGCCTGCCAAACTTGCTGCACCGTGAATGGACCCTCCGCTGCGCTGACGCCGGTAAGCATGTGCTGTGCGAGAAGCCGGTGGCCCAGCGCACCGCTGTTGCCCAGGAGATGGTCGACGCCTGCCGCCGGGCCGGCGTCGTGCTGATGGAAGCCTTTATGTACCGCCATCACCCGCAACAGCAGCGCGTGCAGGCCCTGCTGGCGGAGGGGGTCATCGGTGAACCGAAGCTGATTCGCGCCTCCTTCTGCTTCTATATGCGGAACCCCCAGGGCAACATCCGCGTCAATCAGCGACTGGAAGGCGGCGCATTGATGGACGTCGGCTGCTATACGGTCAACGTTAGCCGCTTGCTGTTTCATGCCGAGCCGGTCGAGGTGACAGCGTTCCAGCAAGTGCCGGCGCAGTTCGGTGTCGATACGACCTTCGCCGCCTTGTTGCGCTTCCCCGGCGAGCGGCTTGCCGTCCTCGACTGTAGCTTCGAGATCGGTAGTGGCGGCAAGTACGAAATCTCCGGGCCCGAGGGCTCGATCCGTATCGACCGAGCCTTCACCCCCGGCGATGCCGACGTGACGGTCCACATCGCCGCCCGAGACCATCCGGACGAGACGATCGCCGGCATCAACCAGTATGCGCTGGAAATAGACCACTTTGTGGACTCGGTTCGCGCGGGACGCCTCCTGGCGCCGGCGGAAGACGGCGTGGCGAACACCCGTGTTATCGAGGCGCTCTACCGCTCTGCCGCCACGGGCCGGGCTGTCGCTGTGGAGTAGGCAGGCGCCCGCGGCTGACTAGCCCCCAGGTGCTATACTGAAGCACAGGGCACCAGCGGCGGGCGACCTTCGCCCCGCCCGACAGGCAGTGCTCCCACGCTTCGCTGCGCTACGGGCGGAGACCTTGCAGAGATGAGCACGACCTCCCCGGTAGCACGCCGGGCTTCCCTTTCGTCAACGCCTGACCAACCTTCGCCCCTGCTGGAAGTCCTGCTCCGGCCCGGCACGACCTACGGCTGGCTCGTGTTGCTGCTGACGTTTGCCATCGCCCTGTACCTACCGCTGGCCATCGCCGATATCAACTGGATCGACAACGTCGATATCCTCTGGCCGGTGGCGCTGCTCGCCGTTGTGGTGGGCATCCTGATCGCCCTTGGGCGGCCGCACGCCGTGCGCGGCTTCGTCGTCGGGTTGGCTGGCGGGCTCCTTGGCATCTTCACCGCCAGCGGTGAGGTCATCCCGTCACCGTCACGTCTGGCAGCCGATGCCCAGGAAACACTGCGTTGGGCAGTCAGCAGGGGGGCCTCCGTGCCTACTGGCGATAACCCACCGCTGCGCATGTGGAGCGCCGGCAGCCTGGCCGCCAGGACATTTGCCGGGCATCTGCTGGACTGGTGGAAACTGGGCGGCATCGGCGTTGCCGCGATCGACAACCGAATCTTTCTCTTCCTGCTTGCCGTGATCTCCTGGACGGTGCTCCTCTACTTTGCCTGGGCCTTGTACTCCCACATCGCCCCACTCGTCGCCCTGTTGCCGCCCGGAGTGGTGCTGATTACCTTCGTTGTGCTCGGTGGCCAGGGCGGCAAGTACGTCTATCTCTTCCTGTTCTCCGCCCTGCTGCTCATCTTGCGCATCCATGTGCTCTCGCTGGTGCAAGCCTGGAATGCCCGCGATCTGGACTATCCAACGACCGTGGTCCCTGAGGTGCTGGTTACCGGTCTGCTCTTCACCGTCCTCGTCGGCGGGCTGGCGCTGGTGCTGCCGACTGTACCGCAAAATCCGCTGGCCGTGCGCTTCTGGGGGGTCTTCAACGCCCCCTGGAGCAAGCTGGAAACGAACTTCGGCGAGGCCTTCACCGGCGTCCGGCACCATGTTGGGGGGAACGGCAGCAACGACCTCTTCCTGGGCGGGCCGCTTTCCTCCGGTCAGAACCAGGTGATCATGTATCTCACCACCGATGAGCCGCCGCCACCCGATCTGTCGGAACACAATTTGGAAGCCGAGGGCTATGTCGAGCCTCCGCACTATCTGGCGGGCGCCACCTATGCCGACTACAACGGCAAGAGTTGGACCTTGGGCAAGACCGCTGGCGTCTCCCGTACCGGCGTGCCCATCGCCCCCAACGGTGCTCCTCAGTACCTCGGCGCCGGGGGTCCACAGGGCAGCACGGTGCAGACACGGGCAGCCAACCAGCCGATAGTCGCCGCCATCCCCCAGGGAGATAAGGTGGTGCAGCAGATCGAGCGTGTCGCCACGTTCGGTGATACCCTGCTCTATGCTTACAATCAGGTGGTGACGGTCAACCAGCCGACCACGGTACACGCCTCGGGCGGCCTGCCGGATACGATCGATCTAAATACCGGTAGCAAGAAGTACACAGTGGTCAGTATTGTGCCGGGTCCATCCGCGCAACAACTGCAGACGGATAGCACCGCCTACCCGGCCTGGTTGGCGCCCTACCTGGCCAAGCCGAACGTCCCTTCGCGCGTCACACAGTTGGCGCAACAATGGGCAGGAACGGCCGGCAACCCCTACGACAAGGCGATGAACATCGAAGGGGAACTGCGCAAGATCCCCTACACCACCGATATCACGCCCCCACCGAGCGGCCAGGACGCCGTCGATTACTTCCTCTTCAACCTCAAGCGCGGCTATTGCGAATACTACGCCTCGGCGATGGTCGTCATGTTGCGCGATGTCGGCGTGCCGGCTCGCGTCGTCACCGGCTACGCCACCACGAACTATGACCGGGCCAAGGCGTCCTATGTGGTCGACGACAGCGACGCCCATGCCTGGGTGCAAGTCTACTTTCCCAACGTCGGCTGGTTGGACTTTGAACCGACGCCGCTGAACCCTGAGCTGGTACGACCGGACACGACGGCGCCGGACGTCTCGATCAGCGCGGTGGCGGCCCAACGAGCGTCGGCGGCGCAGGGTACCCGCCTTCCCGTCGATCCGAAGGCCATCGCCCTCGTTATCGTCGCCCTGCTGGCTACCCTGATCAGCGTCACTATCCGCCGCCAATGGGAGGCGGAATTATCGCCGCGCGACTATGTGCGGGTGGTCTACGGTCGCATGGTGCGGCGGAGCGGACGTTTCGGCCTGCGCAAAACGGCCGATGAAACGGCGCTGGAGTTCGGGTACCGCCTCGCCTCTCGTTTTGAGTTGACGGCCGAGCCGCTGGCAGTTGCTGCTCGCCAGATTGCCACACTGTACGTGCTCGCCCAATACGCCGGCGTCGGCGCCATGCTTGGACCCACCGAACGCACGCGCGCTGGCGAGGCCTGGAAATCGTTGCGCTTTCAACTCTGGCGCCTGCGTCGGCGCTCATTCCCGCCGCGCGCGCCTGGCGACTAAAGTCGCGGCTAACGGGAGCGAAGCCCGCCTGCGCGGGCTGAAGTAGTCCGCGAAGGCGGACTTCGCCTCTGGTAGCCGCGACTTCAGTCGCCGGGCCGTCGCCCAACGGCCGGATCATCTAGTTCACCAACTCCTCCACCTGTCGAGCCAGACTCTCCCAGCGTTCGGTCAGGCTGCTCAGTTCCGATGTGACCTCCTCGTGTTCTTGCAACACAAGTTGATAGTCGTCGGAACGGCGATAGAGGTCGGGGTCGGCCAGCTTCTGCGCCAGTTCGTCGCTGCGCTGCTCCAGAGCCTCAATCTGCTGCTCCGTCGTCCGTAGTTCACTGCGGGTCCGGGAAGGGATGGGGGGCCGTGGGGATGAGGGGATAAGCGGTGACGGGGTACGAGGCTGCTTCTGTCCCGTTTTCGTCATCCCCTCATCCCCATCACCCCTCATCCCGACGTCCCGCCGCCCCTTCGCGCGCTGCTCGACAAACTCGCGGTAGCCAACCGTGTGAACCGTCATTTTGCCACCAGTCACTTCGATGACTTTATTGGTTACCTGGTCGAGCAGGTAGCGATCGTGGGTGGCAATGACGAACGCGCCGTCGTAGCCGGCCAGCGCGTCCTCCAGGACCTCGCGGGCCGGAATGTCCAGATGGTTCGTCGGCTCATCCAGCAGCAAGACATTGGTTGGGCGCAGCAGCAGCTTTGCCAGCGCCACCCGGCTGCGCTCGCCGCCGGAGAGTACGCTGATCGTCTTGAACACGTCCTCGCCGCGGAAGAGGAAACGGCCCAGCAGTCCACGCACATCCGTTTGCGTCCAACCGGGCGGCGCGACCTCGTAGACTTCCTCGAACACGGTATGGGTCGGGTCCAGCGACTCTGCCTGATGCTGGGTGAAATAGGCGGGTCGGACGTTATGGCCCCAGGTGACGCTGCCGCGGTCGGCCTGCTCTTCCTGGGCCAGGAGGCGCAGCAGCGTCGTTTTGCCGGCGCCGTTAGGACCAATCAGGGCGATGCGGTCGCCGCGCTCAATCGTGAAGGTGACGCCGTCGAAGACCGTGTGGTCGCCATAGCCCTTGCGCACCCGGCGCAACAGCATGGTTTCCCGACCACTCGGCGTGGTGGCGGGGAAACGGAAGGCAAGCCGGCGGGCCGGCGGGGGTGGCGCCTCCACCCGCTCAATCTTTTCCAGCAGCTTTTCCCGGCTCTGCGTGGCCCGCGTCTTCGTCGGCTTGCCGCGAAAGCGGGCGATGAAGGCTTCCTGCTTGCCCAGATACTCCTGCTGGCGCTCGTAGGCCGCCGCCTGCGCCTCCAGGCGCTCCGCCTTCTGCTTGAGGTAGGCGGAGTAGTTGCCGGACCAGGGCACGACGGCGCCGTTCTCCAATTCGAGGATGCGCGTGCAGACACGATCCAGCAGCCAACGGTCGTGGGAGACGATGAAGATGCTGCCCTTGTAGTTGCGCAGATACTCGGCCAGCCACTCGACAGCGAACAGGTCCAGATGATTCGTCGGCTCGTCCAGCAAGAGCACATCCGGCGCGCGCAGCAGCAGCCTGGCCAGCCCGACGCGCATTTGCCAGCCGCCACTGAACTGGTTGACGTGTTTGCTGCGATCCGCCGGCGTGAAGCCGAGGCCGTCCATGACCTTGCCCACTTCGGCCTCGATGGTATAGCCGCCCAGGCGTTCAAACTCTGTCTGGAGGGCGTCGTGGCGCTCCACCAGCGTCAGCAAGTGGGCGTCATCAGTAGTCGAGGACAGATCGGCCTCCAACTGCCGCTGTTCCCGTTCCAGCTCAAGGATACGGGCAAACACGGAGAGCAATTCGTCGTGCAGCGTGCGCTCCGAATCGAACTGGATATCCTGCGCGAGGTAGCCGAGCGTCTCTCCCGGCGTCAGCGTGATACTGCCGGCATCCGGCTCGTCCTCGCCCAGAATGAGGCGCAGCAAGGTAGTCTTACCGGCGCCGTTGCGGCCGACCAGGCCGGCTCGTTCGCCGGGGTTGAGCTGAAAAGACAGCCCAGCGAGCACACTCTGCCCGCCGAACGCCTTCTTGACGTCGGTGACTCGTAACATTTTGGGGTTCAGAGATCCTTACAAGCGGCCCAGGAGGGAGCCAAGCACCGCTTCGCGCACCCAGAGGCCGTTGCGGGCCTGGCGAAAATAGGCGGAACGCACGTGCTGGTCGAGGTCGGCCGGCAACTCAGCGCCACGGGGCAGGGGGTGCAACAACACCAGTTGGCCGTTCTGCTGCACAGCGGCGCGCAGGGCTGCGGCGACGGATTGCGACCAGCGCACGCTGCGCCGGGTCGACGGTGTGACGTACACGGCGGAGAGTCCAGATGCGTCGTCAGCGAGTGCGGCAATCGGGCGGCGTGCCGATGACCCTTCCGACGCCTCATCGTCGGGGCCGTACCAGATGGCGGAAATCTCAGGGAAATGCACAATGGCCCGTCGCAGCGACGTCACCTCACGCCCCTGCGCATCCTCGGCCACCAGGCCGAGGCGCAGACCCTGGAAGGAGCCGAAAGCCTGCCGCAAGGTGTACAGATCCGCTAGCGCTTGCGTCGGGTGCTCACCGCACATCAAGCCGGCGTTGACTAGCGGCACCCGGCTAAGCGAGGCCAGCGCCGCCGCGTCCGGCGACCAGGAATGGCGCACGACGAGCAGATTGCAGAGCAGGTCGATCGACTGCAAGACATCCGCCAGGGCTTCCGCCGCGTAGGGCAGGCCCTGGGGACCGGAGATATCCAGCACCTGTCCGCCCAGCCGCAACGCCGCCGCCTGGAAGGAACTGCGGGTACGCACGGACGGCGCGGCAAAGACCAGCGCAACGATGGCGCCGGTGAGCACCGGCGGCGCGTTCTCCACGCCGCGCGACTCCAACGTACCCGCCAGATCAAGCAGCCGCTCAATGCCGGCGCGGCCCAGATCATCAACGCCAACGAGATGTTGCACCGCGTCCTCCTAAAGGACATGGTAGCCGCATCAGGCGCCGCTTGTCATGTGTGCTGTGTCTGGCCGAGTGAAAACGGGAGCCGGGACGCACGTTTGCGCGCCGCGACCGTCACACCGCGTTTCCTTGTGCCGAGACGACAGAAGTGTTCTGGCTCTCCGGTGTGAGTCGATAGACGAAAAGCGACACGCCGGTGTCGTTCTCCGACAGGTAGGGAGCGTACGGCGTATAGCTGGAGAACCGCACCGAGGTGCTGAAGTTATTGCGGGTAGCGTTTGGCGCAAGCGCCTGGCGCAAGCGCCGGACGACCGAGTCCTGCTCCCCCACAGCGAATATGTCACTGAGCGGAAGCTGCCGGCCGGGTAAGCGACTGAGGACGGCCTGCAAGCGCTGGTAGACCGGTAAGGGTCCTAGTTCGTCGACGAGCGGCGTAGCGATGACCATGCCCCCGTCACTCTCCGCTGTCGGGTAGCGCCAGAAGGCGGCGGCGATCGGCATCCCCTCGCGATCCAATTCGGCGAGCAGATCCTCGCCATCCGAGAGGTCCCGTCCTACCAGTATTGACGAATCCATTGCAGCACTCCATGTGTGGGATCAGCGACCGCTGCATAGCCGACGAGATAGTATACCCCTTCGTACTGTCCGGCTGCGAGCAGGGTCGATGCTTCCCTGAGCCGAATCTCGCTCAGACGTTGGAAGTCGGGTCCATTGATCGGGTCGAGAGCCTGCATCGTTAGGAGTCGTCTAACAATAAAGCAGTCGATTTCGTAGTGTTCCGCCTCTGGTGGGACACGCAGAAACCGGAGAGGTTATTCATAGACGGGCCCATAGCTCTGGACAGCTTGCCGGCAAAGTTGCCATCGTGACCGGAGGCGGACGTGGCATCGGGCGGGCCACGGCACTCCTTTTCGCTGCCGAAGGCGCCCGCGTCGCCATCTGCGCCCGAACCGCCGGCGAGCTGGAAGGGGTGGCGCGCGACGCGCCGGCGATCCTCGCCTTGGCGGGCGATGCTTCCGACGCAGCTTTCGTTGACGACCTCTTTGCCCACACGCTCGCCGCTTTTGGCCGAGTCGACATCCTGGTCAATAATGCGGCGATCCTCCTGCGGCGCCCGTTTCTCGATCTCGACCCTGCGGAGTGGGATGCGGTCATGGGCGTGAATCTACGCGGCCCGTACCTCTGCTGCCGTGCCGCCTTCCGTGCCATGACCGGCGCTGCCCCCCGCGGCGGGAGCATCGTGAATGTCGCCTCACTGAGCGGGGTACACGGCCCGGAGAAGTTTGCCGGCCTGAGTGCCTACAACGCCTCCAAAGCCGGCCTGATCGCCCTCGGCGACAGTTTGGCCGTGGAGGGACGGGCGAGCGGCATCCGCGTCAACACGGTGAGCCCTGGCGCCGTCGACACGGCAATGCTGCGCCAGGCGGGCCACGGTCTGCGGGCCCTGGCCACGCCCGAGGATGTGGCGCGCACCATCCTCTTCCTGGCCAGCGAGGCTTCGCGCCCCCTGACCGGAGCGAACGTAGAACTCTTCTCAAACGCCTGATCCCACGAATAGTGGTGCGCGTGCGCATGGTTCCTCCCGCTCCGACTCGAGTACACCGCCGTTCATGGACGGCGCTCCATCAAGCCGACAGCGCCGCAGGCCCCCGTTGGTACTTTCCTCTTAGGACGCCCTGTCGCTCCTAGAGGACGGCGTATACTGCATGCGTCGAGTGCCACAGTTGCTCCCCACCGCGGCAGCACACCAGTCGCATTCCCGCCGCACGACGATCCACCCGGAAAGGACATGACCATGTTCGGTAGGCGTTCCGCCGCTCGGAGACTGCTCGCAGCAGCCTTGTTGCTGGGTCTGCTGCTGCCGCTGCAGCTAGCGCAGGCGGTGGCCGCTCCCGCCAGTCAGACGCCGACCGGGGGGCCGGCGCGGCTCGTGGCGCCCGACCAGCCGCCGACCGGACCGGCGGATTCGCCTTCCGGCGCGCGCAACGGCCATCCGGGGCACGTCGTCTTCCACCGCACCAGGAACCAGCCCCACGCCGCCTCGTCCAGTTCGGGCACGAACAACTTGACCTACCACAGCGGGCCGACGGAGCAGACGCACAGTACCAGCTACGCGATCTTCTGGCAGCCGAGCGGCAGCTACATGGCGCCGGGCTACCAGACGCTGCTGCCGCGCTACTTCGGTGATGTGGGCGGCAGCCCGCTCTACAATGTCAACACGCAGTACTACGACACCGGCGGCGCCATCGTCAATACCTCCGCCTACGCCGCCTCCTGGGTCGATACGTCGCCCTACCCGTCCAGCACCCTCACGGACGCCGACCTGCAAAACGAGGTCCTCAACGCCGTGAATACCAACAACTGGCCCTGGTCCAGTGCGGACGTCGAGTTCTTCGTCTTCACCGCGAAGGGCGAGAATAGCTGCTACGGCGCCTCCTGTTCCTTCACCCAGTTCTGCGCGTATCACTCCAACTTCGCCGCCACCAACGGCGTCACGACCGCCAGCGTGCTCTACGCCAACATGCCCTACGCCGGTACCAGCCCCGCCGCCTGCGGCGCCCCGTCGTCGCCCAACAATAACCCCGATGCCGATAGCGAGATCAACCTGCTGTCGCACGAACACATGGAGACGGTGACGGATCCGCTGGGCACCGCCTGGTACGACAGCGCCGGTTCGGAGATCGGCGACAAGTGCGCCTGGACCTTTGGCGCCACCGGCAGCAACGGCGCCGACGTGGTCTGGAACGGCGACCCCTATATCGTGCAGCAGGAGTGGAGCAACGCCACCTCCTCTTGCGTCGTCGCCTACGGCGCGCAGCCAGTCGTCAGTGGTCTCAGCCCGACGTCGGGCACCACAGCCGGCGGGACCTCGGTAACGATCAGCGGCTCCGGCTTGAGCGGCGCCACCGCCGTCCACTTCGGCAGCGCGGCCGCCAGCTTTACGATCAACTCCGCGACGCAGGTGACGGCAATTGTCCCGGCGGCGGCCGCAGGCACCGTCGACGTCACGGTCACCGGGTCCACCGGCACGTCGGCGACCTCGACCGCCGACCAGTACACCTACGTCAGTCCGCTGCAACCAACCGTCACGGGCGTCAGTCCCGCTGCCGGTCCCGCCGCCGGTGGCACGACCGTGACGATCACGGGCACGAACTTCGCCAGCGGCGCGGCGGTTGCCTTCGGCAGCGTCGCCGCCACGGCCGTGACGCTGCAGTCCACGAGCCAGCTCACCGCGACCGCACCCGCCGGGAGCGGCACGGTGGACGTCACCGTCACCACCAGCAACGGCGCCTCCGCTCCCTCCAGCGCCGATCAATTCACCTACGATCCCGTGCCGGTGGTCAGCGCGGTGGGCCCCGCTAGCGGGCCGCTGTCCGGCGGGACGGCGGTGACCGTCACGGGGAGTGGCTTTGTCGCTGGCGCAACGGTGCAGTTCGGCGCTGGCGCGGCGACCAACGTGACGCTCGTCTCCGCTACCCAGCTCACGGCCACCGCGCCGGCGGGCAACGCCGGCAGCGTGGATGTCACGGTGACGACGCCTGGCGGTACCTCCGCCAGCTCGGCGGCCGATCAGTTCACCTACCTGGCCGCGCCCACGGTCAGCGCCATCAGTCCGGCATCCGGCGGCAG
Organism: Chloroflexota bacterium; assembly: GCA_036734945.1. Classification (GTDB taxonomy): domain Bacteria; phylum Chloroflexota; class UBA4733; order UBA4733; family UBA4733; genus UBA4733. Next base: position 58,867 of record DAIMXP010000032.1, read on the forward strand.
CGGCACGGTCGTGACGATCACGGGCACGAACTTCGTCAGCGGAGCGACGGTGACGTTCGGCTCGGCGGCGGCCACAGGCGTCACCGTGACCTCGGCCAGCCAACTCACGGCCACGGCTCCGTCTGGCAGCGGTACGGTGAGCGTGCTGGTCACGACGCCAGGCGGCAGTTCCACCAGCTCGACGACCAGTCAGTTCACCTATACCGTGCCAACGTTCACGCTGACAGCAACACCGAGCACGCAGACCGTCAGTGCCGGCGCGCGCACGAGCTACACGCTGACGCTCACCGCCGTCAATGGCTACACTGCGGCGGTCCGGCTGACCGTGAGCGGCCTGCCGAGTCGCACCAGCGCCAGCTTCTCGGCCAACCCCGTGACGCCGACCGCCAGTGGCGCCACATCCACGCTCACCCTGTCCACCGCCCGCAAGACGTCCAGGGGGACCTTCACCCTCACCGTCACCGGCACGGGCACGGATGGCCAAAGCGAAAGCGTCTATGTGCAACTGACCGTCCAGTAAAGCGGGGGTCGCGAGGGGTGGATGACGACCATACCGGGGTGGTGCCGGACGGGTATCCTGCGGCAGCGCGCGTCGTGGTGACCCTCCTGGGGCGGTCTCGTCTGCTCGGTTTCCTGACGCTGCTCATCGTGGCGCTGGGGCTGCCCGACCAGGCGGCCGCCAACATGGCGAACCCCGTCCAACCAGGTGACCTGGTCGGCGAACCGTCTGCAGCGCTCCAGTCGATCGCCATTGTCCAGGAGCGCCTGAACCTCGATCTGCGTCCCCTGCTGACCGACCAGCCGGTCCACATTGCCGCCACCTATCAGGTCCAGAATGGCGGAACGGCGACGACCTTGCCCCTGGAGTTCGTGGCAACTGGATTGACCACCGGTGCGACGACCGTGCAGTTGGATGGCCAGCCGATCACGGCGCTGGCGCTGGCGGCGCCTCCTCTCCCGGCGTCGTGGCAAGCCCCCGCCACGACGCCTGCCATCGGCGCCGGGCCGCCGCTGCACTACCAGGCCCGGCGCGATGGTGTCTTGACGTTCCAACTCCGGTTGCTGCCCGGACCGCACACGATCACCGTCGGCTATCCGGCCCGAGCGTCCGCCTACTCCGACGACCGGCCGACGCGCTACTGGCAGCTCGGGTATGTGCTGGCGCCCGCGCGACAATGGGCCAGCTTCGGGCAACTCGACGTCACCGTGGAACTCCCGTCGGGCTGGTCATCCGCCAGCCAGCCGCCGCTTAGGGCCTGCCACGGAATAACTGTCTCAAGATTGGGCGGCACTACCAGGGGCGACGCACGCTGCAACTGCGATGGTTATTCCGTGACGGGCCCATTAGTTCCTCTGCCGCAACTTCGCTAGCCGCTCCGCCTGCTCGCCTTCCCAGCCGAGTACACCGGACTGGTAGTAGCGATGGCCGACGAGCGCGGCCGGCAGGTGCTGCTGTGCAGCATAGTGATCCGGGTGATCGTGGGCGTAGCGGTAGTCGCGGCCATTGCCCATCGCCCGGTCCAAGGCGGTGACGGCATTGCGCAGGTGGAGCGGCACCGGCTGATTGAGGGTCGCCCGCACGTCTTCCAGCGCTGCGGCATAGGCAGTCAAAGCGGAGTTGCTCTTGGGCGCCAGAGCCAGATAGAGCGTTACTTCCGTCAACGGCAAGTAGCTCTCGGGCATGCCGATCGATTGGACTGCCTGGTGCGCCGCCATCGCCAGCGGCAACGCCTGTGGGTCAGCCAGGCCGATATCCTCGCTGGCCAGCAGTACCAGGCGGCGGGACACGAAGAGGGGGTCTTCTCCGGCTTCCAGCATGCGCGCCAGCCAGTACACCGCGGCATCGGGATCGGAGCCGCGCACACTCTTGATAAAGGCGGAGATGACCTGATAGTGCTGATCGCCGGCCCGGTCGTACAGCAAGGCCCGTTGCTGCAGCGCCTCTTCGATCGCCGCCTTATCGACGTGCCGGACGCCCTCGGCATCGGCTGGGGCGGCTGCCGCCGCCAACTCCAGGGCGTTCAGCGCCACGCGGGCATCGCCGTTGGCCATGGCGACGAGGTATTCCACTGCGTCCGCCGCCGGCGCGACGTGCTGGGCGCCCAGTCCCCGCTCCGGGTCGGCCAGGGCTCGGCGCACCAACCGTTCTACCGCCGCATCGTCCAGCGCTTCCAGCCGGAAGACCCGACAGCGCGACAGCAAAGCGGCGTTGACGGAGAAGCTCGGATTCTCGGTGGTCGCGCCGATGAGCGTGAGGAGGCCGCTTTCCACGACGGGCAGCACGGCATCCTGCTGCGCCTTATTGAAGCGGTGAATCTCGTCCACGAACAGGATCGTGCGCCGGTTGCTGGTGGCGCGAGCCGTGCGCGCAGCATCAGCCGCCCGCCGCAACTCGGCCACGCCGGCGGAGACGGCGCTGACCCGGATGAACTGCGCCTGCGTCATCCTGGCGATCACTGCGGCCAGGGTCGTCTTACCGCTCCCCGGCGGCCCCCACAGAATGATTGAGCCGAGCTTATCCTGCTCAATTGCCCGCCGCAATAACCGGCCAGGACCGATCAGATGCCCCTGCCCGCCAAACTCCGCAAAGTTGCGCGGGCGCATGCGCGCAGCCAGCGGCGCATCGGCAGCGTCCTCTGCGCTCACCTCTGTGACCGGCCCCATGTCCAACAGCGCCGGTTGCTCGGCAATCACGCGCTGCGCTCGAGTCGTGGCCATGACGTCGCTCCCGCCGATCTTGCCTGGTTGGTACCTGGCTGAGGCTCCCATGCTACCGCCCCGGAACCCGGACTACGTGTCCCTATGACATACGCTGCGATCGAACGACAGGGTGGCGCCTGCGGCACAATCCAGTCCTTCATTCCTTGCCTAATCGTCCAAAAACAGGCATGATACAGTTGTTGACTGGTTGATCCCGGTTTGGCTGCATCCCAGGCTAGCTCGGCGCGAGGCAGCTCAAACCTATAGAAGCAAGGAGCAGTGTCATGAAGTTCGGTCGCGCCCTCGCATGCGGACTCCCCTGGGGCCTCACGACGGTGGAGGGCGGGGTGATCTACCTACTGGTCCGCCAGCACGGGCGCCTGTTGCTGGCACAGGACGAGCTGCGTGAGCGGTTGGACAAGACCGAGCAGACGCTGCTGAGCTTGCCCGCGCAGTTCGCGGAGGTGCGCCAGGCGATGCAGGCGGTCCAGGCGCCGGCGGCTCCGCCAATGCCCGCCGGCTTGCCCATCGGCAGCCCTGCGCCGGAATTTGCCCTGCCCGATCTCGATGGCAAAGAGCGGAAGCTCCAGGAGTTCCTGGGGGAGCCCCTGCTGACGGTGTTCTTCAACCCGCAGTGTGGCTTTTGTCAGCAGATGGCTCCCCAGCTCGGCCAGTTGCCGCAGGAAGGTCCGCGCGTGCTACTCATCAGTCGGGGAGACGCTGCGGAGCACCGGCGGCTGGCGGCCGAGCACCACTGGCACTGCGATGTGGTGCTCGAGCCGGCGTGGGCGGTGGCCGGGGCCTACCAAGCCAATGGGACGCCGATGGGCTACTTGCTTGACGCCGAGGGACGCATCGCCAGCCCGCTTGCCGCAGGCGCCGACGCCGTGCTCGGCCTGCTTCCGGCCGCGCCCGCCGCCGGGCCCGCATCAAACGGCCACGGTAACGGATTGACCGCGCAGTCGCTGCGGGAGAAGGAGCACACGGCAGCAGAGCAGGCACGGGCAGCCGGGCTGGCGGTGCGGGAGAGCACCCTTAACCGCCAGGGATTGGCCGCCGGCACGAAGGCGCCTAACTTCACCTTGCCCGATCTAAAGGGCAAGTTACACTCCCTGGACCAGTTCCGCGGCAGGCAGGTGCTCCTGGTCTTTTCCGACCCCGACTGCGGCCCCTGCCAGGCGCTGGCGCCGGACCTGATCAAGCTGCACGAACAGCACAAGGCCAACAATCTCGAGGTCGTGATGGTCAGCCGGGGCGACCTGACGGCCAATGTGGTCAAGACGCAGCAGCACGGCTTGCCCTTCCTGGTCCTGCGTCAGAGGCACTGGGAGGTCTCCAAGGACTACGGTATGTTTGCCACTCCGGTCGCCTACTTGATCGACGAGCATGGGGCCATCCTCAAGGACGTGGCTGTCGGCGGCGATGCTATCGTGCAACTGGTGCAGACCGCGGTCGCTTGATTGCTCAGTGACACGTCGACCCGAGGGACGAGGCAGCGGCATCTTGCCTACGCGGTCGGGCGGGTAGGGCCGGTGTCGTGCTGATGCGGTGATGGGGCAACAGGCTCCGTCAGCGGCCGGCATCTGGGGAACCGGCTCGCCTAGCGGGCAGCAAGGAGGGGGCTCCCGAACTACTCGGGAGCCCCCTCCTGCATTCGCCGTTGTTCTTAGCCGGCGTTGGTGCCTTGTGGTGTCCCGCTGGGCGTGGTGCCAAGGGGGGTTGCGAAGGGGGTTGCGAAGAATCCTGTTGTACCACACGCTGGGACGCAGACCCCGGCACCGCAGCAGCCGGTCCCTGAAGCCTGGCAGAAGGATCCCAGACCCAAACTTGCTACGCACTGCGCGCTGGTCGTACAAGTTATTGTGCTTCCGCAGGAGAAGTTCTCGCCGCAGGCGGTGAAGCCTTCCACGGACTGGAGGCACACGCAGCTACCACCTGACGCTGGCGTTCCGCATGTCGTTAAGCTGCTACCGCAGGTAAACGACGTGCCGCAGGAGGTGCAGACCCCGTTCGAGCCGACGGCCTGACCGGGAGGACATTCGCAAGCGCATGTCGTCGCATTATACGTCTCTCCACTGCCCGCGGGGCAGGTAGTGGAAACGCAGGTGCTGGTGCTAGCGCAGAGCGCCGTGCCAGAAGGACATTCGCACGTGCAGGTCGTGGGGTTCAGGACCCGCCCCCCCACACAGGTGATGGTGGGTAGGCAGCCGCAGATCCCGCCTGAAAGGCAAATCTGTGCGCCCGGACAGACGACGCCGCAGGCGCCGCAGTTCGTGGGTGACTGGGGGGTGCAGACGCCGTTGCAGCAGAGTTGCCCTGCCGTACAGGCGTTGCCGCAGGCGCCGCAGTTCGCGGTCGACTGGGTGGTGCAGACGCCGTTGCAGCAGAGTTGCCCTGCCGTACAGGCGTGGCCGCAGGCGCCGCAGTTCGCGGTCGACTGGGTGGTGCAGACGCCGTTGCAGCAG
>DAIMXP010000032.1:64131-65087 GCA_036734945.1 Chloroflexota bacterium
AGCTGCCCTGCCGCACAGGCGTTGCCGCAAGTGCCGCAGTTCTGCACTGTTGTCAGGCTGACGCAGACGCCGCCGCAGCAGGTCGGTGTGGCGGTTGGGCAACAAATTGGATTGACGCCGACCCCGCAGACGTCCGGATGGCCCGCAGGCGCGGACGGCCCGCACCCGAAGCAGAGCCCCATATCATGCGCCGCATCGCTAATGCACATACCACGACCGGGCCCGGGCGGGGCCACAGAAACGCAGAACTCGGCACATTGGGCGTTGGCATTCGGGTTACTCGTCTCGTCCGCCAGAACCCCTTCTGGCACGGCGGCAACAAGGGTCGCCCCCACGACGACACCGACCCGTTTCAGCATCTCGCGTCGGGATTGCCCGCCAGCGACGGCTCTGGCCAGGGTGTCAAACCAATGGTCCATCAAACCCTCCTCTTCGCTCGGGCGGACGGGACAGGGCACTTCCAGCTTGACGCCGGCATGAGCGCACTATCCTGCCTCAACCGCGCGGCGCGCACATGGCGCCAGAAAAGACGCGGCTTTGCCCCTATGGATTGGGTACCCGTTTGTCATCTCGCCAGGCCATCACCCCCTCACTCACATATTCTGCGTCGCGTCGGAAGGAACGACACACCGACCGCCGCGCAACAACGCCACCCGGAGCCAGGTACTCCACCGGAAGCACCGCACCAGGATACCGTTGGCCGCCGCGACAGCAGGGGCTACCCGTAGCATAAGCTACTAAAGACCGCTTGTCAAGGGCAACGTAGCAATTAAGTGAGGCCTGGTCATAAATCCCCAGGAGGCACACAGGCAGGCGGGGCGACCATCGTCGCATCTGCCGCTGTTCGGTTGCTCGTTCCACCAGATCACCAGAGGCAAATGATTTATGACCAGGCCTCAATTAAGTGCGCCACAGATTATCGCGCCGTTAGGTTGTTTGGGTGCGGCGGCAGATAG
>DAIMXP010000033.1:0-65084 GCA_036734945.1 Chloroflexota bacterium
TACGCGAGGCGGCGCTGGGGCTGTCGCTGGTCAACCCGGCGATCGCCGTCACCATCCCGGGCGCGCGCAGTGCGCAGGATCTGGAGGACAACCTGGCCGTCTCCGAGGTTGACCTGGCGGAGCTTGCGAAGAGCCGTGTGGGGCGCCGGTCACCCGCCCTTCAAAGGGCGGGCTAACAGCACGAAGCACCCTGAAGGGCGCTGCGGGGCGGGCTTGCCGCCCAACAGTCGCGCTTGCTCAAGCGGAGGAGCCTTCTGGAGCGACGATTGACGGGAGACGGCACGTTCGTCTGGCCGATGTGTACTGGAAGCTGCTCTATAACGAAGCGCGCCGCCGAGGCATCGGCCCGTCCACGCTCATCCGCATGCTGGCGCTGGAGAAGCTCCATGAGCAATCCGCCGACCGCAAGACCGCCTGATCGTCACTCGCACCTGTGCCGACAGGTACGCAAGCCGCACCGCATCCCAGCGAGCGGTGGGCGTGGAGCGGTTGCGGAGCAGGGACGGCTGGGGCGGCGACATCCCGGCCACTGTGCTCATTGCGGCACTCGCACGAAGCCTACCTGAACGAAGTGCTGATCGCTGGTGAACACCTCCCGTAGACCCAGTTGGCGCATCACCACGAAGCTGGCGGCATCAACGAGCGACCAGACTTTGTCTTCGTGCCGCTCCAATAGCGCCCACGCTTCGCCCTCTGTCGCCACGTCAATATGGACGACAGTGAGCTGCGACATTCGACGGATACCGTTGATGAAAGCGATGATCTGCCGACGAGGCGCACGCGACCGCGCGGTCAGCAGCGCAACCAGCTCGCCGAGGACATAGTTGGTCGTTACCAGGTCTCTGTTGGTCGCAACGATCCGTTTATAGAAGGCTTCCATTGCCTGGTGGTCCGGGCTGTTCAGCAGGGCAAGTTCTGCCCAGCCGGCTGTATCAACGAAGAGGCTGTCAGTTCGCTGGATGAATGTCGGCATACGCCTCCGCGAGATAATGGTCATGCCGCGCTACAAGGTCCGGTACATCACTGGCAAAGGCGCCCAGGAAATCCGCTAACGGATCCCTGGCAGGATCGTAGCCGACCGGAATTTCCGCTTCGGATGCCGCCAGATCATGTTGGGGCGACGAGCTCCTGTTCAGGTCCAGCAGCCATTCTTCCACGAGTTGCTGCGGCGTTTTCCCGCTATCCTGGGCAGCGTCGACGAGCGCCTGGTAAGCCGCGTCGGCGATCTCAAGCACGTGCGCCATTGCCACTCCCTCCTCCCCCGTTGCCTCTCAGTACTGCAGCACAGCGCCGCACGTACTCCTGCTCCGGCGGGCGCCCGGCGTGTGGCTCTCTTGATTGTAGCGGCAATGCGGACCGCAAGACCGCCTGACCGCTGATCGCAGCCGTGCCGACGGGTACGTATATTGCACCGCTGCGCCTTGCTCTACGTCAGCCGCAGCCGTTGCAGTGTTTTCCGACGATTGTGCTAGAGGTCTTTTCCACGTAAACCCGTTGCGAATGCGTCAAGTTTGTCAGGCGGAGAGTTTGGCCTGATCGACGAAGTGGTCGATGGCAGCATCAAGCCTGTCGAAGGCCGGGCGCAGGAGGCGGTCGTCGGCAAAGGGCAGGGCCGAGGCGCGCTGGCCATCGACGATGATCGGGCGCGTCACCTGCTGGAACCCCGCTTCGCCGATGGCGCAATCGTGGCTGCAGTGTTGGACGTCCAGGAGACGTCGATTGGCGTGGAAGCCGACCTGCCGTAAGGCAGGGAGATGCTGCAGCCCTTTGCCCAGGGCGAAGTCGCGGGCGTCGTTGATCGTGGTTTCGGTGCGCAAAGCCGGGCGCCCTTTGGGCGCTTCCTTGTGGTACTGCTTGATCCGACTGGACTTGTAGTCGATGTGCAGCGAAGGCGTCACTCCCTCGGTGATGACGCGGGTGCGGAAGCGACCGGGGGTGCGTTTGGTGACGCGGCGGGCGAAGATGAGTTGCACCTGGTCGGGACGGCCGAGGTCCAGGTTCTCCCGGATGACTTCCTCGAAGAAGATGCGCCCGGTGAGCGGGCGATCCAGCACCTGGGTCAGCGAGCACTCCAGTTGCAAGATGGAGAGCGCATACGTGTAGTCGGCCTTGGCGTCGTCCGGCGAGAACGGGTGCGGCAGCCGCGCCAGCCACTTGCGCAGGAGGCCCTCAATCAACTCGCCGGATAGCCCGTCGCAGCGGGTACCCGCTTGCGGGTGCTGGAGACGGGCCGGATCGGCGCAGGAGAGGATGCCGTTGTCCAGCGCCTCGAAGCACCCAGAGGGTACCCGCGGCGAGTGGACACTCTGGTGCCTCACCCTGGGTACCCCTTGGGTGCTGCGCAAGCTCGTCCAGGCCCTGCGCCGCCGCAACCGCCCGCGCCTATGCCCGGCATGCGCGTCGCCCGCTGTCTGAACGTGCCGCGCCCCCCGCAGCAGACGACCCAGCCGACTCTGCCCCCTGCGACGACACGATCACCGCTCGCTCGCCCGTCCCACCTATGCTTCAACTCAGACAGACTCCTAAACTCAAGCCACGATGAAACCCGCAGGCCCCGAGCGCGCACCATGTAGATCCCATCGTGGCTTCAGTTTAGGCGCCTGCGCGTTGAGGTGATACCGGCTGCGTGCCGGCGGTTCAGTGCTGCGTTCAAGCCTGTTTTCCTTTGTCATCGTCAACGTCGTGGGCCAGCAAGGCCCCGACGTTTTTTTGCTGTGTCCAAAACGTTCCGGGGCCAGAAGCAATGCACAGAAAGGAGTCATGCCATGTCCCCGGCTAAGACGCCGGTCCGCACCAGTTGGGACCCGGTCGCTGAGTGGTACGCCGACTGGGTCGGCGAGGAGGGCAGCTACCAGCACCGGCAGGTGACCATTCCCGCCGTCCTGGACATCGGCGCCGGCCCCGGCCTGCTCGCGCCAGCCGTCGTCAGGGCCGGCGCCCACTACACCGGGGTGGACGCCAGCCCCAAGTTGCTGGCGATTGCCCGACGCCGCCACGGTCGGTCTGGCCGCTTCCCGCTCGCGGACGTGTGGACGTTGCCGGAAGCGCCGGAACTACAGGCCGGGTCCTTCGACGCCGCCGTGTTCCTGCTCAGCATCCAGGATATGGATCCTCTGCCGGATGTCTTGCGCTGCATGGCCTGGGCGTTGCGCGGCGGGGGCCGGGTGGTGATCGTCATGACTCACCCCTGCTTTCGCGTGCCAAGACTGAGTGGCTGGGGCTGGGACGACCGCCGGCACATGCACTACCGGCGGGTCGACCGCTACCTGACGCCGCTGCCGGTGCCGATGGCGACCGCCGGAGCCGGCAGCCGTACCACCGTCCGCTACCATCGCCCGCTGCAGGAATATGTCAATGGCCTGGCCAGGCACGGTTTCCTGGTGGACCAACTGCTGGAGATCCCGAACGTCGCCACGCGCGCCAGTGGGCTGCGGATCAAGGGGGAACAACTCGCCATGCACGAGTTTCCGGTCTTTCTCGGACTGCGAGCGCGCAAATTGGGACCCTAGGCAGAACGGGCGGCTCGGTATTCATCGATGACGGCAAGGAGAACGTCGAGGCGGCACGTGCGCTCGGTATTCGCAACATCCAGTTTTTCTCGACTGAGCAAGCGATCTCCGAACTGGAAGCGCTGCTGGATCAATACAGCGTCATAGGCGAGTGATACCCATCGGTTCCGCGCGGCCCGTAGCATCGCCCCGCCCCACCGTCCACAGCCGATCCAGGGATGGGAGCAGGTCGGTCACGTCCCGCTCGTTGTGCTCCAAGTAAACATCGACCGGGACACCGACCCCTTCGACCGCCGCGTCGAAGAAGAAGCGCCGGGTCGGCGCCTGGCAGACCAGGCCGGTGCGGGGTAGGACGAAGCGACGTACCTCACCGTACTGCATCGTCCCCGCTGATCGCTCCCCAATGAGCACCGCTCCCAACGCCCGCTGGAGGTCGAGCGCGGCGAGCTCACCTGATGAGCCAGCGTTCCGATTGAGCAGGACGAAGACGCGCCCGGCGTAGGGGCGGGTCGCCCGGCCCTGTTGGAGGCCCAGACCGAGGCGCGAGGGGTGCGCGGGCGGCGGGCCCGACCAGGTGGCGCGGAGGTGCTCCCGCTCCTTCCGCGCCGCCGTCGTGTCGACGGTTCCCTCCCTGATCTGTCGCTCCACCGCCAGGTTCCAGTGGTCGCACGGCCAGAGAGCCCCGACAACCTCCAGGTACGGGTGGCTTCGCCACTCCCCCTGGCGGGCCTGGGCGATCTAGGCCCGGATGTATTCCAGGCTGCCACCCTGATTGTCGCGCAGGTCGACCAGCAGTGTGGGCCGGCGCGGGCAGTTCCGGGACGTGATTTGACAGTAGGACGTGCCGCCAACCTTGCGTCGCCAGGGTGGCGAGGACCGCGCGGGTGTCGGCGTACACTGTCCAGCCGGATGGATCGAGATAGCACTCGCGGGCCCGCCGCGCCAGCACCTCTGCCGTCGCCGCTGAGAGGCCAACGGCCTCGTACGCGGCGCGCAATACTTCCTGAAGGCGCGCCCACCAGTCGTCCGGTACACAGCGGTCCAGATGCGGCAGTTCAGGTGTGTGCCAGGGGAATCCGGCCCTCAAGAACGGCGCAAGCTGCGCTCGCGTGACGCCGCACGCCGGATCGTGGGCAGCGAGGGTTTCGACCAGGGCGCCACTCCACATTCCGGCCCGAGTGGCGAGCGTGCCGTCGAAGTCCCAGAAGATGACTCTGGTTGGTGGCTTGACGGTCCTTCGCCTCTCTGGCCGGGGCGGCGCATGTTCCCAACATCGTGCTCGAATCGTACACGCTCGGCGTGCCAATGACAACCACCCAGGCCTTGACGCTCGCCGCCATCGCCGCGATCATCATCGACTATTGGTACTGGTGTATCATGGGGCCGTGAAGTGGAGGTGATGAGCGATGATCACCGATGTTGTCCGTTCTGTGCTGGTATCGCGCGATCAGGAGGTCCACAGCGGTGACGCCGTGTTTTTAGGCACTCGCGTGCCTGTGGTGAGCTTGGTTGACTGGTTGGAAGGGGGCTATGACCTTGATGAGTATCTGGACAGCTTCCCGTCAGTCAGGCATGAGCAAGTCATCGCTGCACTTGAAATGCTCAAAGAGGCTTTGCTGGCTGAGTGAGGATACTGCTCGATACGGAGGGCAATGGTTCCTGCCTCCGCCAGGATCACCAGGTACTACCACAGGTAGCCGTTGGTCTGGTCGCCGAGAACTGCCCTCAGATAGGCGGCATTCCCGGACCATAGGACTGGATGTCTCTCGAGAACGACGCCATCCGTAGCTGGATGATGAGAAGGGGCCATCGGCTCCGGGAAGTGTATCGCCAGCGATGACAGCACCGGGGCCTGGCACGACGAGTCCGCAACACGACGAAGCAGGGCCGGCGAGCGGCGGAGGGGTGCCGCGAGGAACGCCGGTGAGTAAGGCACTGGACATGAGCGAAGCCACTCGCACGATGAAGGCTGCGCTGGCGGCACTGAACAAAGTGCATGGGGATGGAAGCCTGCCAATTATCCCCGTGAAAATGAGCCGGTTGGCGGATCTGGCTGGTGGATACGAGTACACCAGTGCTGGTCTGCCGTTGGCCATTGGGATCAGTCGTCGAGGGGACCATCCAGAGTTGACGATGCTCCACGAGATCGGGCATTTTCTGGACCACCAGGCGCTCGACATACCGGGCACGTTCGCCTCCGTGTCGAGTCCGTTGTTGCTTGAGTGGCGGTCAGTGATCGACGCGAGTCCGGCCGTACTAGCGCTACAACGGTTGCGAAGTCAGCCAGGCGTGCGCGTGCAGTACATTGACTACCTTCTGGACCGTCGGGAGTTGCTGGCGCGCTCGTATACGCAGTGGGTCGTCATAGCGAGCGCGAACCGAGCTCTGGCAGGTCAGCTTGAGCAGGAGTTAGCGCGAATCCAGGCCGCCCCGGTGCCGTATACTCGGTGGTGGGAATCTTCGGATTTTCTGGGAGTAGCCCAGGCGTTTGACCGGCTGTTCCGGGATAAAGGATGGCGCGCGTGACTGAGCATGTCGGGTTGGAAACAATGGTCCGCGAGATCATGCTGGAAATGAACGTCGATGAGGTGACCGCTCGCTTTGTAGCGTCTATTGAGCGCGGCGAGCGGCACGGCGATCTTCAGGTCGTGCCGGCAGACCGAACAAGACGTGCTGCTGCAAAAGAGCCAGCACCGGCGCTGGCGGGGTCCGGGCGGGAAGGACGAGCGCGTTCGTAAGGCGTTCGGTACCGCTCGTACGGGAAGCACTTCTGGCTTAAGCTGGCAGCGTACGCGAGTGATACCGGTTGGTTCTCGCGCGGCCGGTGTCATCGCGGATACTCCTGTCATGGCCGTACCAGATTTGGGTCCCTGGCAGCCGCTGGCGGTGCGCGACCTCGCGCCACTACTCGCCGGCATGGCCTTCCCGTGGTGGGTCGCCGGCGGTTGGGCGATCGATCTCTTCGTGGGACACCAGACCAGACTGCACGACGACCTCGATGTGCTCGTGCTGCGTCGGGACCAGCTTGCCGTCCACCAGGCTTTGCGCGGGTGGGATCTGCACGCCGCCGATCCACCAGGCACACTGCGTCCCTGGGCGCCGGGCGAGACACTCGGCGCAAGTATCCACGATATCTGGTGCCGTCCCGCTGCCGCTGCTCCCTGGGCAGTCCAGTTGATGCTCGCGGATGTCGACGCGACGGGAACCCGCTGGGTCTTTCGCCGCGACTCGCGTGTCACCGGTTCCCTGTCCAGCCTGGGCCGCCGCAGTGCCGAAGGCATCACCTACGTTGCTCCGGAGGTGCAGCTCCTGTACAAAGCAAAGCAAGCCCCGCTCCCGAAGGACGAAGAGGACTTCGCGGTGGCCCTACCCCTCCTGGATGCGCCCAGCAGGCGATGGCTGACGCAGGCGCTTATCACGCTTCAGCCAGAGCATCCCTGGCTGGAGCGCTTGGTCCTGGAATAGGGGAGAGCAGAGCGTCATGCCTGGTTACCTGTCGACAGACTTGGACCTTATGATTCGACGCCTGATCAATCCGGCCTTTCCAACGCCGACACGGAGCCTCACCGACATCACGCTGGTGATGGAGCAGCACGCCGAGGCGTTCCGGGCGATGGTGCTGGAATTGTGCCGTCCCCATCGTGCGGCGCCGCCGGACGTGCTGGTCTGCATCGAGTCGTGCGGCTACCTGTTCGGCGCCCCGATGGCCTTCGAGCTTGCCTGCCCGATGGTACTCGCTCGCCGCGCCGGAAAGTTGCCTCACTGCTCATGCTTCCCGTAGCTTGACACCAACCAAGCCGACGCAACCCAAAGATGTACTGGTGGCCACGCAGAGGTTCAAACAAAGTGGCCCGTAGCATCGCCCCGCCCCACCGTCCACAGCCGATCCAGGGATGGGAGCAGGTCGGTCACCTCCTGCTCGCTGCGCTCCAAGTAAACATCGACGGGGACACCGACCCCTTCGACCGCAGCGTCGAAGAAGAAGCGCCTGGTCGGTACCTGGCAGACCAGGCCGGTGTGAGGGAGAACGAAGCGGCGTACCTCACCGTACTGCATCGTCCCCGCCGAGCGCTCGCCGACGAGCACTCCTCCCAAAGCTCGTTGGAGGTCGAGCGCGGCGAGCTCACCCGAGGAGCCGGCGTTCCGATTGAGCAGGACGAAGACGCGCCCGCTGTAGGGGTGAGTTGCCCGGCCCTGTTGGAGGCCCAGACTGAGCTGCGACGGGTGCGCGGGCGGCGGGCCCGCCCAAGCGGCGCGGAGGAGCTCCCGCTCCGCCCGCGCCTCGGTCGTGTCGACGGTCCCCTCGCCGATCTGTCGCTCCACCGCCAGGTTCCAGGGGTCGCACGGCCAGAGCGCTCCGACGACCGCCAGATGCGGGTGGCTTCGCCACTCCCCCTGGCGAGCCTGGGCGATCCAGGCCCGGATGTATTCGAGGCTGCCACCCTGATTGTCGCGCAGGTCGATCAGCAACGTCGGCTGGCGCGCGTGCATCGGGTAGTCGTCGGCAAGGCGGCGGAGTTGCTGGCGCACCGCCGTGGATGTTGCGAAGCTGCGCAGGGTGATCACCGTGGTATCGCCGATGGCGCCATAGTCGTACGCCGGGATGTCCAGCGGCGCGAGGGGCGGGGTCGGCGTCCGAGGTCTCGGTCGCAATTCGATCTCCAGTCCGCCATAACGCAGCGTCAGCGCGGGCGCACCACCAGACGCGGAGAGGGTGAGCACCGTCGCGATCCGGCCATCGCTGCGCAGGAGCGGCGCCGTGCGCAGCGTCGCCGGCCGGACGCCCGGGATACCGGCGACGGCGTCGGCATCAGGCGATGGAGCGTCGGCGGGGACGACCGCCTGGTACTCGCGGCAGACCAACCGGGGGTCTGCATCCAGGTCCGGTCCGGCGCCGCGAATGAGCAGGTGGTGATCAGGGACGACCTGGCGCAGCGCCACAAGTGGCTCGATGACGCCCGCACGGAAGTCGATGGCGTCGCCGGCGGCCCGGACGGTCTCCATCCAGCGCGTGAAGAACGCGTCGGGGTCGAACCCCCGCTGCTGGAGCCAGTCTGGATAGCCGGCGTATTGCCGGCGGAGGAGCTGGTGCAGGAAGGTGAGATCAGCGAGGAAGGGCTCGGTAGGGAGCGGGTCAAGCCGCGGATGCGGCAAGAGTGCCGCCCGGAGGGGCGGGCTATCGGGATCGAAGCAGTAGGGACACCCACGGGCAGCGGTGGGCGGGAGGTAGGGCGAGGCGGTCTCGCCCAGCGATGCTGTTGCTCCCGCCATGCCGGTTCTCCCTGTGCTACCCGCGACCCGGATCATACGCCACAGGGCGCCCGTTCTCCAGGTAGCATGGATCCGAACGTATCAGACGTTCCTTTCCTGGGAGGGCACGCATGAAGCACTCCGCTGCGGCAGACGGCTCCATCGCCTCTCAGGTCTTCACGTTGGCCGAGAAGGACGAGCTTCCCGTTTTCACCATGGTCTACCGCCGGCCACCCAACCGGGTCTCCCACATCCCGATACAGGTTCTGCGCATCGATCGTCGCTCGGTTCGCTTCCTGAACGAGTGTGCCCCCAAGGAGTCGTTCCGGTTCGACGGCGAGGTCGTGCTCGACCGGGGCTACCGGGGCGTCTGGTTTGTCGGCAACGGCGCGAGCCACGATCTGGGAAAGGTCTACAACGCCAACGGCCGGCACACCGGCTACTACGTCGACGTCCTCGAACCCGTGCGCTGGCAGGACGACGACATCGCCACCATCGAGCCACTGACCGACCTGTTTCTCGACCTCTGGATCGCCCCCGACGGTCGCTGGCAGGTCTTGGACGAGCCGGAGTTCTGGGAGGCCGAAGCGCACGGGTGGATCACGCCGGAGCAGGCATCCCATGCCCGGCGCACGCTGGCGCACTTCGTCGAGCTGGCTGAGGCCGGCACGCTCGTCACGCCGGAGGCCCAAGCATTCGAGATCCGCTTCTGACCGCGCTCCAGACCGGGGCTCGCGTGGAGCGGAGCCTCAGCATGTCCCCGATCGCCACGTCTCCATCGGCCACGTCCGCCAGATGGGCACTGTCCACACCTTGGGGTGCAGGGGCCCGATGGGTGCGGCAGCCGCTAGACCAGCAGCGACAGCGTCTCCGCGAAGAGGCGTAGGCCGAAACAAAGCAGGACAATGCCGCAGAGCAGGTTGACCCAGCGGAACAGGGCTGGTCGGACGAACTGCCGGGCGCCGGCGATCAGGGAAGCAAGGAGGAAGCACCAGCACAAGGCCGCCAGCATGAAGCCGCCGAAGAAGATGGCGAAGTGCATAGGCTGCGGATTGGGGACGCCCAACGTCACCATTGCGCCCCCCACACCGAGCCAGAAGGCGATGGCATACGGGTTGGCGAGGGAGAGGAGGACGCCAGTGCCGAAGGCGCTCTTGGGTGCATCAGTCACCGCCTTCGGCAGCGCGCCGACGCGCGCCTCTTGGAGCGCGATCCAGGCGAGATGCAGCAGGAAGCAGGCGCCGGCCAGACCGAGGACCAGCCGCACCGGCTGGTACTGCACCAGCACGGCGGCGCCGGCGAGCGCGAGGGCCGCCCAAGTGGCATCACCGATGAGCGAGCCAAGCTCGAGCAGCAGCACCGACCGGAAACCGCGCTCGAGGCCCCGACGCGAGGCCTCGGCGGTCACCGCGCCTGGCGGGGCGCAGTAGGCGAGGCCCAGGCCGAACGCCGAAAGGAACAGGAGCGTCACCGGTCATCCTCCGGTCGGACGGCCAGTGACAATGGGACGATGACGCGTTCACGGCCGGCGTAGCGGACCAGATCGGCGTAGCCGGCCTGCCGAGCGAGGACCTCGGCGGCAGCGAAGTGCCGGGTGAGCTCGTGCGGCGCGTGGGCGTCGGCGCTGATGAGCATTGGAATACCCCGCCGTCGCGCGCTCCGCAGGAGAGCCGGCGACGGGTAGGCTTCCCTGGCGGGCCGGTCCCAGCCGCTGGTGTTGAGCTCGATCGCCATATCGGCCTTGGCGATAGCGTCCAGCGCCGCTTCGGCTTCCGTTGCCAGATCGACGGTCGGCCGGTAGCCGTACTTCTTCGGCAGATCGAGGTGCCCCACTATGTCGAAGGCGCCGCTCTCAGCGAGCTGGCGGACTAGGCGCCAGTAGGTGCGCCAGACCTCGTCGCGCTCGTCGGCAGAGAGTCCTTGCCAGAGGCGCGCCTTGGTATCGAGGGGAAAGCGACCGACGAAGTGAACCGAGCCGATGATGTAATCGAAGGGATGGGCGGCGAGCCGCCGGCGCAGCTCTTCCACCGTCTCGGGGAAGAAGTCCGCTTCGAGACCCAGGCGGAGTGTCAAGCTGCGGGACGTAGCAGCGACGGTCTGGACCTCGCGAACATAGGCCGGTAGGCGATCCAGCGGCATGCTCCAGGCAAGGGCAGCGCCGTCTGGCGCAACGGTGTAGTGGTCTGAGATGCCGAGCTCATTGATCCCCATCTGACCAGCGACCTCCACGGAGGCGGCGACGCTGGCGGAGCCGTCACTCCAGCGCGTGTGGTTGTGGATAGACACCAGCATTCGGGCCGTCCACTCCAGCCCGAGCGCGACAGGCTCGGGAGATATATATCGCTCGCAACCATCCGCGCTGACGAACGACGTGGCCGGCGGCGCCCACAGCAGTGTAACAGGCAGGCGCCGCCGGCCCTGCCGCGAAAACAACACGATGACCAACTCATCAAGGACATCGAGCGGCTGAGGAAGCATCTGGGGATCGAGCGCTGGCTGGTCTTCGGCGGCTCGTGGGGTTCGACGTTGAGTCTAGCATAGGCCGAACGCTTTCCCCAGCGCGTCTCGGAGATGGTCATGGTTTAGTATCGTGACCACCTCTCGCACGCCGGGTCACTACGGCCAACCGGGATATCCGGAACCGTCGTCGGTCAAGAGCGGAACGACGCCCCGCAAGTCCGCAGCTTGCCTTCGGGCCGCGTTCTGGAGTGTGCCAGGGGAATCCGGCCCGCAAGAACGGCGCAAGCTGCGCTCGCGTGACGCCGCATGCTGGATCGTAGGCAGCGAGTGCATCGACCAGCGCGCCACTCCACATTCCTGCGCGCGTGGCGAGCGTGCCATCGAAGTCCCAGAAGATGACTCTGGTAAGTGGCTTGATGGTCATTCGCCTCTCTGGCCGGGGCGGTGCATGTTCCCGACGGCGTTGTCGAATCATACGCCCTCAGCATGTCAACGACAACCGCCTGCTCCTTGGCGCCGGCCGCAGGTATCATAGTCGGGTCGAGGCTCATCTTCGGGAGCACAGGCGAGTGACGGATACGCCACCGATCCGGGCGATCTCCTTCGATGGCGATGGCACGCTGTGGGATTTCAATCAGGTCATGCGGCATGCGCTGCGCTACGCCCTCACGGAACTTCGGGCGGCGGCGCCTGGCCCCAGCGAGGGGCTGACCATCGACGCGCTGATCGCCATTCGCGATGGTGTCGCCCGGGAACTCAAAGGGCAGGTGACCAACCTCGAGGCGGTGCGGCTGGCCGCCTTCGAACGGACCCTCCGGCACATCGGTGTGGTCGATGCAGGGTTGGCGGCCCGGTTGAACGCCGTGTACTTGCAGCATCGCTTTGCGGACACCCGGCCCTTCGATGACGTGCTGCCCACGCTGGACGCCCTCCGCGGTCGCTATCGACTGGGCCTGCTCTCCAACGGCAATAGCTATCCCGAACGCTGCGGCTTGCCGAATCGCTTTCACTTCGTCGTCTTCTCGCAGGATCACGGGATCGAGAAGCCTGATCGGCGGCTGTTTGAGATCGCCCTCACGCATGCCGGATGCAGACCACAGGAACTGCTGCACGTGGGAGACTCGCTCACCAACGATGTTGCCGGAGCGAAGGAAGCGGGAGTGCGTTCCGTCTGGCTCAACCGTGACGACAGGCAGAACGACAGCGCCGTGCAGCCGGACTTCGAGATCACGTCGCTGACCGAACTGCTCGAGATTCTCGACAGGTTCCCGTAGTGCATGAGCCCCACTTGGGGCGAACGATGCCGGAACACAAACCCGAGCGGCTGCACCCAAGTTGTTGCCATGGCGATCTGCCTCCCGCTCGGTTCGCAAGAGGCCATGGCTCCGCGCACCGCCGACATCAGGCGAGCGCTCGGACCCGATCGATGAAGCTGGCGAAGCTGTCTGTGGCCGGGTCGTAGGCCGGCGTGCGTCGCACCATGCGGACGGCCTCGATCCCCGCCTCCGGTAGGATCACCAGATGTCAGCGCGAAACGCCGTGGCGACTGTCGGCAGGAATCGCTACTATTACCGTCGTCTGAACTTCGCCACGTGCCAACTCCAAGACGTCGACAAGAATTACGCTTACACGGGATTGGGACGAAGGCTTGGTATGCGCATCACGCAGGCGGACGGGCCGAGACGATGAGCAGGGGCCAGCGGCTCTGGGAAGTGTATCGCCAGCGATGACAGCACAGGGGTCGGGTTCGAGGAGTCCAGAACACGACGAAGCAAGGCGGACGAGCGGCGGCGGGGTGCCGCGAGGAACGCCGGTGAGCACGGCGCTGGACATGAGTGACGCGACACGCACGATGAAGGCTGCGCTGGCGGCACTGAACAACGTGCATGGGGATGGAAGCTTGCCAACAATCCCTGTGAAAATGAGCCGCCTGACGGATCTGGCCGGCGGATACGAGTACACCGGTGCCGGTGTGCCGGTGGCGATTGGGATCAGCCGACACGGGGACCATCCAGAGTTGACGATGCTCCACGAAATCGGGCACTTTCTTGACCATCAGGCGCTCGACATACGGGGGACATTCGCCTCCGTGTCGAGCCCGTTGTTGCTTGAGTGGCGGTCAGTGATTGACGCGAGTCAGGCAGTTCAAGCGCTACAACGGTTGCATAGTCAGCCAGGCGTGCGCGAGCAATACATTGACTATCTTCTCGACCGCCGGGAGTTGCTGGCACGCTCGTACACGCAGTGGGTGGTCACGACGGGCGCAGACCGAACTCTGGCAGGTCAGCTTGAGCAGGAGTTAGCGCGAATCCAGGCCGCCCCGGTACCGTATACTCGGTGGTGGGAATCGTCGGATTTTCTGGGAGTAGCCCAGGCGTTGGACCGGCTGTTCCGGGACAAAGGATGGCGCGCGTGACTGAGCATGTCGGGTTGGCAACAATGGTCCGCGAGATCATGCTGGAAATGAACGTCGATGAGATAACCGCTCGCTTTGTGGCAGCTATTGAGCGCGGCGAGCGCCATGGCGATCTTCAGGTCGTGCCGGCAGACCAAACAGGACGTACTGATGCAAAAGAGCCAGCGCCGGTGCTGGCGGGGTCCGGGCAGGAACGACGAGCGCGTGCGTAAGGCGTTCGGCGGTTTATAACACGTGCATCAGCGCGTGGCCGTCAGGTAGGCCTCGGCGCTCGTGCCGCCCTGCCGGTGACCTATTGGCAACTGGCTGAGTCGGGATAAGTAAGCGTCGGCTGCATCACCCAGGATGTGGTGGGCAGCCTCGGCATAACTCGGTGTCCGTGCCAGGAAGTCTGCGCCCGGCAAGATCTCGGGCTCGTGATGATTGCTCGTCTGGTAGCGGTACTTGAGGACGACCTCGGCGAAGCCGGCTTCCTCAAAGCAGCACACCAGGTCGCGCTCGTCGAAGTTGCGCATGACCTTCCAGTCGGCATTCCGCTCCTGCTGACGGAGCAGGGCGACGACCTGGCCGTGTGCCGGCTGGAACTCCGGGGCATCGAAGCTGTCGTACCAGCGGCGTCAGATGCCGTGCCTATTGATCGGCTCGAGGATGGCGGCCCGACCGCCGGGACGCAGCACGCGGAAGCACTCGTGAGCCGCTGAAGTGCGGTCGGCCAGATAGATGAAGATGGAGCGGGCGACGAGCACGTCGAATGCCTCGTCCCGCAAGGGGAGGGCGAGGGCATCGCCTTCCACGGGGAGGACAGCAGCGCCGATGGGATCAGCCAGGGCCCGCTGCCGGCAGGTGCGCAAAGCGCCGAGCGAGAGGTCGAGCGCGACGACGCGGCCGGTCGGGTCGCGCGGCGCGTTGGCCGGCAGCGAAGCGGGACGGCCGCCCTGCGGGCGTCGGCGCAACCACGCGATCCCGGATCGGTTCAATCACGTCCCAGCGGAGTGCGCAATTCGTGTCGTGCGGATCGAAGGAGGCCCACTTCTCGCGGTGGGCGACGCCGGTTCGCTTCTCCCGCCAGGCGTCCATGACGCGTTTCCTCCAGTCTGCCGACTGGCAGCGATACTATCGTGGCAAACGGCGGGGCGCAACCGGCGCCACCAGGCGCGCCTGCTACGTAACCTCTTCAGCGAGAGCAGCGGCGATACGAACGGCAGCGCCACTGCCTGAGCCGGGAGCGTGGCGCTGATCGGAGGGACAACAGGAGGCACTGGTGAGCAACGAGCACGAGGTACCGGCAGCCATTCGCTATGTCGTCGACGACATAGCGTTAGCTGTGGAGCAGTTCCTTGATTTGGTCCAGCGAGTCTGGCCGGGTACCTATCATCTGGCGCTGGCGCAGCAGGCGCTCCGGCGAACGACGAATATCACGGCCTGGTAGGGGGCGCAGCTCGTCGGCTGCGTTCGCGTGCTCACCGATGGCTACTTCTTCGGGGCACAGCCCGGAACAGAGGGGTTCTTCGAGACGTTGGGCTATCAGCGCAGCCTGCAGTCGTACGCGCGGCGCAAACCGCGCTGAGGGGTCACGCTAGGGCAGGCGCCAGGGTCGAAGTCGCGCCCGCCGTATCGGTGTTCACGCCCGTGACGGAATGGGATCGATGATGAACCACTCGTGATAGAGAATGGCGATGAAGAAGTCTTCACCGGGTACGCGGTCGCAAACGGCCACAAAGCCGGCGCAGATCCAGGCATCGTTGGGGTCCGGGCAGTAGGTCGTGTCCTTGAGGAAGAGGGTCAGGCTGGCGCCGTCATCGCTGACGATGCTGCGGAGGAGGGTGATGTTGGGGTGCTGCTCCTTGCCGACCGGGAGGAGGACGGTGTGCCCGTCCAGGATGAGGAACGCGGGGTCGTCGTACTCGAGCACCGAATCCCAGCCCTCGGGACCCTCATGTTTCTCAATGATGCGGTCCCAGCGATAGGATCGGATCGTCTCCAGCGTCGTTGGCGCCAGGCTGGCGAGTTCCATGCGCTTCCCTCGCTTCCTTGCCTGTTGGGGCGTGAGCAGTGTCCGCTGCTCGCCGGCATCCACGCGCCGGTTGTTCAGTTGTGGGCAGTGTACCTGCCCGCTGCCGCCATACCGGCGCCACTCACCGATCGTCGCACTCTCGCCCCGGCCGGACCAGCGGACTGGCCATTCGTTCGCTTCGGTGCCGCTCGGGGGTGGCGAGTAGCGACGGGCAGACGGCGCTCTTGATCCGCTCCTTGATCCAGCACTCACCGGCGCCATCATCTAACGCCAGGGGCGCGACCGATGCAAGCCGCGCACGATTGCGTCGTGGAATTCACTGCCAGGAATGGGGCGGCACTCCATTTGACGGTGAAGGACTCCGGCACGACAGAATTTCCGGCCGACGATCGCTTTGCGGAATCCAGACTCAGACGGCGAGACCAAACTGCCCGGCTGCTGCAAGGAGGTCGGGATCATCGCGTAGGATCGGCTCGGATATCCCGACGCGTTGAAAGGCGGCGCCTTCGAAAATGGCCCAGCAGTCGAAGGCATCATCGAAACGACTCCGGCAGGCGATCCCCTGAAATTCGCGCTCGTGGGCCCAGCGACTGATGACCCGGGTGAGGGTCCGACCGGGTCCGCGTACCCCGCTGACGTCGATGTCAGCGAAGGCCAGATGGTGCAGCAAAGGCGCCGGCTCGACCCACAGCAACTCCGTGGTCTCGAGCCGCCGCAGATCCAGAAATCGCTGTCCGGGGGCAAGGCGCACCTGACCGAGGCAACGGGAAGTTCGCCAGCTCGCCGGGACGCCCCCCGATGGCACGGCGACGGCGCCGACATCCTTGAGGACGGCAAGGGGAACCCGGAAGCGAGCGACCGCTTCGATGAAGCAGCCCAACCGCTGTTCCGCGAGATAGAGCACCCGATAGGGCCTGCTGGGGATCGTCGAAGCGACTGGGTTCGCGGACACTGGCATCGCGCGGCGGCCAGGCCAAGGGATCAGGCCAGTGCCCGATGCGCCAGAGCGCGCCTACTGGCGGCGGGGCCTCGACGGGTATCACCCGTAGGCGAGGAAGCTGCGCGCGGCACGCACCACGCGTTCTGGATCACGGCGTAGCACGAGCACGGGCGGCTCGTCGTCCAGGAACGGGTCCATGCCGATGAACCAGGCCTGGATCGTATCCGGAGCCTCCCGCTCCAGCAGCACTTGCGTAACGGCCCAGGCGCCACGCAGCCGAGCGACGGCCTGGGCCGAGGGCTGGCGGCTCCCGCGCCCCCACGCCCGCACAGCGCGCGGATCGCGCACGCCAGCAACCAGCGCCACCAACTGCGGGCCGAGGATCGTCTGTAATGCCCGGGTGACGTCGGGTAAGGGAAGCTCACCGCGTCCGTCGGATACAACGGGTGCGACGGCATGACCCATGGTTCGCTCCCCCTTTCCAGCTATGCTACCACGACCATGACGGTCCCATGGTGATTGGTGCGCGGGTGCAACAGCTTGCCTCGCGCTGAACAGCCGCTCAAGGCGGCCGCCGCGGGCCAACGGCGCCTGCCGGCAGTTACACTCTCCGTGTTGACGAAGCAGAGCGTCCCAAGGACGCATTTCAAGGAGCGGCATGCCGCGTCAAACGTCCAGCGATGCGGTGTCGATCAGCGCCGCCAACGCTGACGGTTGCGCGCCGTGAGCACAGTACGACGGTGGCGACGTCGGCCCAGACTATCACTTCCGCCAAACGTCGTCGGGTGGTGGCGGATCGTTTGCCCCCTGCCTACCGCGAGCACGCTGCTCACCATTACGCTTGCCACCTTTGTGGTGCTGAGCGCCCTCCTGCCGGTCGGCTTCAGCCTGGCGGCCGGAGCGCTGGTCGGCGTGATACCCGGAGCCGTCCGGGGGGCTTCAGCTCCGGCGCGGGGCAGTTCGCCCTCCAGATGCTCGCCGCCAAGATCAACCTCCATGTGGAGGAACGGGCGATCCGCGCTGTGAACACGCCTACCACGATCAGTCACCTGGAAGATCCCGCGATCCTGGATCGGGTTGCTCTGTTGCAATTGATCAACTTTGGCGCCTGGACGCCGGGCGGCGTGGTCCCCGGGTTGGCGACCGTAGCGGCGCAGTGGCTCCAAAGCATCGCCTATACCATCGTCCTGGTCAGCTTCTCCTGGTGGTTGGCGCTGGCCCTCTTCCTCTTTCAGGTCGTCGTCTCCCAGGTTGATCGGCGGGAGTTCGTGCGGACCGAGCGGCTCTACAGCACCCAGCACCAGGTACACCGGCGGTCGGAGTACGTCCGGGATCTGGCGCTGTCGTCAATCGCGCCTCAAACGGGAGTAGCGGCTCCACAGCAGAAGGCATTTTCCCCATAGCCCAGCATGCGCCGACCGTCGTGCGACTTGATGGACCGCGTGAGGGCATCCGCTTCGACGTTGCCGAGTGGCGGACACGCCTGAGTGTCGGCTTTCAGGACTTCAGCAAGTTTGAGTTCCTTGCTCGCGAGACGGTCGGCGTCGGTAACGTGCAGCGCATCGAGAACAGCGCGGCGGTCCAGCAAGCGGCCGTCAGAGCCGGGGCGGACGATATCGTGGCGACGCAGTCGAAGGGGTTGGAGACGCAACTCGGCAAGACCTAGGATGGTGGCGTCGAGGTGTCCGGCGGCCAGTGGCAGAAGCACCCACGCTTCGCGTGGGTACCCGCTTGGCGCGCGCATCCATGCGAACCGCGCCCTTGCTACTGATTCTGGACGAGCCGACGGCGGCGATCGACGCCCCCACGGAATATTCTCTCTTTGCCCGTTTTGCCGAGGCGGCACGGCGCGGGGAGCGACAGGGTGCGATCACGCTGGTCATCTCCTACCGCTTCTCAACGGTGCGGATGGCCGACCTGATTGTCGTTCTGGATCAAGGTCGGCTGCTGGAGGTCGGCAGTCACGAGCAGCTTCTGCGGCGCGGCGGCCTCTATGCCGAGCTCCATCGGCTGCAAGCGCAGGGATATCGCTGATCAGCGTTCTGCTCACCAAGGCGCTCCATGATATGACCAAATCGCCGCTGGTGCAGCGCACGCTGCAATGACACCGAGCGCCGCCACTCGCTGCCGAAGGGATGCGGAGATGTAGACTCCGGTCACCGCTGCACGAGCGTCGCCACCTCGACTCCGCGCTCCTTGAGCAAGCCGGTTGCCTCCGCACGGATGAGTAGCGTACGCTCGTACTGACGCAACAAATCGTCGCGCCATTGTCGTTCGTTCGAATCAAGGCCCTCGCGCTGTTGCTTGAGGTTGAGGCCCTCCAGTTGCGCTGATTCTTCCGTGCTCAGATGGCTACGTGCCATTTGCAGTAGTGTCTGACTATCGAGCAGCCGGAGTTGGTCCAACGGCGAGGCCAGGTCGTCCGGTACATCATCCTGCCGCTGGAGCGCTGCGAGAATCACGTCGAGGAGTTCTGCTTCGAGCGGCCGCCGAGCCTGATCAGCGTGCTGCTGCAAACGCTCATAGACCTCGCCCGGCAGGCCAACCGTCACTGGCCGAGAGGGTATCACACAACCTCTGCTTCTCCATGCTGCCTATGGTCATCCTACCTTCAGATTGTAGCGCTCGTCACGGACGCGGCGCACTCGGAGATTGCTCGGTTCGTCCGGGCGCAGTTCGGCAAGCGGCTTCACGAGCCACTCCGTCCGCTCGGCATCGGTCGTCGCCGGGTCGACCTCGCACAGTTCCAGGCGGCCGTCGATCATTCGGGACTGTGTGCCGTACTTCTGGGGCTTGCCTTGGGTCACGAGCCAACGGTCGTAGGCGGCGGCGGCCAACCAGCGGCAGCCGGCGTGACCAAGTGCCGCCCCATGCTTGGCGAGCTCGTGGGCGCGCCAGGAGTCGTCGAGGCTGTCGCCGTGCTGGAGGAGCATGGCGGCGTGCCAATAGTCGGCGGCATCCTTGAGCGCATCGCCGGCGATGATGTCGACCCGCTCGTTGCGCGCCTTCGGTGAGGCCTCGCCCGCCCCGTGCATGACGCCGACCACGGTGAGATCTTGCGGAGATATCTCGATTCCCGCTTCCTCCCGGGCCTCCCGAACCATCGCTGCGTGTACCGTCTCATCGCCATCCAGGTGACCGGCAATCCCGCTGTAGTTGCCGTCTTCGTAACCGGTATGGCAGCGGCGTAAGAGGAGCACGCGACTGTCGTGGAAGAGAAAGAGATGCACGGTGGCCAGCACTCGGAAGCGCGCAGGCGCCATATCGTCCTCCTTAACATGCTGGTCGCTTTGCCAGAAACGATACCGCGAACCGGTGCAGCCTCTGGACGAATCTGTCCATCCCCAGGCCAGTGGTACATGGGGCGCGCAGAGGGTAGCACAGCGCCGGCCGCCTCACTTCCGTAGCGGGCCGCCGTCCTTCCTCACTGCTTGACGCCTGCCGGTTGCAGGCTGTAGCATCCGAGTCGGTCTCGACAGCGGGAGAGGATCACTTGCATGGCTGCTGGCATCCTTCCACAGTCGCCTGACGAGGGCGCGGTGACGAACGGAACACCGTTTCCCCTCGCCCTGCTCGCCGAAGTGGACCGGCTGGCCGCCCGCCCGTTGTGGCCGAACTACGATCCGCGTGTCCTGCCGGTCGCCATCTACGACGGCCGGCAGACCTGGCTCTTCCGCCATCCCGACCCGCCGCCGGAGTTCACGCCCAGCGGGACGCACCGCCCCTCCCTGGTTTACCCTGGCCTGCATCCGGCCGTCCGGGCCAACAGCTCCGTCACCCTGAACGGCCAAGGGACGGCGACCGCGCTGCTGGGCAACTCCGGTCGGCGCAGCCTGACGGACCTGGCGGCTCTCGTCATCCACGAGATCTTCCACGTCTTCCAGCGCCAGCGCCATCCAGATTGGACTGCCAATGAAGCGGACCTGTTCGTCTATCCCATGGCTGACGCCGCCCTGCTCGGATTGCGTCGATTGGAGACGGCAGCGCTGCGTCAGGCGTTGCACGCGCTTGACACGGCCGAGCAGACGGCCTGGGCAGCGACGGCGATTGGTTATCGTCGTGAACGTTTCCAGCGGCTGCCGAGCGAAGCCGTCGCTTACGAGCGGGGCAACGAGTTGCAGGAGGGATTGGCGCGCTACGTCGACGGGAAGGCGCGCAGCGACGCCGACCGCCTGACGGCGCTCGACCAGGACTTCCCGGCGGACGGGGTGCGTACACGCACCTACGATGTCGGGCGCGCCCTGGCCCTGCTCCTCGACCGGCTCGCCCCTGGCTGGCAAGAGTATCTGGAGGTAGGGGAGACGCAGCCGCTGGACCGGTTGCTAGGAACAGCGCTGGACCGCATCGGCGCCGTGCCCGCCGCGTTCAGCCCGGAGGAGCGGGCGCGGGCGATGGCCCGGGCGCAGGCGGACGTGGCGACCTTGCAGCGGGAGCGCTCCGGGCAACGGCAGGCCTTCTTTGCGCTGCCCGGCTGGCAGGTTGTCATCAGCGTTGAGCGCGGCGAGCCGATGTGGCCGAAGGGGTTCGATCCCTCCAACGTCCAGCACCTTGGATCCGGCGAGGTGCTGCACACGCGCTACCTCCGGCTCGGCAACGCCGCCGGCACCGTCGAGGCGCTCGGGCATCCGGCGCTGACGGAGGCGGCGGGCGAGCATCCGCTATACACTGGCGTCCGGGCGGTGACCGTCGCCGGGCTGCCGGAGCAACCGGTGGTTCGAATTGGTGATGACGCGATCGAGGTGACCGCCGCTGGCGTCACGGCGACGTTCCGGGAGGCCCGGGTAGAAACGCAACCGCGCGGCGTCATCATAAACGTCCGGGGCGACCAGACGGCCTGATTGTTCGTGTGTCGCCACGTGCGGCACGGCGCGGCGGCCAGGTGATCGTCGCGAAGTCCGCTGCATCACTTTGATCCGCGACCTCGTCCACGCAGGGCTGACGGACGTCGCCGGCCAAGCGCCTGCCGTGCCTGCCGCCGCTGTCCGGCAGCCGCTTCCATAGCCGGTGCTTCAGAACCCGAGCCACGCCGCCCACGGCTCTTCCCCAAGGGAGCGGCATCGCCAGGGCACGCTGACTACCCGGTGGCCGGGTGAGGCTGGGAGCGCGGAAAGAGCGTCATGCGGAGCAAGGTATTCCCATGGTCGTAGGTGTGCTGGAGGGTCTTCCCGACCACCCATTGCAGTGGCACGTCGCCCCCGATAATTCCTGGCTGCCGCCATCACCGACGTACAGGTACTCCTGTGGATGCACGCCCAGCAAGTGGCAGCACCGGGCGTAGATGGCCGGTGCCGGCTTTTTGCAGCCGGCCTGACACGAGAACACCGGGGCAGCAATGAACGGTGCAAATGGTGTTTCCGTCCAGATGCTCGGCACATCGGGTCAACAATCGCTGATCAAGCCGATGAGGACACCCTTCTGCCGTAAGGCCTCCAACGTTTCAAGTGCCCCACCACGCGGGACGAGCGTTCGTCGCGTCAGGGCGACCTTGAGTTCAGTAGCCAGCGTGAGCTGCGGCGCGGTGACTGTCACGCCCAACGTCCGGCAGACATGCGCAAGCGTCGCCTCGGTGCTCGAGAAGGCGCCTTGCCCTCGTTCATCGCTGAGGCCACGCCAGCACTGGCGGAACGCGTCTTCGGGGATGCCGAGTGCGCAAGCCATCTGTGCGTGGTTCCGCCGGTATTCCTGGTCAACGACAGCGGGCACGAGCGTCCCGAAGAGATCGAAGATCACGGCGAGCAACGGTCGTCTCCTTTCGGTTCGCGTCACCCCTGCTGCCCTCCCCGATGCTGAGATCCGACCCGTCCGTGCCCTCCGGCCGGCACCGGTCACGCGGACCTAGGCGTGACCGTGACGCCTGTCTCCGCGACTGGAGAAAGGGAGCAAGTGGCACCGGAGCGCCACGAACAGGACTATGAACGCGACCCAGCCGAACTGCCGCACGAGATCCTCGCCACCTGAAGGGTCCGGCTGGCGGTGAACGGCACGGCCGGCTGTCGCCCGTGCCCTCACGCCTGAGCGAAGCTGCGCTAGCGCTGTCGCGCCATCGCCCGCCGCCCAGTCGTCGCTGCCGCCACGACTCGCGGTGGGGGCGCCACGGCCGGCGCCATCTTGCCGTTGCGCACGGTCACAATATCGCCATATCCCAGATGCACCGCCTCGATCTGCCGGGCCGTCTGCTCATCCACTCCAAGTTGATCCATCAACAACTGCACCGCAGCCGGGTCGAGGTCTACCTCGTCCTTGGGACGGTAGCTAGTCATGCCATTAAACCCTTCTCTATCAAGAGGTGCGCCAGCGCCTCGGCGACCGTTGAAAAGTCCGCCCGGTCCAGCATCGTGCTTTAGCCTTTGCCGGCCTGCAGCAGCAGCGCGGCGACTTGCTGCTGCGCCTTGCGTAGCCCGTCGGTCACGGTCTCCTTGCCCTGGAACATGGCGCTGATTTCGGGTCCCACCGGAGCCATCGCTTGACTGAACGTGACGATATCCGGGGATGGCTCGGGTTGGCTGAGGGCCAGCACTTTGCCGAGGACGGCACGGTTGGACGGGCCGATCTTGGGGTCGAGGTACACAGACTGCACGGCGGCGAGGCTGGCCGGCATAAACTCCGCCTGCCCGATGATGTTCTGCGCCGCAGCGCTGCCATGCCAGAGCGCAAGCTTGATGGCGTCGTCCTTGACCTTGCTGCCGGGGTTGACGCCGACCATGCTGAAGTTCGATGTGCTGCCGGAGTGGCCGGTGGTGGGCGAGACCGGCACGTAGGCCAGGTTGAAGTTGACCTTCGTGGCCCGAATCTGCGGGATCTGCCAGCTCCCCATCGTGGAGACGGCGATTTGTCCACTTTGGAACAACTGCAGTCCGCTCGTCTTGCTCATATCCTGCGTGGTTGGCGAGACCTTATCTTTGATCGTGCGATCGACCATCCACTGAAGGGCGTCTGTTGCCTGCTGCGAGGCGATGACGCAGTCGCGGTACCCCTTGCTCGGATCCAGGAACTGGCCGCCATTGGCGAGGATGTAGTTCAGCCAGCCTTCTTCCCAACTCTGGTTGGCCCAGAAGCCCCAGACGGACGTCGTGCCGCCACTGGTCTTCGTGAGCTTCTGGCCGTACTCGGCGGCGGTATTCCAATCCCATTTCAGGTCGAGGTCGGCCGGCGAGGTCAGACCGGCCGCCTTGACGATGTCCTCGTTATAGATGGTGAGGGTGAGGGTCTCCCCGAAGGGCATGCCGATCTTCTTGTTGGTATAGGTCGCTGCCTGTTGCGACGGCTGCGCCATTCCGGCAAAGTCAGCGCTCGTCCGCTTATCCTGGGCAATGGCGCTGCTGAGGTCGAGCAGGAGGCTGTGATAGGCCAGACCATAGGCGTTCGGGCTATTCGAGCGGTAGGCGTCCGGTCCACTGCCACCGGCGAAGGACGCTTCCAGCTTGTTGTAGTAGTCCCCCGGAATCTGCAGGTTCAGGCGGTAGGTTGGCTGCGCGGTGACATAGGCTTGCGTGAGTTGCTTGAGCAGGGCCTCCCAACCGGACGCCCAGTCCCAGTACTCCAGCGTCACACTGGCCTTGCTGCCGGCGAAGACGTCGCTCGGCACTGTGGCGGACCCACTCGCCTTCGCGGCGCCCGTTGTTGCGGCTTTGCTGGCGACGGTGGAAGCCGCTTGAGAATTGGCGATCACCGTGGAAGCTGCCTGCGTCTTGGCGACCGCGGACGCGGCCGTGTTGGCAGACGTGGCGGCGACCGTTGCTCCCGTGGTGGCGCCACAGGCAGCGAGCAACGAGGCGCCGAGCGTGACGCTACCCAGCGTCGCCGCCTGCCGGAGCAGGGTCTTCCTGGAGATTCGGTTCGATGACGTCGGCATGGTTCGCTCCTTTCATTGGCTTGGAGACGAGAGAGGACCGGCGCGGCCTGCACACAGCAACGGTCAGAGTGTGGCAACACTGTGCTCTCGGTTGTTCCGATTGTAAGGCAGGATTGGGTGGACGGCAAGTACGGGATGGATGCCGGGTGAACCCCCATGTTTTTGCGCAGGATGCTTGGTTACTCCCGGCGACTGAAGTCGCGGGCTACACCAGGCAAAGTCCGCCTGCGCGGACTCGGGTCCAGCCCGCGAAGGCGGGCTTCGCTCGTACCAGCCCGCGACTTCAGTCGCCGGGCGCGGCTTGGCGCTCACCACTCCGGCGGCGGGTACAGATCGAGCGCCGCCGGATTTCTTTGGCGCAGGAAGGCTGCGAAGGCGGCGTAGAGGTCGCGCGCCTCCTGCCGATGCTCAGCCAGAACGTCGTGCTGCTGCAAGGGGTCCTCACGCAGGTCGAAGAGCATGGACGTCCAACGCCCGCCGCCTGGTTTGACAAGCTGATTGGTTTCGTCCCCTGATGGCCGACCAGCCGTGCTGTCCGGCACAAAGACAAAGCTCCAGTCGGCGCTGGTGATGGTGGGGGAACTGCGGTGCTGGACGGAGATGGCGATATCGCGGCCCGGTGCGGGTCGCCCCTGGAGCAACGGGGCAATAGAGCGGCCGTCGCCCTGGGGCGGCAGGTCGCCGCCGGTCAGGTCGAGCAAGGTCGGCAGCAGGTCGACCGGCTGCACCAGCGCCTGGAGGCGCTGCCCGGCGGCCAGCCCTGCCGGGTGACGGAGCATCAGATTCTGGTGGGCCACGCCTTCGAACAGCGGGGCCGGTTTGCCGATGAGGCCCTGGTCGCCGGGGTAATCCAGGTAATGCCCGTGGTCAGACAGCACGACGACGATCGTGCGCTCGCGCAGACCGAGGTCGTCGACGGCGTCGAGTACTCGCCCCACCCAACGGTCGACCATCGTTACCTCACCGGCATAGAGCGCCCGCACGTGACGCAGTTCCGCCGGGGACAGGTAATCGGCAGGCCCGTAGCGCGGGGCGATGACCTCCTCGCCGGAGTAACCGGCATCGTACATGTCGACGTAGTGCTGGGGCGGGTCCCAGGGCTCGTGCGGGTCGAACTCGTCGATCCAGAGCAAGAAGGGTTGCACAGTGCGATTGCGTTCCAGCCAGCGCAGGGCGGTGGTCATCGTCTGCGGCGCAAAATAGTCCGCCTCGCTGCGCCGCTCGGCCGTCTTGGGGAGATAGACGGTGCGCAACCGTTCGGCATTGCGCAGCTTTTCCGGCGCCGCCGGCAGGGTAATCGCCCGGGAGAGGTCGGGGATGCAGCGGTCTCCCTCCTGCCCGCGTATCCACTGCCAGGTGCGGAAGCCCCGGTCGAAGTAGTGGCCGTCGCGGAAGAGGTGATAGGTGTCGGCAATCAGCGCGGTGATGTAGCCGCGCCTGCCGAACAGCGTCGCGAGCACCGGTGCATCCTGCGGCAGCGGCGTCCAGCCGCGCTGCGGCCAGGTCGTGACACCGGTGAAAAGGTCGGTGCGGCAGGGAATTGTGGGACAGGAGCCGATGTAGGCCCTGTCAAAGACGGTCGCCTGCGCCGCAAAACGATCCAGGTTGGGCGTGCTGATCCAGGTGTTGCCGTTGGCGCCCAGATGATCGCGGCGCAGACTGTCGAGGCAGAGGCAGACGATGTTGTAGGGCAGCGTCGCTGCTGGCATTGTTGTACGTTCCTTCCGCTGTTCCGGTCCCACCGGCGGACAGTATATACTGCCGCCAGTGTAGCGAGAAGGAGTCAGCCAGATGCGCCGACCGAATATACTACTGCTGTCCACCGACCAATGGCGTTGGGATGCCCTCGGCGCCAACGGCAACCCGAATGTGCAGACCCCCAACCTGGACCGCCTGGCCGACGAAGGGACGAACTTTGATCACTACTTCGTGCAGAATCCCGTCTGCATGCCGAGTCGGGTCAGCTTCCTGACCGGCCAGTATCCGTCCACGCTGGGCATTACGCACATGGGCGTGCCGGTGCCGGCAGCGACGGTTACGCTGCCGACGCTGTTGCGACCCTACGGCTACACCAGCGCCAACATCGGGAAGCTGCACTTTTTGCCCCACGCCAACCGCGACCACCGGGAGCCGCACCCCAGTTACGGCTTCGATCATCTGGAGGTCGCCGACGAGCCCGGCTGTTACGACGACGCCTATCGCGCCTGGGTGCGGCGCAAAGCGCCCGATCAGCTCGACCTGATCAGCCCCGGCCTGCCGCCGGCGACAGAAGTTTGGCAGCGAACGCTTGGCGTCCGCGACGGCATCCGCCATCCCGCCGAACGCTTCCCGCTAGCGCCCCAGCCGTTCCGCAGTCGCAGCGACCTGACCTTCACCGCCTTTGTGGCCGAGCAAACGATGGAGTTCATGGATCGACAGGGCGATCACCCCTTCTTCTGCATTGCCGGTTTCTACTCGCCCCACTCGCCCTGGGTGGCGCCCCAGGAGTTCCTGGACCTGTATGATCCTGCCGGCTTCACGTTGCCCCAGTTCCCTCCGGAAGTGGAGGCGCGACGCGCCTCCGGCCGCTGCTCCGACGAGGAACTGCGGGCAGCCCGGCACGGCTATTACGCCATGATCAGCGAGGTTGACCACCACGTCGGGCGTATCCTGGCCCACCTGGAGGAGCGGGGCCTTCGCGACGACACGATCATCGTCTTCACGTCCGATCACGGGGAGTGGCTGGGCGAGCACTTGAAGTATGGCAAGGGCTATCCAGCGCCGGACTGCATCAGCCGGGTGCCGCTGCTCATCCGTTGTCCCGCTGGCGATGCGCAGCGGGGGCGCACCGTCCAGCAGATCGTCGAAGCTGTCGATGTCGTGCCGACGCTGCTCGAACTTGCCGGCATCCAGCGTCCGTCCTTCCTCCAGGGTCGGCCCCTGCCTCTTGACGCGTTGCTGAGTGCTCAGTCGACCACCGAGGAGCCGAGCGCCCTGACCGAAGGCGCCGGCTGGAAGGTGCTGCGCACGGCGTTCCACCGTTATGTCACCCACGCCGACGGCCGCGAGCTACTCTTCGACCTGGGGACTGATCCGGGCGAGTATCACGATGTCGCCGGGGATGTCGCATATCGCGAGGTGCTTGCCGAGCACCGTCACACGCTGCTACGACGGCTGCTGGCGATGGAGCGGCAACTGCCGCGTGTCTGGAGCTATTAGGCCCAAGGCGGTTTCGTTTAGGCAGGGGAACCGTGGCGGGAAGTCTAACAGGGCCGCAGACCGCAGTCGCGGCCCTGTACTCTCGGGTACTCACGTCGTTCGCTTGCTGTGCAACACGTTGCGTTGCACCCGGGAATTTCGCCGCCTTATCGCGCCATGCGTTCGTGTGCTAGCCTTTGACTGGTACCAACAGCGCCTGGTGACTGGCGGTGGTGTGGTTGGCGCCCGACGAAAAGGCAGAGAGGCGGTCCAATGGCAGCAACGGCGCCCGTGGCACGACACGTCGACACGGCGGTGGCGCGGTCGTTCAACTTTGGCAGTGGAATGCCCGACCCGGCGACTTTTCCTTCCCGGGAACTAGCTGAGGCGGCGATGCGGATTGTGTCCCAGGTGGGCGAGGTGCTGGTGAAGTATCCCGACCCGAAGGGCTGGCCGGCGCTGCGCGAGATTGCCGTTGAGCGCATGCGCAACAATCACGGCGTGTCAATCCCGTTGGATCAGGTCGTCCTGACGAACGGCAGTATGCAGGCGATCGGCCTGGCGGGGCTCGGCTTGGCCGGCGCCGGTGCGACGATCGTCGTGGAGTCCTTCACCTACGTCGGCACCCTCAACGCCTTCCGGCGCGTGGGCGCCGACCTCGTCGGCGTGCCGCTGGACGACCAGGGCATGCGCGTGGACGCGCTGGCGGAAACGTTGGATCGCCTGATTGCCGAGGGACGCAAGCCGGCGTTCATCTACACGATCCCCAGCTACCAGAATCCAACAGGAACGACGCTGCCACTGGAGCGCCGCCGGCAGTTGCTCGAAATTGCTGCGGCGCGCGACATCCTGATCATTGAGGACGACTGCTATGCCGACGTGCGCTTTACCGATGGAGCGCCGCCGCCGGCCCTCTATGCGCTGGCGGAGCCGGGGCGGGTCATCTACATCGGCTCGTTCTCCAAAATTCTTGGTCCCGGTATCCGCCTGGGGTACGTCATCGCGCCGGAGCCGCGCATGTCGGAACTGCTGCGCTTCAAGATTGACGGCGGCATCAGCGCGCTGTCGGCAATGATCGTCGCCGAATATTTCCGGGATCACATCTGGAGTCACATTGCCGAGTGCAACCAGGCATTGAAGGCGAAGCGCGATGCCCTGTTGGCGGCGCTGGAAGAGCATCTTGGTCCCTCCGGTGTGGAGTGGACCCGGCCGGAGGGTGGCCTGTTCACCTGGCTGCGCCTGCCGGAAGCGATCAATGTCGCCCGCGTGCGCGCTTTGGCCACGGAAGCCGGCATCCAGTATGGCGCGGGGCGATCTTTCGATGCTGCCGATCAGGACATCCCCTACCTGCGCCTCGCCTTCGGCTTTATCGACCGCGCCGACATTCCCGATGGCGTGGCCGCGTTGGCGGACTGCATTGCGCGGGCGCGGCTTTGATGAAATCACTCGCGTCGTTACCCGAATGGTGGGGAACCGCGCAGCGCCAACGTCAGCAGTTCGCTATCCGAGCAATCCGGCGGCGCAGCCCCGTCCCGGTTCACCTGGCATAAGGGGCTGATAGATCCGTGGCGCAGAGCGCTCAATCCGAGACGCCCGACGAGGAGGGCGCCGTGCGGCTGCGCTTCCAGCGTTGGCAGCGAGAAGTGGGACATCACTGGCCCGAATTCGCCGCCGAGTTCGTTGGCACGGCCTTCCTGCTGCTCTGCGTGCTGACGGCCGTTTCCTGGATGTTCGGCGCCACATCGCCATTGCCGCGTCTGCTGCCATCCATCGGCCTTCGCTTGTTGATCACCGGCTTGCTGCTCGGCTGTGCCGGAGGCCTGGTGGCGATCACGCCACTCGGGCGTCTCTCCGGGGCGCATCTGAACCCGGCGCTGTCTTTGAGCTTCACGATCCTCGGCAAGATGCGGCCACCTGACCTCGTCGGTTATGTGCTGGCGCAGTGCAGCGGGGCCATCCTTGGCGCCTGGGTCGGCAGTGTCATCTGGCATCGAATGGCCAGCACGGTTCACGATGCCGTCAACCTGCCAGGAGCCGGCATATCGATCCCAGTCGCTCTGCTGGGCGAAGTCGTGGCAACCTTCCTGCTGGTTGAAGCCATCCTCGTGTTCGTCA
Source organism: Chloroflexota bacterium (assembly GCA_036734945.1). Lineage (GTDB taxonomy): Bacteria > Chloroflexota > UBA4733 > UBA4733 > UBA4733 > UBA4733. The sequence continues at coordinate 29,734 of DAIMXP010000033.1, forward strand.
GCCACCACGCCACGATGCGCTGGACACCGCTGATCGTTGCCTTTGTTGTGATGGTGCTCGTGTGGGGCGACGGCAACATCTCCGGCGCCGGGATGAACCCGGCCCGCAGCCTCGGTCCAGCCGTCATCGCACAGCTTTGGACCCCGTATTGGCTGTATGCTGTCGGTCCGCTCCTCGGTGGAACGTTAGCGGCTGCGGTTCACCGGCTGGCGTTGCCTTTCGAGGTCAAGACCGCCAAACTGTTCCACGATGTCCACTACCGGTCCATCTTCAGTGGTCCAGCCGATCATGCAGCGAACCAGCACGTCCGCTCCCAACACGGACAGGCTGCCGGCGCCACACCTCCGCCGCGCACCCGTGTGCCACCTCTGCAGAAGTAGATGTCCGAATGGGACGCGCTCAGGGAATGAGCAGCGTTTTCAGGTTGGCGCCGCCGCGCGCTGCCGCCATTGCTTCATCAAACTGGTCCAACGGATACTCGGCGCTGATAAGGCTCTTCACGTCGATGGCGCCGCTGGCGATGGCGTCGATGGCAGCCGGGTAGCAGTAGGGGCCAAGGTGGCTGCCGTGAATGGTCAGTTCCTTCTGGTCACTCACCGTGGTCCAATTTATGGTCGCCGGCTCGTTGAGGACGCTGAACGCGACGAAGGTGCCGAGTCGGCGCAGCATATCCAGGCCCTGCTGCGCCGCCGAGGGGTGGCCGGCGGCTTCGATGTAGACATCGGCGCCGTAGTTGCCGGTCAGACGTTTCACCGCCGCTACAGCGTCCTCGGTCTCGGGGTTGAGGACCACGTCAGCCCCCAGGCGCATCGCCAGATCCAGCCGGTACTGCTTGGTATCGACGGCGATCAGCTGGCCGGGGTTATAGCGTTTGGCGGCTTGCAGCATGCAGAGGCCGATGTTGCCGACGCCGGCCATCACCACGGTGTCGCCCGGCTGGATGTTGCCGCGCTGCACTGCATGGATGGCGCAGGCCAGCGGCTCAATGTAGGCGGCCTCCCGCACCGAGACGCGCGCATCGACCTTGTGGACGCGGCTATTGGCCGGGTACAGCATGTAGTCGGCCATGCCGCCCTCGGCCCGCTGCCGCTTGAAGCCGAAGATGACGTGCGGCTCGCACATCCAGTAGTGGCCGCTCTTGCAGTAGCGGCAGACGCCGCAGGGGATAATCTGCTCGGCCACTACATGGTCGCCCATCGCCACACCGTGCCGTTCGGCTGCGCCTTCGCCCAACACCACGACTTGCCCGGCAAACTCGTGGCCGGCTGTCACCGGCGCTTCGCAATAGCCGCTCTTGCCATCGACCCCCCAGAACAGGGGGCCGCCGGCGAAGCACTTCATATCGCTGGCGCAAATCCCAGCCGCGCCCACCTTTACCAGTAGCTCACCCGGACGCGGCTGTGGTACCGGCCGCTCCTCCACCCGGTAGTCCCGCGGCCCATAGCACACCACCGCCCGCATCGTCGCCATCGCACTGCTCCTCCTGCTCTGTGTTTCGGCGCATGCTAACAGACCGAGCGCGTGGCGGTGCCCGTCCGCGACGCTCGCCCGGCGACTGAAGTCGCGGGCTACCTCTGCAAAGCCGCCCTTCGGCGGCTGAACCAGTCCGCGCAGGCGGACTTCGCATGGTGTAGCCCGCGACTTCAGTCGCCGGGACCCCTGGCGCCGATGTGTGATGAACCTGCCGGACGCAGTTTACGTGGTCGCCTAGCTCGCCTTCGTCGCCTTCAACGAAAACAGCACCGGGATCATGTTGTCGTTCTTGCCTGCCAACCGCCACCAGCCATCTTCGCCGCGCACCATGAAAGGGAAGCGTTGCTCGCCGCAGTAGGGGAACTCGTGGACAAACTCCAGGCGCAGGCCAACGCTCAGCAGCGCGTTGATTATCTCGCTCAAGGGGTGGTCCCAGCCGTACTCCGGGAAATGGAAGTCCGCCATGCGGTCGGCGTAAGAGCCGTTGGTCTCGAACTCCAGCGGTTCGGGTCCGTGGAAGTACGGGTAGGCGACCTCCAGGTCGCCGGCGTTCTCGTTCTCGAAGACGGCGGCAAACGGATGGTACTCCACGATGTAAAAGATGCCGCCCGGCTTGAGGGAGTGCGCGATGACCTCTGCCCAGCGACGCAGGTCAGGCAGCCAGAACAGCACGCCGTAAGAGGTATAAACGATGTCGAACTGCCCTTCCAACACGTCGGGCAGGCGGTAGACCTCGGACTGGATGAACCGCGCCGGCAGGTTCACCTCCGCAGCCAGCGCTCTTGCCGCCGCGATGGCATGATCGGAAAAGTCAGCGCCGGTAACCGCCGCACCGCGCCGGGCCCAGGAAAGCGTGTCCATCCCGAAATGGCACTGCAGGTGCAGCAACGATTTCCTGGTGACGTCGCCCAGCTCTTCGACTTCGATCGCCCGGAGACTGGACCTGCCTGCTTTGAATCCCTTGACATCGTAGTAGGCGGACGGAACGTGCATGTCGGCCCAGGTGTTCCAGAGGGTGAGGTTGGATTGGAGGTAGCGGTCCAAGGCGTAGTCTCCTGGATCTGTTATCCCTTGATGCCGCTGACCACAATACCTTGGATGAAGTAGCGCTGGGCCACAAAGAAGATGACGAGGACCGGGATGAGGGAGACGACCGTCATGGCCATTGTGCCCGGAATATCCGACGTGTATTGGGTGGTAAGCATACGCAAGCCAAGCTGGATGGTGAACTTGTCCGGCGTATTGAGATAGATCAACGGACCGAGGAAGTCGTTCCAGCGGAAGGTGAATTCAAAGATGGCGACCACACCGAGCGCTGGAGCCGTGAGCGGCAACAGAATACGCCAGTAAATGCTGAACCAACTCGCCCCGTCGATACGTGCCGCGTCATCCATTTCATGGGGGATTGTCATCATGAACTGCCGCAGCAGAAAGATGTTGAAGGCGCTGCCGAAGAATACCGGCACGATTAGCGGTCGCAGCGTGTTCACCCAGTGTAGCCTGCTGAAGAGCACGTACTGCGGAATCAGCGTCACCTGCGATGGCAACATCAGCGTACTCACAATGAGCAGGAAGAGGAAGCCACGGCCGCGGAAGCGCATGCGGGCGAACGCGAAGGCCACGATCGAACTGGAAAAGACCGTGGCGACGATGTCAATCCCCGCCACCAGGAAGGTGTTGCGATAGAAGGTGGTGAAGGGCACTTCGCCCCATGGCTTGGTGTAGTTACTAAAGATCCACTGGCTTGGGATCCACTTCGGCGGGTAAATGAGCACCTCGCCGGCCGACTTCACCGACGCCGAGAGCATCCAGATAAACGGTAAGGAAAAGATGATCGCACCGAGCACGACCAGGGCGTAAATGACTCCCCGCGTGAGCAGGCTCTCCCAGCGAATCGTGCGCGGTCGACGATGGGTCGCCGCGAATGGAGCAGTGGTTGAGGCCATTATTGACGGAGCCCCCCTTCATAGTAGACCCAGCGGTTGGAACTGCGGAAGACGACCAGCGTAAAGCAGAGGATGATGGCGAACAGGATCCAGGCAACTGCCGAGGCATAGCCAAAGTGGAACTGGGCGAAAGCCTTGGTGTACAGGAAAAGGACAAGTGTCGTGCTCGCGTTGTTGGGACCACCCTGGGTTAGCACGTAGTTCGTCGTGAAGACCTGAAACGAGCCGATCATGTTCAACAGGAAGTTGAAGAAAATGGTGGGGGTCAGGAGCGGGAGGGTGATCCGCGTGAAGACGCGCCAGCCGCTGGCGCCGTCAATCCGGGCTGCCTCGTTCAGTTGGGTAGGGATGCCTTGTAAGCCCGCCAGGTAGAGCAGCATGTTCGCGCCGGCGCCCCAGAGGGCGATCATGGCAATGCCGGGAATCACCCAGAACTCGCTCAGCAGCCAGCGCGGTTGGGGTAGCCCAAAGAAGCCCAGCGCCGAGTTCAGCAGACCGTAGTCCGGGTCGAGCACCCAGCCCCAGAGCACCGCGACAGCGACGCCGCTCACGAGCGCCGGCAGGTAGTAGACGGTGCGCCAGAAGCCCAACGGTCGAATTTTCTGGTTCAGCAATACGGCGATGATGAGCGCGATGGCGGTACCGAACGGCACGGAGAGCACGGTGTAGATGACTGTGACGCGGAGCGCGTTCCAAAACAGTGGATCGTGGGCGAGGTTCACATAGTTATTGACGCCAATGAACTTGGTAGTTTCCAGGAGATCCGTGTTCAAGAAACTCAAGCCCAGCGAAAAGGCCATGGCTCCGAAGGTGAAAATGAGAAAGCCAATCACCCAGGGGGAAATGAAGAGATAGGCCCAGAGTTGCTCTTGCGCGCGTTGCGACAGGCGGGTTCGACCACGCACGCGGGGCGCCGTCTGCGCAATCGTCGTCTGCCCTGCCATGCTGTGTGATCCCTCCTAGCGTTCGCGACAAGTGAGGCGCAACAGCCGAGCCCTCCTTCGCCCTGCTGAGGACGAGCGACAGGGCAGTGACCGGCCACGGTATCGTGAAGGTGCGCCCAAACGAATCATACACCATCACGATGCCGGTGGCCGGCCCTGCCCCCGGCGACTCGCCAACGAGCCGAGGCGGTCTGTTAGCTGCTCTTCTCGTTTTGCGTTACCTGGTCCGACACCTGCTGGAAGTAGGTCACCGGCGTCTGACCGACGTCGAAGACCTTCTGCAAGGCAGGATTGATCAACTCCTGCGCCGCCGTCGTGTTCTTAAAGAAGTTACGGTTGCCTGGGTAGCCCATCTGCATGGCCTGAGCACCAACGTCCAGGTTGACCTGTTCCAGTTCCGGGTACTGCTTGATGCAGATCGTCTTCCAGTTCGCCAGGACCGAGGTGCGTACGGGCAATAGTCCGGTCGTTTCGACCTGCGCCGTCTGGTAGTCGACACCAGAGAGGTATTGCAGCAGCGTCCAGGCTTCGTCGGGATGCTGTGCCTGCTTCGACATGGAAAAGCCGTCCGTCGTGCCGAGCACTTCCCGCTTGACGGGGCCTTTCGGGACGTGCGCATACTGCCAGTTGATCTTCGTGCTGGAATTGTTCTTCGCCATCGAGAAAGGATAAAAGCCATCCTCGTTGATGGCGTACTGACCGGAAAAGAAACGGTCCCCCGAAACCTGCGGCATGCCGGAAAGGGGAATCAGCAGAACTTTCTCGTCCCAGGCCAGTTTTCGTGCCCACTCGAAGGCATCTTGCGCCTCCTTCTGGCCCAGGTCGGATTTTGTCGGGTCGTTCGGATCGGCGTCAAAACCACCCCACATGTAGACGCGGTACCAGTAGCGATCCCAGGAATCCATAGGGATATGCGCGCCGCCGACCTTGACCTTGTTGCCTTCCATGACGGTGAGCTTGCGCATCGCGTCGGCGTACTCGTTGTGCGTCCAGTCCAGGGTCGGCAGCGCCTGGCCCTTTTGCTGGAACATGTCCTTATTGACCCACAAGACCATGACGTTGACGTATTTGGGTAGGCCGAAGCGGATCAGGGTGCCACCGAGCTTGGGACCGCCCTTGAGTGGAATATTGAAGTCGCGCCACTGCCACTGGTAGAAGTCGCTGATGTCCATCTTGCTCTTATCTACCAGAGAATTGACATCAACAACCTGGCCCTTCTCAGCGAACTGCTGCACGTTGTCGCCCCAGGTCTCGAAGACATCGGGCGGATCGCCCGCCACCATCTGGGCGATGAGCTTTTCATCGCGGTTGTTCGGCGCCGGCTCAATCGTGACCTTGATCTTCGGATTCGCCGGGACAAAGCTCTTGGTGAGGGTCAGTTGCGCCCCCTTCAGGTCCGCTGGTGCGCCGCGGAATTGCCACCGAATCTCCGTTCCGCTGCCGACAACGGCCGCAGGCGGCAACGTTGGCGTCGCGGGCACGACCGCTTTGGCGGCAGTGCTCGCCGCTGCTTTGCTCGCTGCGGCCGTTGTCGGGGCAACCGACCCGGCGGCACTGCTCGTGGTGCCGGTCGTTGCCGAACCGGCGCTGGATGCGCCGCATGCCGCGAGGAGTGCGGTGGCGCCTAGCCCCGCAGCGCCAAGCGCTGCAATCCGTAGGAGCCTTCGTCTGCTACGCCGATCGAGGGAAGTGACTGTGTCGTTTGATAGCTGAGTCATCGCTAGCCTTTCTGTCACACTATGCTGAGGTGACGAGCGACTGCTCTCAAAGAGCATAGGCATCCGCTCGTCGGTGAACGTTCCGGTAGAACAGCGATAGGTTTCTACATCCTCGGTATAGGCGAGCGCCTCCTTCCCGCCCTAGCGCCCACGCGGCGAGCGTCTCGCCTCGCCCCGAGTAGGGATACAGTGGCATGCGGCTACTGTACACAGTCCAGAGCATCGTGTCAAGGCGCCGTAACCTTTTTCTACCTGTTTCGCCTGGCCCCTTGCATTTGTGCTGTTAGCTCCTATACTTGCCACGCGCAACACGGGGTCTGTCCGGACTGCAGCGGGCGCCCCTCGGTTCCTGGCGCCAATACAAGGAGGCAATCGATGCTGATCGCGACCCGTGAAGGCGGTATCCCGCCCTCCGACGAGCCATACACGCCGCAGTGGGCAATCGCCCAAATCAAGTCGCTTGGACTCGACGGGATCGAGTTCTCGACCTTGCCACCGGCGGCGCCGCGAGCGAAGCGACGTGGAATCTGGGCCGAAGCCCTGAACGGGCAGCAGCGGGAACAATTGCGCCGTGACGCCGAGCAGGCTGGGGTCACGATCACCTCGCTGTCGTCCGACTGGGTCTGGGGCTTTTCAGAGTATCATCCGACCTTGGACAGTTGGGAGCGCGGGGCCGAGATTTTGAAGAAAGATCTGGACTTGACTGCCGATCTCGGCGCGAAAGCCTGTCTCGTCCATTTCGCGCGAGCGCAAGCGACATGGGAACAGGCGAAGCGTTACTGCGCCGAGACTGCGGAGGTCGCCGCCAAGCGTGGGGTTGTTGCTGCCTTCGAGGGCAGCCTGTGGCATCTCTGCGGTCTGGGCGGGATGGATGAACTTCTCCGCATGGTTGCGGAAGTGGACAGTCCGGGGTTTGGCATTTATGCTCACCCTCGCGGCCCGGCACGAACGAACGCCGAGGAGATCGTCAAGGTAGGCAAGCACCTGTCGTGCCTGCATCATTCCTTTATTGAGCCGGACACCGACTATCCGGCGATGTTCACTGCCTTGAAGTCGGTGGGCTACGATTACGCCTGGGTTTTCGAGTGTAGCGCCGAAGAGTTGCCGCGCAGTAAGAAGGCACTCGAGGAGTTGTTGGCGAAGTTTTGGTAGTGCCCCTGCGCGTCCTGCCGGTGTGCATCGGCTAGCGCCATCAATAGCCCAGACGAGATCAGACCGCCGAGTAGCGTGAGCGAAGTTCACCAGGAGGAAAAGATGGCTCGACGAGTACGAGTGGCGCTCTCCGGGCTGGGGAGCGTGTCGCAGCGAGGAATCTTGCCACACCTGGCCTGCGCCGACGCTCAGGAGCGAATCGAGACCGTCGCCTGTTGCGATGTGGTTCCGGGTCGAGCGGAAGCAACAGCACGCAAGTTCGGCTGGCGAGAAGCGTATCAGGACTTTGATGAGCTGTTGCGGAAGGCCGACGTGGAGGCGGTGCTTCTCGCCACACCCATTCCCGCCCATTTTCCCCAGACGATGGCGGCGCTCGCTGCTGGGAAGCACGTGTATGTGCAAAAAGCCATGACGACCACGCTTGCCGAGGCCGATGCCGTCGTCGAAGCCGCCGACCGCTACGGACGCAAGCTCGTGGCCTCACCGGGCCAGATGCTGCGCCCGACCTACCAGTATCTGCAACGGCTGCTCCGGGCCAACGTCATCGGCAAGCTCTATTGGGCGTTCAGTGACACGTCCGGCGGAGGGCACGAGCACGAGCGCTTCCGTACGGGCGACGACGTGCTGTCGAACGTGAACCCGACCTGGTACTACCGGCCGGGCGGCGGACCCATCTACGACATGGCAGTCTATCCGCTGCACGCCATCACGGGCATCCTTGGTCCGGTCAAGCGGGTGACGGGGATGTCCGGCATCGGCCTGCCGTACCGTCAGTGGAAAGACGAGCGCATCAAGGTCGAGATGGATGACAACACCGTATTGCTGCTCGACTTTGGCGAAAATGTCTTTGCCATGCTGGGTGGGCACAACAGCGTTGCTCCGCCGGGTATGGGCTTTGGACGCCTCTGGTTCAGCGGCAGCGACGGAGGTATCGACGCCGGTGAGGGCGCGCTCGAAATCACTTCGCGGTCCCCACTGCCGGCAGATCTCCTGGCCGGGCTGACGCTGCTGGACGACGCAGCTCCGGGCCGCACCCCGCGCCCTGGTCTCATCCGCGGCCGGGTGCCGGGAGAACTCCCGCACGTGAGCGGTGCGCACCTGGAGATACCGGAACGGCATGTCTATGCCGACATCATGCATCTGGTGGATTGCATTGTCGAGAATCGCGATCCCGTTGCGTCAGGCACGCATGCCCGGCACGTCGTTGAACTGATCGAGAAAGGCTATGCGGCCAGCAAGACCGGCCAGACCCAGGAGCTACGGACGACCTTCTGAATCGTCGGGAGAGGTGGCGCGGATGGCGCGCCGCTTCCGGCACTGTAACAAGACCCCGCAGTACCCTTTTCTGTATATCAAGGGATCTCCTGCGCCACCGGCTCGAAACGGCCAGACTTTGTTGAGGCGACCGCCTGGTCGAGGGCAGACTGCACGCGGTAGCCCTCCAGGAAATCGGCATCCTGCTCTGGATCAATGCCGCCGCGCAAGCAGGCATCGATGAAGCTGGCCAGCATGCGCGTCGTGGCGTGCGGTTTGCCGTCGTTCGCCGCAGCCGGCAGGTCCAGTTCTTCCCAGTGGCCGCCGGGGCGCATTCGGCGCAGTAACTCGCCCTGACCCCGCGTCAAACTGGCCCACAGCGCGCCATCCTCGCCAACGATCTGAATGAACTCTGCCACCCCATGCGCCGGGGTGATCCTGCTGACCGTGATCTGTCCCTGCTGTTGGTCCGTTGTGCGCAGCAGAATCGTTGCCATGTCGAGCGCCTCATTGCGATGCCTGGCGCCTTGCTCGTCGACGACGTCGCGCGGTAGGGCGTAGGCGATGGCGCAGACTTCGCTGACCGGCGCGACGATCCAGTTGACGCCGTCGATGAAGTGGCTACCGAGTTCCGCGATGAAGCCGGCGCCGTAGCTCTCCGCTCGGTTTCGCCAGGTCAAGCGTTGCTGCGCGCGAACTGCCGCCAGCCCCTGCCACTCCACATGGGCGTAAAATGGCGTTCCGATGTCTCCTGCCTTGACGAGTCGACGCAACTCCTGCAGGCAATAGGTGTAGCGAAAGATGAAGCCGACTTGATTAATCCGCTGGCGTGCCTGTGCTTCCCGCGCCATCTCCGCCGCCAACTGCGCGTTGACCGCCAGGGGCTTTTCGCAGAAGACGTGCTTGCCCGCGCGTAATGCCGCCATCGTGTAGTGATAGTGGTTATCGTCGCTGGAGGCGACCGTGACGGCGTCCAGGTCGTCGCGAGCCAGCAGACCCGCCAGATCGGTCGTGATTTCCGGCACGCCCCCGACCGTCGCCGCGACGCGCTCGGCCTGCTCCCGGCTCCTGCTATACAGCGCGACGAGTTCCGCCTGCGGATGCGCCTGAATCCCAGGCAAATGCGCCTGCGATGCAAACAGACCTGCGCCCAGGACTGCCACACGTACCTTCTCCACGCCGGTCTCCCTCTTTCCTTGCTATCATCCAACCTGCCTACCCTCTGGCTTCAATCGGTCAGGTATAGCGCATGATGACCACATTCGCCTAGAATGAGTCAACGTCGGAGACGTTGGTGTCGGGCGGGTAAAGGGGGAGACGATGGCGGAACCGGCAGCGGCGCTCATTGGAACCGGCTTCATCGGCCCGGTTCACCTGGAAGCGCTGCGGCGGATTGGCATACCGGTGGTGGGCGTCCTCGGCTCCTCGCCCGAGCGCTCGCGCCAGGGCGCGGCAGCACTCGGCATCTCACGCGCCTACGCCTCGCTCGACGAGTTGCTGGCAGACGACACGGTGCAGGTCGTCCACATCACCTCGCCCAATGCCGCCCACTACGAGCAGGCCAGGCGCAGCCTGGAGGCCGGTCGCCACGTCGTCTGCGAGAAGCCGCTCGCTCTCACATCAGCGGAGACCGCAACACTGGTGCAGGTAGCCGCGCATAGCGGCAAGGTGGCGGCTGTCAACTACAATGTGCGCTTCTATCCCCTGGTGATCGAAGCGCGCGAGCGCATCAGGCGCGGCGACCTGGGCGCCATCTACCACGTGACCGGCGCCTATGTTCAGGACTGGCTGCTGCACGCCACCGACTTCAACTGGCGGGTGCTGACCGACCAGGCCGGCGAGACACGTGCCGTCGGCGACGTCGGCACGCACTGGTTGGACCTGCTCAGCTACATCAGCGGACGTGCCGTTGAAGCGGTCTGCGCCGACCTCGCCACCTTCCTGCCGACCCGTCAACGGCCCGTCGGCTCGGTCCAAACGTTCACCGGCGGCGCACCGCCTGCCGCGACGACGACGGTGCGGATCGACACGGAAGACTATGCCAGTATCCTGCTGCGCTTCGCGGGCGGTACACACGGCGCCCTGACGGTGTCGCAGGTGACGGCGGGGCGCAAGAACTGCCTGCGCTACGAGATCGCCGGGGCGAACGGGGCATTGGCCTGGGACGGCGAGAACCCAAATGAGCTCTGGATCGGCCACCGCGATCGCCCCAACGAGCTGCTGCTGCGCGACCCGGCGCTGCTGAGCGAGCCGTCCCGAGCCGCGGCCAGCTACCCGGGCGGCCACAACGAAGGATTCCCGGACACCTTCAAGCAGCTCTACCGTGCCGTCTACGCCGACATCCGCGCCGGCCGGCCATCGCCAACGCCCACCTACCCCACCTTCGCCGACGGTCACCGCGAGGCGCTCCTCTGCGAGGCCATCCTACGGAGTCATCACGAGCAGCGTTGGGTATCTATTGTGTGAGCTGAAGACAAGCGGGACGCGCGCCGCAATCGGGCTGGATCAGCGCTACCGTGCGAATGCGTTATCTGACCGACGCGACCGGGTAGTCCTCCTCCTGGAGGATCTCCTTCATCTGGTCAACGCTGACCCGGCTCTGGTCGAACTCCACCTGTACTTGCTTGCCGGGGATGTCGACCGACACCCGCTGCACGCCCTCCACGGGAGTCAGCGCGCCCTTGATCGCTCGCTCGCAATGCTCGCAGGAGATATCGGGCACCGTGAGAACTGCAGTTGCCATTGGTCTATTCCTTTCTACCGAACTGCCACCACGAAACTGGCGGTAACGACGCGGCCGCCATTGGTCGCAAACTGGCCCCAGATCTTGTACAGCCCCGGCTGGGGGAACCGGTTGACGAAACTGATCGTCGGTCCGTAGCGACCGACCGGGTTCGCTGCCGGCGCTCCGGCCATCGCCGCTGCCTGTTGCCCGTGGGTGTGGACGAAGGTCTGCGCATCCTGACTGAGGATGGCCACGTGCGCCGCCGCGCCGAGGTAGGGCTGCAGGTTGGCGAGCGGCTCACCGGTCTGCGCGTCTTCCAGCCGGAAGGTCAGCGTTTGAGGCCGGCCTGACTGAAGGGCGTCTGCACCCTCTAGCGCCACGCGCACGGCGCCGCTGACCTTTGGTGTGCGATCCACCGAGAGTTGGGCGGGGCCGCTCGGCGCACCCACCGTGAGGACGTTGGATAGCAGCACGTCCGCGCCACTCAGGCGAGCGAACTGGTTGTAGAGGTAATACGTGCCCGCCATCGGGAAGGTCAGCGTCACGGCATACTGGCCGGGCCGGTTCGTGGGTTGGGGATGGATGTGCTGGAACTGCTGCAGATCGCGGCTCACCACGATCAGGTGCATCGGTTCCTCGTGGCTGATGGCGACATCGGTGAAAAGCCCGTTGCCCCCCGCGTGGCGCAGCGTATACACCAACTGCACCGGTACGCCGGGCAGCATGGTCTGCGGCGCTTGCAGCGTGTCCTGCACGCCCGCTTGCGCTGGCGTCACCGGCGGGGCCATCTCGGCTGCCGTCATTCCAGCCATCGTGCCGGCCGTCAGGCCCCGGCCCTGCGCGAAGAAGAGCGCCGCCGCGCCGATCACCAGCGCCAACAGGGCGATGCTGCCCAGGTAGGCGTAGGCGCGCAGGCGCTGTCCCAGCGGAGGGTGCAGGATGGCTTGCGGGCTGCTCGGGCGGCGGAAGCCGCGCAGGCGCAGCGCGTTGGTGACGACGCTGACACTGCTCATGGCCATCGCCGCTGCCGCCAGCATCGGGCTGAGGAGCACGTGGAAGAAGGGATAGAGGAGGCCCATCGCGACGGGAATCAGGACGATGTTGTAGGCGAAGGCCCAGAAGAGGCCCTGCTTGATGACGCCGACCGTCTGGCGGGAGAGCGCGATGGCGGTGACGATGCTGCGCAAGTCGCCGCCGATCAAGGTGATATCGGAGGCGGCCATCGCCACGTCGGTGCCGGTGCCGATGGCGATGCCAAGATCGGATCGCGCCAGCGCCGGGGCATCGTTGATGCCGTCGCCGACCATGGCAACGGTTCGCCCTTGCGACTGCAACGCCGCAATCTGCGCCGCCTTCTGCCCCGGCAACACTTCCGCCAGCACGTGCGTGATGCCGACCTGCCTGGCGATGGCCTCGGCCGTGGCCTGGTTGTCGCCGGTGAGTATCCAGACGTCCAGGCCCAGCGCTTGCAGCTCGGCTACCGCCTCCGCCGATTCCGGCTTCAGGGTGTCCGCCACGGCCACTGCCCCGGCCACGTGGCCATCGAGGGCCAGAAACATGGGCGTCGCGCCGCCGGCAGCCAGCGCCTGCGTGCTTTCGGCCAGGCCGTTCAGGGCGATACCGGCTTCCGCCAGCATCGCTCGGTTGCCCAGGAGGAGGTCCTGGCCTTCCACCCGTGCCCGGATGCCGCGACCGGCCACCGCCTGGAAGCCTTCGGCAGTCGGCAGGGTCAGGCCGAGCTCGCGCGCCCGCGCCACGATGGCTTGCCCCAGCGGATGCTCGGAGCCGACCTCAGCGGCCGCCGCCAGCCGCAACAGCGCATCTTCTGCCAGGCCGTTGGCCGGCAGTACCTGCGTCACCGCCGGCTTGCCGCGGGTCAGGGTGCCGGTCTTGTCCAGCACCACCGTCGTGACCTTGCGCGCCTGCTCCAGCGCTTCGCCGCCCCGGATCAGCACGCCCAGCTCCGCAGCCTTGCCCGTGCCGACCATAATTGCGGTCGGCGTAGCCAGCCCGAGGGCACAGGGGCAGGCGATGATCAGCACGGCGATAGCCGCCTGGAGTGCAGACGTCAGCTTCGGCTCGGGACCAAAGACCAGCCAGCCGGCAAAGGTCAGCGCGGCCAGGATCAGGATGGCCGGCACGAAGACTGAGGCGATCGTGTCGGCCAGGCGCTGGATCGGCGCTTTGGACCCTTGTGCCTCCTCCACCAGGCGCACGATCTGCGCCAGCGCAGTATCTCTGCCGACCTTGTCGGCGCGGAAGACGAAGCTGCCGCTGGTGTTGAGCGTGGAGCCAATGACGCTGTCGCCTTGCCCTTTCTCCACGGGGAGGCTTTCGCCGGTGAGCATGCTCTCGTCCAGCGCCGACTGACCTTCCATCAGCGTGCCGTCGACGGGTACCTTCTCTCCTGGCCGCACGCGGATGAGGTCGCCTACCTGGACCGCCGCAATCGGCACATCCTGCTCCACGCCGTTACGAACAACGCGGGCGGTGCGCGCCTGCAGGCCCATCAGCGCTTTGATGGCGGCGCTGGTCTGGCCGCGCGCCCGCGCCTCCAGCCAACGGCCCATCAGGATCAGGGCGACGATGATGACCGACGTTTCAAAGTAGAGATTGGGCGGGAAGCCCCAGCGTGCCGCCAGCGTCGGCCAAAGCGTGACGAAGGCGCTGTAGCCGTAGGCGACGCTGGTGCCGACCGCTACCAGCGTGTTCATGTTGGTACTGCCGTGCTTGCCGGCCGCCCAGGCGGTAACGTAGAAGGTGCGACCGGCCCAGAACTGCACGATAGTGGCGGCGATCAGCAGCAGCGGCGCCAACAGCGCCATGTCGATGCCGAGCGGCAGGTACATGAGCGCCATCATCACCACGCCCACGCCGAGGCTGACCAGCGACTTGCGGCGGAGTTCCGCGACCCCCCGCTGCCGGGCCAGCGCAAGCGCGTCCACGGGCTCGTCCGGCGCACCGCCCGCCTCTGCTCCCACCAGCGCTGTTGCAACCTCTGGTGTCGCCGGCAGTTCGCGCACGTGGTAGCCGGCCTGTTCGACAGCGTCGGTCAGGATAGGAAGGTCCACCAGCGCCGGGTCGTATACGACGTGGGCCTGCTCGGTGGCCAGGTTCACGTCGGCGCTGGTCACACCGGGTATGCGCGCCAGCCGCTTCTCAATGCGCCGAACACAGGAGGCGCAGGTCATACCTTCTACCGCAAACTGTCGTGTTACCGTCTGCGCAGGCTGGTCAGTAGGCTGCCGTTCCGCCGAAGGTGATTCTGTAGTGGTGAGGGCCATCTCGCTACCTCTCTAGTTCCGCTCGGCATCCACCGCGACGCAACAGTCATCCGCCTCACCGAGTGCCACGACCCCGACGAGGTCGGGCGCCTGGCCGGTCAGGCCGCCACTGTACTTCAGCGCCTGCATCAATTCTTCGATCTTCTGCTCGCCCTGGCCGCTGCGAATCGCTTCGGTCACACAACTCGACAGGTGGTTCTTGAGGATGGTACGGTTGACGCGCTCCAGTTGCGCCTGCACGGCCGAAAGTTGCTTCATCAGGTCCACGCAGTAGACATCTTCACGCACCATGCGGCGCACGCCCTCAAGCTGGCCCGCCGCCACTTTGAGCCCTATTTCGATCTCCCGCTTCGCCGGAGCATTCATCGCTTGCCATCCTATGCAGCCCCCAGGGCTGCGCTACTGCTACCCCACCTGGGGTGGGGTTGGTAAAGTGTACCGCATATTGGTGGGGGGATTCCAGTGCTGCGGAGCACCCTCTCCGCCTGGTGATCTCGCAGTTCCCCGACCCGCGTGCCATAATCGTCCCCTGCCGCGATGGCTCTGCAGCGGCCGCCACTCTACGTACAACGAAAGGACTATCGTGGACGACGAACAAGCACGTGTTGACGCCTATATCACTGAACACATGCCGCAATGGATGGAGGAGGTGAGCCGCCTCTGCCGCCAGCCGAGCGTCTCGGCGCGCCACGAAGGCGTCGAACAGTGCGCTGAACTGGTGGCGGCGTCGCTGCGGGCGCGAGGCTTCGCAGCGGAAGTTACACCGGAGGCCGGAGGCCATCCGGTAGTGCTGGCGCACCACGGCGGCCTGCCGGGGGCCAGCCGCACGTTGCTCTGCTACAACCACTACGACGTGCAACCGCCGGAGCCGCTGGAGTTGTGGACCACCCCGCCCTTCGCACCCGTAATTCGCGATGGCGCGCTCTACGCGCGTGGCGCCAAAGATGACAAAGGCGAGTTTGTCGCGCGTCTGGCAGCGCTGGACGCCCTGCAGGCGGTGTACGGCGGGTATCCCTGTGCCGTCACCTTTATGGTGGAAGGTGAGGAGGAGATCGGCAGCCCCCACCTGCCGGAGTGGGTTGCCGTCCACGCCGACCGCTTGCAGGCGGACGGCAGCATCTGGGAAGAAGGCGGCATCGACGCCGAAGGCTACCCAAACCTGTCCCTGGGCGTGCGCGGTTTGCTGTACGTGGAGCTTTCCGTCACCACGCTGAGCCGCGACGCCCACTCCGGCGGCGCCAACTTGCTGCCAAACGCGAACTGGCGGCTGGTCTGCGCCCTGGCCGGCCTGAAAGGACCGGACGAGCGTGTGCGCATCCCCGGCTTCTACGACGCGGCGCTGGCGCCCTCGCCTCGTCAGGAGCAACTGCTGGCGTTGCTGCCGGGTCAGGAGGCGAACATCAAGGCGCAGTATGGTCTGACTGATCTCCTGCTGGGACGCACGGGGCCGGAGGTGGCGCGCGCTACCTTCGAGCCGACCTGTAACGTTGCCGGCATGGGCGGCGGCTACCAGGGGGAGGGCGCCAAGACGATCGTGCCGGCCCGCGCCAGGTGTAAGATCGACTTCCGGCTGGTGCCCAATCAGGATCCCCACGACATCCTGCACAAGCTCCGTTCCCACCTGGACGCCGAAGGCTTTTCCGATGTCCAGATAAACGTGCTCGGCGCGGAACGCCCCTCCACGGTTGACCCGGACGAGCCGCTCGTCCAACTGGCGGCAGCCACGGCGCAGGAGGTCTATGGCAAACCCGCCCGGCTGATCCCGCTCATGGGCGGAACTACACCCTGCTACCTGCTTGCCGACCGCGGCATCCCGATCGTCAACCCGGGAGTTGGCTATGAGGCCAACGGCGCGCACGGACCCAATGAGCACGTGCGCCTGCAGGACTTCGAGCGAGCGGTGCGCCATATCGCCCGCCTGGTGCAGCGCTTCGGTACCGGCACGTAGCCTGCCGTGCTATCCTTGCCGGTGGCATAAGGAGTAACTCGTGCAAATCGGCGCCCAACTGTACATCTACCAGCAACGCAGCAATCTGGAGTTCGGCCAGCCCTTTGAAGAGGCGCTGGACGCTATCTTCGAGCAGGTCAGCGCTGCCGGTTACGCCGGCATCGAGATGCCGCTGGCCCTTTGCGGCACGCCGGAAGGGGTGCAACGGATCGGCGAACTCTTGAACCGCCACGGGTTGCAGTTGCCGAGCGTCTATGCCGGCGGCGTGTTGCACGACGACAGCGCCAGCGAGACCACCTGGGCAGTGCTGGAGCAGGCGGCCGAGGCGAAGCACCTGGGCATGCACTCGCTCACCTTTAATCCCACGCCGGTGCGGGACCGCAGCAAGACCGATCCGGAACTGCGGGCCCAGGCGCGCCGTCTGGATCAGCTTGGCCAGCAGGTGCAGAGTCGCGGCCTCACGCTGGCGCTACACTTCCACGCACCGGAACTGCGCGACGACGGTCGCGAACTGTGGGCGGACCTCGACGGCAGCAGCCGCGCCAATGTCGGCCTCTGTCTCGATGTCGACTGGGCATGGCGAGGCGGCGTCGACCCGCTGCAGATCCTGGAGCGCTACGGCGACCGCCTCATTTCCCTCCATGTGCGCGACGCCCGTGGCGGGAAGTGGGCCCAGGCGCTCGGCGAAGGTGACTACGACTACGCACCGATTTTTCAGCGACTGCGTGACCTCGGTTTCGACGGCTGGGTCAACGTGGAACTGGCGCAGGAAGCCGGGATGGAGTGGTCGCGTTCGGTACAGGAGAATCTGCAACGCAGCCGCGACTGGTTGCGTAGCCAACTGGGAGTGTGAAGTCGGGTCTCGTTGGGCAGGCACGGGGGCCCGCCCTGTTGGTGTACGTGAAAAGCGTGGAGAGAGAAGCGTAGGTGCGATGAGCGTTGATGCACGGCAACTGGAAGAGCGCGTGAGCCGGCTGGAAGGGGCGATGGAGCGGGCCGGCGTGGCCATCGAGGAGATCTACGCCCACATGATGGGCCGCTCGGTCGATGCTATGCGGCAACGCTGGCTGCGCACCCAGCAAGAGCTTTCAGTGACGGTACGCCGAGCCGACCTGCACAGCCACACGACGCATAGTGACGGCGCGCACGGCGTGACGGAAATGGAACGCTGGCGCCTGCGCTCCGGCATGGACGTGCTCGGCATCACCGACCACAACACGCTCAGCCACTTCGCCGATTGCCGCCCCTATTCGCAGATCTTCCTGGGCGAAGAGGTCACCGGGCGCCATCACCACGTGCTGATCCACCAGCCACCTGCCCTGCTTGAGCCGGAACACCACCTGCATCGTGAGGTCGCCAACATCCGCGCGGCGGGTCGCCTGCCGCTGGTCGCGCACCCCACGGGCTGGATGACCCACATCTACGACGAGGAGCGCATCCAGTCGGTGCGTGATCTGGACGGCGTCTTCCTGCTGGAAATCGCCAACGGCGCTGCCAACTGGTTCGACTATCGCGACAGCACCGACGACGCCGCGGTCGTGCTCTGGGACGAGTTGCTGCTGGCCGGCAAGGCAGTCGTCGCTGTCGGCGATTCCGACGCCCACCGCGCGGCGAATGTCGGGTTGGTCTGGAACGGCGTGGTGGAAGAGAGCACGGCCCCGGAGGTCATCTACCGCGCTATCACCGAGGGTCGCGGCTTCGTCAGCAACGGTCCAGCCGCCTTGCTCTGGGCCGACGGTGAACCGACCGCCCTCACGCCGCGCCCTCCTGCTGCCACCGTTCACCTGAGTTTCGAAGTAGCGGACAGCGCAGGGCTGTCTCGCTGGCGGCTGGTAGCCGACGGCCGGACCTGGCAGGAGGGCAGTGCCGAAGGGCAGCGCTCACTCCGCCAGGAGCTCGAGGCGCCGGCGACCGGCGTGCGGTACTACCGCCTGGAGTGCGTGGCGGCCGACGGCCGGCAGGCGTTCAGCAATCCGGTGCGGTTTGGTTGAGGTCCCGTGGTTACCGGCGCCGCTGCCTGCAGGCGCTATGACTGACCGAAGATCTGAGCCAGCGCGACACTGAAGCCGGGCAGTAACGGCGACTGCAGGGTATCGCCGCTCTGGAGCGTGCCGACAAGATGCAGTGCCGCTTCCTGGCGACGGTAGACCTCAATAGTGCGTTGCTGTGGATCAGCGATCCAGTACTCGTGTACCCCACGACGGGAGTACAAGTCGAGCTTGGCGTTGCGGTCGCGCTGCTCGTTCTTCGGGCCAGGAGAAAGTATCTCGACCATCAACTCTGGCGCCCTGTGCAAGTGGCCAGCCGAATCCAGCGCCCCGGCGAGACGCTCGTTGCTGACCCAGACCACGTCGGGCGCGACATCGTTATCATCTGAGAAAATCACGCCGGGCGCCGGGTTGGCCTGACCCGCCCCCGTTACATCACTCCAGGCTTGAAGTGCCGCGCCGATGCGCAGGCTCACATGCTGGTGATGCCATGACGGCTGTGTTGACACATACAGCTCCCCATCGATGATCTCGTAGCGTTTGTTGTCGTGTTGCAGCAGCTCGAGATCGGCCGAGGTGAAGCGGCGCTCGGCAACCGTGCTCATTTCTCGTCCTTCGTCGCTGTTCGCTCGACCGCAGTGTACCGTATGTCGCGCTCCACGATGCCGTCAGGATTGCCAGCGAGACAGCTTCGCCGACGGTAAGCGCAGCGGCGCAGGAATCGCCTACAATGGAGCAGCGAGGAGGTACGAGGATGGCCGGCACGATTCAGGCCTTGCAGCGGGCCCAGCTTGCGCGGCAGCCGTGGCCGCCGGGCGACAGGGGCGACAGGGGCGACAGGGGCGACAGGGCTGCCTGCACCGCTGCCTACAGGCGCTATGAGCCCAGGAAGAGTTGATCCAGGGGGGCGCTGAAGCCGGGGAGCAGCGGCGTTTCCAGGGTGTCGCCGATCTGCAGCGTGGCGATCAGGTGCAGCGCCGCATCCTGGCGACGGTAAACCTCGATCGTGCTGTGCCGTGGATCAGCGATCCAGTACTCGTTCACCCCGCGACGAGAGTACAGGTCAAGCTTGGCGTTGCGGTCGCGGCGCTCGTTCTTCGGGCCAGGGGACAAGATCTCAACTACCAACTCAGGCGCCGTGTGCAAATGGCCGGCCGAATCCAGGGTGCCCGCAAGTCGCTCGTTGCTGACCCAGACCACGTCGGGCGCGACATCGTTGTCTTCCGAGAAGATGATGCCGGGGGCAGGACTGACTCGACCGGCTCGGGCGTGGTCGCTCCAGCCCTGGAGCGCGGCGCCGATGCGCAGACCGAGCTCCTGATGATCCCATGACGGCTGCGTGCTCACATACAGTTCCCCATCAATGATCTCGTAGCGTTTGTTGTCGTGTTGCAGCAGCTCGAGATCGGCCGAGGTGAAGCGGCGCTCGGCAACCGTGCTCATTTCTCGTCCTTCGTCGCTGTTCGCTCGACCGCAGTGTACCGTATGTCGCGCTCCACGATGCCGTCAGGATTGCCAGCGAGACAGCTTCGCCGACGGTAAGCGCAGCGGCGCAGGAATCGCCTACAATGGAGCAGCGAGGAGGTACGAGATTGGCTGGCATGATTCAGACCTTGCAGCGGGCCCAGCGTGCGCGGCAGCCGTGGCCGCCGGACGACACCGAGGAGAGCGTGGTGGGCGCCGAACTGGCGCGCCAGGCGGAGGAGCTGGAACGATTGCGGCGGCTCCTGGAGGACCGGGGGTAGGCTACAGAGTAACGAGGAGGGCGACATGCGCTGTTGCCCTATCTTCACAAAACTTCATCAGTCGCCGGGGATGGGCTTCCCCTCAGGCGTTCGATCGCCGAGTGCCGGCCAGGATGTGCTGGGGGTTGTCGAAAGGTCCACCGAGAGGGCGTAGCGGTCCGCCGGGTACACCGCCCGGGCCGCTTCCAGCGGCAACTGCTGCTGGTCGTAGAAGGCGAAGGAACACACCAACACCGGCGATCCGGTCGGTCGGTGGAGTAACCGGGCGATATGCTCCGACGCCGCCTCGGCGTGGACGGAGACGTGCGACGAGGCGACACGAACGCCGCAGACGCGCTGTACCAGGCGCGTCAAGGATGCGGTGTTGAGGAGGCGCCGGGCCAGGAGCGGACCAACATGGCTCGCGAAATACCGACTCTCTACCCAGAGCGGCTCTCCGCCGGCTCGGCCCACCCGGCGGACATGGAAGAGCTGTTCTGTCGCTGAACTCCGAAGTGCCTGGGAAGCCCAGGCGGCAGGTGGGACCCATTCGCTACTCAGCACTTCCACCTCGGGAATGAGGCCCGCCCGCAAGATGTCCTCTTCAAAGCTCAGCAGGTCGCCGAGATGGCGCTCCACAATGTGCGCTTCTTGTGGTCGAGGCCGCACGAAGGTACCGCGCGCGCGCAGGCGCACGATGACGCCATCCTCTTCCAGCCGCTTGAGCGCCGTCCGTACCGTCGCCCGGCTGACGCCCAGGGTACGGGCAAGGTTGTCTTCGTTGGGAAGCCGGTCCCCGGCCCGGTAGGTGCCCTGGTCAAGCGCGCGGCGCAGGTCCTGTTCGACGCGGTAATAGAGGGGTAAGGGCACCGAGCGGTCCATGCAGCACGTATCTCCTTGTTCGCGACTGTTGCACTTTAAGTGGGAAAGGCACGGCGCGCAAATCTATTGACTCCGTGGGCGACTTATCCTATACTGCGTACTATAGTACCAATGATGCCCGGTCGGAAAGGATCGAGATTTCAGTAGTAGGGAGGACGTATTCGCTGATGATGCCTAGAGATCTGACCCGCCGCACCCTGCTGCGTCTTACGGCGCAGACCTCAGCGGCGTTCGCCGGAACGGCCCTGCTCGCCGCCTGCGGAGGGTCGGCCGCCACTGCCATTTCCACAACCGCGACGTCCACACCGTCCAACGTGCAAACAGCGACGTCCAGCACGGCCTCGTCGGCTGTCAGCAGCGCGGTCTCGACTGCGGCATCCAGTGTGGCCGCGAGCACCAGCACCGCTGCGCCAACCAGTAGCGCTTCGGCAACTAGCACTGCAGCGGCGACCAGCAGTGCCGCACCGGCGACGACAGCGCGTGTCGCGGTCGGCGGAACGAAGGTAACCGTGCTGACGCACTGGGACCCGGCCACCACGTTGAAGACCTTCCTGCCCTACGTCGCCGAGTACGCCCAGACGCACCCAGGTGTGACCGTCGAGGTGAGCACCGTGTCGTTTGACCAACTCTTGCAGAAGATCACGGTTGCGCAGACATCCGGCTCCATTTACGATATCTATCACATCTACGATCTGTGGCTCGCGCAGCTCATCCGCAACACATCATTGGCGGCGGCGCCGGCCGATGTCGCCACGGCGATCAAGGGCGCCTATCCCGCCGGCGCCGTCGACGGCGCGAGCAGTCAGGGTCACGTCTACGGCTTCCCCACGGAGATCGACACCTACGCTTTGAACTACAACAAGCGGCTCTTCCAGGAGGCCGGCGTGGCGGAGGCGCCCAAGACGTGGGCCGACCTGGAAGCAGCCGCCCGCAAGCTGACCAAGACCGACGGTACCGGCGCCATCTCCCAGCAGGGTTTTGGGCTCATCACCGGCTGGGACTCCGGGGTCGTCCACCCCTGGCTCTCGATGCTCTGGTCGGATGGCGGCGACTTCCTGGCGCCGGACTTCAAACAGGCAACATTCAACAGCACAGCCGGGCTGGATGCGCTGGGCCTGTATCAACGCTTGATCAACGAGAAGCTCAGCGATCCCAAGCTTTCCGCCGCCTACTCCACCAACTTCATCAACGAGAAGACCGCCATGATCGTCATGGCCAACTGGTGGCAGAGCTCGCTCCAGTCGAAGATGAAGGAGAACTACGCCGACGTTGCCACGGCTCCTATCCCCATCGGCCCCGCCGGCAAGACGTCGATCGCAGCCTCCTATTCCTGGCTCTTTGCCGTGGACAGGACCAGCAAACTGCAGCCTGACGCCTGGCAGTTCCTGCAATGGGTCAACGGCCCGGCCGCTGCCGGCAAATCCTCCCGCATGGGCGACTGGTTGCTCGCGCAGGGCATCCTGCCTAGCCGGACCAGCGATCAGCAGGCGCATACGGACAAGCTGGGGACGCCGTTCCTGAAGACCTACGTCGACGCCTTGCAGACGGCGCGGCCGTTCCCCATCGTGCTGGACGGCAGCCAGATCACCACCGACATGCAGAAGCAGGTCGAGGGCGTCGTGAAGACGGGAGCCGATCCTAAAGTGGCGCTCACCAACGCCGAAACAGAGATCAACGCGCTGCTGAAAAAGGACTACGGTTAGGCCCGAGCGCGCCGGTAGGAGTCTGCCATGGCTGCCATCATCCGGGTGCGTCCTTATTCCGGAGGCGACGAAACGTCACTGCTCCACGTGTGGAACGAGACCATGTGGGGCGACCGCATTGATGCCGCGACCTGGCGCTCGCGTGTCTTGCTTGACCCGAACTTTGTGCCCGAGTGTTGCGCCGTGGCGGAAGGCTCCCAGGGCATCCCAATCGGTTTCATGTTGGGCCTGGCGCGCCAGGTGCCCTACTTCGCCCAGGGGTACGAGCGGGAGAAAAGCTGGATCACCGCCTTCGGGGTGCTGCCGGAGCATCGACACGCCGGCGTCGGCTCGGCGCTGCTGGAGCACGTCTGCCAGGCGCTACAGGCGGGAGGCGCTCAGGAGGTTGCCGTCGCCCCCTATGTGCCGAACTACTTCATCCCCGGCGTCGACGTCGCCATCTATGCCGACGCGGTCCGCTTTCTGGAGCGCCACGCCTTTGGCGTGCAGTCCCGCCCGCTCAGCATGCGAGCCGACATCGCCACCTTTCAGGTGCCGGAGGAGATCGCCGCGGCCCGGGTGCGGCTGCAGGCGGAAAGTATCCAGGTCGGGCTGGCCACAGCGGAGGACATTGTACCGATACGGCAATTTCTGCGCCGTTGCTTCAGTTGGGATTGGCTGCGCTTCGCCGGCGAAGTCATGCAAGACCTGTTCGCGGGCAACCCCTGGACCGCCGGCATGTTGGTTGCCAAACAAGACGCAGCAGTGATCGGCTATGCCCAGTTCCGAGCCGAACGCTTCGGCCCGTTCGGCGTAGACCCGGCCTTGCGGAGCCGGGGCATAGGCCGGGTACTGCTGGCGCAGACGCTGATTGAAATGCGCAAACACGGCTACCACTGCGCCTGGTTTCTCTGGACCAGTGACGATGCGGCGCGACTCTACCAGCGTTGCGGCTTCCGGGAGGTGCGACGTTTCGCGGTTATGCGGAAATCACTCGTCTAGCGAGCGAGGAGCTAGAGAGAACACATGCACGAGAGGGAGCACACATGACAGTCGACAACCGAACCATCATGGTGGTGGGCGGGCACGCTGCCGATGCGGAGGTCATGGCGGGAGCAACCGTGCTGAAGCACGTGAAAGCCGGCTACCGCGCCGTTCTGGTGCATATGACGCTGGGCGAGAAGGGGCATCGCAGCATGCCGGTTGCGGAGTACACCGAGCAGAAGCGGCGCGAGGCGGAGGCCGCGGCCAAAGCGCTGTCGGCGGAAGTGGTGTGCATGCCCTACCCGGATGGTGAGCTCGCGGTGAATGAAGAAACCCAGTGGAAGATCGCCGATGCCATGCGGCAGTATCGCCCCGACGTGGTGATCACCCACTGGCAAGGCAGCATCCACCGCGATCATCGTAATACCAGCATCAACGTCACGGAGGCGCTCTACTTCGCCGGCTTGCCGGCCTTCCAGCGCGACTTACCTGCCTGGCACCCTAGAGCCGTGTACTATGCCGAGAACTGGGAAGACCCCTATGGCTTTCAGCCGGAAGTATCGCTGGACGTGACGGATGTTTTTCCGCAGTACCTGGAGGCGATCACGAGCTATGAGCTCGTGCGCGGCGGCATCTCGTCGTTTCCGTACTACAAGTACTATGAGGCGCTGGGCACCATCCGTGGAGCGGTGGCCGGCTACGAAAAGGGCGTGGCGCTGATGCGGCCCGAAGGAGCGCGGCTGCGGAAACAAGAACTCCTGATGTAACGTTTCCCGACCCTAGGCGTGTTGTTGCCGTAAGTATGGGCGGAGCACCTCCTCGAAAGCAAAGAGCGTCGGCGCCCCTCCCGTATGCACAAATACCACCGTCGAACCAGGCGCCACCCGCCCCGTGCGACAGTGAACGAAGAGTCCCTCCATGGCCCGTCCGGTGTATACCGGGTCGAGCAAGAGTCCCTCCGTTCGGGCACAGGTCTGGATTGCCGCAAAGCACCCCGATGTCAGATCCTCGTCGTGCTCTTTGGCATAACGGTCATCGTTGTCGACCTCGTCTGCTGCGATCTGGATGTCCACTCCATTGCATCAGTCGCCCGCAGATTGATGCAATGGTACGAATCATCGTAGAATCGGTAAACGCTGTCAAGGATGCTGAAATGATCATTGATATCCATGCCCATATCTTCCCCCCGCTGTCCGGCGCCTCAGGATTTGCCGGCCGCGCGGAGCACGCGCTCTTCCTTCAGCTCTACATCGCCACCCACGCGCAGCCCACCAGGCGCTTGCGCGACCACGCTCGGAGCTTTGGCGACGACATCCTGGGGGACGGGCGTTACGAAGGCCCCGAAGCGTTTGCGACCGCTGACTTTCGGGTGGGATCCTTTGGGCGCTTTGAATGGACTGTAACGGGCGAGACGTTCTACCGGCAGTTTCTCCCGCCGTCCCTACAGGAAATGGCAGCTCCGGCGGAGTTCCTGCTGCAAGAGATGGCCTACGCCGGGGTAGATGCCGTCGTGCTCCAGAATGCGCGGCTCTATGGCCGGCTCAACACCTACTTCGCGGAGGCAGCGCGGCGCCACCCAGGCAGGTTCCTGCCTTTAGCGGACGTTAACGAGGCCCAGGCAGACTCGGCGGAGGAAATAGTCAGGCTGACGGCGGCGGTACGCGATCTCGGGATGCGGGGGGTCTACTACGCGACGCGCGGCCACTTTACCGAGCGGTATCGCCGCCACCTGGACGACCCTGCCTTCTTTCCCTATTGGGAGGAGGTTCGCCGCCTTCGGATTCCGGTCTTCTGGGAGATTCTCGGTGTGCCGCTGCCGACGCCGGCAGCGTACCTTCAGCAGATCGCGCGGCTCAACCGCTGGGCAGAACGCTTTCCAGATATTCGCTGTGTCCTCACGCACGGCGTCGATCCCGAGTTCCTGCGCGCCGATCTTCCCAGTCCCCTCCAAGAACTTCTGGCACGCGAGCAGTTCCTGATCGAGCTCTTGTATCCAATCGGCCAGGGACGGCTCTACGAGTACCCGTTCCTAGAGACACAGCATGCCATTCAGCGCATGTACGCGCTTGTGGGAGGGGAGCGCCTGCTCTGGGGCTCCGACATGCCCAACGTAGCACGCCACTGCACCTATGAGCAGTCGCTACGGTACCTGCGGGATCATTGTCCGTTCATTGCCTCACACGATCTCGATAGGATGCTCGGGGCAAACGCGGAGCAGTTGTTCAAGCGGTAGACACTGCCCGTCGCCCCAGCTCACATATGAATCGCCTTGCCCTCGACGTTGAGCGCCGCTTCGGCGATGACTTCGGAGAGTGTCGGGTGGGGGTGGACGGAGCGGGCGAGTTCGAAGGGCGTCGATTCCAGGGAGCGCGCCAGCGAGAACTCGCCGATCAGTTCGGTGACGTCCGGGCCGATCATGTTGGCGCCCAGGATTTCGCCGCTGGCGGCGTCGGCGATGATCTTGATCTGGCCATCGAGATCGTTGAGCGCCTGGGCTTTGCCGTTGGGACGGAAGGGGAACTTGCCGACGCGCACCTCGCGGCCGCCTTCGCGCGCCTGCGCTTCCGTCAGTCCGATGGAGGCGACCTGCGGGTTGCTGTAGGTACAGCGGGGCATCGAATTGTAGTCGAGCTTGAGCTCCGGGTGGCCGGCGATGGCTTCGGCCGCCACTTCGCCCTGCGCCGAGGCCACGTGCGCCAGCAACACCTTGCCGGTGACATCACCGATGGCATAGATGCCGGGGACGTTCGTCTGCATGCGCTCGTCGATCTCGATGAAGCCACGCTGGTTGATCGTGACGCCCAGCGCCTCCAGACCCAGGTCGCTGCTGTTGGGCAGGACACCGGCCGCGAGGAGCACCCGCTCCACCTCCAGCGTTTGCGGCTCGCTCTGCCCTTGCTGCGTCGTGCGCTCCTGCTGACCCTTCGCCTCCGGTTGCTCAACCTCCACCTTGCGACCGCCGGGTGCAGGGGAGAGTGTCACCTTCACCGTATCGCCGGACACTTCGGCACTATCGACGCTGGTAGAGGTCATGATTTTGATGCCGCGTCGGGAAAAGCTGCGGGCCAGTTCGGTGCTGATCTCTTCATCCTCCAGGGGCAGCACGCGCGGCAGGTATTCGACTAACGTCACCTCCGTGCCGTAGGCCTGGAAGACTGTGGCGAATTCGACGCCGATCGCCCCGCTGCCGATAATCAGCACGGATTTCGGGAGGGTATCGACTCCCCAGACCTCTTTGGCCGAAATGACGTGGGTGCCATCGATCTCGACGCCCTTCAGCGGGCGCACCCGCGTTCCGGTGGCGATGATGACGTTCTTCGTCTGCAGTTCGCGGTCGCCATCGGCGCCGCCGCTCACGCTCACCCGATCCTTCGCGCTCAGTTTGGCGTTGCCCCGCACCACATCGATCGCGTTCTTGCGCATGAGGAAGTTGACGCCGCGCACCTGAGTGGTGATCACCTTGCGACAACGGGCCATACCGGCGCCGTAGTCGGCGCTGACGTTGCCGACGCTGATGCCGAACGTATCAGCGCGGTTGATCAGGCTCAATACCTCGGCATTGCGCAGCAGCGCCTTGCTGGGGATGCAGCCCCAGTTCAAGCAAACGCCACCCAACTCCTCCCGCTCCACGATAGCGGCCTTCAGGCCCAGTTGCGACGCGCGAATCGCCGCGACGTAGCCCCCCGGTCCACTGCCGATCACGACGACATCGTAGACGGTGTTCGCTGGCGCTGTAGCGGCGGCGGGAGCAGGGGTGGAAACGACACTCATGTACTGTAGGGATCCTCTCTTTCGTATTCACCTAACGATACCGCGCCAGCCCAACCTCTGCACGCATGGTGATCGCAACGGGTGCGCCGCACCGAGCGCGACCATGCGCGAGGTCCGATGACGGCGTCAACGGCACGCCGACCTTCTTCATCAACGGTCGCCGCCACGACGCCTCCTACGACCTGGAAACACTCCTGGCTGCGCTTGAAGACGCCCGCGCGACGCGTTAGCTCGCCCTCCGCTACTTGACTATGCCGCGGCCTATATTCTATTCCAGATGTGGTATAGTAGCGCTCGCGGCGGAGGTGCTGGACGATTCGCGATGTGGTGTTCGTAGGAACGTCCCAGCACGACGTTCGTGCATTTCCTGATGCGGTGCGTAAGCTGGTTGGATTCGCGTTGTACCGTGCGCAAGAGGGAGAAACACACCCAAACGCGAAGCCGCTCCAGGGGTTCGGCGGTGCAGGGGTTTTGGAAGTTATTGCCGACAATGACGGCAACACCTACCGCACGGTGTATACGGTGCGCCTGACCGCGGCCGTCTACGTGCTGCACGCCTTCCAAAAGAAGAGTGTACGCGGTATCCGTACTCCCCAGCATGAGATGGACCTCGTGCGAAGCCGTCTGGCATGGGCGCAGCGGATTGATGCCGCGCGTATCGCCGAGCAGAAGCGCCAGGAATCGGACCTGCAGCATAAGGGAGAAGGGCAATGACCGAAACAACGCGCGAGGCGCGTCGCATCACCGATGATGTGGGTGATGAGATGTTGTACACGCTCAGCAGCGGCAATGTCTTCGCTGATCTCGCAGTGGCCGAACCCGAGGAGCATCTGGCGAAAGCCCAGTTGGTGGGCCGCATTGCGGATGCGATAGCGGAGCGCGGGGTCTCACAGATGCGCGCCGCTGAAATTCTGGGCTTGCCACAGCCTAAAGTATCAGCTCTCCTGCGGGGTGATTTCAGCGGTTTCAGTCTAGAGCGACTGTTCCGGTTGCTCATCGTCCTCGACAACGACGTTTCCATCGTCGTCGAACCGAAGACTAAAGAGCACGGGCGTCTGAGCGTCGTAGCGCGGTAGGGGCAAAACGGCCGGCAACCGAATAGGATGGTCGTGTGTCCAATCGGCCACGCTATTCCTCGCCTGGTGGGCGCTTGGCCGTGGTGATGGGAAAAGGATGTGGCAGGTCAGGAAGCAATAGCGGAGCAGCGCCTTCGCCTGTGGTACCAACAGCCGGCGCGGCAATGGGTGGAGGCCCTGCCGATCGGCAATGGCCGGCTGGGCGCCATGGTCTTCGGGCGGGTGGCCAACGAGCGCATCCAGCTCAACGAGGATTCGGTCTGGTACGGTGGGCCACGTGACCGGCTCAACCCGGATGCAGCGGCCAACATCAACGAGGTGCGCCGGCTGCTGCTGGCCGGGCAACTACGTGCCGCCGAGTTGCTGGCCCGCGGCGCTTTGCTCAGCACTCCTCGGCGCCAGAACCCGTACCAGACGCTGGCCGATCTGGAGTTGCTCTTCTACCCTGAGCCGGGCGAGGTTAGCGACTATCGCCGCGAACTGCACCTCGATGATGCCATCGCCCGCGTGTCCTATCGCCGGAATGGTGTCACCGTCCAGCGCGAGATGTTCGCCAGCGCCGTCGACAATGTGATCGTGCTGCGGCTCAGTGCGGATCAACCGGGACAACTGACGTGCAGCGCCAACCTGACCCGGCGGCCGATGGAGGATCGTTCCGGCAAGACCGGCACGGACACCATCCGTATTGAAGGCCAGGTGGGGCCGAACGGCGTGTTCTATGCTGCCCTGCTCAAGGCGGTCGCCGAGGGTGGCAGTGTGCGTACCCTGGGCGACAGCATGGTCGTGGAGCGTGCCGATGCCGTGACGTTCCTGCTGGCCGCCAACACCACTTTTCGGACGGCAGAGCCACTCTCTTTCTCCCTGCAACAGTTGGGACGTGCGGCAGCCAAGCCCTATGCGACGCTGCGCGCTGAGCACGTTGCCGACCATCAGCGTTTGTTCCGGCGTGTGCGGTTGGACCTGGGGCGCAACGAGGCCGCAGAACTGCCGACCGACCAGCGTCTCGCCCGGCTGCAGGCGGGAGCGGACGACCCGGCGCTGGCGGCGCTCTACTTCCAGTACGGCCGCTACCTGCTCATCGCCAGCAGCCGCCCTGGGTCATTGCCGGCCAACCTGCAAGGCATCTGGAATGAGAGCATGACGCCTTCCTGGGAGAGCAAATACACGATCAATATCAACACCGAAATGAACTACTGGCCGGCCGAGGTCGGCAACCTGGCGGAGTGTCACCTGCCCCTGTTCGATCTGTTGGAGCGTGTACGAGTCAGCGGGCGGGAGACGGCGCGCCGCATGTACGGCTGCCGGGGCTTCGTCGCCCACCACAACACTGATATCTGGGCCGATAGTGCGCCGGTGGATGCCTCCCCCGCCATCAGCGTCTGGCCCATGGGCGGCGCCTGGCTCTGCTTGCACCTCTGGGAGCACTATCAGTTTGGCGGCGACCGCCGGTTCCTGGCAGAACGCGCCTACCCACTGATGAAGGAAGCCGCCGAATTCCTCCTGAACTACCTGACGGAGGATGACCAGGAGCGGCTGGTGAGCGGCCCCTCCGGCTCGCCGGAGAATGTCTACCGCCTGCCCAATGGCGAGACCTCCGCCATGTGCATGGGGCCGTCGATGGATACGCAGATCATCCGCGAACTCATTGGCGCGCTTCAAACGGCCGGCGAGATCCTGGACTGCGATGCTGATTTTCGCCAGGAGCTCGCTGCCACGTTGGAGCGGCTGCCACTGGCCCAGGTCGGCCGGCACGGGCAGTTGATGGAATGGCTGGAGGACTACGAGGAGGTGCAGCCGGGCCACCGGCACATCTCCCACCTCTTCGCCTTG
Organism: Chloroflexota bacterium; assembly: GCA_036734945.1. Lineage (GTDB taxonomy): Bacteria > Chloroflexota > UBA4733 > UBA4733 > UBA4733 > UBA4733. The sequence continues at coordinate 60,115 of DAIMXP010000033.1, forward strand.
CACCCCGGTACGCAGATCGATCCCCAGCGCACGCCGGACCTGGCGCAGGCTGCGCGCGTGACGCTGGAGCGTCGGCTGGCCCACGGTGGCGGGCACACCGGCTGGAGCCGGGCCTGGATCATCAACTTCTGGGCACGGTTGCTGGATGCAGAGCAAGCCTACGCCAATGTGGAGGCGTTGCTGGTGAAGTCGACGCTGCCCAACCTCTTCGACACCCACCCGCCTTTCCAGATCGACGGCAACTTTGGCGGCGTGGCCGGCATCGCTGAGATGCTGCTGCAAAGCCACGCCGGCGAACTGCATCTGCTGCCCGCCCTGCCGGTGGCCTGGCCGCAGGGGAGCTTCGTCGGCCTGCGCGCCCGCGGATGCGTGGAAGTGGACCTTGAATGGCGCGACGGGCGGGCGTTCGTAGCGCAGTTGCGCACCGGGCGTCAGCTATCGCTGCGGCTGCGCGCACCTCGTGGGCAACAGGTGCAGGCGGTAACGATGGCTGGCCGTGACGTGCCCTACCAGCGGTTGCCGGACGGCGTGGTGCAGTTCGAGGCAGTTGCGGAGGGGGTCTACACGCTTTCCTTCTGAGGGGCCGGAACCTACGAATCCAGCAACCCTTCGCGCCCCTTCGCCGCCTCTTCCGCGGCGAAGCGCTTCATTGCCTCCTCAGGCGTCATGCCCTCGCCGCGCACCAGCAGGTCGCGGTCTAGCGTCACCATAATCGCGTCCTTGGCCTTGGCTTCGGCCACGATGGCGGCGACTTCGGGCTCGAGGGAGCGAACCACGGTGTCCGTCGGCGTCCCGCCGCGGTAGGCAGCCGCCAGTTCCCGCAACAGCGCCTCCGAAGCCACCGGCTCCAGCCAGCCGGCCTGCGGCCATTCCCAACGGTGTACCCGGCGGGTCCAACTGGGATAGCGGCAGGCGTCTTCCGGCGTGCCGCCCTTAGGGCCGATGTCCAGCCGGGCTGTCGTGCCTCGGGCACGCAGGTAGAACGCCTCGCCGGTGGGCAGGCGCCCTTCCAGTTGCACGGGGCAGGCAGTGGTGTAAAAGGCGCAATCGTGGTAGCCGTCACGCGCCAGTCGCCGGATCACCTCTCGTTCGCGGCGTTGGCGCGCCTTCAAGGTCGGGCGAAGCAACTCCAGGTGCTCGCGGGTTCCGTCCAGGTTATTGGAGGCCACGGCGTACCCCTTCCTGCTTTTCTTCCCTCTGTCACCGTCAGGGTATAGCCTGCGGCGCATTCCCGCCAGGCTCAGAATGCCCGGCTGGTCATGCCTTCCAGTTCCAGTTCCAGTTCCTTGCTGGTAATCAGACCCTCGGCCCGGCTGCGCACCCGGCCCTCCAGGGTACGGCGCACTGCCTCGGAGAGGTCGGCTCCACTCATGCCGTCGCTTGCTTCTTCCAGGGCCGGCCAGTCCGCTTCCGCGAAGAGCGGGCGACCGGCGCGCCGTTCCGCTCGGCGCTGGTGGATTTCGAGAATCTGCCGTCGGCCGACTGGTCCCGGCAGGCCGATCTCCACCAGGCGGTCGAAGCGGCCGGCGCGGACGATGGCCGGGTCCAGCGCTTCCGGGCGGTTGGTGGCGGCCACGACGACGACGCCTTCGATCGCCTCCAGACCGTCCATGTATTCCAGCATCGTGCTGACGACGCGGTGCGTCACTTCGTGAGCGCCGTCCCGGTGCGGAGCCAGCGCGTCGATCTCGTCGAAAAAGACGATGGCCGGCGTGGAGTTGCGGGCCTTTTCAAAGACCGCTTGCATGCGCTGCTCCGCCTCGCCGTACCACTTGGAGACGACATCGGCGGCGCGGACGTGGAAGAAGTGCGCCCCGGCCTCGCCGGCCAGGCAGCGCGCCAGCAGCGTCTTGCCGGTGCCGGGCGGGCCGTAGAGCAGCACCCCTTTCGGCGCGCGAGCTCCCCACTCCCGGTAGCGTTCCGGCGAGGAGAGCGCCAGCAGGACGGCCTGCAGTTCGACCACGGCGGCATCCTGGCCACCGACATCGCTGAAGCGTTCAGCGGGCGTGTCGGACGTGACGGCGGAATTGCCGACCGGCGCTGCGCCGCCGCGTGTGACGCGGTCAACGACCTGACCAAAGCGGTTGGCAGCGTCGCGGGCCACGCCATCGCCGCTGCCGCTCGGGCGCAGTTGCACCGTGATGTCCGGTGCGGTCGCTCCCGCCGCATGGTAAAAGGCGGCGGCCGTCGCGCTGACCACGGCGCTAAACAGTTCCACGTCATGCTGCAGCGTGTCCGCGTTGCTCAGTTTCAGGGGCGGCGTGACCCACTGCAGGAGGGGCAGGTCGCCACAGAAGACGGTCACCTGGTTGGGCAACGGACCCGGCACCACGCCGAAGGCGCGGCTGCCATCGTCCCGCAGCACGTAGATGGCGCTGTCTTCCCGGCCGGTGCGGAAGGCGGCTTGCAGGTCGGCATAGGGTGGGCGCAAGGTGGAACTGTTGCCAGTCAGCATCCCCAGCACGCTCCCTGGTGACGGGAGGGGTGCAAAGAGGAGCGCCGCCAGGGCGGCGTTGCCATCGGCAGCGCGCGCCATGACCGCCATGCGGGCGAGCGGTGACGGCAGTGTGGCGTTGGCGATCGAGGCCATGGTCACGCCGCGCTTGAGCCAGGCGAAGGTCGCCGAAGCGTCAGCAAGCTGCAGTTGCACGCCGCTCAATTCGTCTCCCCACCTCGGCCGCCTTTACTGTGCAGTGTACCCCGGCGTGCTGGTAATGCCCGACGAGGAAGCTGAGCAGAGTGGAAGAAAGGGCCGCTCATAGAGCACCTTGCCCTCACGCAGCGCCGGTCGCAGAGCGCTGCCTATCATCCGGCCCCGGCGTTCGATCTCTTCCGGCGTTGCGACGAGAATATCGGTAGGTTCCACGACATCGATCAATATCCGTCGAACGTCCGCGGCGGCTGTGCGTTTGTCCTTAGCATTGGATAGCACCACCAGCAAGTCGATGTCGCTGCCCGAGTCGGCCTCACCTCGGGCGTGAGAGCCGAAAAGAATGATCTGCTCCGGTTGAAAGTTCTGGACAATACGTTCGGTAATAGCGGCGATGGCGCGTGTGGCGGCGGCTTGCTCTTCACTTCCCAGGTGGCGCATTGTGCGACCTCCGGCCCCATGGTTGTCTTTCTGCTTTGAAGTATACGTACTGTCTGTACCTCTGGGATGCTCTCCGTGCAACCGGCGATACAATGGATGCCATGAACGATACACTGTTCCTTGAGCCCATTCGTCGCCAGCTTCCGGCACTTGGCGAGGAGCATCAGGCAGAGCTTGCCCGGATCATTGCGAGTTTGGTGGCAGCGCTCGAACCAGACAAGATTTATGTCTTCGGGTCGCAGGCTCGGGGTGATGCGACGCCGGACAGCGATGTTGATTTGCTTGTCGTCGTGAACACTGCCGATCGCCCGGCTCATCAGCTTGCGCAGGCAGCGCACCGAGCCATAGGATGGCACTCATTGGCGCTGGACATTCTCGTCATGTGGAAGGAGGAGTTTGCGTGGCGTAGTCGCGCCCTGGCGTCCTTGCCGGCTACCGTGCTCCGAGAAGGGCGAACGTTGTATGCGGCCTAAGGCTCTCCGAGAAGCAAGGGACGATCAGTTCACTTCAGTGCTAACAGCGGTCTCGCCTTCGCTGCCCGCCAGCGGCCAGCCCCCTCGCTCGTCTATAGCGGCATCAATCTCACCCATGAGCCGGAGCGTCTCGCCTAAGGCGCCGATAATCTTCTGGTAGTGCGTAATGTCATCGAAGTTCAGCGTCCGCCCACGCCGGTCCTTGAGCCACTTCTCGCACACCTGATAGCCGCCGACGTGGAACTCCCAAATGTCGGCAGGGACGCCCTCGAAATACTGGCCGCGCATGCCGGTCTTCGGGTTGCCTTTGCTGATGTACACACGACCGGTCTCTACAGGCTCCCCCGACTCGGGATCGTTTTCGCCGGGCGCAACATACCGCGGGTGCCCGGCTTCAACCAGGTTCTCGCCGTTCGCCGCGGGGATGGGGAAGCCAACGGTTCGGTGGGACAGAGCGGGGGAGGTTAGGAGGTGTATACGCACTAACGCCGCACCACGGGAGCATAGCGCACGGAAGAGATCGAGGTCTGTCGTGATCGGAATACGTGGAAAGTCTATCTTCAGAAACTCAGCGTACCGACTTCGGTAGCTGGGAGAGTGCAGGACGGCATAGATGTAGTGGAAGACATCCTCCGGCCCAAAGGTATGTTGTAAATCACCAGTGCCATCCGGGATGAAAGTGAGTCCTAGATGTGCTGTTGCATCCGCGATGAATGCCGGGGCAAGGTTGGCTTCTCTCTCGCCTTTCTGATTCTGCTCAGTTGGAAACAAGCTCGTTTGGTGACTCATCGCGAGGACACGATTGGGGTACACGTACAGGGGAAAGAGACTGGTAATATCGTAGGCAGATAAGGACTTGTGCCCAGTAACAACCATCGTGACAAAGACATCCCACTGATCACGGGTTTGGCGTGTCGCTAGTAGTCCTAGGTTTTCACCGGTAAGCATGTTGAGCATTACTTCACGGCGACTACGCTCAATCATGGCGTCATGGTAGAATAATGTTCTCGTATCAAATGGACGATACAGACAGCGCACGAATTTTGAATCAGCACGCGGCTCATGGCGTAGCAATCCTCGAACTGTGTCCACAGGTAGCTTGTCCCTCGAGTCTAGATACTTATCCCTAACTATGTCATCGCTCTTCAAAGGATTCAGGAAGTCAGTGATGCGCGCACTCAGTGTCGCCTCGTCAAAGCTATAGACAAAACCGTCTCGGCTAGTGACTATCCCCACTGAGTTCAATGGCATGATGTCTGGTAACCTCCAGCCGCATTCAAATTCCGCGCGCATAGTCATGTTCTGTGGCGCAAAAAGATAAGAGGGACTATTCGCATAAAGGTCTTGCCACTTAGAGGGCTTTCAGAAATCATATAGGTGCCATTGCTTGTGGAGCCGGGCGGGCA
>DAIMXP010000034.1:0-8611 GCA_036734945.1 Chloroflexota bacterium
GCGATGGAACGATCACGCTGGTATCGGCAGTGAGGATCACCGTGTTACGTCGCGATCCTCATCGATCAGGCGTAGCAACTCTTCTTGCGTCATCCTTGGGACAGGCTGACTTGTGGTGGCCATCAGCCGCTATCATGGATACGCCTTCCCCCGTTCGAGAGCAAGTCAAGGTGTTCCATGATCATTGTTCCTGAGGAATTTGTCATTGCTACCGTGGCGAGGGAAGGGGACGCCGGTCGCCAGTGGGCCGATGGCCTACCCGATCTTGTGAAGACGCTCTGCGACCAATGGGATCTGATGGTTGATGGCGCGCCGATGCACGGGTATCTCGGTCTGGTCGTTCCCGTGCGCCAGGGAGATGAACCTGCTGTCCTCAAGGTCTCCTGGGTTGACGAGTCCACCACTGGCGAGGCGGCCGCCCTCTCCGCCTGGGCTGGACAGGGTGCGGTTCGACTGCTGGCAGTTGAATCGCCGCTTGGCGCCATGTTACTGGAGCGGCTGGATGACCGCCGGTCATTGAGCGACGTGGGCATCGAGGAGGCGGTGGGCATAGCCGGGCGGTTGCTCCGTCGCCTGGCGATACCAGCCCCGGACGGCCTACGCTTGTTGCGGACCGTGGCGGGAGACCTTTCCCGGAACCTGCCGGGGCGTTGGGAGCGCTATGGTCGCCCGATGCCACGACGTTTCCTGGACCTGGCCCGCGATCTGGCAAGCCAATTCGGAGCAGCCGGCGGGACACTGCTGGTCAACTACGACCTCCACTACGCTGATGTGCTGGCGAGCAAGCGGGAGCCGTGGCTGGTGGTGGACCCGAAGGTCGTGGTCGGCGATCCAGAGTTCGGTGTTGCGCAGTTGCTGTGGCGTCGACTGGAGGACATTGTAGCGCAAGGTGGCCTGGGCCGTCATTTCCAGGTGTTGACCGAGGCGGCCGAACTGGACCCCGCTCTTGCGCGCTCCTGGACCCTGGTTCGCTGCGTGGACTATTGGCTGTGGGGGCTGAGCATCGGCTTGACGAACGACCCTGCGCGCTGCGCGACAATCATCAACTGGCTTGTTTGACAAGCGGCGCCTCAACGCCGAAGGTCAGTACCAGGCCCGTGACGCTGATCTGGAGCACGTGGGGGGCAATACCAATCCGATGGTCCAGGCGTTGGCCCAGGAGCCAAAGGCCTTCCAATCAGACGTCCGCGACGCTACCGTCGGCGGCCCAGGCGCCGCGAGGCACGCCGACTGGACGCGGGGGACTGGCGGCAAGGGCATCCTCATCCAGGTCAACGCCCAGACCAGGACGATCAGGCACGACCAGCTGGCCGTCACCGACATGCCATGCCTCCCGTAACACGCGGTCGCGGTACGGGGCGGAGCGCACGAACTCCAGAATCAGGAAGTTGGGAATGGCCAGCGCCAGATGCGCGGCCGCGGCCGTCGATAGCGGCCCTTGCGGACTATGGGGCGCAACCTGGACATAATAGGCTTCGGCCAGGGCGGCGATCTTCTTGCACTCGCTGATACCACCGGCGTGGCAGAGGTCGGGCTGGATGATGTCCACCAGCCGCCGCTCCAGCAGGGGTACATACTCCCACTTGGAGTAGAGCCGCTCCCCGGTAGCCAGGTCCATCCCGGGGCCGGCCTCGCGTACCCGCGCCAGGCTTACCAGATCGTCCGGCTGGGTCGGCTCTTCCAGCCAGAAGAGGTCGTAGGGTTGCAGTGCCTGCATCAGGCGCACTGCCGAGGATGCTCGACTCCGCCCGTGATTGTCGATCAGGATGTCCACGGCGGGCCCAACCGTGTGGCGCAGCCGCGCCACACGCTCGGCGAAAGCAGCGATCTGGTCCGCTTCCGGCAGTCCACTGTCACCGGCCCAGGCGCCCGTCTTCAGCGCAGTAAAGCCATCGGCCACATCGCGTTGGGCGTCTGCCTCCATTTCGGCAGGATTGTAAATGCCGACGTGCGTGTACAGACGGATGCGCTGGCGCGTTGGCCCGCCCAGCAACTGGTATACCGGTACGCCCCAGGCCTTGCCACGCAGATCCCACAGCGCCTGGTCGAGGCCGGCCAGCGCTGAATTGAGCACCACGCCGCCGCGCCAGAAGCCATGGCGATAGAGGGCTTGCCAGTGATGCTCCACCGCCAGAGGATCCTTGCCGATCAGCGTCTTGCCGAGCTCCCCGACACAGGCCTGGATGGTCTCCTCGCGGCCCTCCAGGGTTGCCTCACCCCAACCATAGAGGTCAGTATCGGTGAGCACCTTCACAAAAACCCAGTTGCGTGGTTCTCCCCAGGTGATGTATGTCCGAATCTCCCGAATCTGCATCGTATTCCCCCCTACTGAGCGAAGAGCGCACCCAGCCCTTCCACCCACTGGTCGGCCTCCTGAAGGGCCAGCATATACTCGTCCGGTCTGCCGCTGAGCGGATACCAGGGAGCTTGCACATGCTCGCAATTCATGAGCAAGAGATTACCGCAGGATGGCGCGGATGGACTCGACATCCAATGAGTCATGCGGGTTGAAACGGTCGCCGCTCATATACCGAAGAATGGACTGCCGCATCTGTCGCGCCACGAGGCGATTGTCCAGATCGGAACGCAAGTCCATCGAACTCACCAGCAACTTGCCGTTGTTGACGCCGGCCTCGAACAACAAGGCCAGACGGCGGTTCTCGAACCAGGTGTCGATCGGTTGGACGAGCGGCCGAAACCCGGGTGGAAGATGATCCACCATCATGGCCTCCGAGCCGTGGATCAGCTCCCACCACTGCCAGTTGCTATGGGACTCGGTCGGGAAGTCGGCGAACACCGGGTGTTGGGGATCGCAGAGGATGCCCAGCGTGTGCGGCGGCTGGCCGCGCGTCCAGGCCGTATTCCAGAAGACGCTGGAGAAGGCGATCCGACTCTCGGCCCGAACCTCCTCGGCCGGCGGCAGCAGCAGCACCTTGCCGCCGTCGCCCAGCCGGGCCAGCGCGGCGTCGTCCAGGCGCTCGGTCATCAGGACATCAGCCGGAGCGGCCTCGTCCAGTCGATCGGCGAAGATCCAGATATCCCAGTCGTTCTCGATCTCGGCGCCTTCCAGGCTTACCACGAACCGGTATCTCCGAGCGGGACTGAAGTTGGTCAAGATAACCGCAACCGTCCCCAGTCGTTGGCCATTGCCGATCTCCACGGTAGTCGGCGGCAGCGCACCCCGGGCGACCACGCCGCCGGCGTCGTCCACCAGCCGCCACGCCGCCACCGCGCGGTTGAGCGGCGCCGCGCCGAAGTGAGCGATGTCGATCTCCACCGTGAACGTCTCGCTGGTGCGCCAGTAGCGCTTCGCCATTCTGGCGAGCGGCACCGTGCTGTTGCAGAAGCGGCGAAACTCCTGCGCCGCGACGTACCCTTTCGCTTCCCAGAATGGGTCCAGCACACCGACGAGCGCCGTCCCCTGGCCGGGGAAATCGTTCAGCGCCAGGAGCTGGAACCCGGCGAAGCCGGACGTGCGCAGCGCCGACTCGATCTCCTCCTTGTAGCAGAGCACTTGGAGCTTGCCGGATGCGATGAGAAAGTCGCGCGCCTGGTCGCCCATGTGGTGCTCCTCCAGCGAGTCCCGGAAGATCTCGAAGTTCCGGGCCTTGAGGAAGCCGGTGTACTTCGGGATCTCCGCGAAGTTGGGGTAGACGCACCACTGACCGATCTCGTGACTGACGATCGGGGCGTCGAGCCGCCGGACGTGGTCGGCGTAGTCGGTGCGGGTCTCCGGCGGCAGGGAGTTGATGCGCGACTTCGGCCCCGCGTGGATGCGCGGGGCCGGGATGTTGTGGTACTGATTCTCCGGCAGCACCGGCCAGCCGGCGCCGCTGGTGTGCAGGCGCCGCGGCTCCTCCCGCTTCCAGTGGGCTACCCACCGCGCGAGGTACTCCTGGTGCTTGCCTGCCGGCTCGTTCCCGTAGGCCATCAGCAGGAACGACGGGTGGTTGCCGTAGGCGGCGATGATCCGCCGACCCTCTTCGTAGAGCCAGGCGTCCAGCGGACCGCCTTCTCCGATGCTGGCGCCTTGATTCGCCCACGCGGCGCACTCCACCTGGTAGTAGAAGCCCAGTTCGTCGGCGACGACGAAGGCGGCCTCCGGGGGACACCAGGAGTGGAACCGCATGTGGTTGAGCCCATGCGCCTGGCAGATCTGGATGATGCGCTCCCAGCTGTCCACGTCGGTCGGCGGATGCCCGGTCAGTGGAAAAATGCAGCATTCCAGCGTGCCCCGCAGGAAGATCTTGCGACCGTTGATGGTGAGTTGCGTGCCGTTGACGCCGATGTCGCGCAGGCCGAACGTCGTCGTCCGCCGATCTGCGTAGCGATCACCGTCGATGTTGGCATCCAGGTCCACGCGAAGCGTATACAGCGCAGGCTGGAACTCGTCCCACAGTTGTGCTTCGTCGCCAAGAACATAGTCCGCTTCATAGGTCGCTCCGTCGGCGTTCAGATCGATATCCACCGTTACGGGCTCCGGTGTATGTCTATACGCCGAGTTCGTCAGGCTGGCCTGCAGCGTCAATCGACTTTGCCCTGATCGACGGAGCGCGTTCCTGAGTTGAAGGCGTACCGTTGCGCTCTTGCGCGCCGGATTCGGGTACACCTGGATTTCTTCCATCCAAAGCGGGCTCCCGGCCGATAGCTCGATGCGGCCAACGATGCCATTCCAGTTCGTCTGCGTGTGGTCGCTGACGCTGTGGGCGTTGGGGCCGACGTTGACCATCAAACGGTTATCCACCCGTAGCGTCAGACGGTGCGTACCCGGCGTGACGCCCCTGCCCAGGTCATAGACGTGCGGGGTCGAGAGGCTATCCAGGCGGCCGATCGCCCGATCGTCCAGCCACAAGCGCGTCTCCCAGTGCGGGCGCTCCAGGGTCAGCGTCACCCGCCGGCCTTGCCAATCGGCTGGGGTCTCGAAGGCGTGCTGATACCAGGCGGCGCCCTGGTAGTGCCGGTCCGGCTGGAGCCAGAACGGCACTTTGACATTGCCCGGCTGGCGATAGCGTTCATAGCGTGGCTCGGTGAACCACGACCGGTCGAAGATGCTACCGGTCCATTCGGTAGCGACCGAAATCTCCTCACCGAAGCCCTGCGCCTGGAGCGAGCCGGGCAGCTGCAGACTATCGCGCAAGGGACGGGTGTGCCACGCCTCCGCCAGGCCGCGGTCATCAGGATCGAGCTCAAACGCCCAGGCGCCGGAAAGATCCATGCCGCTTCTCCTCTTGTTCCCTCTAACTCGTGGAGCCACCTGAGTGCGACCTTGCACCCAGGTGGCGCCGATCCAGCTCCAGCACGTCAGTGTAGTGCGCCTCGGCCTCGGCCCGGTCCCCCAAGGCCGGTGTAGCCCAGCGCCCCTATGTAGAGACCAAAGGTATTACTGGATTGTTTAGACCCTACCCTTTGATCCCGGTGATGCTGATGCCCTCCACCAGCGTTTTCTGGGTGACATAGAAGAGCACGACAACCGGGATGATCGTGACGGTCGTCGCGGCCATCAGGTAGGGCCAGGCCAGCTTCTCCACGAAGCTAGCCTGGAAGAGTTGCAAGCCCAACGCCACCGGGTAAAGCGACTGATCATTAATGTAGATGAGCGGCCCCAGGTAGTTATCCCAGGCCCCCATAAAGGTAAAGAGACCGACGACGGCCAGGGCGGGCTTGGAAAGGGGCAGGATGATGCGGGTCAGGATGCCCAACTCGGAAGCGCCATCAATGCGCGCCGCTTCTGAGAGTTCCTGTGGGATCGACATGAAGAACTGACGGAGCAGGAAGATGAAGTAGGCGCTGCCGAAGAAGGCCGGCACGATCAGCGGCTTGTAGGTATTAATCCAGCCCAGGTGCTTGAAGGTGAGGAACAGCGGCACCATCGTCACCTGGTAGGGAATCATCATCGTGCCAAGGCAAATCGCAAACAGGATGTTGCGGCCCTTCCAACGCAACCGCGCGAAGCCGTAGGCGGAAAGGGCACAGGCGAGGACCTGGCCGACGACGCTCAGGATGGCGTAACGGAAGGAGTTTAGGAAGAACAGGCCAAACGGCTGCGCCCGTAGTGCCTCCGGGTAGTTGGCAAAACGCATCGGAATGGGCAGCCAGATCGGCGGCACGTGGTAGGTCTGGGCGTCATTCTTCACTGAGGTGGAGAGCATGAAAATCAGCGGCAGCAGAAAGATCAGCGTCAGCAAGAGCATCATCAGATAGAACAGCGTGCCGCGCGTGACGGCGCGCGCATCAAGCGCTGCAGGTTTTGCTCGCGTCGCCAGCCCAGCGTACGTCTTGGGGAGCACTGCCTGACTCATGGTTTCCCTCCGCTCTGCTGCACCGGCATGATGATGAATCCGTCCATCCAACCCATCAGTCCACCTGCCCGCCGTAGTGCACCTTGGCGCCGCCGGTGCGGAAGATCAGTACGGTGAAGACGACGATGATGATGAAGAGCACCCAGGCCATGGCCGAGGCGTAGCCCATCTTGAAGAACTGGAAGGCGTTCTGATAGAGATACACGGCGTAGAGGTTCGTGGCGTTGTCCGGTCCACCTTGCGTCAGCAGCCAGGGCAGCGTGAAGTACTGGAAGGTGCCGATCATGCTGGTGATGCCGACGAACAGGATGGCGGGGGACGACATCGGCACGGTGACGTTCCGGAAGCGTTGCCAGCGGTTAGCGCCGTCCACTACCGCGGCATCGTAGAGCGTGCGCGGCACGTCCTGTAAGGCGCCTAGGAAGATGAGGATGGCGCTACCGCTGGCCCACACGTTGATGAGGATGAGCGACGGCTTGGCCAGCCCCAGGGAGGAAAGCCAGGGCACCGCCGGAATGTTGAATGTTGCCAGCATATTGTCGATCAGCCCGTAATTGGGGTTGTACATCCAGAGCCAGACCATCGCTGAAGCAACTGCCGGCACGATCGACGGCACAAAGAAGGCGGTGCGGAAAAGCGCGCGGAAGCGCATTTCCTGATTCAGCAGGTTGGCCAGCAAGAAGGAGACGACCAGCACGGCCGGCACGCCGATGACGACGAAGTAGATGGTGTTACCGAGCACCGTCTGGAAGAGGTTGTCGTGTTGGAACAGGTTGACGTAGTTGGCCCAGCCGATGAAGCGCGGCGGGTTGAGTACGTCATACGCCGTGAAGCTGTAGTAGAGCGATGCCAGGATGGGATAGGCGGTCCAGAAGATGAAGCCCAACAGCCAGGGCATCACGAAGAGGATGCCCACGACAAAACGGCGTAGCTCGCGCCGTGATGCTGCTCGCTGCCGTTCGATCGCCCTGACCGATGTGAGTGCAGCCATACTGCTGCCTACCTTTCCGTGGGAGAGATTTAACCGTTCGGGAACTGCTGCTGCAACTGGTTGGTCACAATCTGCTGCAGTTGCGCCAAGGCGTCCTTGGGCTGGGCCTTGCCGTAGAGGACGTTCTGCAGCGCCGTATTCCACTGCGTGGCGGTGAAGCTCTCGACGGGATTCGACGGAATACTGTAGAGCTTGTCGTTGTGGGTGTACGAGTTGATGAACCAGTCGAGTCCGGGATACTTGGCGATTTGCGCCTGACTGAGCTTGCCCAGGAACGATTTGCGGGCGCCCAAGAATCCGGAGCCGTCGAAGATCGCCGTCGCGGCCGTATCACCGACCAGGAACTCAATGAGTTGGAACGACTGATCGGCGTTCTTACTCCCCTTGGGCAGGAATGCGCTATGCCCACCGGTGGACTGGAACATCACGCCCTTGCGGGACGTTGGTACCGGGGCCCAGGTGTACGCGAACTCCCGACTGGTGGCGTCATGGGCGACCCAGCCGGCGTCCCAGTAGCCATCGATCTGCATATCTTCCACGCCGGAGGGGAACGCGGAGGTCGGATTCGTCGCCCACGTGCCATAGCTGTTGTGAAAGCCGGATACGGTCTGGGCCCCGCCAGCAATATCGTAGAGCTTCTTGATCGTGGCCATCGCTTCGGCCAGTTGATCGTTGGCGAAGTTGAACTTGCCGGTTGGCTCATCGAAGTACTGGATGCCCCAGGAGTCCGCCCAGAAGAAGGGATTGCCGCCGCTCATCGTGCCGCCCATTGAATCAAGGGGATCAATGCCGAGGACGGAGATGCTGCCGTTCGGCGCCTTCTTCGTCAGTTGTTGCTGCAACTGGGTGAGCGTCTCCCAATCCCAGGAGACCGTCTTAGGGTCAATGCCCACGTTTTTGAGATTGGTCGCATCCATGCAGAGGGCATAGCGCACGAAGGCCTCGATGGCCGGCACGCCAAAGGTCTTCCCTTTGTAGCTCGCGTAGGACCATGAGGATGCGGGGATATCCGTCTTGGTAACGGCCGTACTCTTGGCCAGCATGGCATCCAAGGGCAAGGCGGCGCCGCGCGCCCAGAACTCGGGATAGGGGGCATTGCCAACCGCGACGTTGGGCGGGCTGCCACCGGCGATGGCCGTCAAGAGCTTGGTGTTATTGTTCGCCGTGATCCAATGCACGTTGAAGCCGGTGAGCGCTTGCCCCATCTGCTTGCCCAGGGCCTCCCACGTTTTGATCTCGGTGGCGCCCCCCCAGCCGTACCAGAGATCGATCGTCGTGGCGGCGCCCTTATGCGTTTCACCGGCGGCCGGGGTTGGCGTCG
>DAIMXP010000034.1:8711-64521 GCA_036734945.1 Chloroflexota bacterium
GCTGTGGCGCATTGGCTGGCGCAGCGGCTTGTGTGGAACTGGCGCTGGCCGACGTGGCTGTCGCCGCGCTAGATGATACGACGGCGGCTGGCTTTGGCGTCGGCTGTGGCGCATTGGCTGGCGCAGCGGCTTGTGTGGAACTGGCGCTGGCCGACGTAGCTTTCGCCGCGCTGGATGATGCGACGGTGGCCGGGGCGGACGATGCAGCGGTGCTGCTGCTGGATGCCGCGCCGCTGCCGCCGCAGGCGGCCAGTAGGGCCGCTCCGAGGGGCGTCACAGCAGCGACCCGCAAGAGATAACGACGCGAATACCGGCTGGTGGACTCGGACATGGGACAGACTCCTTTCCTACCGTTACGAATTTCAACGACGATCCGGCCCCACGGCCAGACATAACGCAGCGATGTTCCGTTATCCCTTCGTTCCAGTGATGGTGATGCCTTCCACGAAGGCGTGTTGGGCGAAGAAGAAGAGCACGATCACCGGCAGTATCACCACGGTGGTCGCGGCCATGAGATACGGCCAGGCCAGCTTCTCCACAAAGCTGCTCTGGAACAACTGCAGACCGATGGCCAGCGGGAACAGTTGCTGGCTGTTGAGGTAGATCAGCGGTCCCAGGTAATTGTCCCAGGTGAACAGAAACTCGATGAGGGCGACGACCACCAGCGCGGGGCGGGCAAGGGGAATGATGATGCGTGTGAGAATGCCCAACTCCGACGAGCCGTCAATACGGGCGGCCTCGGTGAGTTCCTGCGGGATCGTGAGGAAGAACTGGCGCAGCAGGAAGATGAAGTAGGCGCTGCCGAAAAAGGTCGGCACGATCAGCGGACGATAGGTGTTGACCCAGCCGAGCGTTTTGAACGTGATGAACAACGGCACCATCGTCACCTGATAGGGCAGCATCAATGTGGCCAAACACAGGCCAAACAGGATGTCGCGGCCTTTCCAGCGCAGGCGCGCGAAGCCGTAGGCGGCAAGGGAACAGGAGAGGAGCTGACCGATGACCGCACTGCAGGCGTATTGCATGCTATTCAAGAAGAAGAGGCCAAACGGCTGCGCTTGCAGCGCCTCCGGGTAGTTGGCGACACGCATCGGCCAGGGAAGCCAGATGGGCGGCACGTGGTAGGTTTGCACGTCGTTTTTCAGTGACGTTGACAGCATCCAGAGGAGGGGTAGACAGAACAGCAGTGCCAGCAGGATGAGCAGCAGATAGCGGCCGGCGCTACGGGCTGATCGGGGCAGCGCAGGCAGCCTGAGGAGCTTCTGCCAATAGTACACACCCGAAGGGAGACGGAGTATCGTGGCCGGGCGCACGGTATGCCTGAGCCTTCCTGGGAAATCCACCGTAATAGTACACGGGGAAACGCGCCAGGTCGAGGGCGCAGCGGCGGCGGTAGCCAATCCGTACACGGAGCGTCCTCACCGTACTCTATACTCGTTCGAGGTGCGAAGGGTGCATATCCCGCTCTCGGGGGCAACTACTTGAAAGTATAGGAGGCTCATCCGGTGTCGACAAGGCTTTTTGTCGCGTAGAAGTCTCATACATGTGCCATGTCCAGGCGTTCCCTGAGGGAGGACTCGACCTTTGATGGATCTGCTTCATAGTGATTTACCGGCGGCCTTCGAGGACCTCTTACGTGATGCGCTCCTGCATCTCTATGACCCCGGCCACTTGCACGGCCACAGGTTGCTGGGCTATGCCCCCACCGACCAGTTGGTGACGCAGCCGCAGGGTAAGGCGCTCCGGCAGGCGCTGCTCGACGCGATGGAAGCCCTTCGGCCCGGCGCCGGCGTGCCTACCGCCTCTCGTACCTGGCGGCTGTATCACATCCTTGAATTCCGCTATATCGAAGGTCAGGACGTTGCCGAGGTCATCGAGCAGACAGCGCTTAGCAAGAGCCAGTATCATCGCGAGCATCAGCGCGCCCTGCAGGCAGTTGCTTCCGTGCTCTGGGAGAAATGGGGACTCAGCGCGGCCGGACCGGAAGCAGCGCCGGGCGAGGATTTACCAGCCGAAGTGGAACCGTTGGCCCAGACTGAGGCGCAGCATCTGCTGCAGGAACGAGGCTTGAACAGCATCAACGTGGGCGACGTGGCACGCGGCGTCGCACGGCTTATCGAGCCGCTGGCGCGGCAGCACGGCGTCGCGTTGCGGCTTCAATTCCCGGATGACTTGCCTGACCTGCGGGGCGACCGTGTTGCCTTGCGCCACGCGCTACTGACGCTGCTGACGCCGATCATCCATCGCAGTGGAGGGGGAACATTGGAACTGCGGGCCGAGGGCGGAAAGCACGACGTGACCATCGATCTGGTCACTCCGCTGGGCGAGGGCGCAGCCTCGGAAGCGGAGTTGGCAGAGAGTCGGTCCTTCGTGGAGGCACTGGGGGGCCGGCTGACGCTTCAGGCTCCGCAGCGGGCGTCGCAGTACTGGCGAATCCGCCTGCAATTCCCCTGCGATGACCGTCCCGCCTTAATGGTTGTTGATAACAACGCCGACTTCCTCCGACTCATCGAGCGCTATCTGGCCGGGCAGGCGTGGCAAATGGTAGGCGCCACGGATGCCGACCGGGCCATGTCCCTCGCCACCCGACGCCGCCCGGCAGCAATCCTGCTGGATGTCGTGATCCCCGAGCGGGATGGTTGGGAACTGCTGCAGGACCTCAAGACTGCGCCGGAAACGCGCGATATCCCGGTGGCCGTCTGTTCCGTGCTCTACGAGCCGGATGTGGCGATAGCCCTGGGCGCCACCGCCTATCTTCGCAAGCCCATCAGCCAGCATCAGTTGCTGGAATGGCTCGGCTCGCTGCCCATTGTGGCCGGCAACACCACGGTTGGGGAAATTGCCGGCTCGCTGCCAGCGGTGAGATAGCCGCGCGGCGGCTTCAGATTTTGGACCAGCGCCTCAATGACGCGGCAAATCTCATCCAGTTGCATGCCCTCGGGCTTCACCCCGACTATCGTGTCGCCCAGTACGAACTGCCCGGCAAGCTGCTCCTGGGCGGAGACGATGATGACCGGCACGGCTGCCAGGTCGCTGTCCTCTCGGAGACGGGCAAGGATCTCTTCGCCACCGGCGTCGGGGAGTATCAGGTCCAGCAGGATGAGATCCGGCTTGCTTGTCCGCGCCACCGCGACGGCCTCCTCGCCGTTATGGGCACTGAGCAATGTGTAGGCCGGCTGGGCGCTTCGCACCCCCAGGAAACGTTGCACCAGACGCACGAAGCGCGGATCGTCGTCAATGACCAGCACTGTCGCAACCGGACGCTGGAGTTGCTGGATGGCCTCCAGCAACTCCACGCGCTTTATAGGCTTACTGAGGTAGGCGGCGACTCCCAGGCTCGCTGAGAGACGCTCTGGATGGGGCAACGGGACACCGAGCACCGGTACGGGGCTGTCGGCGCAGGCGGTCCGGTCGAAGCAATCGGCATCCGTCAGTATGGCAAAGGCGCGCAAATCGGCCGCCATCGTCTGGGCGGCAGGAAGGCTCCCGGCGGCGACCAGCCGGTAGTTCGGCAACTGCCGCTGCAGGAACTGCAGGAGCCGGCTGCCGGCGCCGTTCAGTACCAGGACACGTTCGCCCCGTCCGCCAAGCCAGCTGAGGTCGTGGGGGCGGAGCGGACCGAACGATCCCGCGCCCTCCAGTTGCCGCACCGGCAGTCGACACCAGAATGTGGTGCCGGCGCCTGCGACGCTCTCAACACCCATTCTACCACCGTGCAGTTCGACCAGGTGCTTGCTAATCGGCAGGCCGAGGCCGTAGCCTTGCGGTCGCACCTCCTGACCGGGGCGCCCTTGCGTACCCTGGTGGAACTCCTCAAACACGCGCGGCAAGTCCACGGGTGCTATTCCCTTCCCGGTGTCTATCACCTGAATCAGGACGCCATCGCCGTCCATCCCGGCGGCGACAGTGATGCTGCCATGCTCCGTGAAACGAGCGGCATTGGTAATCAGGTTCAATAAAACCTGGCGGATGCGCAGTCGGTCCAGGCTCACGAGAGGGAGGCCGGCTGTGACCTGTACCTGCAACTGCAATCCCTTAGCCGCCACGTACTCACGCACGATGTCGGCGGCGTCAGTGATCGTCTGGCGTAGATCGACCGGTTCGCGGACGAGCGTCAGCCTGCCTGTGCCGATGCGAGCGAGATCAAGCACATCGTCGGTCAATGTCAACAGGTGCTGGGCGCTGCGGTATATGGCGTTGAGGTCGCCGCGGTACTCTGGAGGTAGGGCGTTGTCATAGCTTTCCGGTGACGTCACGATCATCTCGCTGAAGCCGACTATCAGGTTCAAGGGTGTGCGCAGTTCGTGGCTGATGTTCGTGACAAACTCCGACTTGGATCGCTCAGCCGTGTCTGCCGCCTTCCAGGCGACTTCCAGCGCGGCATTGGCCTGACGCAGGCGGTAGTGGGTGTCGTCCAGTTGCTGGACGGCCTGCACGAGCTGCCCACGGTGGCGCTGCGCCTCTTCGGCGTTGCGCGAGGCCCTGTCGAGGCTCTGCTCGGACCACTCCACGGCGATGACGATCGTCCGGCTCAAGGAGGCGCCAAGCACACCGGCCAACACGGCCATCCCCGCCGCCTCGGCAATAACCAGAGACGTCACGCCAGGCACTAGCCCGGCGGTACGGAGCGCGACCAAGGCGAGGAGCGCTGCCGCGGCCACCAGACCGCTGCTCAGCGGCGTCACCAGGGCGGCGGCCACGAGCACGATCAGCGGATACAGGAAGGCGACGGACGGCGCCTGGAGCAGCCAGATAGCTGCGGTACAGCCTATCGTGCTGCACGCCAGCAGCGCGGGACCAGCCAGCGCCGACCGTCGTTGCAAGAGCTGATAGGCGCCGCCCAGGCTGCCGGCAAGAATAGTGAAGAGCAGCCAGTGTTGCAGCAAGCCCTGCGAGGAACCCACGCTCGCCGTATCAAACAACGGCACGACGAATTGCCAGACCAGGCAGGCCCCTACAAGCATCGTCCAAATATGACGCAACGTATCGTGACGAACTGCGGCGATGGCATCGGCAATATCGCCACTGCTCGGCCCCGCGTCAGCGTGCGTCACCGACATGTTCCATCCCTGTCGCGGGTCGCGATCCTCACTTATCAGGCGCAACCATGCAGCCCGTGGCGTCGCCTCGCTCGCGGAGCGACTATACCGCATTCGCCCCTTACCCTCCTGTCGCGATGCGCGCCTTCGCCATCGTGTCTTGTTCCAACCGCACCCCTTCCGTCACGACCGGGAACAGGATGCGGTCGGCGCCTGCTTCCGTGAGCCTGTCGCCCAGCCAGTGGGGATCGGGGTGGAGGGCATAACGGTTACGGCCAAACGGTTGGGAAGGTACGTGGGGAACGCTGAGTGACGTCACCTCGGAACTCAGTCAAGGAGGAGAAAGTCAACCCCCAGGAGAGCATATGTTGCTACTGCGCGTCGGTCAGCCGTGAGCAAACGGGCATCAGCTTCAGCCGCGGTTGCCCCAACAATGGCGTCGTAGACACGCCCGCCACCGAGGTTGGCCTCGGCCAATCGGCGGATGACGCGGCGATAGCCTTCCGAACTGAGTAGGAGTAGCTGGCCAGGGAACGCCCGCGTGAGCACCTGTTCGGCCAGCGGTGAAGGAAGCGCACGGGACAAGGGTAGCCGAGTCAGTACCGAAAATGACTCTGCAAGCGCGTGGGCGGGAATCTGGCTAACAGTGCGAAGCGCCGGTGCGGCCCGATCATACAGTTCGTGCCATGTCAAAAGCGACGGAACGATGACGCTGGTGTCGGCAGTCAGGATCAACGGCGTGTGTCGCGATCCTCGTCGATCAAACGTAACAACTCCTCATGGGTCATCCTTGGGACGGGCTGGCTGGTGGTAGCGACCAACCGGCCGTTCTCCTCGATCAACTTCACCTCCGGTACTACGGGCGTGGCAACCAGGCGACCTCCGTCGACAATTGCTTCAAGCTCGCTTCCTGGCGCCAGGTGCAGGCGCTGCTGTAACGCTTTCGGCAGAACGATGCGCCCAGCGCCGTCAATCGTAATTCGCATGGAGCCACTATACCGCATTCGCCCCTTACCCTCCTGTCGCGATGCGCGCCTTCGCCATCGTGTCTTGTTCCAGCCGCACCCCTTCCGTCACGACCGGGAACAGGATGCGGTCGGCGCCTGCTTCCGCAAGGCGGTCGCCCAGCCAGGTCGGATCGGGATGAAGGGCGATGATCGTGCCGCCGCCGCCGGCGCCTGCCAGTTTGGCGCCGAGCGCGCCGTGCTGCAGTGCGGCGGCAATCAGCGTTTCGTTATCGGGGCCGGAGCCACCGAGGTCGCGTTGGATGGCGTGGTTCTCCGTCATCAGGGCAGCCAGGTGCGACCAGTGGCGCGTCAGCAACGCCTTCTTGCCTTCCCGTGCTAATTGTCCGATGCGGACGTAGGCATCGCGAACCTCCTTGTCGCCATCCAGCCAGCGCTCGCGGATCGGCTTGTGTACGGCGCCGGAGGAATGCACGACACCGGTGTGGGCCAGCACAAACGGCAACGACTCCACGTCCGCGCTCAGACTCTCCACCGTGGCATAGGGCTCTTTGCCGACTTCGCGGTAAAACTCCTTCTCACGGAAGTCCAGGTAGTTGAGCCCGCCAAAGGAGGTCATGTAAAAGTCCTGGTAGCCGCAGACGACCCCCATGCGGTTCAACTCAATGGAACGCGCCAATTCAGCGAACTCGTAGCGGTTCCAGACTTTACCGGCGAAGGTGCTCAGGGCCTTGAAAGTTGCGCAGACCAGCGCCGACGACGACGAGAGGCCCGAGGCGAAGGGGATGTCGCTCCAGACCGTTAGCCGAAGGGGGGCGTCGTAGAGGTGCAACTCGGCCAGGCACGCCTTGGATATGTCATATACGTCACCGCGCAGTGTCAAGTCCTCGCGACCGCCAATGTCCAGGGACCGTCCCAGCGATACCAGCGAGAGCCGATCCGCCAGCTCAACGAGGGCGTAGGCACGCGGCTCGATTGAGCAACTCAGCACCGAACCGCCGTACATGTCCGTGGGATTGCCAATAATGCCACAGCGACCCGGCGCTGAGCAGAGGATTGACGAAGACGAAGGCATCGGTCAGCCCAGCTTTCGCATCAGGTATTGACGAAGTAAGTAGCCATAGCGCTCATCTGCCAGGGCGAAGTCAACGAAGGCCTTGTAGTAGCTCTCGAAATTGCCGATGTCGTAGCGCTGCTCACCTTCCAGCAGCTTGACGCAGTACACACGCTTACCCTGCTTGAGCAGGATGCGGATGGCATCAGCGAGCCAGATCTCACCCCCCTTGCCGGGCATGGTGAGGTCCAGGGCTTCAAACACCTCTGGACCGCAGACATAGCGTGCGGCGATTGCCATGTTGCTCGGAGCCGAGCCGCGCACCGGCTTCTCCACAAGATCCGAGATCTCGAACTCATCACCGATCTCGCCCTTCGGTCGCACAACGCCATACTTGTAGGCTTCATCGGGCGGAACTTCCTCTACGGCGATGGTGCAGCTTGCCTGTTGCCGAACGTGGACGTCGATCATGCGTTCCAGGACACTTCGCCGGCCGGCGCTGCGAATGATGCTGTCGCCGAATGCCACGACGAAGATGTCGTCGCCGACAAAACGCCGGCCGAGCCGCACTGCATCGCCATTACCGGCCTGGGTACTCTGGCGTGTGTAGTAGAAGGCGGTGTCCGCTTCCGCGAAGTTCAGCATGTCCACCAGGTCCTGATTGCCGGAAGCCGCCAGGCGTTGGATCAAGTCCGGGTCCCTGTCAAAGTGGTCCTCAATAGAGGTCTTCTTGCGCCCGGTGACAAGGAGGATGTCCCGAACCCCGGCCTGCTCCAGTTCTTCCACGATGTATTGCACCGCCGGCTTGCGCCCGACGGGCAGCATTTCCTTGGGCTGCGATTTGGTCACGGGAAGCAGACGCGTGCCAAGCCCCGCCACAGGGATGACGGCCTTGCGAACGACAGGAGCGCTCATGGTCAATGTCCAATCTTCGAGGCGACCTGGGGGACGGAATGACTACTGCCAGGATGATAGCGCATTGGTGACGCCGGGGCGACCGAGCGCCGAAGGGGCAGGCCCTAAGCCCCGTTCG
The DNA here is from genome assembly GCA_036734945.1 of Chloroflexota bacterium. Taxonomy (GTDB): domain Bacteria; phylum Chloroflexota; class UBA4733; order UBA4733; family UBA4733; genus UBA4733. Next base: position 16,803 of record DAIMXP010000034.1, read on the forward strand.
GCGTCGATAACTCCAGCAAGCCGTCCGGTTCGTCGAAGGGGTAGGCGGGGACGGCTGCCTCGCGCAACACCGTTGTGAGTGACGACGCCGCTTTAGGCGGCGCGTAGAGTTTGCGCTCCAGCGTGCGGTGGTAGGCCGACCAGTTTCCGGGGCGTTCCACGTGCTGCAAGCCGGCGGCGAACATGGCCAGTTGCGCACTGGTAAAATCGGCAAGGTGTAAGGCCGCTGCTTCAAGTGTCTTCGGCACCTGCGGCGACTGCCATTTGTGCCGGCCATGGTGGCTGAGCAGCATGTGACGCAGGCGCAGGAGTAGTTCCGCTGAAAGGTCCGGGATGCGCGGGCCAAGTTGCGCCAGCATGGCGTCGGCGATGGAGATGTGCCCAAGCAGGCCGCCTTCATCGGTCGTTTCAAAGGCGGCTGCCGTGTTGTATTCGCGCACCTTGCCGATGTCGTGTAGCAACGCGCCACTGATGAGCAGTTCAGCGTCCATCTCGGGATGAATTGCCAGTTGGGCCCGACAGAGCCGTGCCACTTCCAGCGTGTGCTCCAACAGACCACCAAGGTAGGCATGGTGGATATTGGTCGCGGCCGGCGCCAGCGCGAACTGAGCGAAGCGTTCGCGGTCGAACGCCGTTTCCAGGAGGGTGCGCAGGCCACGCTGGCGCACACTGTTGATCTCCGCGCGAAACTCTCGGGACATCGTTGCCGAGTCACGGGGGCTCGATGGCAAGAAGTCAGTCATTAGGTAGTCGCCCTGAGTGGCCAGGCTCAGGTGTTCGATCACAACCTGAACGTCACCGTTGTACAGTTGGCAGCGGCCTCGCACATGGACGATGCCGCCTTCCCGGGCAGATGGGTAGAAGCGCTCGGCCTCGTCCCAAAGGACGGCGTTCACTTCGCCGGTGCGATCACCAAGAATGAGCGTCATGAAGCTGCCGGAGCGACTGCGGTGCGTTCGCAACTGGCGGGATCGCACCTGAAACGGAGCGGAAAACTCCTGCCCGTCCGTGAGACTGGTGACCCAGGTTTTCTCCACCGTTACTCCACCACCACTGACGCCCTTTGGCTCCAGACTCCGGCACGTCAACAAGGAAAGCCGCAATCGGCAGTGGAAGTGTCACAGGAGTCGGGCAGCGTGTCAACCCGCCGGTGACGCTTCTGGGACCAGCTTCAGCACCTGGATTCGCAGGCCTTCGGAGAGCTCAATTACCGCGACGCTCGGCGCCGGCATGCCGCGCGGATCGACGGCGCTCCCAGGGTTGAGCAGGACCAGTCCGGACACACGCTCGGCCATCGACCGGTGTGAGTGGCCGAAGCAAAGGACGTCCAGGCGCTCTGGAAAGAGCGCGGCGGTACGCCGCCTGGCGGCTTCCGTGTTACCGGCCGAGTGTACAGCGCCGATACGCCACTCCCCGAGACGCAAGAGCACCATTGACGGCACATCCGTCGCCAGTTCGGCCGGATCGACATTGCCCAACACAGCGAAGACAGGCGCCCGCTGGCGCAAGGGCACAAGCATCTTTGGATCAAGGAAGTCGCCGCAGTGCAGGTAGGCGTCACACGGCCCCATGCGCTCGATGGCATTCGCCGGCACCGCCGCCGGCCGGCTATAGCGGTGCGTGTCCGACAGGACGCCGAGCCGAAATGCGCGACCTGCTGGGAGATCGAGATCGACGATGAGCAGGTTGGTGGTGTTCAGCACACCGGGTACCGTAACACCGGGCGGCGCAGCGTCGCATGCTGTACCCTCTGTGTCGATAGGACGAGAGCCGGCATGCAGCCGGAGAAACGGAGACCGCTATGAGTGCAAATCGGCCACTGCGGCTGGGCATGATCGGCTGTGGCCAGATCAGCAATCGCTTTTTCAACCAGGCTGCCGAGTTGGAGGGCGTGGCTTTCGTCGCTGCGTGCGCGGCGCACGCCGAAAGCGCGCAGGCGAAGGCGCAAGAGCGTGGCTGCGAGCGCTGGACCACCGACTACCGAGAGCTGCTGTCATGGTCGGATATCGATGGCGTCGTGATCACCACGCCGCACCAGATGCATGCCACCATGGCAGCCGACGCCGCCCGTGCCGGCAAGCACGTCTTGATCGAGAAGCCGATGGCCACGCGTTGGGACGAGGCCCAGGCGCTCGTGGCGGCAGTGGAGGCCGGCGGCATCACGGCGGTAGCGTTGCCCTACGACCACAGCCCGGTGCTGGAAGCCGGCCTCTCCTACTTGCGCGAGGACGTTGTCGGCAAAATCACCGCAATCGAGGCCGAACTCAACATTCCGGGGCCGCCGCGCTCCAACTGGTACTACTCCAAAGAGGCGGGGGGCGGGGCGATGATGGACACCGCGCCCTACGCATTGAGCCGAATCGCCTGCGTCATGGGCCCGGCAGTTCGCGTGGCGGCTTTCACCGGCACCTTAATTCCCCGGCGCATCACCGGCGACGGTGGTCGCATCAACTCCGAGGTCGACGATAACGTGACCATCCTGCTGGAGTATGCCGGCGGTCAGCAGGCGGTGATGCGCACGTGCTGGGCCTACAGCTACGCGCAGAACGGCACGGTCGTCCATGGCCGCCACGGCGATGTGTTCATGAACGAGTTCGGCCGGCCGCTGGTGGTCCACACGACCCGGGAACCGCTGGCAGATGCCGAACCGGTGGAGTATCTGGCGATCAAGGGTTGCTATGCGCCAGTCGTGCCGAAGGCGACCGAAACGATCCTGGGCCATTTCGTCCACTGCATCCGCAGCGGCGAGCGACCACGCTGCAACGTCTGGCAGGCGCGCCACGTGATCGAACAGATGATGAAGGCGTATGAATCGAGCCGCACCGGCAAGATTCTGGACTTGGAGACGACCTTCACCCCCTGGTGGACGTTGCCGGAGGGCATCTTTGATTTGGGGAGCGACTGGTTGTGAGCCAAACCCCTGAATGGTACCTGCCGGCGCGGTATCCTACGTCGTAGCGCGCTCGCTAATTCCCGCAAGGAAGGATTCGCCCGATGGTCAGCGTCAAGGTGGAAGAGTTACAGGCGTCTCTCGGTCGCTATCTCGACCACATGAATGCCGGTGAGGAGGTGGTGGTTACCGATCATGGTCGTGCCGTCGCGCGCCTGGTACCGTATGTTCAGCACCCCACCGTTGTCACTGTAGCTGCAGATGAGGACCTGGTGGCGACACAGGTTCTCTGCCGGGCGCAGCGAGAGTTGCCGTCGGATTTCTGGAGCCAACCGAGGGTTCTCGATCCGAACGGCCTGTTCCGTCGGGCAGCTCTGGAGGAGCGAGAACAAAGCTGGTGAGATTCTGGGACACGTCAGCGATGGTCCCGCTGTGCATCAATGAACCTGAGTCTTCAACAATGCGCCGCGTCTTCAACGTCGATCCCGGCCTCGTGGTCTGGTGGTGTACGCAAATCGAAGGCCTGTCCGCCCTCTCTAGATTGGTTCGCATGGGCCAGTTCACGGCCGAGGAAGTAGCGATTGCTCGTTCGCGCTGGCTCTCGCTCTGTGCGAGCGCGACGGAGGTACGTCCCGTTGAAGATGTGCGCGTTCAGGCTGCGCGTCTGCTTGCTAGCTATCCGCTTCGTGGCGCCGATGCGCTCCAGTTGGGGGCAGCGCTTGTCTGGGCACGTGGACACGCCACTGGGAGCGAGTTTATCAGCCTGGACGGCCGCCTCTGCGACGCCGCAAGGCAGGAGGGCTTCACCGTGATGCCGTGACGTGCTCACTGCACGATGGCTGCTTGGAGTGGCTGCTTCGAGGCAGAACTCGCTTCCAGGATCAATTTTGCTTTCATCAATTCACCCTCTTTCGCAGCAATATCAGGCCGCGTGCCGCCGCCGCAGCGACAACACCAACTCCGACCACGGCGGCGGTGCGCGTGGCGCTCCTGGTGGCGCGCGTGGTGTGGTCTGGATAGCGCCGCTCGGGATACTGCGTCGGCGTGGTGTCGCCCTGTAGTGCCATCTGCAGCACCTCGGCCAGGTGCAAGGCGCGTCGATCAGTGGTCTGGGCGATTTGCTCCCGGCAACTGAAGCCGTTGCTGATCACATAGGCGTCTTTGGCCGTCTCCCGCACAGCCGGCAACAGCACGCGCTCGCCGCAGGCGATCGAGACGTCGTATTTGGCCTGCTCAAAGCCGAAGGCGCCGGCCATGCCGCAGCAGCCGCTATCGGGCAACTGGTAGTCGAGACCCATCTTGCGCAACAGCGCTTCGTCGGCTGCCATGCCGAGGATGCTCTTCTGGTGGCAATGCCCGTGCATGATCGCCTGGCCTGCCAAACTGGGTACCTGAAAGTGCGGTGCGCGCCGCTCGAGGAACTCGCCCAGCAGAAAGGTCTGGCGTTTCAGACGCTGCGCGTCCTCATCGTGGGGGAAAAGGTTGCAGAGTTCGTCGCGAAAAACGGAGATACAACTCGGTTCCAGGCCCACCACCGGCACACCGGCCCGTATCTCTGTCCGCAACGTCGTCAAGATGCGCTTCAGCAGCCCCTTGGCGGTGTCGAGCATGCCGAAGTCGTAGAGCGGCCTTCCACAGCAGAGGCTCTGTTCCGGCACGATCACCCGGAAGCCGGCTGCTTCCAGCACGTCGACCGCGGCCAGGGCCGTCTCCGGGTGGAAGTGATTGTTGAAGGTGTCGGGCCAGAGAATGACTGCCGGCAGTGTGGGATCGGCGCCGGGGCGCTCTCGAAACTGCTCCTTGAACGTGCGTGGTGCGAAGGCGGGAATCTCGCGTTGCGGGGCAATGCCGGCAAGGCGTTTGGCAACGGCGCTGAGCAGCGGGGCGTGCGTCGTGAAATTGACGAGGGCGGGGGCGTGGGCAGCCAGGCGGGACCACCAGTAGATCAGACCCAGGCTATAGGCGACGACCGGGCGGAGGCGGCCCTCGTAATAGTGCGACAGGAATTCGGCTTTGTAGGTCGCCATGTCGACGTTGACCGGGCACTCTGCCTTGCAACTCTTGCACGCCAGGCAGAGATCAAGCGCTGCGTGGACGGTCTCGTCACGCCAGCCGTCCTTCAGCGGGTTCCCTTGCAGCATCTCAAACAAAAGACGGGCGCGGCCGCGGGTGCTGTCCTGTTCCTCGCGCGTGGCCATGTAGCTGGGGCACATCGTGCCGGCCTCGTGGCGCCGGCATTTGCCGACGCCGACACAGCGCAGCGCTGCCTGGGCGAAACTGCCCTCGTCGTCTGGAAACTGAAAGTGCGTCTTGGGCTGCCAGGGGTTATAGGTAGTTCCCAGCCGGAGGTTCTCGTCCATCTTGTAGGCGTCGACCACCTTGCCGGGGTTCATCTTGCCCTGCGGATCCCAGATCGCCTTGAACTCGCCAAAGGCCCGCACGAGCTCCTCGCCAAACATTTTGGGCAAGAGTTCGGCGCGTGCCTGCCCGTCGCCGTGTTCGCCGGACAGCGAGCCGTCGTAGCGCAGCACCAGGTCGGCGGCGTCCTCCATGAAGCGTCGGAACTTGGCGATGCCCGCGCTGCTCGTGAGGTCGAAGTTGGTGCGCGTGTGAATACAGCCGTCGCCGAAGTGGCCGTAGAAGGCGCCGCCGAACTGATACGAGTCCAGCAGGCGACGCAAGTCGCGCAGGTAGTCCCCCAGGCGCTCCGGTGGGACCGCCGAGTCTTCCCAGCCTGGCCAGAAGTGGCCCTGGCCGGGTATGATGGCGGCGCCTCCCAGGCCGGACTCGCGCACCTGCCAGGCACTGTTCGCCTCTTTGGCCGTCGCTGCCAGATGCATCGTCGGCGGCCTGCTGGTGCTGCGCAAGGCCGCCATCAGGCCGCGTGCCTTGCTGTCCGCCTCGTCCTTCGTGGCGCCGCCGAACTCCACCAGCAGCCAGCCGCCCCCGCTAGGCAACATGGCGATGTCCTGGCGGTACAGACCTTTTGCATGCAGCGATCTCGTGAGGTGGTCATCGAAGCCTTCCAGCGCGGTCGGTACGTGCTGAAGGATGAGCATGACGTCGTCCGCACCGGCAGCGGCGTCTGGGTAGCCCAGAATCAGCAGCGAACGCACCGGCGGACTATGGACAAGGTTGACGGTTGCTTCCAGCACCGTGACGCAGGTGTTCTCGGTGCCGACCAGGGCACGCGCCACGTGGAAGCCGTTCTCCGGTAGCAACTGGTCAAGGTTGTAGCCGGAGACGCGGCGCGCCAGCCTGGGGAAACGCTGGCGGACGAGGTCGCCGTAGCGGTCGCGCAATCCCTTGAGCGCGCCATAGATCTCGCCCCGCCTCCCGCCCGCTCGGATGATCTGCTCGAGGTCGCTGTCGCTGGTCTTGCCGACGCGCATGCGGAGCCCGTCGTAGGTCAGGATGTCCAACTCCTCGACGTTGTCGACAGTCTTGCCGGCCATCGGCGAGTGGGCGCCGCAGGAATTGTTGCCGATCATGCCGCCGAGGGTGCAGCGGTTGTGCGTCGAGGGGTCCGGGCCAAACGTGAGGTGGTGACGTTCGGCAGCGTCACGCAGGTCGTCCAGTACCACGCCCGGTTGGACACGGGCCAGTCGGGATTCGGGATTGATCTCCAACACGCTGCGCAGGTACTTTGAGGTGTCAATCACGACGGCCACGTTGCAGCACTGGCCGGCCAGACTGGTGCCGCCGCCGCGCGCCAGCACCGGTGCGCCATGCTTGCGCGCAATGGCGACCGCCGTCACCACGTCATCAACCGTGCGTGGCACGACGACGCCGATGGGCAATTGCCGGTAGTTCGAGGCGTCGGTGGCGTAGAGTGCCCGGCTACCGTCGTCGAAGCGTACCTCGCCATCGACTGCCGCGGCCAACTCTGCTGCCAACAAGGCAGCATCAGCGTGTGCCCCAACAACGGACCGCGCGGGTCGCCGCGCGACCAGGGTGATTGGTTCCATGCCGAGGTTTCCTTCCCCACGTGGCTGTGCCGGCAGCCGGCGCCGAAGGCGCCGGTTACCCCCCGGTCGCTGCCTCTTCCGGCACGCTGCCGCTGCCATCGCGGCTGGCGAACGCATCGCGGAATTCCCGGTGGAGCACCACAAAGGCGATCACCGCGATGACAAGCGACGATACCAGATTGAAGACGCGGAAGAGAATGGTCACCGGAACCGCGTTCGGCACCTGCATGCCCATCGCCTTCAGAGCGCCGAGACCGGTGATCTCCTGGACGCCGATGTCGGTCGGTACCGGCAAGATGAGACCGGCCCCGAGGCCGAAGAGGTACGCGGCTACGGCGTCGAAGTAGCCAACGTGGTCATGGCCAATGGCCCGAATGACGACGTAGTACTGCGTCCCGGCGGCCGCCAGGTAGGCGGCCGCAAGCGCCAGGCCTACCCCTAGACGCTTGGGCGTTACGAAGGCAGCGGCGCCCTGAGAAAATGTCTTCCATTGCTCCGCAGCCCAGCGAAAGAATTGCTTGTTCGCCAGCCAGCCTGGCAAATGCGCGTGGAGGTCCAGCCGCGCCAGGGCAATGACTGTCAGGACCACCAGGAGCGACCCAAGCAGGATGACAGGTCGTAACCATCCCCAGCCCCGGATGCCCACCACGGAGAGGTAGACGACACAGATAACCACCTCCAGAAGGATCGTGATCGTCGTCCCGGACGCGGTATAGGCCACCGCGACTCCAGCTTCGCGTTCCAACAGGTAATTCTCGAAGTAGTTGCCGGCCGGAAGACTCTTGGTCGCTTCGCCGCCGATGAAGGCGAAGATAGCGCGGCGGCGCGCGACCTTGACTTTCATGCCCTTCAGGAAATAGAGCCACTGCACACCGCGGATGGTCTCGTACAGCACCGTCAGACCCAGGAAGAGCGCGGCATCACCCGGCGGAAAATGAACAATGTCTTGGCCCACTTTTCGGATGTCGCCGAGACTCAGGACAATGCCGATGAGGACAACAGCAAAGACGACGGGAATGAGAACCTTCGGGCTCAGAATGGTTCTCAGCGTGCTCTTCACACGCGGCGCCTGGCGGACGAAGGCGGGAGCAAGAGGCGGAGCAACGACATAGATGACCCTTTCTGCGGGGTTTCGGGACGTCGGAAGCCCCAGGTGCGCGTCGAGCCGGGTAGCAAGGTCTGTGCCCGGCTCATCCAGCTTCGGTGGTGTAATAGCTAACTGTTCCGCTGTCGTGTCACCGGCCGTGTCTTCATTCGTCTGTCCAATGGTCGGCAGTCCGGCGTCCTCGTATCGTGCGGTGCGCGTTGCGCCGTTTGGGCGGGTAGCCTTTGCAGACTGCCTTGATGACGGCACGACTTGGAGAACGGCAATTATCTGTTGAATTTCTCGCGGCCTGCGCGCCTCTCTCCGTGCTTGGGTCTTGTGCTCCTGGGACTCCTGCTATTCAATGCCGTACCGTCGGCTCGGGCCGCGGGCCATGGCACGCCGGCTCGCACGCTACAGAAAACCGTCCCGACGACCCCGCCTACTGCAGTCAATCCGTTCGGTATCGTCGACGCCTACCAGTATCCGCAGCAGCGAGCCGCATCCGACGCCGGTTGGGAACGGGTCAACTTCTGGTGGAACGAGATTCAGCCGGACGACTCGAGCCAACACTTGCCCCCCCGGACCATCTCCGATGCGCAACTCCAGACCGAACTGAACGCCGGTATGTCGGTGGTAGGCCTGTTAGGTAATCCCCCGGCCTGGGCAACGCGGGACGGCTCAACACCGGCTAACCTGAGCCTGCCGATCGACGACCCGCGCAACGCCTGGGCCTCCTTTGTGCGCTACATGGTGCAGACCTACGCCGGGCGGATCAACCAATGGATCATCTGGAACGAGCCGGATATCCCGTCCGGCACGCTGGGTTCGACCTGGGCCGGCACGGTGCAGGAGTATTACCAGTTAGTAAAGGATGCCGCTGAGGTGGCAAAGGCCTTCGATCCCAGCGAACAGGTCATCGTCGCAGGTACGACGTACTGGGTCGACGTCACGCGGAACCAGCCGCTCTTCATCGATCGGCTAGCTGCAGTTGCAGCCAATGACCCGACAGCGGCTGCCAATGGCTACTACTTTGACGCCGTCGACCTCCACGTCTATAGCAGGGTATCCGATGTGATGCGCATCGCGCAGATATACCGCCAGACGTTGCAGAGTCACGGCATCAACAAACCGCTGTGGCTCTCGGAGAGCAACGCTGCGCCCTATGACGACCCGGCCACCCCGCGCACTCCGGACCTCATGCACGACACGCTGGCAGAGCAAGCCGACTTTGTCATTGAAGCCTTCGCCTACGGGTTGGCCGCCGGGATCCAGCGATTGAGCATTTTTCGCATTGCCGACGATCCCACCGATCTGAGCGGCCCCTGGGGGCTGCTGCACTATGACGGTACGCCGCGACCCGCCTTTTCGGCCTTCCAGACGGCCGTCCGTCAGTTCTCCAACGCCACCAATGTACAATACAAGGAGACCCCCTCCGTAGCGTCTATCAGCTTTGATCGCGGTAGCGATAAGGTGTGGCTATTCTGGGCAACGGGCACTGTTGCAGTCACAGGGTCAGCGCCATTGCTTGGCAATGCTGCCGTTCTCGTTGACAAGAACGGCGCCAGCACTCCGGTTGTCCTGCCCACGAGTGGCGTCCAGCCACAGTTGACGGTCCCTCTCGCAGCCTCGGCCTCCCACAGCGACAATGGCGGTCCCCAAAATGCCCGTGTGGGAGGCGACCCCGAGTTCCTGATCGAGAGCGGGATCAGTGAAGGGACCCCGCTGGCCGACGGCAGCCAGTACTTCCCGCAGACCGGTCACACGGTGGGGCCGACCTTTCTCGCCTATTTGCTGGCGCATGGCGGCGCCGCCCGTTTTGGTGACCCGACCGATGAGATTCACGATCTGGGAGGCGGTGTGCAGGGCCAGGACTTCCAGCAGATGAAGCTACGCACGCATCCGCTATTCGCCAACAGCGATTACTACATTGAAGCGGCATCACTGGGCGCCCCGTTTGCCGAGGGGGCGGCATATGCGCCATTTCATCCGGCGCCTGCTCCTGGCACAGCGAGCGACGTTCAGTACTTCCCCCAGACGGGGCATTCGGTCAGTGGGGCGTTTGCTCGATTCTTTCAGAGTAACGGGGGCCTGATGATCTTCGGCTACCCGCGAACCGAGGCCTTCCAGCAAAATGGCCGGTTGGTGCAATGGTTTCAGCGGGACATGTTCGAGGAGCACCCCGAGAACGCCGGCACGCCCTACGAGGTGCAGTTGCGTCTGCTGGGTTCCCAGCTCACTGCCGGCCGCACCTTTGCGCATCCAGCGCCGAGCACACCCACCCCGACCCCCGAAGCCACGGCCGAGCCGACGGCGACCGCCGGGCACACCGCCGCTGGCCCAACGGCACAGCCGACTCCGGTCGCCACCGCCACGCCGACGCCAACCGTTGCCTTTCCCCAGACCGGTTACTCGGTCAGCTTTGGCTTCTTGCAGTTCTTCCAGGCGCACGGCGGGGTCAATGTCTTTGGCTATCCGATTTCGCAGGAACTTCCAGAGATTGGTCCCGACGGTCAATCCCACACCGTCCAATACTTCCAACGTGCGCGTTTCGAGTATCACCCGGAGTTCAACGGCACGCCGTATGAGGTGGAGTTGGGCCTGCTCGGCGACCAGATTCTGGGGCTGCACTAGGCGCAGTTTCCGTGCCCTATTCCGCGTTCACGTTGCCCACCAGCTGCGACACAACGAGGACGGCAACCGACGCGACGACCAGGATAACGGCGAGCACCAGGGCTGCGGAGAGATCACTTTGCATTGTCTGGAAGATGGCCAGCGACATGGTCTGCGTGCGCCCCGCGAAATTGCCGGCAAAGAGCAAGGTGGCGCCAAACTCGGACAGCGCCCGACCAAGGCACAGGACGGCGCCGCCGGTCAGACCAGGCCGCGCCAGTGGCAGTAGAATGTAGAGGAACGCCTGTCGAAAGCCGGCGCCATCCATGATGGCCGCCTCCTCAACCGCGCGTTCGATGGCGGCGAATCCCAGGCGGGCGCTGCGCACATAGAATGGGGCGGCCACAAATGTTTGTGCCATCACGACCGCGGCCGTCGTAAACGGCAAATCCAGTCCAATCAAGGTGAGTTGGGCACCCAGGAGTCCGACACGGCCGAAGGCCATCAGTAACGCCACTCCTGCCACCATTGGCGGCAGGACCAGGGGTAGGTCGACGATGGTCTGGACCAGCGAGCGCCCTGGGAAGCGGCGTCGGGCCAGGATGTATGCCAGAGGCGTGCCGGTGGCGACGACAATCAGGAGCGTCAGCAGGGTCGTCGTCAGCGTCAGTCGAAGCGCTGCCAGCACCACTGGCTTGTGCAGACTGCCCCAGAAATCGCCGGCGGTAGCGCCGCGCAGCACCAATGCCACCACCGGCAGAGCAATGAATACAACCAGGAATCCAGCAGGCGCCGCGAAGAGCACTGTCGGTTCGCTAGAGGCTTTCGGCAGGTCTCCCGGCGCTCCGAACCGGCCGGAGCGCAACGGCGGCGATTCAGGCACGAGGCGCTGGCGCGAAGCCGTATTTCAGCAGGGTGCTCTGGCCGGCCGGCGAGAGCACGTAGACGATGAAGGTCTGACCTCCTGCACTGTTGGGCGCTCCTTTGACCATCGTGATCGGATAGCTGGCAATCACGTTGAATTGATCGGGGATGTCCAGCACCACGACGTGCGGCCGCACCGCTGCCGTCACGTCGGTTTGGTATACCACTCCGGCGTCGGCCTCCCCAAGTTGCACCTTGGAGACAACGCCTTTCACGTCCGCTTCGTCCGAGACGACGTTCTTCGCCACCTGTGCTGCAAACGTCGCGCCGAAGGCGACATCCGTGCTCATCTTGGCGAACGACTGCCGGGCATAGTTGCCCACGGGCACGGCCGGTTGCGCCAGAACGAGCTTGACACCAGGCTTCGCCAGGTCCTGCAACGTCTTTATTGCCGCCGGATTCGCCACCGGCACGATAACTACCAGCTTGTTCTGAACGAAGACCTGTGGCTGCCCGGCAATACTGCCGTCTTTTTGGGCCCCTTGCATATTTGGCTCGTCGGCAGACGCGAACACGTCGGCGCGCGCCCCCTGGGACAGTTGGGTCCGCAGCGTCGGCGACCCGCCGAAATTGAAGGCGAAGCGAGCCCCCTGACTCTGTTTCTGGATATCTGTGGCCATCTCCTGGAAGGCGTCCGTCAAGGAGGCGGCGGCGAAAACGGTCACGGTTCCTGTGATGCCGGCAGCACTCACAGGAACCGTGGATGCCTTGCTGGCGGCGATTCCGGCATTGCTGGACGCTACGCGCGTACCACAACCCGACAGCAGGTACACAACGGGCGTTGCCAGAAGGAGCCGGCGGGACATGACGAATCGTGCCGGGTGACTGAGTCCACGCAGTCGGACCTTCCATCGTTCAGTCCGCGACTTTTGGAAGCGGTCCCCTTTTTTCGGGGATTTTGGCGCGTAGGGGCGGCCCTTGTGGCCGCCCAGTTGGCAAGAACGAACGCTGGTGGCCTCCCGGAGCAGGGCGGCCACAAGGGCTGCCGCTACGGATACCTTTATCATTGCAATCACCTCTTTCAGTCGCCAGCCACGTACCCGAACGCGCCGTGAACGGGCCGGATGCCTAACTACGAACCCAGTTCTGCGACGATTGTCCCGGTCCGCCGGCTGTCGTATCCGCCCAGCGCCGCCAGTTCGCGGCGGTAGGGACCACTGACGGCGACATCCAGGACCGCCTGCATTGCGGCGGCGGGCAAGTAGGCGGCGGGAATGACCAGATCGACTGGTTCCTCCTGTAAGGGTAGGAAGTCGAGGCCAAAGGCCCGTGCCGCCGACAGGATGCCCGGGCCGGCATCCGCTGCGCCAGCAGCGATGACTTCGCCGACGGCGAAATGACTTGCCGCCTCCCGCTCGTAGCCGCGCACACGTGCCGAAGGGACCCCGTCCTTCGCCAACCAGGCGTCCAGGAGCAGCCGGCTCCCAGCTCCCGGCGCTCGGTTGGTAATCGTGATGTCGGGACGCGTCAGGTCAGCCGGGCGCACGATTTGCTTCGGGTTTCCGGGGGCGAGGAGCAGTCCCTGCTGCCAGTCGCAGAGACCGACTACCGTTATTGGCCGTCCTGCCAACTCCTGAGTGATAAAAGGAAGGTTGCTCACGCCGCTGTGCGGGTCGCGCAGGTGGATGCCGGCGGCATGGACTTCGCCGCGCGCCAGAGATCGCAACGCCGTCATGCTATTGCCCGGCCGCCAGATCAGCCGGACCTGGGCGTGCTGCCGGCGAAGGTGCGTCGCCAGGATGGCCAGCGCTGGATCGCAACCGCTCACCACGATGGTCTGGTCCAGTGTCGACCGGCGGTTGAGAAGGTCTACCGTCGTTGCGGGGTTGACGCCGGTCGCCAGTCCATCGGCGGCATTCAGCGCGCCGGCGCTCCCATCAAGGGGATACGCCATCGTGCGCGTACCCACCTGCGCTATTTGCACACGTCGGGGATCTGCCAGTTCCGGTGTATCCGCAGGAAGTTCCGCCGCGAGGCGAAGCGGCGCCTCCGGCAAGGCAAACAGTGATTCCACGGTGCATTGCAGCGCGCGCGCGAGCCGCAGCGCGACCAAGGTGTTCGGCAGGTAGCGGTCGGTCTCGATGGCGTGGATGGCCTGTCGGGCAATACCGACCTGCTCAGCAAGTGCTTGCTGGCTGATGCCGACCGCCAGCCGGTGCTGGCGCACCTGGTTCGCTACCGGTACTTCGTGTTCCGCGGCTGGTCACCTGCCCTTCGCGACAAGTGTACGATATAGCGGACACAAAGTACGCTCTACGTGCCAACTCGGCGAAGGCCCTACCAGTCGATCGCGCTGCCATCCTCGGCGTAGGACTTGGCGTTCTGCCAGTCGTGATCGATCTTGTCGGCCAGGGCCTCCTCGTCCAGTTCGATCCCGAGGCCCGGCGCGGTCGGCAGCGGCAGGTAGCCGTTCTCTTGGCGGAAAGGGGTCTTGATGTAGCCGGCGCCGGTGATGCGTCCACCCTCTTGCGCCAGGAAGTTGGGGATCGCCGCGTCCAGTTGCAGGCAGGCGGCCAGCGCGATCGGACCGAGCGGGCAGTGCGGGGCAATTCCCACGTAGTAGGCTTCCGCCATGCCGGCGATCAGGCGCGTCTCCATGATGCCGCCAGCGTGCGAGAGGTCCGGCTGCAGGATGGAGGCGGCGCGCTTTTCCAGCACCTCACGGAAGCCCCACTTGGTGTAGAGGCGTTCACCGGTGGCAATGGGGATGTCGGTGGAGCGGGCGATGTCGGCCAGCACATCAACGTATTGGCATTGCACCGGTTCCTCCACGAACAGCGGATGATATGGTTCGAGCGCTTTGATCAGCCGTTTGGCCGTCTGCGGGGCGATCGCCCCGTGGAAGTCGATCGCCAGGTCGACTTCCGAGCCGGCAGCGTCGCGCATGGCGGCAAAGACCTCGACAACGTGCGCCGTCACCGCCGGCGATTCGATGATGCGCCCTTTGCGTGGGCCGGCCGGTCCAACCTTGATGCAGTTGAAGCCCTCCGCCACTGCCTTGCGCACGCTGGCGGCGGCACTCTCCGGGTCATTGCCACCGGCAGTTCCGTACACGCGAATCTTATCGCGCGTTGGTCCGCCGAGGAGCTTGTAGACGGGCAAGCCGACGGACTTGCCGTAGCAGTCCCACAGTGCCTGTTCGACGCCGGAGAGCGCACTGGTGAGCAACGGGCCGCCGCGATAGAAGGCGTGCTTATACATGGCTTGCCAGAGGTGGACGACGCGGGTGGGGTCCTGGCCGATCAGCCAGGGTTCGAGTTCTTTCACGGCCGTTTGGCAGGTGAGCGCGCGGCCTTCCAGGATCGGCTCACCAAGGCCGACGATGCCCTCATCGGTGTACATCTTTAAGAACAGCCAGCGCGGCTTGACGAGGATGGTTTCCAACCTAGTGATTTTCACGGTTGCTCTCCTTTCGGAAGTACTGACGGTCTGCTGGTCGAGACTACCAGACCGTTTCTGCTACGGGAGTCGAGTGCCGACCATTGCGCTGATTTCCGCGGCACTCAATTCGCCGTCAATGAGGTCGCCTAGTTCGTCGAGTCTGGAGATAAGGTCGGTTACCTCGTTTGCATTGGCAGCATCGTACTCGATGTTCAGAGGTCGGACCGGTCCCCGTGTCGTCCCGGCTACGTACCCGCGGCGGATAAAGGACGCCCATTGCTGCGCCTGCTGGGGAGAGATTCGTCCGTCTTGCAACGCCTGGAGGACATGCTTCACCGTATCAAGTGTCACGACCAGTTTCAGCGACTTGGGGCTGTCCGATCGTAGCCGCTTACCGTTCGTCTGCTTGAGCGCTTCAAAGGCGACGATGTCCCCGTCGACCGATTTGATCAAATTATGTATATCCGCCGTGATCGTCGTCATCGCGGTCCTCCGTGAACCCACTTCAGTTCGAGCACGCCTGCCGGGCCGGACGTTTCCTTGAACTCTCGAAGAACCCGGCCCAGATTATCAACCTCCTGAATATACCGCTTCCCGTCGCGGCCGCCGGATCACACCAAGCACCAAGCCAGATGATACTGCTCAAATTCTTCGGTGACGATCTTGACCGTTCCCACCTGCAACACGTACCCTTGG
The DNA here is from genome assembly GCA_036734945.1 of Chloroflexota bacterium. Classification (GTDB taxonomy): domain Bacteria; phylum Chloroflexota; class UBA4733; order UBA4733; family UBA4733; genus UBA4733. The sequence goes on from DAIMXP010000034.1 coordinate 32,358, forward strand.
CCCATACGCGAGCCACGATGAAAGCCACACGGCCCGAGCCTGTACAATGGGTCCCATCGTGGATTCACTTCAGTTGGCTAAGGAGAGGTAAGCAATGGCAGTAGTACGACGCATGGTGAGTTTTGATGTGCCGGACGGGCCGATCGGACCCTACGACGCGGCCGATGGATTGGCGGCCCTGCGCCGGCTGCCGGGGGTGCAGACCGTGGGCCTCTACGAGACTCGTGACGGCAAGCCGGAGTATCTGCTCGATGTTCAGATGGAACAGACGGTAGCGGCGGACGTGGATCACGAGTTGGATCGGCAGATGGGCGAGTACGCCGGCTATCTGACCAACGTCGTCCGCCGCCAGTTCCGCCCGCTCGCTTGAGCGGAGGATAGGGAGGCGTGGCTGCCCGGCGCGGACTCCTCCCGCCGCCTAACACTGCCGCCTGGCGACGGACGCGGAGGCGGCGCTTTCGGGCGGTGATCGTGCTCTTTGCCGGCTTCATCCGGGACTACTGGCGGCTCTGGCTCTTCCGGCATGTCCTGGGCGACGGCTTCGTGCAACGAAGACTACCCGCCTTGCGCCGCCAACAGGGCATTCGCTACCGGGAGACCGCCATCCGCCAGGGCGGCCTGCTGATCAAGGTCGGCCAATTCTTCTCCAGCCGCGTTGACCTTCTGCCGCCGGAATACATCGAAGAGCTCGCCAAGCTGCAGGACGAGGTGCCTCCCATCCCCTTTGCCGAGATTCGAACGGTGGCGGAACGGGAGTTTGGCGGACCGCTCAGCACCTGGTACGCCAACATCGAGGAAGAAGCCGTGGCGGCCGCCTCACTCGGACAGGTCCACCGGGCGACACTGCCGACGGGTGAGCAGGTGGCCGTGAAGGTGCAGCGGCCGGAGATCGCTGCCATCATCGCCATCGACCTGGACAACCTGCGCTGGGTCATCTCCTGGATGCGGCGGCTGACCAAGGTCGCCGGCGACGTTGACTGGAACGGCGTGCTGGCCGAGTTCACCGAGACCCTCGGTGACGAGCTCGACTACCGCATCGAGGCGGCGAGCGCCGAACGCTTCCGGCAGACCTTTGCCGGCAACCCCAACGTCTACGCGCCCTTGATCTACCGTTCGCACTCGCGCGAACGCGTCCTCACCATGGAGTTCTGCGAGGGAATCAAGATCACCAACTACGCAGCGCTGGAGGCTGCGGGCATCAACCGGGCGGCGGTTGCGCGCACGTTGTTGGAGACCTACTTTCGGCAAATCTTCGAACTCGACTACTTTCACGCCGATCCCCACCCCGGCAACCTGCTCGTGCGACCCGGCCCGGTGATCGTCTTCCTGGACTTTGGCTTGATGGGCCGTATCACGCCGGCCGTGCGCGTCGGAACGCGCAACCTGCTCAATGCCTTGGTTGGGCGCGACGCAGACCTGGCGACGCGCACCCTGGCCGACATGGGCTTCCTCCGGCCCGGCGCCAACGTGCGCACCGTACGGGACGGGCTCGCCTGGTTCCTGGATCAGTTTTACCGCAACTCCCTGGCGGAACTGGCCAAAATCAGCCCGCACGAGGTCTTCGATCAGGTCAAGGACCTCATCTACGAGCATCCCTTTCAGATTCCTGCCAACTACGTCTTCATGGGCCGGGCCATCGGCACCCTGGTGGGCCTCAGCACCGGGTTGGCTCCAGATCTCAATGTGATCCACGTGATGACGCCCTACGCCCGCAAGTTGGCCGGCCGTGACGAAATTGCCGACGTGCTGGAACTTGTCAGCAAGCAGGTGCGGGACTACGGGCGCATCGCCCTCGACCTGCCGCGCGTGCTCGACCGGATTTTGACGCGCCTCGATACCGGCAGCCTCCAGTTGCGCGTGGAGGACATGGACGAGATGACTCGCCACATGGCGCGACTAGAGCGGACCGGGCGGCGGTTGGTGTCTGCCGCCCTTTGCGTTGGTCTCCTGCTCAGTGGTAGCGTACTGGTGACCCAGCATCAGGAGGTGCGTGGCGACATCGCCTTTGTGTTGGCGGTGTTTCTCGGCATCGTTTCGATCTGGCCTGGCGGCGCGCGATCCAACCGGAGGTAAATCGGTGGCACTGGTGACGTTGTATCTATTCGCCCACCAGCCGCACCGTCTGCGCGACTACCCGGAACGCCGCCGGATGGACGAGCAGTCACCGCAAGCGCTCTATGATCACCTGTACGAGGAGTGGTTCAACGAAGAGGTGTTTCGGCGCGTCGCCCGCGAGTGCTACTGGCCCGCCACGACCCTCCTCTTGCATCTGGTTCAGGAGCAGTCGCAGCGTCGCAAGCCCTTCAAGCTGAACTTTGCGCTGTCCGGCCTCTTCATTGAACAGGCGCGGCGCTGGGAACCCCAGCTGCTCGACGTGTTTCGCCAACTCGCAGCTACCGGCCTCGTGGAATTTACCGGCGAGACCTTCTATCACTCCCTGTCCAGCCTCTTCGGCGTCGACCGCAGCGAATTCTGCTCGCAGGTGGAACTGCACGCGCAGGCGATCAGGGAACTCACCGGGCGGCGGCCGACGTTCTTTCGCAACACGGAGTGCCTCTACAACAACGATATCGCGGAGACGGTTCGAGGGCTGGGCTTCCGGGGCATCCTGACGGAGGGCATCGAGCGCGTGTTGGACGGCTGGCGGTCCCCCAACTTCCTGTACCAGTCCACCACCGGCCTGCCGGTCTTGTTGCGGGACTATCAGTCCAGCGACGACATCGGCTACCGCTTCAGCAACCGGGCCTGGGACTTCTGGCCATTGCATGCCGACGTTTTCGCACGCTGGATGGCGGCCAACCCGCACCAGATCATCACCCTGGCGATGGACTACGAGGCGTTCGGCAACCACATGTGGGCGGCGGACGGCATCTTCGACTTCCTGACCTGGTTGCCGCGTAAAGTCGCCCACCACCCGAGCCTGGAATGGGTGACGGCGACGGAAGCGGTGCAACGTCTGCAACCGGTCGGGGTCGTCAACGTTGGCCCCTACGACACCGTCTCCTGGGCCGATGCCGAGCGCGACACCAGCGCCTGGCTGGGCAACACGATGCAGCGTTGGTGCTTCGAAGAAGTCAAGCGCCTGGGGCCCGAAGTGTTGGCCACCGGCGACCCAACCCTGATTCGCATCTGGCGCCAATTGCAGACGAGCGACCACTTTTACTACATGACGAACAAGTCCGGCAGTGACCAGGATGTCCACCACTACTTCAGCGTGTACCGCACGCCGATGGAGGCCTTCGTGCGGGTGCAAACGGCGCTGGCCGCGCTTGCCTCGTACCTGGAGCGGCACAAGGCCGGCAATGAAGCACAATCTTCCGCGCTACACTAAACCATCGGTCCGATATGATCCAGGAGGTTGCCACGCCCCATGCCCATGCTAGAGATTGCTCCGACGACGACGATTCGGGAGGTCGTGGATCGCTACCCCGGCATCCAGGCAGTGTTCCGAGCGCACGGTTTGCCCTGCGCCAGTTGCCACGTAGCGGTGTATGAGACCATCATGGCCGGGGCAGCGCTCCACCGGTTACAACTCGGTCTCCTGCTCGATGACCTCGGCGCCTACGCGCGCAGCGGCGTCGTGCCGGCCATGCGCGCGGAGCCGGCCCAGAAACGGCCATTAACCGGCGGAAAGCTCGACCCGCGGGGTATCAAGCACATCGTGGCGGTCATGAGCGGCAAAGGTGGCGTCGGTAAGTCGCTGGTGACCGGGCTGCTGGCGACCGCCTTGCGCCACGCCGGCTTTTCTGTCGGTGTGCTGGACGCCGATATTACCGGTCCGAGCGTGCCGCGCATGTTCGGCGTTACCGCCAAGGCCGTCATGCGCGACAAGCGCTTCGACCCGGAACTCAGCGCCGGTGGCATCAAGATCATGTCGATCAGTTTCCTCATGGCCAACGAACAGGACGCGGTGATCTGGCGCGGCCCGATGGTGACCGGCGCCATTCAACAGTTCTTCAACGATGTCCACTGGGGCGACCTGGACTACCTGCTGGTCGATCTGCCGCCCGGGACCTCCGACGCGCCGTTGACGGTGCTGCAGCGCCTGCCGGTGGAGGGCGTGGTGGTCGTCAATACCCCCCAGCAACTCGCCACTGCGGTTGTCTCCAAGGCTATCAAACTCGCGCAGCGCATGCAGGTGCCGATTCTTGGCATTGTGGAAAATATGGCCTACGTGATGGTCCCGGGAAGCGACATACCCCTGGAGGTGTTTGGACCGAGCCAAGGGCCGCAACTGGTTGCAGAGTCGGGAGCGCCGCTGCTGGCCCGCTTACCAATCGACCCGGCGCTCACGACCCTGGTCGACGCCGGACGAATTGAGGAGTACCAGACAGCGGAGTTTGCCGAGTTGGCGGAAAACTTCTTGCGCGAGGTCAGGAGAGCCGACCAGCCGGGACGCTCTTCAGATGCCGCCGCCGGCTGAGCGCCGCCAGCGCGCACATCGTCTGACAGCGCCGGCACTGGAAGGCCTGCCGCCAGGTCGAAGTCACCGTTCGCGCCTGGCAGCAGGGACAGGACGCCGCAAACACATCGCCGGACCAGAACAGGCCGGCGCCGCAGATGGCCAGACTGAGACCGGCGGCGACGACCAGCGCCAACCAGGGCATACTCGGTACCACGCTACCGGCCAGGACACCCATGCCCAGACCAACCGCGAGGCCGATACCGGCCAGCGTGTAGCCACTGATCCGCCGCGACCTACTCAATGTTGCCATCATCGGCCCCTCTCTGTGGATGTTAGGCTACCCTAACTTGATCCTACCCACGTTCTGCCGGCCTGTCAATAGGTTTGGCTAACTTTTTTGGACAATGCCAAGGCTCGCATAGGTATTGCCGTCCAGGACGGAGGGCGCATCGGCCCCCAGCCAGTCCTGGAGCAGGGTGGAGTACACCTGCCGAAAGTCGATGCCGAACTTCAGATCGCCGTTGGTGTCCAGATCGGTCAAGCTGGGCGTGTTGCCGTAGAGGCCGCCCTTCAACTTGCTGCCGAGCAGGAACATCGGCGCCGCCGTGCCGTGGTCGGTGCCGTTGCCGGCATTCTCCTTCACGCGCCGGCCAAACTCGGAGAAGGTCATCATCGCTACTTGGGCTGATCATCGTCAGGTGAACGAGGCCGCGCAGGCGCTCGTCGAGGCCGGCCCCGCTGGTGCTGAAACCGCTGTCGCCGTTGAGGTAGCTAATGAGCGCCGCCCGCGTTGTGGCGGTGACATTGCCGTCCAGCAGCAAGTTGTTGTAGTAATCGACGACCTGATCGGCGGTGCTGCCGATGCTGGAAAGGTCAGTCGGTGGGCTCCAGCTCGTGCCGTCCCTGGTGCGCGCCGTCACCAGCCTGTTGGCCTCGTTATAGCGGTTGAGGATGGTGCCCGTATTGATCCAGGACGGACCGCCCGGCCAGCCGGCGACGTTCGGCGGGATGAATAACTGCTGGCCGAGGAGCGTCAGCACGCCAGGGCCCTGCTTCGGCACGGTCGCAATGCCCAGGTGTTTGAGCGCGCCGATGAAGTACTCGGCCGGACTCTTGATCAGGCTTTGCACGGCGCTTTGCGCCTGGAATTCCGGCGACATGAACATTGCCTGCAACACCGGCGCGATGTTGAACTGGTTCTGGGTGTAGATGTCGGCATACTTCTGGATGTTGGCGCTAGACGGGTTGGGGTCGACGAAGAAGTGATACAACTTGGTCATCAGGAAAGTGGCGTGGGCGGGTTGTTGCAGGATGATGTTGAGAATGTCGCCGCCATCCCACTGCCCGGTCTGGCCCAGAAAGGTCTTGACGCTGGAATCGTAGTCGCGGGCAACGAACTGGAACGTGCCCTTCGCTGCATGCCAACCGGTAAAGGCGCGGGCGGCTGCGTGGACATCATCCTCGCTGTAGTTGCCGATGCCGAGCGTAAACAACTCCATCAGCTCGCGGCCATAGTTCTCGTTGGGCGCGGCCTTGTGGTTCTGGTTGCCATCCAGCCACTTCAGCATGGCCGGGTCCCTGGAGACGCCCAGGAGCAAGTCGTGAAAGTTGCCGACGGCGTTGGTGCGGAACAGGCCGTTCTGTTGCCACATCATCTCGGAGCTTTGGACCTTGTTATCGCCGGTGGCGAAGTGACCGTGCCAGAAGAGGGTCATCTTTTCCTCCAGGGGGCGTGCCGTGTGCAACATGCGGTGCATCCAGGCAGCGCTGATTTGCTGTGGCCCCTTCTGGGTCAAGTCGAGCGTGGGCATTGCGCTGTCAAGGGCGGAGTTGTCGACCTGCGCGTAGTTCACCAGTTGATCGACGGCGCCTTGATAGCCGAGCTGGCGATATTGGGCCAGTTCGTCCAGGCCGGCTCCAAAGCCGGCCCGTCGGAGCAAGTGGGCGGTGAGATCGGCCACGTATCGAATCCTCTCTGCGTTTGTTACTGCCGGTACTGTGCTGTCTATCACTGAGAGTCGGTGCGGGTCGCTGGAATGTACGGGTCGCTGACGGCGCTGAGCCGAACCCGTCGGGCCGGGTCTCCCCATTGCTCCTGGCGGTCGCCTTTGGCGCCACGCCGTACACAAGGGCAGCGCCGGACGAGGCGTACCCCGTATTTCAGGATGACCGCGCAGGGTTTCCGGTCGGTAAAGAAGGCCCTAACAATTCGGCGGTTGACGCATCGCTGCGGCGTTGGTGGTGCGCCTACAGCCGGTACAGCCCGTGCTCCGTAATATATGTCCAGACGGCTTCCGGCACCTGGTAGCGGATCGGTAGCCCCTGGCCGACCCGCTGGCGGATTTCCGTGCCGGAGACGGCAAACTGCGGGCCTGCCAACTGCGTCAGGCGCGATGACAGCGCCGGCAACTGGGCGCTGAGTTGCGCCAGATTCACCGGTTGCACGTTAGGACGGCTGACCACGACGAGCGTGGCGAGTTCGAGCAGGCGCTCCGGTTCACGCCAGGTGAGCAGGTCAGACAAGGCGTCACCGCCGACGATGAAGAAGAGCGCGCACTCGGCCCCGACTTCCTGGCGCAAGGCGCCGAGCGTTTCGACAGTGTAGGAAGGCCCTTCGCGCTCGATCTCCACGGTTGACACGCTGAAGGCCGAGTTGCCGGCGATAGCCAGGCGGACCATCGCCAGGCGGTCGGCGGCCGGCGACACCGGCAAGCCGCGCTTATGCGGCGGCTGGCCGGCGGGGATAAAGCAGACCGCATCCAGCGCCAGCCGGACGCGCGCCTCCTCAGCGATGACAAGGTGGCCACAATGGATCGGGTCGAAGGTGCCGCCGAGGAGGCCGAGGCGCTTCACCCGGCGGCAGCCGTAGTCGTGCCTGGTTTGGGCGGACGTGTGCGCGTGATGCGCCGCCGCTTTGCCGCCGGCGGCGGGGCGGCAGCGGGCAGGGCGGGCGCCCCCGGCACGCTGAACACGGCAGCAGGCACTGCCTGGCGCAGCGCCAGCATGACGCGCCCCATGGCCATAGTATCAGGCGCCCAGATCCCCAGTTCGACCAGGGTGCCGGTGTTTGAGGTCGCCTGAACGGCCACCGTCGGCGCCGGACCGGGCGGGTTGGCGCTGCCGGTCAGGCTGCCGACAGCAGCGATCAGGGCGTCCAGGGTAGCGTTCGCCGGTAGCGTCACCAACACGGGCCAGCAGCGCAAGGGGTGGGCGGAGCGGTTGACGACCACCGCTGTGAAGACTGTGGCGTTAGGCACGGTGACGCGCAGCCCGTCGATAGTGTTCAGCACGGTCAGCCGCAGTTCGATGCTCTCGACAGCGCCGTGGACGCCGCTCACCTCAATGATGTCACCCAGCATAAACGGGCGCTCGATCAGCATGTAGAAGCCGGCAAACAGGTTCCGCAGCACGTCCTGCAGCGCCAGGGAGATGGTGAGGCCGACGACGCCGAGCAGCGTCAGCAGCGGCGTGATGCCCGACCCAAACAGGTTGAGAATCCAGAGTGCGGCGATGACGAGGATGCCGAAGTAGACCAGGCGGCCGATCAGGAGCGCGGCAGAGGTATCCACCTTGGAGCGCCGCCGGAGCACATTGATGACGGCCCGCCGCATGCGCTGCCCGAAGGCCAGCGCCACCAGCGCTATGAGAATCGCGCCGAGCAGGTGGGCAGCCGTGCTGGCGGTGAGCGTAGGCGAAACCGCGAACGTTGGCAGCATCTTCTCCACAGTATTCAGGCGTTGCTGTGCTATGTTAGGAAGTGGGGGTGCCCCACGTCAAGCGCAGCGGTAATGGCCCTTTCGATGGGTGCGAACACATGAGCAAGAAGGCCGGTATCCCCGTAGGGGCAGGCCCCCGTGCCTGCCCTGCTCGCCTACCAACAATCGATCGATGTTTGCGCCCGAGCCAGGGCAGGCTACGTGCCTCCGTCACTCACGCCCGCAGGCGAACGCCGCGCCGTGTTGGCGGCGCGCTCGTTGCCGTACTACTGCTCATGAGCGCCACTGCCGCGGCACTGACGATGCCGCCCGCCGCGCTGGCGGATAGCAACAACGTGCCCGTGTCCAGCGTGACGGTCGAGCGGCTTGATGCGACGGTGACGAAGACGACGATCGTTGCAGCCTATGCGACAGCGCACGACATCGTTGAGGTCTACAATTACGTGCCGGTTCAGGTCTCCGCTGATTGGCGTCTGGCCACGAGCATGGAGAACGCGACCTGGGTTTTCAAGCCGGGCGGCGGTGTGCCCAAGTTGGCGATCTTTTTCACCACTGAGGCGGGCGTCCACGTGGCCCGAATCTACGACGACCAGTTGGCCGAAGGCGCCGCCCCCGTGACGATCAAGAACAACCGTGTCGTGCTTGGCCATCCGCTGCACTGGACGCTGAAAGCGGAGACAAAACAACCGTGGCTTCTGCCGGACGGCCGCCCGGCCACCCAGCTCCAGATCCAGAGCGCCTTTTCGCTACCGCACGAAGACGACGCCATGAGCTTCCTGGCCCACCGTTGGCATGGGCATGACGCCTGGGACTTTCAAATGGTCGATCCGACCGGCTCCGGCACGCCCGAGTACACACTGTTGCAACTGCATCCCCAGTTGGCTCTGACGGCCGCAGCGCCGCACACGGAGCTTGACCTGAATGTCGCGAACTACCGAGTCACCCCCTTCGTCAACTCGATTTTCTGGCCGTATCTGGGTGTGGATGACTTCGGTGTACGATCCTGGTTCGATCATCGGCCGCCGCTTTCCATGAACTGGTCTAGCGGGCAGTTGCGCGACTTCGGCTCGATCATACCGGACTTGGAACCTGAGAACGGTTTTCAGATAGCTTCCGAGACCGCTATTCTGGACAATCAGGTCAACGATCTCGACTTCGAGAACCCGTTCGCCTATTACCGCTTCGATTCAGGCCACACCGGTTTCCCCAATTTGATCGTGCGCCATTTTTACTACCCACCGGGTGACCAATTCATTCAATTAGGCGGGGCACCGGAGCCGGCGGAATTTGTACGTTACTCCTGGGGGAACGGGGACGGTCTGATGCAATACAAGTTGGGTTTATTAGGGCGGCACGGTACGACGGCAACGCTCAACCTGGGCCGTTTCTCGGTCAATACCCTGGCGTACGCAACCCTACCGACCTGGGTCGTGAGCCGGATGTGGGATTTCGAGACTTTCGTTGCCTCGGAGGTAGGTGGCTACCGCAGCAGTGAAGGAATCTACGACTGGGAGTATGAATATGGCGATTTCTCATGGGCGTTTGGCGATATATCCTCCTTGCCGCTCGGTGCATACAGCTCGATCAGCGTAGGCATGCGTGGCGAGTATCGTGTCTTACCCTCAATGCCCCCCCAACTCTACATCGACTCGGTTGATCAGCGCCTTCACCTGGTTGGCGCCGAGTTCGGGGTCTGGGATGTGGACAATCAGCAAACCATTAATACGGCAACGCTGGATGGCACGACCGTTGGACAGTGGGTCCGCAACGTGGATGGTGTACCTCGCGAGGCGGTCTATGCGCTGCCAGGGGCCCTGGTCTATGCCAGCGCCGGCGCCTTGACTCTGCAGGCTGACCAACGATCGTCCGACGTCACCGCGCTGGCGCCACCGACCGATGAGGCATCTTTGAACGCCCTACGGCAACGGCAGCCCGTCAGTCCACCCAACATCGCCGCGGACGGCCTGCGCACGATCGTCGACCCATCCGGCCCGGCACAGGTGACTTTGACCGGGGTGTCCATTTCCAGTGTGCGCACCGTCGCCACGGGTTGGCGGGCCGAACTCCAGGTTGGCGCTGCGCCAGCGATGCTCAGCAGCCCTGGAGCCCCGATAGGTCTCGTCCAGGCGTTCGCCTCGGCACTCGGTTGCCCATCGTCCTCAATCGCCGGAGCCGTTCAACTTGTGTCATGTGCTCAACCGGCGGGAACGGGCAGATACATCCTGCAGTATGACGGCACGTGGTCCCTGCGCACGGCAACGCCGCCTCAACTCAGGATATTGGCACTGCAGGCAGGGAGCGGCACGCCGACATTGGCCGAGATGCCGGTCACGATCACCGTGGGGAATACCGGCACAAGTGATTCGACTGGGCAGACATTGCAGGTCTGGGCTCAGCGACCTGGACGCCAACGCGTCGAGATTGCTCGCCTGGCTCTGAGTATTCCGGCCAGCGAGCAGCGGCAGTTCTCCCTGAGCTGGCTGCCTTCGGGTCCGGGTACCTGGACCGTCGGCGCCACACTCTCGGCCGCAGCATATGTCCCGGCGGCCGAGGCAATTTCCGCATCAACAACCGTTGTGTTGGACGCTGAGCCCGCCCCTGCCTGGTGGACGCTGGGCCCGGTCCCATCTCAGCGTCTCATCGGTATTGCCATCGCGCTCCTGGCCTTCCTGGGGCTACTCACCGCCACGACCGTGTGGACGATTTTGCTGTGACCGTGCAACCTGAAGCGTCAGCACATATGGATGCTGAGCGACGTCTGGCAACGCTAGCAGCCCATTTGGTGCTGGATTGCGGGGTCGAAGCGGCCCAAGAGCAATTGCTGGCGGCTGCGCGACGCGCCGAGGTCGCATTGCAGCGTATTGCCCTGGTTTCAGGCAGCACCGCCTCCCCCCTGGGGAAGCCGTGCCCGGCGTTCAGGCTGGGCCCACGGCAAAAACGCCGCGCTGGCAAGCTGGCCAGAGAGTTCGAACACGTGGCGCGTTCGTCTGCGGCGCCCGCCGAGGACGTTGTCGGCGTGCGAACGGTGAGGGCGTTGGCTGCTTGTCAGCAAGATGCTGAAGCCGAGGCGCTGCAACTCTTCATGTTGTTGGCCCTGACCAGGGAGAAAAGGGGAGGCTGTCCGCTGACGCGACAAGACCTGCTCGGCCGGCAATTAGTTGTCTTGCTGCTATCTGAACAGCGAGCCTATCACTACTTTGGCGCCGTTGCACAGCGAAACTTGCAGGCCCCGAGCCACCTGCACCGTTAACCGCTCACACTCGCATTCTACAGTATGGCGATCGTCGCTTATCTCCTCCTGCGCTTTCGCGGCCACTATGTCGAGCAAGATACCGCAGAAATGACGCAGCTTATTCAGGCGGTGGCAGCGTATGGAAACGCCATTCCGGCAGTGGGTGTCCACCCGGTCTACCCATCCGGGTTTGGTTTCCAGGCAGTGAACATCTACCTGATGCGCCTGTCTGGCGCCAATGTCCAAACGCTGGAAACCTGGGTATGGCCGTTCTTGCTGGTTGGCATATCGCTGGTTGCCTTCCTCGCCTTCCGCGAGATCACCGGGGACGACCGGGCGGCTGCCCTTGGCGGCCTCTTCCTTTTTATGCAGCCGGACTTCCTGTTCACGGCTCTGCGTGGGTCCCATGAGAAGATGACGTACTGCATGCTGCTGGCTGCCCTATTTCTCCTGTTCCGCAGTTACCGATATCGTCATCAGTTGTTGGTCTTCGCCGCCTATGTTGTGATGTTTTATCTTGTCCTGCTCGGTATTACGTGTACGAACAGCACATTCGGATCATCGCTGATTGTTGCGCTTACGATCAGCTTCTTTGGTGGGTCACTTGTCTCGCGCCTACTGGGAAACGAGTCTGGACCAGGAAACCGTGCGTTCATCCGTCTCGCCTATGTTTCATTCTCCTCATTTCTCGTACTGTTCGCTGAGTTATTTTACTTCTACGAACCAAGTATAGGTATATTTAACCAGTTTCAGACTGCTATGGACCGCATCGCCGGCTTCGCGCTCAGTTTTGAATCGAGCGATAATCCCTATGCCTATATTTCGCTCGGCTGGCTCAATATCCAAATTTACTTGCTGCTCACGACCTTCACCTGGCTGACTATCGCCGTATCCGGTCTTGCCTGGTGCCGAGAAACACTCCGTTTCTTTCACGGTGGCTGGCGTGGTGCGCCCGATTATGTTCGCCTGCGCTGGCTCCTATACGCCGGACTCGCCTTGCAGGTGGGTCTGGGTATAGGTGTCGACTTCGCCGGAGTCCTCGGGGCGAACCTCCAACTTCGTCTGTTCCCCGTCTACATGTTCCTGGCCATCCCGATGGGGAGCGTTGCCGTGATAGGTTTGCTCGACCGCGTGGCAAAGTGGCCGCTGCTTCGTCAACCGTTGAGGCTGGGTGTCGCCGCCGCCACCATCGCCTTCACCGCCTTCAGCGCCTTCAAGGCGACGAATGAACCTTTGCTCAGTAACAAGTGGACCTTTTACAGCACCACCGAGGCCCAGGCGATGGACTGGTTAGACGCAAGTATACCCCAGGGCGGTATCTGGGCCGACATCGACGAGCGCTTGCGGGAAGTCGACCTCTTTCGCTCACCTCCTACCGAGGATGCGGCCTCACGGTACCCGACTCTGCTGTTGCCGGAGCAGGTCGACGTTGTTATGCTCTCCCACCTCACCCGTGACCGAATGGCGCGTGTCGGCACCCCATTGCCCAATGTCACCCATATGAACGAGATCTATGACAACGGGTTGGTGCATATCTACCGTCAGTTGCCGCAGACGCCGCTGCAACGTTAGCTGCTAGACATGAGCGAACAGGCTGGGCGGCGATACGGCCCCCGGCGTCGGCACGTCGTGTTTATCTCGCTAATACGCTGTTATGCTACCCGCCGGTGGTGGACACGGAGGTACGCATAGTGGTTAGCCTGCATAGGACGCTCTTTGGCGCGGTTGCGCTGTACCTGCTTATTTGTACGGTCTGGGGCTTCGTGTTGGCCATCATGCGCCGACCGGTCGGGCCCGCCTACCGGGGCAGCCTGCGCATCGCCGAAGGGCTGATCCTCGTTCAGGTCGTCGTCGGCGCGCTGGTGTTTCTGTCCGGCGCGCCGCGGCCCAAGATCGGTCTGCACTACCTGTACGGGCTGGTGATCGTGCTGACGTTGCCGGCCGCCGAGACGTTGAGCCCGCAGTGGTGGAAGGGCCGCCACGAGACGCTGGTGATCGCCGTGGGCTGCCTCCTGGCCTTCGGGCTGTCCGTGCGCGCCGCGATGACCGGCGCATGACGTTGGCGGCTAGGCGCCGCCCGTTCTCGTCCCTTCCTCAGCCAGCTCGGCGTTGACCATCAGGCTAATCAGGCCGCGGAAGTCCACCGACGGCTGCCAGGCCAGGCGCTGCTGCGCTTTGGCGGGGTCGCCTACCAGCAGGTCGACTTCGGCCGGACGGAGGAGGCTGGGGTCGATCCGCACGTAGTCGCGCCAGTTGGCGATGCCGACGTGGGCGAAGGCGACCTCGACGATCTCCGCCATACTGTGGGTTTCCCCGGTGGCAATGACGTAGTCGTCCGGCTCCGGCTGTTGCAGCATCTGCCACATGGCGCGCACGTAGTCAACGGCATAACCCATGTCGCGGCGAGCATCCAGATTGCCCAGGGCGACGTCGGGTTGTTTGCCGAGTTTGATCCGCGCGACGGCGTTGCTCACCTTGCGCGTGATGAACTCCAGGCCCTGGCGTGGCGAGGTGTGGTTGAAGAGGATGCCGGAGCAGGCGTACAGGTTGTAGCTTTCGCGGTAGTTGACGGTGATCCAGTGACCGTAGACCTTGGCGACGCCGTAGGGGCTGCGCGGATAGAGCGGCGTGCGCTCCGACTGCGGCACCTCCACCACTTTGCCGAACATCTCGCTGCTGGACGCCTGGTAGAAGCGGATCGGCGCGCGGGAGAGGCGAATCGCCTCCAGCATCTTGGTCACGCCCAGCGCCGTGTATTCTCCCGTCAGCGTCGGCTGGACCCATGATGCCGGCACGAACGACTGCCCGGCCAGGTTATAGACCTCATCGGGCTGCGCCCGCTCGACAGCGGCGATCAGCGACATCTGGTCGAGCAGGTCACCGGAGAGCAAGGTGATGCGCGCGTTCAAGTGCCGGATGCGGACATCAGTGACGGTGCTGCTACGGCGCACCAGGCCATAGACCTCGTAGCCCTTTTCCAGCAGGAACTCCGCCAGGTAGGAGCCATCCTGCCCGGTGATACCGGTGATGAGTGCGCGCGGCACTGTGTGTCCTTTCTCTGCCGTTCTCACGTGGGCCCTGCCAGACTGCTTAACTGAACCGCATTGGGGTCAGCCTAACACGTCCCCGCTCGTTTTGGCGTTGCGGCACAGTCAATAGTCTTGAATGAATTAACTGATGATAAACGTGCTAGCCTACCCGCATGGGGAATCAACTGGGCAAGCGCTTGCGCACGCTGCGACAGCGCGCCGGACTCTCGGCAACTGCGCTAGCCGGCGACGTCCTGTCTGTCGCGACCATCAGCCGCATTGAGCACGGCGGGATCGAGCCGTCGCTCAGCACCTTGCGTTACATCGCCGCCAGACTGGGTTGTCCCGTTGCGGACCTGCTGGCGGAAGACGACGACAGCGCTGCCATCCAGATGGCGCTGGAGGAGGTGGAGGCCTGGTTCCTCCTGGGCCGGCCGGACATCGCCCTGGAACGCGCCCTGGCTGCCCTGGAGGCTTACGCTGTGCCGGCCGAGGTCACGCCGACAGCCGGCGGCATGCCGCGCCGCCGGTTACAGGGGGCTGCACTGCGCGCACGGGCGTTGCTGGACGCCGCCACGGCGCCGGCACTGGACACCGCCATTGATCAGGCGCGCCGTGGTGGCGATGTCTGGCTGGCAGCGCACCTGGCCGCGGTACGCGCGCTTTCAGTGGAGCTGGACGCGGCGCTGCCCGTGCTCCAGACTGCCTTGCGCCTGCTCCCGCCACCGGGACGCGACTCCACGGTGAACCAACTCTGCCGTGCTGAACTATCGTTGTTGCTGGCGCAACGGTTCGAGGCTGCTGGCGAGGTCGAAACAGCACACGGCCTGTTTACGACGGCCGCCTCGCTGGGTGAACCGTTCCGCCATCCTGCCACCTGGGCGCAGGCGTTCCTGACCCCGCCGACCAGCTCGGAACCAGGCTTACACGGCATTGCGCCGCCATATGGCGCAGGCGCTTCCAGGCGCGGCACGGCGATCTCCCCCGGCTTTGCCCTGGCAGCGCAGGTGGCGGGCGCCCGCCTCTGGCGACAGGCCTCCGTGGAACTGGCGCGCCTGGAGTTACAAGCTCGACGCTTGCCGGAGGCCGCGCGGCGGCTGCGCGTCGTGTTCGCCGCCGGCTGGCAACCCTCCGAGCTGGCGGTGCTTGGTGGCTTCTGGAGCGAGCTGGACCATTACCTGGACTCGCGGCGTACCGCTGGCACGTCGCTCACCGATATCATTCGCCAGTTGGCCCCGGCGGACCTACCGCCCCATGTCGCCGACGAGTTTGTGCTGCTGGAAACGGCGGCCCAGGCTGGTCGACCGGCCGAAGCCGAGCAGATCGGCGCGCTGGTTGCGACGTCGCTCGGTGACGACAATGCACCACTGGCGCACGCCATCTGGCTGCGCCTGGCACTGGCATGGGCGGAAGCCGGCAATGCGCCCCGCGCCGCTCGTGCCTTACGTGCCGCGCGCCAGTCGGGGCAGTAGGACGGTAAAGGTGCTGCCCGATTCGCCGCTGCTTTCCACGCGGATCGTGCCGCCGTGGCGCTGAACGATCTCGTTGCTGATATAGAGGCCGAGACCCATCCCGCCGGAATGCTGCGACTTGGCGTTGGGGGAACGGTAGAATAGGCCAAAGATAGCCTGCTGCTGCTCAGGCGCGATGCCGAGCCCTTCGTCCTGGACACACACCGCGACCTGGCCGGATTCCTCGCCGAGGGAGATAGTCACCTTTCCACCGGAGGGGGAGTACTTGATAGCGTTGTCGACCAGGTTGTTGAGTACTTGCTCAATGTGGTCGCGGTCACCCGCCACGATCGCCTCGCTATCGCCGGGCGTTACTACGACGACCTGATGCTGCGCTGTGGTCGCCTGTGCTCGGGCCGCCACATCGCGCGCGAGCTCGAGCAGATCAACGGGGTCATGTTGAAACTCGACGCGGCCGGTCTGGATGCGCGACACATCCAGCAGTTCGTTCACGAGCCGGCCCAGCCGCCTGGTCTGACGGTTGAGGGTCTCGGCGTCCCGGATGTCCGTCAGGATGTCGCGTTCCCACTCCTCCGCCGTCGGGTGGCCGCGCGCCAGCCGCCGTTGCGCGCGCTTGAGGCCAACCTGCAGGTAGCCGGAGATGCTGGTGAGCGGCGTTTTCAACTCGTGCGAGGCCATGGAGAGGAACTGCGACTTGAGGCGGTCGAACTCCTCCAGCCGCTCCACGTTCTCCTGGGCGGCGGCGTAGAGGGCGGTGATTTCGTCTCCTGCCTGTTGCAACTCGCCCATGCGGCTCGTCAATTGCGCCGTGGCGTCGGCGATACGCTCTTGCAGGCCGGTGTTCAAGGCGTGGATGGTGGCATTCGCCTTTTCCAGGTCCACCACGCGCTCCCGCAGTTGCAACGTCAAGCGACGGCGCTCCAAGCCGCGGCCGATCGTCGCGCGCAATTCATTGACGTTGCAGGGCTTGACGAGGTAAGCGTAGGCTCCTTCTTGCAACGACTTGACGGCTGACTCCAGGGAGGCGTACCCGGTGAGCATGATCGCGATGGTTTCCGGTGCAACGCGCTGCACTTCCGCCAGCACTGTCAGCCCGTCCACATCTTCCATCCGCAGGTCGGTTAAGACCAGATCGAAGGTGTACTCGTGCAAGAGCTTGAGCGCACGCGCTCCCTGATCGACGGCCGTCACGGTATACCCGTCTGACTCCAGAATGGCCTGCATGGTCACACGAACGCTCTCGTCGTCGTCAACCAGCAAGATCTGTCCGTCAGCCATCGGTGGTCGGCCCGGCAATGGGCAAGGAGATCGTAAAGGTGGTCCCCTGTCCCGGCCGGCTACGCGGGGAGATCGTACCGCCGTGCCGCTGCACGATGCCGAGCGAGACCCACAGGCCCAGGCCGGTGCCCTTTTTCGCCTGTTTCGTCGAGAAGAAGGGCTCGAAGATACTCGCCATATGCTCCTCGGCGATGCCTTTCCCGGTGTCGCGAATCTGAATGAGCACGGAGCGTGATGGGAGGTAGGCCGAGTCGGCGTCACGGCCAGGGAGGGTCTTGACGTAGATGTTGCCGCCACCGGGCATGGAGTCCTGCGCGTTGAGCAGCAGGTTCAACACCACCTGTTTCAACTGATCCGCCGAGGCCATGACCGGCGGCATCTCCCGGCTGAAGTCGTTGTGAATGCGGACGCCTTTCTGGCGCATGTCCTTGTCGATCAGTGCTTCCGCCTCCAGGATCAAGGCGTTGATGTCGGTGGCGGCGGTACTTACTTCCGGTCGGTAGAAGCCCAGCATTTCGCGCAGGATCCGGGAAACGCGCTCGGTCTCCTTCATGGCGATTTCCAGAAACCTGTGGTTGGGATCGTCCGGCGGCGCGCGGCGCACCAACAAGTAGAGTGAGTTCGTGATCGCTTCCAGGGGGTTGTTGATTTCGTGGGCGATGGAGGCCGCCAGTCGCCCCGTCGCGGCCAGCTTCTCGGACTCGAACAACTGCTGCTCCACGCGGCGGCGTTCCAATTCGCGGACCCGTGTCAGGTCCTGGATGACCGAGACATTGCCGATGAAGGAGCCCAATTCATCACGCAGGTCGGTGGACGTCACCGCCATCGCCAATGTTTCGTCAGTATCGGGATCAATCAGGCTCAATTCGCCGCTTTTGACCTGTGCCGTCTCCAGGCGCAGTTGCGAAACGAAGGTCACGAACTTGGTGCTGTTGCTGGCGGCAATCTGGGCTTTCCGTCCGCTGGCGGTGTCGTTGTCCGGCCGCTGAAAGAGGCGAATCGCTTCCTGATTCATCTGCGTGATCTGGTCTTCGTTGTCGATCACGATGATCGGATTGGGCACGTTGCGCAGCACAAGATTAAGACGGTCGCGCTCCAATCGGATCTTTTCATCGGCCGATTGCAAGCGCTGGACATTCTGGGAGAGTTCCTCCGTGGCGTAGCTGAGGTCGGTCACGTTCTTGAGCAGTGACACCATGCCTGTGGTGTTCAGTCGGTAGTGGAAGGCCGGGTGCGAGATCACTTCAAAGACCAATTCGCTGCCTTCGATTGGGTCGACCAGGGAGAGTTCCCGACTGGAGCCGCTGCTGCCGTGCTCAAGGTTGGACGTAGACAGCGCCGCCGTAAACAGGAAGTTGTTCATGCGGATGGCGTTCTTCTTGCCCTCGCCGTCGTCGGGACGAGCCTGAAAGATCATCTCTGCTTGCCGGTTCTGGCGGATGATGTCGTTCTGCGCGTCGGTGACGACGACCGGGTCGGCCACGCTGTTGACCATCCACCAGAGCCACTCGTTCTCCACGGCGTAGCGCTCGCTGGAGTCGCGAAAGAGCTCGACGTTGCGGGCACTGGCCAGGGTGGCGCCCGCCTGGTTGGCGAAGGGCATCAGCCCCTCAATGTCCTCGTCGCTGATTCCGCCGTCTTTGCTCAGGATGATCACACCGGCCGCGGGAACGTCGGTTCCCGGCGAGCCGCCATCCCTTGTGGCTGTCGGTGCGAGTGAGTTGCTCGGGTCCGACGCGCTACGCAGGGGCACGAGCACGAACGAGGAGATGCCCATTTCCAGCAGCAGCCCCTTGTCGTGCTCATCCAGCCGAGTCTCGGTTCGCACGTCGTCTACGCGCAACGGCGTCGCCTGGAGCAGCGCTTCCACCATAGGATGTTGGCGATCAGCGATGGAGACTTCCAACGACTCGGCGATTTCCTCGGGGACGTTGAAGGCCACGCTGCCGCGCAACAGGCCACGGCTGCTGTCGTAGAGCGCCACCAGTGCCCGCGAGTAGCCGAAAGCACGGGAAAGGCCATCCAGCATCGGGCCAAGCGTCTGGCGCAACGCTTCCGGGTCCCGTTGTGCCGGTGCTTGCTCGTACAGTTGCAGCAGGTCCATCATCCGCGTGTCATTCTCTGCTCAGCCGTTGCTCCCCGTTTAGGAGCGCTATTCTGCCGTCCGCGAGCGACCGCGCGGTTCGGGAGTGGGCGGCCCAGCCGACGCCGACTGGGCCTCCAACTGCTGCCATTGCTCCCGCGTGTAGAGAGGTTCCGGGGCAACCGTCGACGTCGGCCCTGCCAGCTCTTCGCGGGGGCCGGGACCGAAGGCCGGCCGGGCCACCGGCGAAGTGATACCCACGGCTTCGGCGTAACGGAGGTACGTATCAATGGAGGCGACGACGATGCGCGCCTCGACGGTGATCAGGTCGATGCCGACCAGCGAGATGCGGACCCAGGCGTCGATGACGATGCCCTTGTCCAATATCCGGTCCAGCACGTCAATGAGGCTGGTGCCTCCGGGCGCTCGTTCGACTGGCATGTTTACCCTTTCCTCCCTTATGGCGCGTCGGCCGGTTTCGCTGCTTCCGGCATGGTATCAGGCGCAGCGGTAGCGAGGCGGCGTTCCAGTTCGGCGATCCGGCCTTCCAGCCGACTGATCGTTGTCGCTGCCTCTGGTGGCTCGGTGGGCTGCACCAGGTAACGATCGTACCGCCACCAGTTCAGGCCAATCTGCTCCGCCTTGTCTATCGAACAAATCAGCAAGCGGATGCGGATGGTGAGCAGTTCTACGTTGGCCAGCGACACGCTGATATCGCCCGCAATCACCAGCCCCTTGTCCAGTACTCGATCCAGGATATCGACGAGGTTCGTCGACTGGTAGGCTGTCGGGCGATACCGGTCCTGACCGCCGGGAAAGGACTCCGCCATCATCGTACTCCAGCTTGCTTGGCGCTGACGGTGGCCACAGGACGCCTCGCATGCGTTAAGACCTCACTATACAGCATGCATCCACACCCGTGTATTGTCGTCACAGCAAATTGCCGAGAGGTCCGAGGTTGATATTCAGGTCGTCAGGTTGTAGGCCGTACGCCGCGGCCATCTCATAAAGTTTCTCTTGCAGGCGCAAGAGTGCAAGGCCGAGGCGCTCGACTTCGGTCTCGCTCAGGCCGCCCCCCTCCATCCGACGAATCGCCTGCCGCTCCAGCAATTGCCGGATCAACTCCACCACCGTCAGGACCAGGCGGGCAAGACCGTCTTCGGGGTGGTCCGGGTCTATATCGATAACCGCCGAGGCAGGGGGAGGCGAGGCTGAGGGGGCGAGGGGGGAAGAGATGAACGGGAAGGCAGATGCTGGAGTGGCGGGAGGAAGGGACGACAGGTCGCCGACGTGACCAGATGGCAAAGGCGGAATTGAGCCGGGGTCGCCGTGCCACCCCTGGTCCGTTCCAGTCCCCTCAACCCCGGAGGTCCCCAACACCTCCTCCCGTCCGCTTCGCCTCCGTTCGTCTGCTTCCCGGAGGGTTTCTACCGAAGCGAGCACCACATTGAGGCCCAGGTAGATGAGATCAATGCCGGCGACGGAGATTGTCGCTTCTCCGGCGACAACGACGCCGCGGCTGAGGAGTCGGTCGGCAAGGTCGAGCAGCGATAGCTCGGAGGTCGGCAGGCTGCCGGCCAGACCGGGCATGAGCGGCCGGTTCAAGGGTCTAAGTTCCGACACGCAGCGACTCCGTCCTGCTGCTGAAACGATATGGTGGCCATGGCCCGGTGAGGCGCAGGTCATAGCCGGCCGGCTGCCAGTTCTCCTGGTAGGCTTCGACGGCCGCCAGCCAGGCCGGCTCGTCCTGGCGGCGAACTAGGAGGCTGAGGCGCGCCAACAGGTCGCTGTCGCTTTCGCCCTCCAGTTGCTCAGCGATGGCGCCTTCGGCATGTGTGAGCACGGTGTTCAGTGCCGCCACTGCCTGACCGTCCTGGGCCTGGATCTCCCGGCGCTGGAGGGCGCCAACCTGGCGTGCCAGCAGGTAGGCCCGACCCGGCGCGCCGTCAGCGATGCGGTCGCGCAGGCCGCGCAAGGCCACGCTACGGCTCTCCAGCGCGGCCAGCGCCTGGTCGGCGTTGCGTTGCAGGCTGAGCACCCACTCAGCTCGCTGGGACACCCGGTGGAGTGAGGCGAGGAGCGCGTCGTGTTCGCCAGCCAACATGGCAGCGATACCCGAACGGTCCCGGTAGATGGCGCCGAAAGCCAGAGGGATGAGGGCGTCGGTCTGGGCAAAGAGGCGGGCGTTGACTTCCTGATGCAATGCGGCACGCGGTCCCAACCAGTCCATGGAGCGCACCAGGGCGTTCAGCGGTTCTGTTTCGAACTCGGTTGCCGGCACCTCGCTCACGGCTGCCACCAGGCCGGATACTTCCACGCCTGTCACCGGGGAGCCGTTAATGCCATTGAGTTCCCCGAGCTCCAACGAGGCTGCCGCTGGCGCTGCCGAGGGCAGGATGGCGTAGACGTAGAGCAACGGCGTCATGATCGTGGCGTCTCGGCGGCGGGACCGGTGGGCCGCTCATATTGATCGTGAAACTCCACCTGGAAGCCCCCGCCGCCAAGGCTGACGACCACCGGTCCGCCGGGGTCGTCAGCGGGCTCCAGGCCGGCCTGGGCCCGCGCGCGTTGCTCCTTGTAGGCGCGAATCTCGCGCATCCACTGCATCAACTCGGCCTCGCGCGCGACGTACTCCGCCTCATCGACGTCGCCTTCTTCCAACTGCAGCGTCAGCAAGAGGAGCGCTTCGCGCACCGGCCCGTCGTCCAGCATCTCCTGCTCAGCCATCTCGATGAGCTGGTTGATGCAGAAGCGCCAGCCTGCCATGGGCACGCTGACGGGTAGACCGAGGAGCTTCAGCAGCATGGGTTAGACTCCCGCCGTTCGCTCCAGTTGCAAGCGAATCGTGACAAAGTTGTAGGGCGGCCAGGGTCCGGTGTAGCGGAAGGACAGCTTACCCTCGTAGCGTTGAGCGATCTCCTGCACCTTCTCGTCGAAGGCGTGCGCCTTGTCGCGCTCAACCAGGAAGGCAGCGTTCATAATCATCTTGTCGCCGATCGGCTTGTTGGAACGCGAGGCAATGGCTGCACCGGCCAGGTGATCGTACACGGCTCGCACATACGCCTCGGAGCGTTCAGCCAGCGCCTTCTCGACCAGCCGGCCTAACTGCATGCGGGCGAAGTAGGTTGAGGAGAGCCTGTTGAGCGCGATCTCGTCCTTGAGCCGGCGCAACTCTTCGTTGTCGTGCTCCAGATCAGCCAGGACCTCCTCACGCTTCCAGTTGACGCTGAGCCCGAATTCCAGTTTATCCTTCATCTTCTGGAGTACGTCGCGTAAGGCGTCATAGGTGAGCTTCAAGAACTCGATGGTGTCCTGTTCGGTCTTAAAGAGCGTGCCGAAGCTCATCGGTACTGGTGTGAAGCCGTTCTCGATCATCACCTCGTTGACGTGCTCGTGGGCGAGCGCGTTCTCGCGCGTTGGATCGTAGACGATGAGTGGCGTGCGACTGACGACCGCTGCGAGATCGTTGTAGGGCAACGTGTAGACTTCGTCGCCGTGGCTACCGATACCGATCTTACCAAACGTGCGCGGTTGGTCCGACTCGATGATGCAATAGACATAGACGCCCGGCTCGACCACAGCGCTCACCAGCGCCGCATTCCCGTCCATCGTCGTCGCCCCCCATTTTCTGGGCCGTGGCCAGCTCATGTTGCCACTGAATGCCCAGGACAACCATGGCTCCGATGCTACCATACATGGGGCGACATGCGGGGGGATGAGGGGATGAGGGGACTGGGGACGCGGGAGCGCAGAATATGAGCGACACCGAAAACGCCGCCCCCCGTTCTCCTCATCCCCCTATCGCGCCACTACTTGGGGCGATCGAGGGCGGCGGGACGAAGTTCGTGCTGCTGGCCGGACGCGGCCCCGACGACGTGCTTCGGCGCGCGAGTATTTGGACCACGTCGCCATCAGAGACCGTCGCCGCCTGTGTCGCCTTCTTTCGCGAGGTGCAGCGAACCCACCAACTAGCGGCGCTCGGCGTCGGTATGTTCGGTCCGGTTGACCTGGATCGCCAATCATCGACCTACGGGTATATCACCACCACCCCCAAAGAGGGCTGGCAGTACACGGACATCGTGGGACCTTTGCAACGAGCGGTTGGCGTGCCGGTCGGCTGGGCACACGATGTCACGGCGGCTCTCCTGGGGGAACGGCGGTGGGGCGCCGCGGCGAACCTGGACCCCGCCATCTACATGACTGTCGGTACGGGAGTCGGGGCCGGCGTCTACGTCAACGGCGCGCCGTTGCACGGCCTACTGCACCCGGAGATGGGCCACCTGCTGATGCCGGCGCTCCCCGGAGACGAGTTTGCTGGCGTCTGCCCGTTTCACGGGCGGTGCCTGGAAGGGCTGGTCAGCGGCCCGGCCATTGAGCAGCGCGCCGGGCGGCCGGCGGCCACGGTGCCGCCGGAGAGCCCTATCTGGCAGATGGTCGCAGAGTATCTGGCCCTCGCCTTGATGAACTATTCGCTCATCCTGTCACCCCGCCGGATCGTGATCGGGGGCGGCGTGCTGCATCAGGCGCAACTGCTGCCGCTCGTTCGCGTCGCCCTGCGGCGGCGGCTGGCGAACTATCTGCAGCACCCGCTGCTGCTGGAGCGGCTGGACGAGTACGTGGTACCTTCGAGACTTGGCGACGACGCGGGTATTCTTGGTGCGCTGGAGTTGGCGCGGTTGGCTGCCAACGGCCACGAGCCCGGCGACTGAAGTCGCGGGCAATCCGCGCCAGACTTGATGCGTGCACCACTGAAGTCATTCCTACTCCCGGAATCATTGTAAACTGACGTCTCAGGCGCGGCAGTAGTTGCCCGACCGCTCGGTCAGTCGGTGTCGTCGTGTAGCGCCACTACAGAGGAGGAAGAGGGTGAGCGACCCGGCGCTTCCAGAGTCGGACAGTGGCGCCGCCCCGGCGAGATTGGACGTTTGGGCCGGAGAAGAGCGCTTTCGGGCCATCTTCGACAATGCCGGCGTCGGACTGTCGCTGACCGATCTTGATGGCCATTTTATCGAATGCAACCGCGTCATGCTGGAGTCCATGGGTTTCAGCGTCGAGGAGTTGCGAGGTCGTACCTTCGCAGAGTTGCTCCACCCCGATGACATCAGCGAGGCCTGGGAGCGATACCAGAACCTGGCCGCCGGCGGCGCGGACCATGGCGAGTTCGATGGACGGTTTGTCCAGAAGGACGGCACAGTCGCCTGGGGGCACATCACCACCTCCTTCGTGCGCGATGGCGCAGGGCGGCCGCAGTACGCCATTGAGGTGAGCGAGAACATCACGCAGCGCAAGCTATTGGAGGTAGGTCTGGTCGAACAGTACCGTTCGGCCGAGGTTGCGCGCAGCCAGACGCGCGCCGTTCTCGACGCGACCAACGAGGGGGTGGTGCTGTTTTCCCTCGACGGGCAAGTATTGTCCGTGAACCGCCGGCTCGAGGAGCTATTTCAGGTTGACGGCGGTCAGGTACAGGGACGCCATTTCAGCGACTATTACGAGCACATCGTCCGCCTCTTCGGCGCTGTGCCCACCATTGACACCATAAAGGCGACGATGTCCGACGGCGAGCGGCGGCTCAGTGGCGATGTCCTGCAGGTCTGGCCGGAGCGCCGCGAGCTGGAACTGACGTCCAGCCCGGTCTATGACGAGAGTGGCCAGGCGCTGGGCCGCCTCTTTTCCTTTCGCGATGTCACGCGAGAACGTGTGGCGGACCGGCTCAAATCGGGATTCGTGTCCCTGGTGTCGCACGAATTGCGGACGCCGCTCACGTCGATCAAGGGCTACATTGACCTGATGCTGCAGGATGACGCTGCCACGCTCGACGCTGAGCAGCGCGACTTCTTGACGATTGTCCAGGATAACTCTGAGCGTCTTGTGACGCTGATCAATGACCTGCTGGACATGTCGCGCCTGGAGTCCGGCGGCATGACGTTGCAGCGTGCGCCAATCGACCTGGCCCACCTCGTGTCTCTGGTCGTCGCCTCCTTCCGCCCCGAAACCGCACGGAGACAGCAGGAACTTGCGGTAGAGATCAACGGACCGGTGCCCGAATTGCTCGCAGACGCCGACCGCATCGTGCAAGTGCTGTCGAACCTTGTCTCCAATGCCCAAAAATACACGCCCGTCGGCGGGATCATTCGGATCTCCGTTCAACCCGAGAATGGACGAGTCCGGGTTGACGTGCAAGATACCGGTATCGGCATTTCGCCGGAAGACCAGGCCCGGCTCTTTAGCCGCTTTTTTCGGGCCGAAAACGACGCGACGCGCGCCGTTCGGGGCACCGGTCTGGGTCTCATGATCACCCGCTCCCTGGTCGTGATGCATGGCGGCGATATCACCGTGACGAGTTCTCCGGGGAAAGGCTCGACCTTCAGCTTCACCCTGCCGGTTGCGCCGCCAGCGCCGATGGCATCGCCAGGGAAATAATGACCGACACCAGGCAGGTCGCCGCGCCGGCCAGGAAGGTCACCTGGTAACCGGCCGTGTTCCAGAGCAAGCCGCCAACCAGCGGCACACCGACGGCGGCGATGTGGTTGAAGGTGGAGCCCATCGCCAGCGTCGGCGTCACATCGGCCCGCGGCGCCATGCGGCCCAGGTAGCTGCTGATGCCGAGGCCGAAGGCGAAGAAGGCGTTGTCCACGCAGTACAGCACACCGAGAATTGGGAGGTTGTGGATGAGCGCGTAGCCGGCGAAGAGGAAAATCAAGCAGAAGTAGTTCAGGACCAGCATCGGTCGTTCGCCGCGCCGGTCGATCAGGCGGCCCACGAACGGTGTCACGACGGTGGAGACGATGCTGTTGAAGATCAACAGGGCAGTGATGGCATAGACGCTCAGGTGGTACACCTGAATGAGTAGAAAAACCGCGAAAGTGGAGAAAATCTGCCGCCGGCTGCCGTCGAGGAGGGTCAGCGCGTAGTAGATCCAATAGCGACGCCGAAAGACGAGGCGGATACGCTGTTCGGCCTCGCGGTCGCGCAGAAAGAGCAAGGCAGCCGCGCCGACGACCACCAGGGCGCCTGCCGGGAGAAAGCTATAACGCAATCCCAGGGGCCGGACGATGACGAAGATGAGACACATGCCGGCCAGGGCGCCGGCAGAACCGATACTGCGAATGGAGCCGAGCGCGCGGCCCTGGCGCGACTTTTCCGCTGCTCCGAGCACCAGGCCGCTGTTCAAGGGGTTATAGAGGTGAAAGCCGACGCTCCAGAGCATGCCCGTAAAGACAAGGTACCAGAAGGAGTTGGCGCCGGAAATGGCCGCCATACCAACCCCCATCACCGCCAACGACGCCGCCGCCACCCTGGAAACACGGAAACGAACAGTCACGGCAGCCAGGACGACGGTCAAGAAGCCGGGAATCTCCCTTAACGACTCAATTGCTCCGAGTTGCTGGGCATCAATGTGCAGATCGTTGACCAGGAAGTTATTGAAGACGGCGGAGTACGCGGACATGCCGGCTTGCATGAAGAAGGCGGAGATCGCCACAAACGTCAAGTCGGTAAAGCAGGGCGGCTGAACCCTACTCGTCACCGGTCGTCTGCGCGCGATAGCCAAGCACACAGAGGACGGTGATATCAATCGGAATCCCGTGCGACGACTTGATTTGCTGCAGGCGTTGCCCGACGTCCCGAAAGACCCGTTCGGCCACTTCGGGATCGGTGAACAGCTCGCGTGCCCGGCCAATGTGGCCAAAAGGGCCAGTTGCCAGAAAATCTTCGACGGAAGGGAACCAGGCGACACCGCCGTCTACGGCAGTGACGACTCGGCCGTACCCGGCGTTCGCCATGAGCTGTTGCCAGGAGCGGCGATCCCGGTCCAGCGACGCCGCCAGGTCCGCTGGCGTCCAGGAGGGTGGCGCGGTTCGCAACGCAGTGACGGCATCCGGCCGACTCGCGCGCTGCCAAAAATAGGTCCAGAACGGCTCAAGAGACCACTCACCCGGTACGGAAAAGGCAAGGCGACCTCGGGGTAGCAGCAGGCGGTGCAGTTCGCCCATGGCGCGCCGGGGGTCAGACACGATATGCATGCCCAGGTTGCAGGCGGCAAGGTTGAATGACGACTCCCGCATGGCTGGCGCTGTCATGTCCTGGGCGACGAACAGCGGGCGGGCGCACCCCAACTGCGGCGCCTTCGCAGCAGCGATAGCCAACATGGCCTCGGCGCGGTCGGAGCTGACCAGGCGGTTGGTAGCGCCAAGTCTTTGAGCAAGGGGCACAGTGAACGCGCCGGTGCCGCAGGCGCATTCCAACACGGCCTCACCGGGCTGCGGGTTCGCCAGCGCCAGCAGCGCCTGTCCGGCCAGGGGCGCTACCGAGCGAGCAAAGGTCTCGTCATACCGGCGCGCGAAGCCGGGGTCGGCCCATGGGCCACGTGGCGCTATGTCTGGCATGCCTCGATACCTTCCGGGCCGTCGCCGCGAGTGTGTCGTCGGGATTAGTGTAACGGTGTATGAAGGGGAATTGGGCGTGCCGTCAGGCCTGGCATCAGGTGACGGCAGGCTGCTACTATGCTGCTGAACAGCGTCGACCCTGACGCCCGCCAGTTACGGAGTTTGACTTGGCTGAAGTGCGTGTCCACCAGGTCTCGGTGCGCGTCCCAGCCGGTGAGCAGGCACGCGCCGCGCCGCGCCAGCCGGAAAGCGTCGGGCCGGTCGCCGGCCTCACTGCCGCTTTGGCCCCTGCGGAGCTCGCCCTCAGTGCTCCGGCCAGCGGCCCGGCGCTCGATCACGTTGACCTTGTGCTGCACGATGGCGAGACGGTGGCCGTGCTTGGCCCGTCCGGCTGTGGCAAGACGACGCTGCTGCGCGTCGTTGCTGGCCTTCAGCGACCTGACCGGGGGGAAGTCTGGTTCGACGACCAGGAGGTAACTGCCTTGCCGGCAGGCGAGCGCGGCATCGGCATGGTCTTCCAGAACTACGCCCTCTACCCGCACATGAAGGGGCGCGGCAACCTGGACTTCTTTTTCAAGGTGCATCACCGCGACAAAGAGATAGAAGACCGGGTCAACGAGGTCGCCCAGATCCTCGGTGTCGGCTTCAAAGAGCTCCTGGATCGGCGTCCCAGCCAATTGTCGGGCGGGCAACAGCAGCGTGTGGCGATCGGGCGCGCCATTATTCGCCAGCCGACGGTCTTCCTGTTCGATGAACCACTGTCCAACCTCGATGCCCGGCTGCGGCAGACGACACGCGTGGAGATCAAGCGCCTCTTACGGCGCTTTGGCATCAGCGCGCTCTACGTCACACACGATCAGACGGAAGCAATGGCGCTGGGCGATCGCATCGCCGTGATGCGGCGTGGCCGGGTGGAACAGATTGGCTCGTACCGCCAGGTCTATGCTGACCCGGTGTCCTTGTTCGTGGCGACGTTTCTCGGTTCACCACCTTGCAACATCGTGCCGGCGGAGCTGGGACAGGGCACATTGCACATTGATGCCCTTGCGCTGGCCGGCGTGCCCGGCAGCCGGGTACACAATGGAAAGGTGCTGGCCGGCATCCGGGCGGAGGCGTTCACGCTCGGATTGTCGGGGACAGGTAGAGGCCCGACGTTTCGGTGCATTGTGCAGCGCGTGGAAGGTCTGCCCTCTGAGCACTCGCGGCTGGTGACGACGGTCATTGGCGGCAGGAGCGTGGTGGCACGTGTCGGGCGTAGCGCCGAAGCCGAGGACCTGCGGGCTGGAGACGCCATTTCCCTGACGGTGTCGCCGGACGAGGTGCTGTTGTTTGATGCTGTGGATGGCCAACGGTTGCGACCATAAGCGAAGGGAAGATGATGAAGGGGGGGAGTGTGTGGGTAGGGAGGAGAGGGGCAAGGGAACGGCCATTAGGGTCGCTCAGCTGGGGTAAGGCGCTTACGCGGCTTCCACATGCGACCTATCAACCAGGTGTTCTGCCTGGGGCCTTTGCCTGGGGTCTTGCGACTCCAGGCGGGGACGTCTCATCTAGCGGTGGGTTTCGCACTTAGATGCATTCAGCGCTTCTCCCGACCGGACGTAGCTACTCGGCGATGCCCCTGGCGGGACAACCGATGCACCAGCGGTCCGTCCGTCCCGGTCCTCTCGTACTAGGGACGGCTCCGCGCAAACGTCCTTGCGCCCACGACGGATAGAGACCGAACTGTCTCACGACGTTCTGAACCCAGCTCGCGTGCCGCTTTAATGGGCGAACAGCCCAACCCTTGGGACCGACTTCAGCCCCAGGTTGCGACGAGCCGACATCGAGGTGCCAAACCTTGCCGTCGCTGTGAACGCTTGGGCAAGATAAGCCTGTTATCCCCGGGGTAGCTTTTATCCGTTAAGCCACGCCCCTTCCACGCGGGGGCGTAGGATCACTACGACCGACTTTCGTCCCTGCTTGCCCTGTCCGGCTCGCAGTCAAGCTCCCTTCGTGCCGTTGCACGCCCCAGCGGATGTCCATCCCGCCTGAGGGAACCATTGCGCGCCTCCGTTACCTTTTGGGAGGCCACCGCCCCAGTGAAACTGCCCGGCTGGCACGGTCCCGCACCGAGTAAAGGTCGCGGTTAGAGACAAACCATGCGCAGAGTGGTATTTCACCGTTGCCTCCCGCCAGCCCACAAGCCAGCGATCGACGGCTCCCACCTATCCTACGCAGCGCATCGTTCGTCCCAATGCCAACGTGCAGTAAAGCTCCACGGGGTCTTTTTGTCCTGTCGTGGGAAACCCGCATCTTCACGGGTCTTGCAGTTTCGCCGGGTCCCTTGCTGAGACAGCGCCCAAGTCGTTACTCCTTTCGTGCGGGTCGGAACTTACCCGACAAGGAATTTCGCTACCTTAGGACCGTTATAGTTACGGCCGCCGTTCACCGGGGCTTCAATTCGTGGCTACGTGCACCACTCCTCTTAACCTTCCGGCACTGGGCAGGAGTCAGCCCCTATACTTCCACTTTCGTGTTCGCAGAGACCTGTGTTTTTGGTAAACAGTCGCTTGAGCCGATTTACTGCGGCCCCCTCACCCTCTCTCGAAACGAGAGAAAGCTACTAGGGCACCCCTTCTTCCGAAGGTACGGGGTCATGTTGCCGAGTTCCTTAACAGAGGTTCGCTCGCTCACCTTGGGGGGGGTCCCCCTGCCTACCGGTGTCGGTGTGCGGTACGGGCAGAGGTCGATCTCGCTAGCGGCTTTTCTGGGCGGCCTAGGGCGCAGTGACTTCCGCTCGCTTGCGCGAACTCGTGCCTGAGGTCATGCTCCATGAGTCGCGGCTTTTCCTACGACTCGCACTTCCCGCAGGCAGCCCAGCCTGTCCATTCGCTGGGTTCACCTTCCTTACCGCGTCCCCGCCTCACTCAAACGATCGCCTCTGGTGCAGGACTATCACACCTGCTTTCCATCGCCTACGACTACAACGTCCTCGGCTTAGGTCCCGACTGACCCTGGGGCGTCTGACGTTGCCCAGGAACCCTCAGGCTTTCGGTGTCAATGGTTCTCACATTGATGACGCTACTCATTCCGGCATTCTCTCTTCTCTGCGCTCCACCTGTCCTTGCGGTCAGGCTTCTCTGCCCAGAGAACGCTCCCCTACCATGATCTCTCTCAAAGAGCGATCATCCACAGCTTCGGTACGATGCTTGAGCCTCGCTACGTTGTCGGCGCCAGGGCACTCGACCAGTGAGCTATTACGCACTCTTTCAATGATGGCTGCTTCTAAGCCAACATCCTGGTTGTCGGGGCCGTCGCACTTCCTTTCCCACTCAGCATGCACTCTGGGACCTTAGCCGGCGCTCTGGGCTGTTTCCCTCTCGACGACGAAGCTTAGCCCCCGCCGTCTCACTCCCGTGGCAGAGGCGACCGGCATTCGTGGTTTGGTTGGGTGTGGTAAGCTCGCGCCCCCGAACCCATCCAGTGCCCTACCTCCGACCGCCGTTTGTCCTGGGGTATCCCCAGGACCCACGAGGCTGCACCGCTATGCATTTCGGGGAGAACCAGCTATCTCCTGGTTCGATTGGCATTTCACCCCTACCCACAGGTCATCCCCATGCTTTGCAACGCACGTGGGTTCGGGCCTTCACGGTGTGTTACCACCGCTGCACCCTGCCCATGGGTAGCTCACCAGGTTTCGGGTCAACGCCGACCGACTCTTCGCCCTCTTCGGACTCGCCTTCGCTGCGGCTCCAGCGCGCATGCGCCTTAGCCTCGCCGGTCAACAGTCACTCGCCGGATCATGCTACAAAAGGCACGCCATCAAGCAGGCTCTAATGGGCGGATGCAATCCGCCCCTACAACCACCGCCCTCTGACGGCTGGTACGCAGGCGGTTTCAGGCTCTGTTTCATTCCCCTCCCGGGGTGCTTTTCACCTTTCCCTCACGGTACTCGTTCACTATCGGTCACCGACGGTATTCTAGCCTTGGGACGTGGGCGCCCCAGCTTCCCACACGGTTCCACGGCACGCGTGGTACTCACGTCCCCAACGCCTCCTGGCGCCAGCGCGCGTCGCCTACGGGACTGTCACCCCCTCCGGCCGGCATTTCCACACCGTTCGGCTGCAACGCTGGTCCTTTGCTCCTCCAGTGGGACCCACAATCGGGGGGTCCGCCACGTTGGGTCGTACAACCCCGGCCCAGACATAGGCCCGATCGCCACTCAGTCTGTCCCGGTTTGGGCTGCTCCCCGTTCGCTCGCCACTACTTGGGGAATTGTTTCTGTTCCTCGGGGTACTAAGATGTTTCAGTTCCCCCGGTTGCCCTCCCGCAACAAGGCGGGATGCTGAGGCATGACCCCCAGCGGATTGCTCCATTCGGGTGTCTGCGGATCAAAGGCTGCACGCGCCTCCCCACAGCTTTTCGCAGCGTACCACGCCCTTCTTCGGCCGTCGGTGCCAAGGCATCCACCACCTGCGCTTGCTACCTTGCCCCTCACCTCCACACCATCCGCTCGGGATGCGCAGAGCCGTGAGACGCTCCTCATTCTCCTAGGCACTCGTCACGCCCGCGAACCGCCGCACTGC
>DAIMXP010000035.1:0-64119 GCA_036734945.1 Chloroflexota bacterium
CCTCCGTCTGCAAGGCCACGGTGCAATCCCCTGCAATCTACGTCTTCAAAGCACAGGCATGGGGCGGCCGGACGGATCGACCACCGTGAACACGACCGCGCCGAGTTGCATCTGGACTGTCGCGCCCCCACCCGCCGACAGCCGCAAGGTCGCGCTGGCGCTGCCCCAGGGCGCGACGCCGATCAGCCCAAGGCAGCCTGACTGCGTGAACTGCTCCGTCTGAAAGGAGAAGACGTAGGCGCAAGGCGCGTCGATGGCGCTGACGTTCTCGAACGTCAGCGACCCATCGGCCCCCGTGCTGTATTCCCCGAAGGACATGCGCGCCAGCCCGAGCAGGACCGGCGTGTTTGGCAGAGGCTGGCCGTTCTCGTCCTGCACCAGGAGCGTGATCGCGCCCGAGCCCGCCTGCGTGTCGCGGAACGGCGAGGGCGGAATCGCTTGTGTCAGGATTGTGACGGTCGAGCCGGCGGACGTGGTGAATGGGTCGGTGCAGCCGACGTAGCGGTAGAGGTTGGGGGTCGGCACGTTGGCGCACAAGACCAGCGGACCCGAGCCCAATGGCGTGTACGCAACCTTTCCCGCCCCATCGGTTTCGCCGACAGCGGTGCCGCATTGGTTCTGCAGCGTGCATGTCGCGACGGTGATACCGGGTGTGGCGGCGTAGACGGTCGCCCCAGCCTCGGCGTCCCCGGCCGTGCTCACGACGCGGACGGTCAGCGGCGTGCCGCCGGCATCCTGCGCTATGGCGCGGCCGGCGAGGAGCGCCAGCAGCGCAAACGCCAGGCACAAAGGTCCCCAATAGCGCAGCAGCGTGAGATCTCCTTTGTGCTGGACCTCGGCTGCGATTCATCTAGACGCTTGCTCGCTCCCTCCAGAGGCCGAGTGAGATGTGGGTAATCACCAGCTTGATCGTATAGACGATGCACCGTGACGCATGGTACGAGGCCTTGCCGCCGACCTCATGGCGACGACCTTCGAGAAGGCGTTGCGCTGCTGGGATCGCCGCCGTTGGGAAATGCGGTATGGGCGGAACGCGTTGTCGATGCGATAGCCGGCCTGGGGAAAACAGCCGTTACCGTGCGTTGCTACCGTCGCGGCTCTGCCGCGGCAAGCGGCGTATACTGCCGCCAATCGTTCCATGCAGCCGACAAAGTGGGTACAGGGAGCGCCACCTCCATGCTCCGATGGATCATCCTCTGTGCGCTGATCGGTCTCTCGGCAGCCACCCCTGTTCCAGGGATGGCTGCCCATGCTCAATGGGCAGCCATCCTCCCCAATCATCAGGTCTTTGCGCTCGCCATCGCCCCGGGGGACGACCGGGTGGTTTACGCGGGCGGACCGGACGGCATCTTCAATACAACCGATGGCGGCCACATCTGGAGAGTAGTCACCGAGCAACCCATTGGCTTCCATCTGGCCATCGATCCCCGCCAACCGGCGACGCTCTATGCGACAACGGGCCATGTCCTCACTGATGGATTGCGCCGGCGACCGTATCTAGATCTCCAAATCCTCAGGAGCACGACGAGCGGCATGACCTGGAGGGCCGTATATCCGACGTATGAGCCACCGCGGTAGGAGGTGACTGACCTCCTTGTAGCGCCGGGGCAGCCGGACACGCTGTATGCCACCGGCTCGTCCGATTGGGGACCGCCGATCCTCCGAAGCATCGACGGTGGGGCACACTGGACGGGAATCCAGGCCCCAGGGCTGACCGCCTCCGGCGCCGTGAAGGCTACTGCCATCGCGGCCATCCCTGGCGCACTCGACCGGCTCTACCTCGGCGTGGCGGGTTATCACGTCAACTACATTCTGTCCACGGATAATGGCGGTGTGCTCCCACGTCCGCGCTGCTGGGACATTGCTCCCCTTGCTCGTCCGGCCTGCGCCGAACCGCAATACATCACCGAATACAGCACGCCGACCTTCCTTGGTATTTCCGGTTGGCAGGAGCAGCACACCGCCTACGCGCTGTGGTCCACTCGCGACGCGACCGTCCTCATTACTCGCAGCGTCGACGGGCAGCCCTGGGAAGATCGCTGCAGCGACCTCCCCGACCGGGATAGACCCGGTATCCTCCCCCTGGCGACAGCAGCCGTCGTCGACCCGCAGGACCGCGACCGCCTCGACGTGGCCTTTGATGCCTGTCCGCAGTCCGGCTTCGGCAGTCTCCCGAAGGCTTGCTCGGACGCCGGTGTCTTCCAAAGCCGAAATGGGGGCCAGACGTGGGAAGGGCTGGGGCAACTCCATGTGCATGTGAACGCGCTGACGCTCGCGCCTGATCGACACGTCCTCTATGCCGGGACCAACCGAGGGGTCTATGCGATCCAGACAGAGGCGACGCCGGTTGGAAGGGAACCATTGTCGGTCAACGCCGGAGGCTCCGTTCCGTCCGGTTCGATCTCCGCGATTGGGGGGCTCGTGCTTGCGGGGGTGCTCATAGCCGCCTTGTCGTCCGTCGCCCTGCTCCGCCGCCTATTCGACGCTCACGGCCGGCAACGGGACCTTCAGCAACGGCGAACCTGACAGTGGGATGTTAAGTTGCTGCTTTGAGCGGCGATGACGACGCTTTGAGCTGTCAGCGAGTGGTCCAGCGACGGCCGGGAGTCATTTTGAGATTATCCGCCCGCAGCAGGCCGTGCGTGCAGGAACACCCCGCATTGAACGTCAGCACGCCGCCGCGATAGGTGAAATAGTTCCAGATGTTGTCATTGTCGATACGGGGCGCCGGGCATTGCCGATGGCGATGATGGCCAGCCCGGCGCGGCCGTTGGGGTCATACCCATCCGTTGCTCCTTTCTCTGTCTGTCCTCCTCAACTGCCGAAGGGCAGCCGTTGGTGGTGTGCTTCCCAGGCGATGCGCCGCCTGTTCAACCGCTCCCGGACGCCATACGGGCCCTTCACCCACGTCCGGTAGCCGCCGGTGAAGGCGGTGAAGGCGGTGAAGGTGCGGGTACCCGATTGCGGGTGCTTGCACCTGACCAACAAGCCGTTGGTGGTGCGTTGCCGCGCGTCGCCTTCGATCGGATGGTGCTGCTCGTTCTCCAGGCAAGAATCCACGGTGGCGGGAATGGCGGCGTGCAGCGTCTGAACGCTGAGGACGAAGCGGCGGGCAGGAATCATGGGTGGCGTGTAGGCGGCACCGCTCCGCCTCCGCCGGTGTAAGGCGGGAAAGCGGGCAACCCGTTCTGCGCCTCGGCCGTGGCGACAGCGGCGGGACCGACCATGCCACGCGCTGGGACGGCAACGCTGAGAGCGACCTCCATCGCCGGATTTCGGCAGGCGGGAGGAGTTGCGACGGCGCCGTCCTCGCCGACCGTGGTGAAGCAGAGAGCGAGTCGTTGACCCGTCGTCCCCGTGACCTCGATGCGTGTCAACGCCCCGACGCTGGCGCCTTGCAGCGCCGCCCGGCTGACGGTGACAGTACCTCCCGGCGCCGCCGCCAGCACGAATTCCGGCGACATGCCCCCTGAGGTCGCCAGGATCGTGGCTTTACCGGTGATCGAGGAGCTACCGGTGATTGTCGCCGAGACGAGCGTCCCCGCAACGGTCGGCCAACTGACCGGCGGTGTCGTCACCGCCACGCCGGCACGCATCGGGACGGGGATCGGCCCCGTTACCGCGCCATCGGCGGGACGGACGGCCAGTGGCGTCCAGGTTCGTCCCCCATCGAGCGTGCGGAGCAGTTGGCCGGTGGTCAGCGAC
The DNA here is from genome assembly GCA_036734945.1 of Chloroflexota bacterium. GTDB lineage: Bacteria > Chloroflexota > UBA4733 > UBA4733 > UBA4733 > UBA4733. Next base: position 3,706 of record DAIMXP010000035.1, read on the forward strand.
ACGTCGTGTTGTACCGCCCAGCCAACCGATGGGGTGAGCACATCCAGTTGCCACACGTCCAGCAGGTTGGTGTCCGGGACCACGGCCTGCCAGGTCGCTCCGCCGTCGCCCGTGACGGAGAGTTGCCCCTGCTCGACCACCCAACCGTGCGCCGCGTCGGCGAAGCCCCACACGAAGCCCCCGTAGGTTGTCGGCGAGGTGGCTTCCTGAGCGAAGGGCAGGACGGCTCCCCGTTGCCAGGTGTTGCCGCCGTCGTGGGTGCGGTAAATAAGGAGATCGCCCTGCAACGTCTCGCGGAGCAGCACGAAGAGGCCGTTACTCGACCCGAAGAGGTGCGGGGGGAAGAATTCGAGGCCGCGAGCTTCCGTTACCATTGGCAGCAACGGCAACGCCTGACCGCGCCAGGTGCGTCCGCCATCATCCGTCCGCAGCAGGCCACAGGTGCAGGCCAGCCACCCGGTGTGGTCGTCGCGGAAGGCGATGCCGAACTTGTCTCCGGCAAAGGGCAGCGGCCCCGGCGTGCCGATCGGCGTCTCGGTGCTCGCCAGCCGTGTCCAGGTCACGCCGCCGTCTGTCGTGCCGAAGATGTCGAGCGTCTCCGATCCCAGGAAGCCGTGGACGTTCGCCATGATCCACCCATGGCGTTCGTCCGGGAAGCTCAGGCCATCCACCTCGCTGATGGTTGATGGCAACGGCAAACGACGGAACGTCCGTCCGCCATCGGTCGTCACGACTAAGGCGCCCGCGTCCGCGAGATAGGCAGCGCGCGATTCGGGCACAGTGGCCACAACCCGGCCGAGCTGAGGACTGGCGGGCGCCAGGCTTTCTTGCCAGGATGCCGCGCCATCGGTCGTGAACCACGGCCGCCCGACGCTGTCGATGGCGAAGCCCAGCCGACCGTCGAACATGTGTAGGTAGACGAGGATGATTCCGGACGACCGGTGAGCGGCCGCGAGTGTCGTCGTGGCTTCGCTTTTCGTGGCAACCAGTGCGGTCGGCGCGGGCAGCGCTGTAGAGATTGCCGTTGGGAAGGTGGGCGCCACTACGGTCGCCTGCGAGCGGTCCGCCCCTATTGGGGCAATGGTCGACCGTGCAAGGGACGCCGACGCCGGTCCCCGTGTCAGCGCGCCGGCCGGGCTCCCGCCACAACTCGCCAGCACCACCGTTAGCGCCCCCAGGATGCCGGCCCACCACCGTGCCAACTGTATCCGCCACTCCTTATCGTCGCGTCGCTGCTCCCCTTGCGGGTCATGACGCGTGAACGCCGCCCGCATCACAGGCGTGGCCATCGGGGGATGGTCGCCGCCATCGTGCAGGAAAGAGGGAACGCCGGCGCCGAACCGGCATACGGCGACGTCCTCTCTACTCTGGAGTGAAGGCATCCGTAAGATTCGTGGCGGGCAGATCTTCCGGCCGACAGAGCCAGTGCGGCGCGCCCGGGCAGTACTGGGCGAAGAACGGGCTGTTGACGGCCTCCCCTGCCAGCCCCGCCGGGAGGTTGCTGTCGGTCAGGATAGCCTTGAGGTAGTCGGCCAGCAGGATACCCTGCGTGCAGGCGCAGGCGGCGTCGAAGTGCATGATGCCGCGCTGGAAGCGCTGATAGACGAACTGGTGATTGCTGGGGTCATAGGCAGGGAGACTGGTCGGCAGCCCCCAGACTTCCAGGTCCAGCAGCGGCAGGAGCGCCGGATTGGCGTTGCCACTTGGGAAGGCGTCAGCCAGGCTGACGCTGTGGCGGAAGGTTTGCTGGAAATGGACCGGCAGACCGTTCCAGGTGTCGGGCGCTTGCTGCTGGACGAAGTGGACGACGGCGTCGGCGTAGCCGGCACTACCCGCCCGCGGCGCCTGGGCCAGCAGGCTGGGATCGGCGGCAGGGACGACCGAGCCGTTGAAGGTGATATAGGGCATGAGGCCGACATCGAGCAGGTTCAAGAGGTGGACCGAGCCATCGGGAAAGCGTTGCATCACCCGGCGCTGGAAGAACTGGACCGGGAATCCCTCGAAGGTGAAGACGCGGCTCGTGGGGTAGCCGAAGGTCCGCACGCCCCCACGCTGGTTAAAGTAGCCCCAGAACGTGCTGTCGTCGATGCGGTAGCCCGTCTGTGCAATATAGCGGGCGTCATGCGGCACGGCAGGCGGCGCCGGCAGGCTGGCCTGGGTGGCGTAGAGCGCGCGCAGCACCCAGACACCGTCGGACAGCGTGCCGGCGTATATGGTGTCGCCGTCAACCGCAAGGTTGATCGCGCCCAGGCCTTGGTATGTCCCGGCTAGCACGGGCTGGGCCGGTCTGCGGCGTGGACGCCACGGTGGCGGCCGTCACACCGGGGACTGACGTGAGCCCGCTCGCCGGCACGAGCAGCAGGCAGAGCACCTGCAGCCAGCGGCGCAGGACGCGAACCACGCCCGCTGGGACTCGTGGCCCTCGGCGTCCGTTGTGCATCGCACGCTCCTCTCCACCCCACGTTTACCGGCGGCAGCCACCCGGAGACTGCTTACGGGCAACTCCGATCGGGCACATCAGGCGCCGGGAAGATCGTGCGTCCATCGGTGCCATGTGTCCAGATGTTGGAGCGAATATCGGCGTTGAATTCCTCCTGAACCTGGAAGAAGTAGCGGTCCTGCGGATCGCGCGCCGCCGAGACGTCGATGTCATTGAAGTCCCACACCGGGTAGGTCAGCCCATGTGCCGTCACGAGCCGCTTACGGCCGAGTATGACCGGTTGGAGCGGCGCGCTATTTAAGGCGCGCTCCAGTAACAGCGGCTGCGGGTAGTCCGGCGCGACGGAGAGGCTGGTGCCATGCAGGAAGGCCATCGCGGTGACGTTGACCTGTCGGGCCTGCGCGACCGGCGCGTTGCCGTGCGGCCAGACGATCTCAATTCTCAGATCTACGGCGGGATATCCACCGACTTGTGGCAAGGGCACGACGCCCGTAGGCGTGTCCTGGCGCGGGAAGTCCGTCAACGCGTTGACGGCGTGCGACCAGATGTTTGGACTAACCGGCGCGGTGATCGGCACGTGGGCACCGACGCCACCGGAGTAGCCGGTCGTCACACGCTCGCCTACCGTGAAGTACAACCGGTTGGCCGGGTTGCGCGCTGCCGCGACGTCCACGTTATTGAACTCCCAGGCCAGGAAGGTGACGGCGCCCTCCGTGATCCGCTGCGGCGGACCAGAAGAGATGCCCACGAGTTGCACGGGGTCGTTGTTCCGGGCCATCAGCATATCCACCGGCACGTCCTGGCAGAAGGGGTGGCGCGTATCGTGTCCGAAGAGGTAGACGCGAATGTTGGCCAGTGGGGCCTGGTCGACGCGCTGGTAATTACCGGCGGCGTCGTGCGGCCAGACGGCTTCGATCTTACCGTCGAGCTGCGGCGAGCGCGGGACGTAGGCGCTGCTGGGTGGCGTGTACGCCGCGCCGTCGCCGAGGTCGGTCGGGTTGATCGGATCGTTGGTAGCGCCGCCCCAGATCAGCATCTGCTGTCCCGTCCACACCGCCGACTGCTGAGCACGGGGACCGGGCGCGTCAATAGTCGGCATGGGCTGCCAGGCCCGCGCTACGGGGTTATACGTGCCGCCGTCGCCGAGCGGCTGAAAGTTCACGCCGCTGCCGCCCCAGACGAGCAGCGTCTTGCCGGTCCAGACGCCGGTGGCGCCGGAGCGTGGACTTGGCGCGTCGGCAGTCGGGAGGGGTAGCCAGGCGCCGGACAGGTCATACTCGGCGCCGTCATTCAACGGCGTACCGCTGCTGGCGCGGCCGCCCCAGATAATCATCCCGGTCGGCGAGATGCTATTGAGGGCCGCCACCGCTACCTGGCCGCCACGTGGCGACGGCGCGCCGCTTGACGGCAGCGGCTGCCAGCTTTGACTGGGCGTGTTGAAGGCCGCCCCATCGGCCAAGGGACCGTTATGGTATCCACCCCAGAGCAGCATTTGCGTCCCCTGCCCTCTCGTGTCAAGGGCGCTCGGGCTATCGCGCGGCGTAGGCGCGCCGGCCGCGGGGAGTGGACGCCAGGTGTCCGTCACCGGGTTATAGGCAGCCCCGTCGCCCAAAGGTCCAATGTCATAGGGGCCAGCCGGGCCGCTACCGCCCCAGATGAGCATCTCCGTGCCGGTCCACACTGCCGCTTGCCCGCTGCGCGAACTGGGGGCGCCGACTGCCGAAATAGGGCGCCAGGTATCGAGCGTCGGGTTGTAGGCGGCGCCATCGCCCAAAAAGAGTCCGGCTTGTCCAGTTCCGCCCCAGAGTAGCATCTCCGTACCGATCCAGATAGCACTCTGGCCATAGCGCGGGCTGGGGGCGCCGACGGCGGAGATGGGCATCCATGCGTTCGTCGCCGGCGTGTACGAGGCGCCATCGCCACAGAAGGTGTGGTTGCAGCCAGACCCACCCCACACGATCATCGCGTCACCCGTCCAGACCGCCGTCTGGAGGCGGCGCGGAGACGGCGCGCCAGCTATGGGTAGCGGTGTCCACGCCCCAAGCGCGTCACCGGAGACCGTCGCGCCGTTCTGCCGCGCCGACACCGGCAATAGCAGCGCGAACAGCAGCACTCCGACTAGCCGGCGCATCACGCTCCTTTGTCTGCTGGTGGAGACGAACCGGCGCTGGGGCCGTAACGACGCATCGGGATACCCTCCTTGTCTTCCGGCCAGCTCCGATCGGCGCGACCCTACCTACTGCCGATACCCGGACCGTCTAGGCGTGAAGGCGCCGGCGATATTCGTATCGGGGAGCAGCCGTGGCCGGCGCACCCAGTTTTGCGCGCTCTAATCGTACTGGTCCAGGAACGGGCTGGTCGCCGCCTCCTGGGCCAGATCCGCCGGCAGCGCCCCACGGGCACCCGGTCCAGTCAGGATCGCTTTGAGGTAGTCGCCGCGGGACACGTGGCCGAGGTCCACCGCGACAGCGACGCGGCATGCATTAGCTGTCCCCTACTGCCGGGCGCAGTGTAGGCGGCCTAATGGAATGCTCCGCGCCGAGAGTGGCTGCTCGGGGTCGTGTGGACCTGGTCCTCCCTGTAGCCACCAGAGCCGGTCGCCGATCACCTGGGGGTCACCGTTCACCGGCGGCAGTACCCCTGTCGGTACCCGGCACCAGCTCGACGCACCCGGTAGCAGCAGTTGCCAAAACGCGCCGCTGGCCAGCAGGGAGCCGTTGGGCAACAACTGCAGGCCGGGGAAGCCCGCTGCCGCACCCGGCGGAGCCTGGAGCGGCGGCAGCGCGACGTTCTGCCAGGTCCGGCCACCGTCGTTAGAAAGCAGGAGCGGGGAGAGGTCACCGCCGAGGAGCAGCGCCCCGCGTATGGCGAGGCCGGCGAGCTCGTGCAGCCCGCAGGCGTTGACGCGGTCCGGCCAGGCCGGCGCAGCCCAGTGGCGGCCGCCGTCGAGCGAGAAGCGGATCGCCTGCGGGGAGCCGAACTTGGCACAGTTGCCGACCTGCTCGGCGCCGAAGCGGACGCAGGGACCGGCTGTCGGGCAGGTCGGCGTCGCCGGGAGCCACGTCTTCCCGCCGTCCAGCGTCCGCTCGACGGCGCCACCAGCACCGTGCTGTCCCCTCGTGAAGAAGGCCAGCACGGCGGCGCCGTCGACCTGGAAACCGGCGAAGTCGCCCATTTCCTGGCCGGCCGGCGCCGGAATCGGCTGCCAGCTCTGCCCAGCGTCGCCGGTGCGGTAGCCGACGCTGTACAGCGGGGGTGGGGCCGTGCCCTTCCTCGTGGCGGTGAAGACGGCGTAGAGGACGCCCGGCTGGCCGGCCCCCAGAGTGACCGACTGACAGCCCGGCGGCAAGGGCGAGGCAGCAGTCGGGAAGAAGGGCGGGACGATGGGGTAGGTGGTCGCGACCGAGGCCAGGCGGGCGGTCGTCGTGGAGACGGTGGCCCAGATGGCACCGCCGTCGGTGGTGAGCCGGATGCCGCCGGGGGCGCAATACGCGAGGCGCCGGGGATCTGTGGGGTCGGCGACGATCGAAGCGGCGCCGCTGCGCTGCACCCAGCGTGGCCGGATCGGGCCAAGGGTAGACCAGGCGGTGGACGCCAGGATCGTGAAGGGCGTGGGGGCCAGGATGATCGGACGCCAGTACGGGTTGTGCGGGGAGGGCTCGGCGTCCTGCTGAAGCACCAGGTAATACCCGAATGGTCGGCCGATCAGCGCCGTGAGGGGCGCCCAGCCCGTGACACGGACGAGGCTCCCGACCGGTCCCTGCGTCGGACTAAAGCGCAGCCAGGCGCACGGTTGCCCCGGCGTGCAGCGCTTCGCGGCCGGCGCCTCCAGGTGAAAGGTCGCCGACAGGTGGACTCCGCCGCATGTGGCCGGTTTCGGCAGGCTGAACTGCGGAGGGATGCAGGCGATCTCCACCGCGTAGGGGCCGGGCTGGAGCGGGTGGGGACCATCCGCGCCGAGCCAGGCAGTGGCGGGGACGGTGAGTGCCGTCTCGAACTGCCCTGGCGCGCCGGCAGACCAATGCACGTTCGCAGATTCGGTCAACCCCCGCGCACAGCCGGCCCAGCAGACCGTGATGTGGTCATCCTGCCGGTTGGCCGTCGCTGCCGGCGGGGCGCCCGGGATGTCGCCGCCGATCGTGACATTGGTGCCCGGCGGCCCATGGTCGGGCGTCAGCGTGAGCCGGGAGGCCGAACCGCCGGGCGGTCCGGTGATCACGGGCTGCGGATCGGCAACGAGCGTCAGGGTGGATTGACCCGGCTGGAACCGACCAACGCGAAAGCAGCCGCTGATGGTCCCGTCCAGCGACTGGCGTAGCGGCTGGCCCAGTCCGCCGCCCGGCGATAAGGGGCGGCAATCCGCAACAGAATGAGCCGACGTTCCGGGCGCCATGCTGGCCGTCGCCGGACGCGGCCTGGAGGTAGGGAGGCTGCTGGATGAGGGCGATGGCGACGTCGTCGGCAGCAGCGCGCTGGCGAGCGACGGCGGTGTCGGTGATGGCGCACATGGCATCGCACCCCTCCCAGCGGTCGTGGCGGGCGAGACGGTGGTCGTCGTTGCAGCATTGATGGACGTGACGACGCCCGGCCGCGACGCCGATGCGCAGCCGGCAAGGACGACGGTGACGGCGAGGCCGGTCAGCAGGCGTCGGAGCATCGGGCGCTCTCCGCTCTGATCCTGCATACGGTCCGTTCATCACCAGACCCGCCGCCACCCCGGCTGGGCCGCCATCCCGGCGGTTCTCCGGGCCACGGCTCTCCCATAAGGAGACGCGGCGCAGGGGGCAGACGTAACGGTCAATCGAGCCGATCCTGACGGTGTACGGACCGGGAGCGTAGCCGCAGTGCTGCAGATCGAGGATGTCAACTCTGTTTACTGGTGTTGACGCATGAACGTCGCCCGCATCACCCATGGCGCCGATTCGCCAGCGCGCCGCGTGTCGGTACGCACCCCCGCGCGGCCATGTTGGGATTGTCGCCGTCATCGTGCAGAAAACGGCGCCCTGCTTCGTCATGACTGGTACGAGGACGACTCGCCAGCCAAGGGAGAGACCATGCACGAGACCGGCAGGGACCTTGCCGCTACCGGCGCCGCCTCGGCGGCCATCTCGCGGGCACACGCGCGCTTCGCCCGCCGCTATGCGCACGCTACCAAGGAGAAGAACCCATGACCTGTCGCACCGTCCGTCGCCTGCTGAGCCGGTATCTGGAGTACGACCTGGCCGCCGAAGAGCGGCAGCAGGTGGACCGGCACCTGGGCGCCTGCCCACACTGTGCCCGTCTGCTCGCGGAGCAGCGCGCCGCCTTGATGGCGCTCGCCCGGTTGCCCGTCAGCACGCCCAGCCCACGGGTGGCGGCCGCCTTGCGCAGTGGGGGGAACCAACGGGCGCCGCGCCGCCTCCTGCTCCGGCGGGCCGCCGGGGGCGTGTTGCTGGCGGGCGTCGGGCTGCTGGGCGGACTGACCCTGCTCCGGTTGGATGCGGCGGTGCGCGCACGGCAGGCAGCCCGGTCACGGGCCAGCGCAACGCCACGCGGCACGCCGGTCGCGGAAGCCTCTTCCGCCGTGGTGGCCGGCGCGACGCCTACGGCACCGGCGCCAAGCGCCACCGTCACGCCGACATCAGTGATGGCCAGCTCAGCGCGGGCTGTGCCGGCGCCAGCTACGCCAGCGCGGGCCGCTCCCACCGGCGCCCGGGGTCGGCTCGCCTATCTGCAGGCGGGAGACCTGTGGACCCGCGACCTCGCCAGCGGCGAGTTGCACCGATATACCACTTCCGGCCAGGTCGTCCGCATCGTCGGCCGCTCGGGCGACGGCCAGTGGCTCGCCTGGGTGGAGCGACAGCAACTCGGGCTGGCGCCGTGGGGACAGCCCGAGCACGTCCAGTCCCTGCCCTTGCCGGCGGCAGAGACGTCCTCCATCGCGCCATCATACTTGCCGCCCCGCTACGCCTGGTCGCCGGGGAAGACGGCCACCCTCGCCTACCTCCCCGCCGGCAACCAGGGCCTCTGGCTGGCAGAAATCCAGGCCGAGCGCTGGACCAGCCAGCGGCTCGACGCTCAGGCCCAGCAGTTTGCCTGGGCGCCCAGTCAGGCACAGCTTGCTTACGGCGACCCCACCAGTATCTGGCTGCGGGCGCCGGATGGCAGCAGGCGGCAGCTCCTCGCCAACGACGGCCTGGCGTGGCGCGGGCTGCACCTGGTCTGGTCCCAGGACGGGCGACAACTCGCGGCCGTCACCACGCGGTCACCCGCTCCGGTGACGGGCACGCCGACGGTGGACCCAGGCATCGGCGCGTCCGATGTACTCACGCTGCTTTCCCCTGCCGGCGGACCGCCCCGCCAGCGCTACGTCCAACTGGGCAGTGCCCTCTTGCCCATCAGCTTCTCGCCCGATGGCAGTGAGTTGTTCTTCTGGCTGGACGTGCAGTACTCGGGGTCGATACTGGCCGATAGCGCGCCGCTCTACCGGATCGCCGTGGCCGGTACTGCCGCCCCCCAGCAACTCACGCTGATGCTGGCTAACCCCGACTACTTCCGCTGGTCGCCCGACGGCCAGGCGTTGGCCGTGGTGGAAGGAGGAGATCGCTTCGCCTTCGACGGCAAGACGCTGCACCGGCGCGCAGCCGACGGCAGCCGGGATCGCCTGCTGGCTGGCGATGCCACCACTTCCGCCCTCGCCCCGACCTGGTCGCCGGATAGCCGGCGCCTGGCCTACCTCGTCATGCCCTCCTCTAATGGCTGGAACCCCACGGACCTGGCGCTGGCACGCGGCAGCTTCGCCTGGCAGGTCTGGACGATCAACGCCGACGGCACTGCCGCCCGGCGGGTCGATGCGCCCACGGGGGCCACAGATCAGTGGGTGCGCTGGACCCCGGACGGCAATCACCTGCTGGTGGTGCGCCGGCTGGCCGGCTCGGTCCGTCCCGTCACCCCTGTCCCGCAGATCAGCACCGGGTTGGCCCAGCTCTGGCTGCTCGCGGCGGATGGGAGCACGCCGCAGTTGCTGTCGCCGGATCTGGCGGGGGCGCCCGGCCGGTTTCCCGAGTCTTTCGGCTACTACGGCCAGGTCAGCTATGCGGACACCGTTATGCTGCTCCCTGGACCGTAGCAAAGCGCGCTTCGATGACACGAGCGTCGCGCCGGAATGAACGAGTGGTCTCGCCGAGCACAGCGGCTGAAGACCTCACAGCAGGTGGTAGCGGCGCTGCAACAGTGGGCGATGCCAAGATGACCCAACGAGCGATGCCTGGTCGCCGCCTGTGCTACCCTGACGCGAGCAGCTTCCCGGCGTCACAGATCCTGATGCACCGATCAGGCCAGCTGCAAGACGCCACCGGATACACCACAGGAAGGCGAGGCACCCGGCATGCAGCATGATCGCTTCGACAAGTTCAGCCAGCGGGCACGCCGGGTCCTGGCCCTGGCGCAGGAGGAAGCGCAGCGCTTCAACCATAACTACATCGGTACCGAGCACCTGCTGCTGGGTCTCATCCGCGAAGGGGACGGTGTGGCGGCGAAGGTGCTGAGCAACATGGCCGTGGACATCACGAAAGTGCGCAACGCCGTGGAGTTCACCCTCGCCCGCGGCAGCCGGCAGCCGGCCGGTGAGATCGGCCTGACGCCTCGTGCCCGCAGAGTGATCGAGCTGGCGGTGGATGAAGCCCGCCGGCTTGGCCACCACTACATCGGCACCGAGCACCTGCTGCTCGGCCTGGTGCGCGAAGGCGAAGGCATCGCTTCTGGGGTGCTGGAGAGCCTCAATGTCAACCTGGAGCGGGTGCGCCAGCAGACGGTGCTGGAGCTGAGCCATGGCACTGGCGGACGAGCGAGCAGCACAGCGGTGGCAGACACGGTGTCGTGCCGGCTCGACGCCGGCGCCCTGGCGGCCGTCGACGCCCTGGCGGCCGCCGGTATCCGGGGCACGCGTGAGGAGGTCGTCGCCTGGCTCGTCGGGCTGGGGTTGCAGACGCAGGGTGAACTCCTGGCCCAGTTGGCGCAGACCACGAGAGGCGAGGCGCCACCACCGGGCGACGCTGCCCCTGGTACACCGCCGGCCGATCCGCCCGGCGATCAACCCGGCCCCCCGCCAAGCGCATAGCGTGCCGGCTTCGGGGTACCAGTGGGCGGGTGGCGCACGCCATCTCCGGCGCGGCGTCAAGCGCGGGTGGCACGAGCGCCGGGCTTGCCATCCGCCCCGTAGTCAACCCGCCGGATGCGTGTGACCGTTCACGCCGTCCTGCGTCTGCATGCATGACAGTGACAATTGCGGAAGGGTGAGGCGTGGCGCGTTGGCGATGGCTCGCCGTACTGCTGCTGGCAGGCTGCGGGCCGTTGGCGCAGCCGGTGCAGCCGAGCGGCACAGCGCCCGGCGCCACGACCCGGGCGAGCGTCGTGCAGGCAACGGCCGTGCCGGCAACGCCACCAGAACCTGCTACGGTGACGCCCGTCGTGTCCCAGAGCATACAGCCACCATTGGCGCCAACTGCCACCCCTGTGGCGACGCCGGCTTCCTCGACGTTGCTGTCGGCCACTTTTCAGGTCGGCCACGTCGCGCTCAGCGGCGCGAACGCCCTCTGGCTGACCGGCCAACGTTGCCGGCAGCAGGTCCAGCGTGCTCCCAACACCAGCCGGAACGCCCAACCACCGCCGCCACCTATCTGCGAGGGCATCATAGACATGACCAACGACGACGGGCGGAGCTGGCAGCAGGATCTGGGCCGGCACGACGTCGGCGCGCTGCAGTTTGCTGACGCCGCAGTCGGCTGGGTGTTGCGCTCCCAGGGCGAACGCTGGCGTACCGGCGACGCCAGCAGTGTGCTGCTCGACACCACCGATGGCGGTCAGCACTGGGCGGCGGTGTACAGCACGCAACTGCACCTGCTGCAGCTCGCCTTCACGAGCACACGGGAAGGCTGGCTGCTGGGCGTGCAGTGCCGAGCGCCGCAGACGCCGACCACCTGCGCCTGGCATCTTCTGGTGACAGCCGATGGCGGGAACACCTGGCGCGATGCTTCCCTGCCGATCCATGGCGCGTACTTCGACGGCGGCTACTCCGTCACGCTCAGCCATCCGACTGCTGCCGATGGCTGGATCGCAGCAACCACGGCTGGACCGGGCAAGGCTGCCTTGCTCGTCACCCACGATGGCGGCTTGACCTGGCAGACACTGCCGAACCCCGGCGTCAACTTCAAGCAGACAATCTTCTTCCGCAGCCCGATCCAGGGCTGGCTGCTGGCCGGCGGCGAGCCCGGGGCGGGCAACCAGATGAAAGAGTTTTTCGGCACGACCGATGGCGGCGTGACCTGGACTAGACTGGCCTGGACCGGGGATATGAGCGAGGCGGGGGGCCAGGGGAGCGGCGGGTTGCCGTTGGGTGGCTACGTCGGGACGCTGGACTTCTCGACGGCCCAGGACGGCTGGGTCGCCTCGCCGCGCGGGTCGCTCCTCCACTCCAGCGACAGCGGCAAGCACTGGGCGGCTGCTCCGATCGACGCGCACTCCTTTTTCACCGTCCAGTTTCGCGACGCGCAGCATGGCTGGGCAGTCAGCAACGAGGCTGGCCAGACACTGTGGCAGACCAGCGATGGCGGTAGCGCCTGGCACACTGTGCCGCTTCCGGGCGCCGGTTCGCGCTAGCTGCCGGCCGGATGCCGCGGCAGCGTTCACCGGATGGGGAACGCGCGCTCCTTGCGCCGACCATCCTCGACCCAGGACACCCCGATCGTGATCCCCTGGGTCAGGGCGGCCTGCACTATTGCCGGGTCCAGACCTGAGACGTCAAAGGCGACATCGCCGCCGAAGCCGGCTGATCCCAGGGTGCTGAACGTGATCGGCGGGTTGGGGGCGATGGCGTGCGCGGCGAGCGCGGGCGGGAACTCGACCGTCGCCTGCACCTGCTGCGCCGGGCGGGCACAGGCCATGCTGCCGATGCTCACGTTATACCGCACGTGAAGCCGGCTGCCCGGCCACCAGCCCTGACTGTGCCGAACGGTTCCCAGCACGACAGGGGCGGCCGGGGCAGTGCCGGCGACCGGACCGATCTGGGCAACCGGGATGGCTGCGGCAGCGCCAGTGATCGGGCCGGCGGCCGCCGGGACGACCAGCACCGCCGCTGCCTGTTGCTCGACAGTTGTGGCTGGGAGATCGCTCGCGACGGTGACGATGTAGCGGTCGGCGGCGAAGGCGATGGCGTTGGGCACGGGCCACGCCGGGAAGGTCGAGGCATATGCGTCCCGCCCATCGGAGAGGCGGACCGTGTGCTCCCCCACGAGAATCTTCTTCAGGGCCATGCCGGGTGAAGGCTCGTCCAGCTCGACGATCAGCGAATGACCGCCGCCCTGGTAGAAGACGACAGCGCGAGGACCCCAAGCGATGGCTTCGGGCTGCGGCCACGCTCCCGGGGTCCCGATCAGGCTCACCTCAGGCGGCACAGCCATGCCGGCGGGTGGGTAGGGGAGATAGGCGATGGGACGGCCGGTAAGGGTGGCAACGCGAGCTGGGTTCAGTGGCTGGAAAGCTGCCGGCTGGCAGAGAATCCAGGGCAGCGCCCCCGCGAAGGCGGAAACCATGCTGTTTCCGGACGGTCGCTGCTCCGGGCGTTGCAAGCGCAGCAGCGACGTGCTGGCGACGGCGGTGCCGGCGAGGATCACTGCGAGCAGCGCGGCGAGGAGCAGGAGCGACCAGCGGCGGGGCGGGCGGCGCTGCGTCCACCACCCCTGCCCGGCAGTCGAGGTCACGGGCGGGGCAGGATGGAAGGGCGGCAACACTGCCACGTTTCGCAAGCGCCCCTGGAGCACGGCGACAAACGCCTCCTCGGGCTCGGGTGGATGGAGAGAGTGGTCCAAGCGCCGCGCGATGGCGGCGAGCGCCGGGTCCAGCGCGGGGGGCGGCAGCCCATCGGGATCCTGCCGCAAGGCGTCGCCGTAGGCCGTGAGCAGGTCAGCCTGGCGCTCGGCGTGTCTGGTCATGGTGCTCCCTCCTGATCCAGGTCGGCCAAGACCTGACGCAGCCGATCGAGGGCCCGATACCGCAGCATGCGGACGGCCCCGACGCCCTTGCCGAGCGCCTGACCGATCTCCTCGTCTCGCCAGCCAGCCACCTGCAGTTCCACCGCGGCGCGCTGTTGTTCCGGCAGGTGGTCCAGGGCCACGTGCACGGCCTCTCGTTCAGCGCGCGTTTCCGCCTGTTGGTCGGGCAGCGGGGCGGCATCTGCCACATCGGCGGCGAGGTCAAGCGACTGGGCGGACCGTTGCCGCTGCGCGTTCTGGACGACGTTGTGGGCGATCCGGAAGAGCCAGGCCACGAAGATACCGTCCCGGAAACCCGCTAGCCCTCGCAGGGCGTGCAGGAACACCTCGCTGGTCGCATCCTCCGCCAGTTCGCGGCTGCCCAGGCGCACATAGCAGTAGCGGTAGATCCGCCGGACGTAGCGCTCGTAGAGCTGGGCGAAGGCCTGGGGATTGGTACGCGCCGCCGTGATCAGCGCCGCATCGTCGGCCGCTACTGGGTGCGCCACGGGGTCGGCGGTTCGGTCGGCGTCCGTCCAGAAGCGTAAGGCCATCACACCGTGTCCCTCCCGTCGCCCAGCATCGCCGCTCTACGCTTGATAGGAAAGACACGGCGACGCGGAAAACATCACGCGGCGCCAAGCACTGCGGCGGAACCATCCTCCAACTGGCGTTGTACAGTAAGAGGATACGCAAAGTCACTACATGGACCGCTTGAGGAGATGGCGATGCGCCGCCGCATCTTTTTGCTGACGCTGGCCGGGCTGCCGCTGGCTGGTTGCGGTGTGGCGGTTTCCGCCGGCGCTGTTCCTTCCGCCGGCGCCTCCGGCGTCCCCCTTGCTCAGGCGGGGGCAGCGCCTCTACACGCTCCGGCCACCGCCACACGCGCGCCGGCGCAGCCGAGGGATACCCAACCGTCTGCGGCGCCCACGGCCTTCCCCTCACTCGTCGCCGGGCGACCCTATGTCTACGTGGTGGACTACGCAAACACGATCCGTGTCGTTGATCCCCAGATGGCACGGATGGTCGGTGCGTTACCGGTAGGTTGGGGCGCCTTGCCCGTCTTCTCGCCCGACGGCTCCCGCCTCTGCGTCGCGCACCACCCCGGCCGCACCGGCGGCCAGGATGCCCGGCTGGATGTCTTGGACGTGGCCGGTGGCCGCCGGCTGGCCGGCGTCGGTGACCTGGACCTCATGTCCTACAAGATCTGGGGACCGCCCATCCTCGCCCCGAGCCGCGATGGACGCCTGGTCTACCTGCATGGCCGGCGCGTTCTGAACAAGCCGGGCGAGCTTGGGCGCGATACGTGCTGGATCGCCAGCTTCGACGTCGCCGCCAACCGACTCCAGGCCGCGACGATCCCGCTCCCGGCCTGCGGCCTCGCACCGCTGCTGCTTGCCGCCGACGGTCGGACGCTGTACGCGGGCGCCTCGCTCGTCGATCTGACGGCGCAGCCGCCGCAGGTGCGGGCCAATGCCGGCCTGGACCAGCGTGCGGTCGCCCAGTCGGTCGATGGCCGCCGGCTCTATGCCCTGGCCGGTGACGGCAGCATCGCCGTCTGGGATGCTGACGCCAGGCGGGTGCTGCACACCTGGCCGGCGGTCGTCCCCGCCTTCAGCTCCGCGCTGTACCTGACGCAGCAGACCGTGCAGGTGAGCCACGCCGGCACGCAGGTATACGTGGCGACCGATGACGGCGATCAACAGCAACAGATCTTTAGGGCGCTGTTGACGCTCGACGCCGCCAACGGCAAGCGGCTCGGCGCGCTTCGGCCAGCGCGGCCGTTCCGCACCTTCGCGGTTAGCCCGGATAACGCTATGGTCTCGCTCATCACCCCAGCCCATCCGGCGGGTTCATCCGGCGACACGCTCGATATCTGGGACCTTCCCACCGGTACACAGCACGCGAGTGTCACCGGCATCGGCGCGAGCAGCGGCCCCGTGCTCGCTCCACCACCCGCGTAGCCGGGTGCCCCGCGAGCGCCGCCACGGCCCGATCAAGCTGCGTCACCGGCGCCTCAACGAAACCGCGACCGGCTCGAACGCCGGCACACACCCGCCATACCGGCGCCGAGCAGGACAGCGAGGAGTGCGTTCACCGGCAAGAGACCCGGCAGAGACGCCCCGCCGGCGCCGGCACTCGGAAGTGGCGTCGGCCCGCCCGGCCACCAGGCGAAGGTAGCGTCCCAGTTGAGGTGCCCATAGTAGCCGAACCAGTGGGCCGATTCCTTCGGGTCGCCGAGCGTGAGGTGATCCGCCACCTGGGTCAAGGCGCTGCCGTCTAGCGCCGTCGCCAGCCCCTTCGACCTCGCGGCGACCATCATCTGCCCGCTGTCGCGGAAGGCCACCCACTGTCCATCGGGCGACCAGGCGGGAGTGTGTGCCTGCCCATCCTGGGTGAGCCGGCGCGCTTGCCCGTCCGGCAGCGCCTTGATCCAGAGGTTGCCTCCCCGGACATAGGCGACGGCCGAAGCTGGATATGCCGGCGCCGACTGCGCCACGGGAATGGTCAGGCTGAAGAGGACAAGGAGCGCGGCAAGTATGGCGAGGATCTGGCGACGGGCCATCCCAGATAGGCGAATCATCTCTGGCCCATCTTCCCGACTCATGTGGCGTCTTCTTCCTCGGACGCGTGACCGGCGAGCGTGTAACAGCGCCGGCAGGAGCGTCGTGCGTCATCGTGCAAAGGGCGTCACCGCAAGCTGAGATTCGCACCCCTCCTTTTGCGGGCGGGTGATGCCCCGTGCTGCGGGGTCGGAGGCATCAGTCCGTCCAGGGGCGCATGGTGGTCATGGATGTCCCGCAGCAGTCAGCCGGTCTCCCCCGCCTCCTCGTGGAGGCCGTTACGACCGCTGGCAATGAGGCCCAGCAGAAGCAGCGCGATTGCCACGGTCAGCGCCGACCGGTCATCTATCGGCCAGAGCGGCCAGGCCCACGGCACGCTGGCGCCCGCCAGCACGACCAGCGCCCCATAGGCGAGGGGCACGGCCCAGGCAATCACGCTGCCCGCCACGCTCGCCGCGAGCAAGGCGAGGCCAGCCAAGCCCGCGACGTTGCGTGCCAACGTCCAGCCGTCGCTGGCGCCGCTCCGGGTTGCCAGGATCAACGCCACCGTAGCGACGAGCAGCAGCCCCGAGACGTGCAAGAGGCGCAGCGCCGGCAGGGGAGCGCTGGCGGTGCGTTCCAGTTCCCCGAAGGGCGAGTGCAAGGCCAGCGCCACCAGCACGGCCGTGGCGGGGGGTGGCATGGTGGCCAGCAGTGTCACCGTCAACGCATCGCCCGTCGTGACGGCATGCCACAGCCAAGTCACGGCGGCCACCATCCCGAGTAGTAGGATGCTCTTTCCCGCCTGCCGAGAGCGCAGGAACAGCCAGCGGCATCTCATGGCAATTGATTCAGGGGAACCTGGCATTGGCGTAGGGGCTGATAGTGCGTTTGCAGCCAGGTGCGCTGCCGGCCTGGAGCGAGCACGGCCAAGCGCTGGGCGGCATCCTTGGCGGCCTGGCTGACGGAGGCGGGTCGCTGAGCGATGCCACCCTGAAGCATCAGCCAGGCTGCGACGGCTTGCTGGGCGCCCTGGCAGGACTCCAGGGCGTGGCTTTGCGTGGCGACGCATGCACGCATACTCTGACCGGTTGGACAGTCCGGGAGCGGTCGGTGGCCGGGCGTTGGCGGCTGCTGGACGAGCGCAAGGGCGATGCTCCAGATCCAGTAAGGATCGTGCAAGGCGTCGTCTACCGGCGTGAACACCAGGACGGCGCCGTCCACTTGCGGCCCCTGGAGGGGACGCTGCTCGGCCCGTGTTGGGGCGCCGGGAATGCCCAGCAGCGGCGCCATCAGCCGGTTCAAAGCGGCGGTATTCTGGGCGAGCCAGGGGCGGTAGGCCGGGTGGAGACACACCGAGATGGGTGTATCCGCACACGCTGGCTGATAGGGAATGAGCTGTTCGAACTGTTGGTAGTAGCTCGCCGGGATGCTGGCGGGGTGCTGGCCGTAGTCCCGATACATTTGCAGCGCCGCCCCGCCGCCGAGCGGCGTATCGTGGATCAGCAGCGCCACGCCGACCAGGGTGACAACGCCCGCGCCGAGGAGCGGCCACCGGGCCGCCACCCGATTGGGTCCCGATCGGGCGAGCGTCGTCAGGGCGATTCCGGTCACGCCCAGCAGGTAGAGCGCCTGGGGCAGGCCGAGGTCCGGGCTGATGCCGTACCATACCGACTTGTCCACAAAGGCGATCGGTGAGAGGAAGGCAACCCAGCCGAAGCTGCCGGCCCCCGCGCCCGGTAGCCAGCCAACCACGACCTGCAGGACGAACAGGCTCACGGCCACCAGCGGCCCCGTGAACCGGCTGGGAATGTGCCGGCCCAGGGCGAAGCCGATGGCCGCCTCCGCCGGCAGGACGAGGAGGCCGACGAGCATCGGCGAGAGGAAGGGCGACCCCCACACAGCGTAGTGGAAGGTGATGATGACTGCGACGATGGCGAAGAGCGCGTAGGCCAGGGCGATCCAGAGCACGGTCGCCGCCCACAGCGGGAGCTGGCGCGACCAGGCGGGACGGGGCGTGCTGGTCAACAGGTCGTCCAGGCCGCGCCGCCGCTCCCGGCCTGCCATCCAGGCCGCCAGCCCGGCCAGCAGCGGCCCGGCGAGGATGACGGAGTCGCGGATGGAGCCGCTCATGGCCACCCAGCTCAGGGCGGTGTCCGGGAGGTTGCCGGCGGGGATGAGCAGGTAGCCGAGCGCCAACAAGGGCAACACCAGCCAGACGGCAACGCTCCGGCGCAACTCCAAGCGCAACAGTCCCCGATTCATGCTCGCGCCCCGGCCAGCGCGGCGCTGTAGCCTCGTTCCAGAGCGGAGTCGCCGATGGCGAAGCCTTCGCCGCGCGCCGTCAGTTGTTGCGGCGTCCCACGGAAGACGATCCTGCCCTTGTCCATCAGCGCCACCTCGGCGCAGGCGGCGCCGACATCTTCCACCAGATGCGTGCTGACGACGACCGCGCAGTCCCGCCCGATCTCGCGCAGCAGGGCGCGGAACTGCATGCGCTGCTCCGGGTCCAGCCCGGCGGTCGGCTCGTCCAGGAGTAGCAACTGCGGGTCGTTGACGATGGCCTGGGCGATGCCGACGCGGCGCAGCATGCCGCCGGAGAGGGTACGGAGCTTGGACCGGGCGCGCTCTTCCAGTCCCACCCGCTGGATCGCCCGCACCACCGCCGGTCGCACGTCGCCGGCCGGCAGCTCCTTAAGTAGGGCAAAGTACTCAACGAACTCGAAGACGGAGAAGTTTGGGTAATAGCCGAGGGACTGTGGCAGATAGCCGAGCCGGCGGCGCAGCTCCCGGCGCTGGCGATGCTCACGCGAGTCGTAGCCAAGGAGGCGGACAGCCCCACCGGCGGGATCGATGACCGTCGCCAGCGTGCGCAGCAGCGTCGTCTTGCCGGCGCCGTTGGGGCCAAGCAGGCCAAAGACGCCGGGGCCAAGTTTCAGGTCGATGCCGTGCAACACCTGGGTGAAGCCGAAACGCTGGGTGAGACCCTGGACACTGACCATCACTGCCATCCCACTCCCTTTCCTCTCCGTCCATCCGTCGCGTAGAGCGCGACACCAACACCCGCCAAGGCCAGTCGAGCCAGTTCCTGCTGGGCCGAGCCGGCCGGGCCGAGGCCGGCGAAGGCCCGTTGGAGATCGACATTGCGCGTGGCCAGGTCGGCGGTATCTTCGCCAACGTCCGGCGTCCAAAGCGGCTCCGGGCGCCCGTGCCGGCGCAGCCAGAGGGCGGCTTGCCGCCGGGAAACTCCCCACAGCCAGGCACCCAGCTCTCCCTGCGCCGAATACGTCCTGGCCCCGCGCCAGGCGGCGATAAAGGTCTCTTGCAGCACATCCTCAACCGTGGCCGCCGGCAGCAGCCGGCGCAAGCGCGTCGCCAACAGGGGTGCATAGCGGTCGAACAGCTCGCGCAGCGCCCGGTCGTCTCCCGCCGCCACGGCAGCAATCAGGTGTTCGTCATCCATCTCATGAACTCTGTTGCGTGGTGGTCCGCAGTGGTTCACAATGCCGGGAAAAATGGCATGCTACCCTCCCTCAATCCAGTCCTTATACGCCGGCACGCACCGCGGTGCTGAGGATCGCCCACCCCAGGTGCAGAGTAGAAAACGGGGACGCTGCTCGCCCCGCAGCGGCACGTCCGGATGGATATCGCGACAGTGTGTGCCGGCGTGGCGCGTGACGAAGAGCGTGGTCCTGGTCTATGCCACTGGTCCCGGCCAGCTCATCGACCTGTTGGAGCACACTGCCGCCGGCAAGACGCTCCCGGCAGGCGACGCCGTGGCTATCCATCAGCCAATGGGCCGGATCACGCTTAGCGGCGCGACGACTTTTCTGTTCTGGATGGAGCACCGCACCTGGCCAGAGATCCATACGCGCTTGGATCGCCAGCAGATGCTCCAGTTCGCCAACCGCCTGCAAGTGAGTCCCCTGACCAGCTTCGCCAGTTCCGAGGCGGCAGCCGCCCTCCGGGTCCAGCCCACGCCGGTGCCGCTGGCCCAGCGCATAGCGGAAGTGGAGACGGCCGTCGCACCAGGCCGACACTGATGTGCCCGGTTCTTTCGGCTGTCGACGCTACGCCCTGGCGTTACGGCAAGCTGGCTCCGGCGTTGAGAGTGATGGGTATGGGGTTACCCTGGAGCATGCAATCCGGCTGCCCATCGGCAGGGGACGAGACCGCCAGGCGTTCAGGACCGAAGCGGCCCCGTTAGCGTTCATGCTGCTGTGCCGGAAAGGGAGCTGTGCCGATGCCCGTCCTCCGTCGCATCCTCCCGGCGCTCTTCCTGCTCGTGCCGTCGATCGGCTTCTTCCATTTCCCTGGTTCGGCCCACGCCGACACCCTCGACTACGACCTGCCCGGCGGCGGCCACTTCTACCAGCAGGCCAACGGCCAGGGCGGGGCGGGGAACACCGGCTACGCCATCACCGACGCCGACAGCATCCCCTTCTGGACGACCTTTCAGCAGGTGGGGGGCGTCCAGGCGGTCGGCTATCCGGCCAGCCGGCGCTTCGTCTGGGAGGGGTTGACCGTGCAGGTGATGCAAAAGGTCGTCTTCCAATGGCATCCCGATAGCAGGCGGGTCATGATCGTCAACGTGCTCGACCGCATGCACGCTGCCGGCGAGGACGGTTGGCTCCAGGCCTTCCGCCAGACGCCGCCTCCCGCAGACACGTCGCCGGACACGGGACTCTCCTGGAATCAGGTTGAGCAGCGGCACTGGGCAATGCTCGACGCCAACGCTGCCATCAAGACACTGTACTTTGCTGACGCCGACCCCGTCGATCACTTCGGCCTGCCCATGAGCGCTGCCGACGAGGGCAACAGCTTCGTCATCCGCTGCCAGCGCGTCGTCTTCCAGTACTGGAAGCAGGACATCCACGGCCGCAGGGTCTCGCTGCGCTCGCCGGCCGGCGTCAGCGCCCATGCCGGGCAGGTGACCATCGCCAACGGCGGCGATCTGGCCAAGGAGGCCGGCTTGTTCCCGACCGCTGCCGTCACGCCCGAGACCGGCCTGGCCGGCAGCGCGCCGCGCAGTCACGACTGGCACGTTCCCGGTTTCGTCAGCGCCATCGTCGGTACGCTGCAGGACCCGAGCGGCCTCCTGTTGCGCTCGGCCGGTACGAACGTACCCAACCTTGCCTACGGCGAGGACGTGGGCCTGAACCTGGAGTGGATGGGCCAGCACCACCTGCGCTGGGTGCGCGTCTTTGCTACCGGCCACGGCCTGACTGCCGACCGGGCGCTGCAGAACGCCGCCCAGGCCATCGCGGCGCTCCAGGCGGTCCTGACGCAGGTGCAGGCATTTGATGCCGCTCACGCTCCCAGCGAGGCGATCTCCGTGCTGATCAGCCTCACCGACTACTATCCGCCGGGCGTGCCGGGCGATCGCTTCGCCTATGACCACCCGACGTTCAGCCTCTCGCCCGTATTGCCTGCCCCCTGGTACCAGGCTGGCGTGCGCAGCTTCAACTTCGACCAGGAGCACAACTTCGGCACGGTCTACAACCTGCCGAACTACGAGGCCGACTACAAGCCCTGGGTGGAGCAGATCGTCCCCGCCCTGGCCAACAACCCACTGCTGCTGGGCTGGCAGTTAGGCAACGAGTTGAAGGCGCGCGGCAGTCCACGCAACGGCATCAGTTCAGAACAGGCCTATCAGTGGTACCTCGACTTCACCAGGGATATGGTCGATACCATCCGGGCGAGTGACGCCGACCACCTGATCTTCATGGGTGCGCAGTACATCGGCGAGTTGACCGATTGGGAGTATCGACCGCACAACACGCTGGACCAGAGCCGCCTGCCGCAGTATCGCCAGTTGGTGCGGCGCATGCTGGACGATTGCGGCAACGCCTGCTGGAACGTCTGGAGTCTCACTGCCTACGACTTCAACCCCTACCCGATCGACGACGCCATGACCTTCCATCAAGCGGGAGTCGCGGTGGTGGCGACGGAATACGGCTTCACCCTCGGCCCGCCGGACCAGAACCAGGCGCGTTTTGGTGGCGACCGGGCGGCAGCGCTGCGCAGCGGCGTTGTGCAGTCCTGGCAGGACATCACGGGCGCCTGGCACACCCGGCAGTGGAGTGTGCCCGAACTCTTCGCTAACACCGGGCTGGCCGGCATTGCCGCCTGGGCCGCGCCGGCGCCGAGCTACTCGGCCGGCCTGGACGAAGACAACAGCCGGGGCATCACCGGTGCTCCCGACGCTTCGGCCCTTTGGAGCGCCTGGGGCGACATCGCCGCCGGCTTGGCAGCAGCCAATCGCGCTGGGGGGTGATTAAGGATTGGTGGCCCGGCGCCGCCAGCGGCGCGACGTGGAGGATGCCGAAGGGCATCACGCTGACGGTCAGTTTGCCGGCGCTGCCGCCACCTAATCCGGCGAACTGGCCGGCCGGCCCCGGCCCGGCGGGCAGGGCTGCGGTGCCGGTGGGCAGGGACCGGTCACCGGCACGACGATCTCGCCACCGTGGATGTCGCGGCTGGCCAAGCTTCCTTGCTCTCCTGTCGCCCGCAGATGTAGATCGAAAGCGCCGGGATAGGGGAAGCGAGCGTGATTTGGGATGTGGACCGTCACCTGGATCTCTCCTTCGCTGGTCGCCGGGCCACTGGCGCTGCCGACCAGCAGGTTGCGGACGCCATGCCCATCCATGGCGCCATCAATGCGAGCATCTACTTGAAAGCGCTCGCCGGGCTGGAAGCCACAGTTGCGCAATTCGACCGTGGCCGGCACTGGCTCGCTGAGCGACACGCCGCCGACGACATAGAGGCGACCGCGGTCGGGGTAGCGTTGGAGGCAACTGCTGCGCTGGGCGGTGCCCGCCACGGTGCTCGCCCGACCGGCAGCCCCAAGCAGCCCGGTGGCAAGCGTGATTGTCGCCGCAAAGAGCAGGCCGATCACGACTGCCGCCAGCAAGCTCGGGACCATGTGGCGTCGCCGGTCCTGTCGTGCCTGCGGCGATGGCCCGGCGCGCTCCTGCACGAGCAGCGCCAGGCACGCCCGGCAGATGCGCCAGCGGGCGACGTGTCGCAGGCAGCCCGCACAGAAGGGCTGGCCGCAGCGATCACAGCGATCGACCGCCGGCAGGAAGGGGTGGGCGCTGCAGGCGCGGTTGCCGACCGGCGGGTGCCAGCGCGGTCGGGAGATGAGACGTTCTGCCAACCATGCCGCAGGCAAAGGACTCCTCGTAATCTCTATTGTTGCACGCGCCCAGCGGGAAGGCGGCACGTTGACTTACCTGGCGGGACTGGTCGCCCACTGCACCAGGACATTTTGCAGCCCGTGCGCCGCATTGGCGGCTGCCTGGGGGGCGGGCGCGACGCCGAGCGCCAGGACCTGGCAGAGCGCTTTCACGAGACGCACGACCATCGACGGGAGATCCCAGGCGGCGATGTACCGCCGATCGTTCCATTCCGAGGGCACACCATCGTTGGCAACCCCCATGGACCACCAGCCATGATGGAAGTACGGACCGCTCAACACACTCCCCACCGAACGCAGGTGTAGTTGTAAGGTGACCGCAATGGCAGTCGCCTGGTCGGTGGTGTGCTGCGCGGTGAAGGGGGCGTAGGGCAGGAAGGCCGGCGCGGTGTCTTGCAGTGCTCGGGCGGCCGCATAGGCCAGGTCCGGCTGCGCCGTGTCCCGGCGCACGCCCACACCGTGGACGATCACCGGCAACCCGGTCTGGGCAGCGCCTGGTACCGGCAACCGGCGCAGCAGGCCCACCGCGTCGCGTCCTCGGTGCGGTGCCGGAGTGAGTGGCGGCCACTCTTCCAAAGGAAACCACGCCTGCACGCTGCGCTGACGTACCTGTTGATCCCGGAGTAGCAGCGCCTGCTGTTGCCAGGCGATCACCGCATTGCTGCCGTCCGCGCTGATCAGTTCCGCCTGGTAGGGCCAGAGCCAAGCTTCGAGGGGCGGCGCATCGGGCATCAACCGGAGCGGCCAGCCCGTGTCGGCCGGCATAGCGCTGGCGTCAGCCCAACTCCAGTTGGCGGGCGGCGCCGGCCGCACTCGGGCGTGACTTCGACGGGAAGTTTTGGGCATACCTCGCGGCGACGCAGGCTAGCCTGGAAACGCTTCGACCGGGCGGGTCGATCACCTTCGTCACTGCGGCCTCGGCGCACATGGCGATTCCCGGCACGAGCGGCCCGGCCGCGCTCAACGGGGCGCTGGAGGCGCTGGTCCGACCGCTCGCGCTCGAGCTGCGTCCGACGCGCGTCCCGGCGGAGCGGCGTGACGCGATCTTCGCGCAAGTGGCCACCTCATCGCCCGTGGGCCGGGTTGGACATCCTGACGATGTGGCGCACGCTATCCGTTTCGTCGTGGAGAATGACTTCGTCACCGGAGCCGTGATCGAGTGCCATCGCGGACCGCGTATCGGCTGATCCGATGAGGGGGGCCAAGCTTTGCCGGAGGCGTGTATCGCGCCGACTGTGACGGCCTTCCCCATACCCGTGTCGTACCCGGGTACCCGCTACTTGCCGGACCAGTAGGCGTCGAGTGCTGCCTGGACCTGTTGTTGCGCCGTCTGGAGAGCGGTGGCGACATCCGTCTTTTTGTTGAGGGTGTCACTGCTGAGCGTGCCAAGCGCCTGGTTGACAGCGTCATAGGCAGGGGTCCGCACGTAGACCAGGGCATTCGACGCCTTAAACAGTTCCAGCACCTGCGCCCGACCATAGTGCGCCTTCATGGTGGTCGGATCCTGGGCAGCAGCGATATTCCCCGGCACATCCTCCGAACGCTTCTGCATAACGATCTGCCCTTCCTTGGAAGCGAAGTAGTTGGCGTAGGTCCAGGAGGAATCAGCGTCAGTCGCCGCTGTCGGCACGCAGTTAAAGGTGCCAAGCTGGGGGATGTACTGCTTCCCGGCATTGTTGCTGCCGCCGGGAATGCCGGCGAGCGTGAACGGGATGGGGCTCTTCTGCTGGCCGATGTCCCAGGCGATCCAGTTGCCGTTGGTCTCCAGGCCGGCCTTCCCTTCGGCGAAGGCGGCAAACTTGAACTTCTCCGCTTTCCGCCAATCGGCGATGGCGGCCGGGCCACCATAGACCTGGTCAACCGTCTTGATGACGTAGTTGAGGGCATCCTGCGCCGGGGCGCCGTTGAAGGTGGCCTTCTTGCCGTCGTCGCTGAGCAATTGCAGGCCGTTGGCGGCCATCCAGAAGGCGGACCAGGTGGCATAGGGCGTGGAGGTCGGATCGTTGCCGATCTGGGTGAAGGTGGCGCCGGAACGCTGCGTCAGCTTCTGCGTGGCCGTCAACAGCGCGTCCCAGCTCGCCGGCGGCTTGGTGGTATCGAGCCCCGCAGTTCTGGCTAGGTCGGTGTCCTGCCAGAGCACCACGACCGCCGGATGGTTGGTCATGCCGTAGTTCTTGCCGTTATAGGTGGTGTCCGTCAGCACAATCGGCCAGAAATCCTGCATGTTGACTTTGTCGCTGGCGATGTAGGAGTCGAGCGGGCGCAAGAGGCTCTTCTGGGCGAACTCCGGCAACTCCCAGCCATACGTGAGCCAGACCCAGGCGCCTTGCAGCGTGTTGGAGGCAATCGCCGTCAAGCGCTTATCCTTGTACTTGCTGACCTGCGTCGCCGTCGCCTTTATGCCCGGGTACTTCGTATTAAAGGCGGCTGTGATGTCTTCATAGGCGAACATGCCGCCGCCGCCGTAGTCGAACCAGATGGTGAGCGGCTTACCAGCGGCGCTGGGCGCCGATACTGCCGCTGTACTCGCTGACGTGGCGGCGCTACCGGTTGTCGCGGCACTGGTCGCCACGCTACTGCTCGTGCTCGTCGTCGACAGAGCGGCGATCGTGCTGGTTGCTGTGGTGCTGGCGGGTGTCGCTACTGCGGACGTACTGGCAGCACTGGTGACGGCTGCGCTGCTCGCGCTACCGCTGGCGCTGGAACTGCCGGCAGTCGCCCCGCCGCCGCAGGCCTGCAAGAGCGGCATCGCAACCGCAGAGATACCAAGGGCGGTGAGAAAGGCGCGTCGTGACAGCATGGGCAACTCCTGTTCCGTCGCATCGTGCGACTGTACCACCGACCCTACCCAGGTATCACAGCCATGTCAAGCAATAGGGCAGCCGGCTGCCGCACCGATGGCGATCACCCGCTCATCCCGTTTCGTCGTCGATCGATCTTCCCCCCGTTCGGGTCGGCCTGACCTTCCGGCAGCGGCTGGTATGCTTGGCGCGTCGTTGCTTCTTTTGCCACAGTCTTCCGGTGAGCTATGCCCCCGCATCGTGCGCGTGCCGATAAGGACTGGCTGGCGACGCGGCTGCTGGAGCGGCCGCGCTGGCATGTGCCGGTGGCAGGGCGTCTGTGCCGGACGCACCCGGAACGCGCCGCGCAGGATCGCTGTGATCACTGTGGTCAGCCGTTTTGCGCCAGTTGCTTGCAATCCGTGGAACGCTGGCGCATGTGCAGCGCGTGCCTCACCTCACTGGAGCGCGAGCGCGCCGGACGGCCATTGGAGCCATTCCGCGAAGGGATCTGCATGTACTGATGCTGGCACCGTCTCCTGCTCTCAGCCGCGCTCGTCCTGCTACTCACCGCCTGCCGCGGCACGGTCGCCGCGACGCCCACAGCGTCCGCGACCACTGCACCGCCGCCGGCCACCGTCACGCCAGCCCTAGCGGCCACCCCCCTGCCGGCAACATCGACAGCGACCATGCCGACCGTCGCCGTTGCGACGGCCACCGCCGATTGGACCAGCCTAGCGCAGCGACCGGTCCACCTGCCCACGCTCGCGCCCGGCGCGAAGTGCCCCGTCACCTTCTGGCAACCGGCGGCAAAGCTGGACGCCACCGATTTTTCCTCCTCGTCATCGTATTTCGCCTTCGGTCCTGGTCCGGTCTACCCGATCATCTACCAGTTCGATCCCACCAGCCGGACCGTTCATCCCTCCCGCGACGCGGTATCGGGCTGGATCTTCGACAAGGTGCTCTGGCTGATCGCTCCGTCCTACCGGGCGCCGGCGTTGGTGCGGGCGCGGCGTCTCAACCCTCCCGCGCCCGTGTCCTTCTTCCAGGGCCGGGCCGGCTCACCCACCCAGACGGCAGAGTTGCGCATTGCGACCGCGAGCCTTCCGGCAGCTTGGCAGACCTCGGGCTCGGCCGTCCGCTTCCCTTCCGCCGTCACCCCGGGCTGCTATGCCTTTCAGGTCGATGGGGTGGGTATCAGCTCTGCCATCATCTTCCAGGTAGCAGAGTAGAACGCGGCCGCCTCGTCAGCGGTGCTAGCCGCTCGCCGGAATGGCTGTCACCGAACCTGTACCGCTGGGCAACGCCGTGATCGTCGTGCCATTCACCTGGGCGCGCACCGCCGCGACGTCGCCTTGCACGCCGGTGGCCGTGATGGTCATCGTGACGCTGTCGCGGAACTGGGTGGGCGCGTGGCCAAAGTCGACGGCGACTGTGACGACGCCGTCCGCTCCGCTCTCGACGGGGAAGGTGACAGGCACCGTCGCCACCGCCGGTCGACCATTGGCATCACGGCCCGCCAGGGTCCCGCGTACCGTCAGCGCTTCATTGGGGCGAAAGCCGCCACAGCGGACGTATTCTAGCAGGGAGCGGCCAGGGGAGATGGCGCCGCCGGCCATGGTCAGTTGGGGCTGGCCGATGGGTGGGGCCGTCGGTGTGGGCTGGGGAGTCGACCGGCCGCGTCCTTTAGCAGCCATCCCGCCACCCATGCCCGCCGCAGTGCGGGCCAGGTTGGCATCCGACGCTGCCGGACCGAGCAGATGCTGGACGAGGCCAAAGAGGCCAATGACGAGGAGGACGATGATCGCCCCCGCCACGGCTTCGGCGCGCATCCGGCGCCAGCGTCCCAGCAGGGAGCCGGCGGCCCGCTGGCGTTGCAGTTCTTCCAGGCAGCGCATACAGACCAGCCAGCGCTCGACGTGCCGCAGGCAGGCCAGGCAGAACGGCCGGGCGCAGCGGTCACAGCGCTGCTGGGCTGCCACGGCAACGTGTGTCATACAGGGCCGTTGCCCTACCGGCGCATGCGCGTGCGCCTGCTCGATCAAGCTGCGTCGGTCCATGGGCAATCAACCCTTCATCGCTCGCCGTCAGCGCCGTCCAGCAGCATCCTCAGCGGCCCTGCTGCAGGACCACCGGCAGCCGCCACGGTCCTTGCACCGCCTCATTCGCCCCGTTGAGCGTGATCGTCACCGTCTGCGCAGCATCAGCATAGGAGACGCGCAGCAGGGTTATCTGGTTGACATCGCCGTTGGACTGGCTTTGGAAGTAGCTCGCTCCCTTCGGCTCGACCGTCACCTGGCCGGGTCCGACGAGCTTGCGACCATCCTGCCAATCGCCCAAGTCTATGTGCAATTCTAACCAGCGGCCACCGAGTTGCTCCATGATCTTGGCGCTGGTCACGTGAACCGTAAAGCCGGCGAACGGCACGGTGCTATCGAGAGGTACGATGTCGCCGACCCCCTTACCGGCCACGGGTATCGAGAAGTGGGCCTCCCCGGGCACCTCAACCGTCACGAAGGGTACGAGGATGGCGGCGCTATGGACGCTGGCAGGCAGCGGCGGAAAGACTGCGTCGCTCACGTAGCGCCGCTCGGCGTCGTAGGGGACGGTACGACCGGCAGATGGCAGCTCGACGTAGTCCTGGCCGTGTTCGTCGCGCAGGACCAGCTTGCGGAAGCCGACCGGCTGCGCCAGACCGCGCACGAACAGGATCGGCGGTGCGCCGGCGCCCGTGAGTTGGATGACGGTGCGCTGCGTATCGGCAACGACGCTGGCGACGCCCACCGTGATGCCGTGGAGGGTGACGCTGCCGTTCTGCGGCACAGCGGCGGGGAGGCCGGACTGCGCCAAGGGCGCCACGGGCACGCGCACCGTCCAGTTGCCGACCGGGGCGGGGGCGCTCAACACCACGTCCACCGAGCGCACGCTCGGGTCCAGACCGATGAACAGCTTCTCCATGTGCAAGCTCTGGCCGGGTCCGCCGCCGCCGGACAGCATGCCGACCTGCGGGACGGGCGGGTACTCCTTACCGTTGGCATCGCGCAGCGTGAGGACGATGGAGTTGATCGAGGATTCCTGCAACAGCGAGGCCAGCGGTGGCGTGGCCGGCAGGCCCGTCACCTCCACCTGCACCCGCGTCGTCTCGCCGCTGGAGAGCAGGCTCTTGACCGTCATCGTCGCGCCACCTGTGCTGACGGAGACTGGTTGCGGCGCGACCAGCCCGCGCGGATCGTAGCTGCGGATGCCCAGGCCTGGAACAAAGGAGGCGAGCCGTGCGACCTGGGCTTGTGCAGCGGGAGAATTCCAGAGCGTGGCGCCGACGGCGACCAACGCGAGCGCTGCTGCCGGCGCCAAGAGGAGGCGCCGGCGCGGGAGGACCGGGGAGGGCCAGTGGCGCTGGCCGATGACGCCACTCCGGCTCGCGGCTGTCTCGGACAGCACGAGCGCGCCACCGTCGTGCAACAGTGCAGCTTCCAGCTCGTCGGCGAAGCCGTCGCGCAGGCGAATGGCTGCGCTATGGGCATGCAGGTCGCGGACGAGGCTGACCATCTCAGGCGCTGCGCCGGTCGACGGCGCCGCCTGTTCGTCTTCTCGCGTTTTGGTGTGGGCAGATGGCGCCAGTGCATCGATCAAGGCATCCAGGGTGTCGAGCGTTGCTGTAGGCATTCTCACGGTTGCTCCTCCTTTTGCAGTTCTGCGCGTAGGGTGGTGATGGCGCGATGCACCAGCATGCGCACTGCGCCTTCGCGGCGCCCCATGACCTTGCCTGCCTCGGCGCTAGGCAGCCTACTGGCGAAACGCAAGGCCAGCGCCTCCTGCTGATCGGTCGGCAGGCGCCGTACCAGCATGTCCAGCCGCCGCCGCCGCTCGGCCTGCATGGTCTCCGCCTCGGGCTGACCGTTGGCAGCAACCAGCGTTGCCGCGAATAGCTCCACGTCCAACTGCGGACGGCGCCGGCGCCGATAGTCGAGCAGGGTGTGCCGCGCGATGCTGAACAGCCAGGCAGCAAAACTGCCGCGCCCCTGGTAGTGCTCCAAGCTGGTCAGCGCTTTCGTGAAGGTGGCGGCGGTGAGGTCCTCGGCGTCCTGCCGGTTGCCGACCTGTTGGGCCAGGTAACGGTACACCGGCGTGAGGTAGGCGCGGTAGAGAGGGACGAAGGTCGCTCGCGCGTGCCGTGGCCGGGAACCGATGACCGGCGCCGGCTGTAGTATGTAGTGTGCGAAGGAGGAACAGCATGCAACGGCGGCAGTTGCTCGTGCTCGGTCTGGCCGGCCTGGCGGTCAGCGCTTGCAAGACGCAGTCGGGGTATAGCGCGGTCTTTGACGAGCCGCCGCGACCACCGACCAGCTCCCCGACGCCTGCCGCCACGCCAACGTCCCGGCAGTCGCCCAGGGTCGCTGTGGCGACACTCAATCGAGCCGTGTCGTCGCCGATACCTGCCAGTCAGCCGGCTGCCATGCCGATGATTCGCCCGCTGGTCGGCACGGAGGAGCGCGTGCTGGTGCGTAGTTCCGACGCTGGAGCGCCGCTGGTCGGCATCGACGTGGCAACCTCGGCGACCGCCTATACCATCCCGGCGGACCTCGCTACGCCCGACGGCCTGCACTGGATCGGCCTGCACCCTACCGCCGGCAATACGTCGGTCACGCTCTATGCTGCCAAGGACGGTTCGCCGGTGCGCACCTTCTCGGCGCCCGGGCGCTACAGTCAGGGTGCGGTGTCACACGATAGTCGGCGGCTGCTGCTGGTGGCGCCACCAGCAGCAAGCGACCCGCATCCCCTGAGCGAACTGGCGCTGGTCGATCTGACGAACGGCGCCACGTTATAGCACCTGTCCTTGCCGGGGCGTTACCGTGCCGACACGGTCGATGCCACGGGCAACGGCATGTATCTCATCGCTGAGCACCCGGAGCGCCAGCAGAACGCCTACGAAGTCACCTGGTACGACGCCGTCCGGAAGGTAGTTACGGCGATTGCTGACAAGCGCTCGTCGCAGACGATCATGAATGGCTACAAGGTGAGCCAGGCCTGGAGCAAGACGGGGGAGTGGCTCTACTCGCTCTATCTCAGCCCCGGCGTCGATGGGGCATTCGTCCATGCCTTGAACGTGCCAAACCACTTTGCCGCTTGCATCGACCTGCCGGGCGGCGGCGCCAGCGAGGCGCAACTCCAACAGTATGCGCTCGCCATAACTTCAGCCGGCGATCACGTGTTCGCCGTCAACCCGGCCCTCTCCGTCATCAATAGCTTTTCGGTGGGCGATCTCTCGGCGAGCACATCGTGGCTCCTTCTCCCCGGTGGATCGAAGGTGTCCGGCACGACGCTCAGCCGGCCCATCAACAACTGCCTGGTGTCGCCGGATGGCGCCACGCTCTATGTGGGGACAGCACAGGGCATCCTGGTGATTCCGACGACCAAAGTTGAACTCCAGCCGACGAGCGTGCTGCTTGCGGGCAAGTCGATCTCCAGTCTCGGTATGGGCACGGGCGGCACGCTGCTCTATGCGCTGGTCGACGGGGTGAAACCTCAACTGCTCGCCCTCGACCCGGCGAGCGGTGCGGTGCGAGCGAACCTCAGCGGCAGCGTCGCGCAGCCGGGGGGGATCGAACAGGCCGTGACGGCGTAAACGCGAGTCAGGCAACTTCCGGCCGATGGCGCGAGAGGGGGCGGACTGGACGAGGGCGAACTGGTCGAACGCAGTCGCCGCGGCGAGGCGACCGCCTATGAAGAGCTGGTGCGGCGGTATCAGGACCTGGCGTTTCGTACCGCCTACTTCATCACCGGTGACGCAGCCGGGGCGGAGGACGCCGCGCAGGAGGCCTTCGTCAAGGCCTATGCCCACCTGTCTCGTTTTCGGACAGGCGCACCCTTCCGTCCCTGGCTGCTGACCATCGTCGCCAACCAGGCGCGTAACCACCGCGCGGCCGCGTCGCGTCGCCTCGACTTGGCGGTGCGGGCGGAAGCTGCATCTGGCGGCGAGGCGGCCTCGCCCTCGCCGGAGGGCGACGTGCTGGCTGCTGAGCGGCGCAGCGAAGTACTGTGGGCGATGCAGAGCTTGCGTGAGGAGGAGCGCCTCGCCATCGCCTGCCGCTACTTCCTCGACCTGTCGGAAGCGGAGATGGCGGCGGCGCTCGGCTGCGCGCGGGGCACAGTCAAGTCGCGCTTGTCCCGGGCGCTGGGGCATCTGCGTGTCACCCTCGGCAGGACGGCGCCAGGGGATACCGGAGAGGGGGTGCGGCATGGCTGAGCGTTGGCCGCCCGCGCCCGATCTGGAACTGGAGCAGTTGCTGAGGCGCCTCGGCGAGCAGATCGCCTTCCCACCCACGCCGCCGTTGGCGGCGGCCGTGCGCCGGAGCATCCTTGTACATGGCCGTCCCCGGCCGGCGCGTTGGCGACGGTTCGGCGTAGTACTGGCGGCGGCAACACTTATCGCGGTACTGCTGCTGGCTCTGTCCCCGACCATTCGCACGGCGGTGGCGGGACGGTTGGGGCTGCGCGGTATCAGCATCCATCAGGCGCCGTCCGTGCCGACCGCACCCACGACGCTGCCGCTACCCACGGCTGCGCCAACAGCACCCACGGCCTTGCCGCTGCCTGCGGCTGCGCCGACCGCTACGGCCGTCCCCGTCGGTGAGCGTCTGCAACTAGGCCAGCCATCATCGCTGGCCGAGGCGGCGCAGCGTCTGAGCTTCCCGCTCCTCGTCCCGGCTGCGCTCGGGCCGCCGGATGCGGTTTATCTGGCGCTACCGTCGGTGACATCGGCCTCCGACACGTCGCCGGCGCCGCCCGGCGGCCTGATCACGCTCGTCTACCGGCCGCGCCCGGACTTGCCGGCCGTCGCCGAAACTGGCGTCGGCCTGCTGCTGGGCGAGTTTCAGGGACGCACCGATCAGGTCTTCATTTCGAAGATGGCCGGCCCTGGTACGCAGATCGTGCCGGTGACGGTGGCCGGGCAACCAGGCTTCTGGCTCACCGGGCAGCCGCACGAGTTCCTCTATCGAGATGCCGGCGGCGTGGCCCGCCAGCAGACCTTACGGCTGGCGAGCGACACGCTGATCTGGGAGCACGGTGACCTGACGCTGCGGCTGGAAGCCGGCGTCGACGAAGCGACGGCGCTACGCATCGCGGCCTCGGTGCGGTGAGGTGGCAGTCACCGTTCAGCCATTCGGCCGCTCCGCCCAGGCGGCGAGAATGGCCTGGATGGCGTGAGCGGCATTGGCTGCGGCGATTGGGACCGGCAGCAATCCGAGCGCCAGTACCTGACAGAGCGACAGCGTCACGTGCAAGAGCGCCTGCGGACTGCGCGGGATGCCTGCTCCCATCAGGTGCCCGCCGTCCCAGCGCTGCGGCTGGGTGATGTCGACGCTCCAACCCAGGAAGGGCTGGGCCAGCAGCGCGCCGTAGGGCACACTCCAGACTGGACGCAGGCGCAGCCGTAGGGCCGCCGAGAGTACAGCCGCCTGGCCGGCGTTCAACTGACTCCAGCGGCGCTGCAGCGCCTCGCTCGTTTGCTCGGCGACGAAGGGCGCATAGGCCAGGAAGGCGGGGGCGGCCTCCTGCAAGGCGCGCGCCGCGCTGTAGGCGAGGTCCGGCTGGGTGGCGTCGCTACGGATGCCGACGCCGTAGGTAATGACCGGCAACGCCCCCTGCGCCGCGCCCGGCACCGGCACACGGCGAAGCGGCCCCACGCCATCCTGCCAGCGGTGCGGTCCCGGTGTGGCGGGCGGCCATTCGTCCGGCGGGAACCAGGCTTGCACCAGGCGCTGCTGGACCTGCTGATCGCGGAGCGCCGGCGCCCGCTTGATCCAGGTATCGCTATCGGGTGTGCCCTTATCCTCCGGTCGCAGGCCGCCGCCCGGCGGCGGACTGAGCTTGCCCTGGCCGCTCGGACCGAAGGCGTTGGCATAGGCTGCCAGACCGGTCAGCGCCGCCGGGTCGGTGATCGTCGCACGGACGTTGTCGGCGCTGAAGAGGTCGGCGCCGTGCGGCCAGAGCCACGTCTCCAGCGGCGGCATGTCCGGCATGAGCTGCACCGGCCAACCGTTGCCGGCAGGGACCCTGGCGGCGTCCGCCCAACTCCAGCCGACGGGCGGCGACGGCACGCGCGCATCCATGGCCAATAGCGCCGGCCAGAGGGCCACCGGCAGCCCCACCTGCGCCCCCGCCCAGTGTAAGGCGGAGAGGGCATCGGGGTGCAGCCGCCCGTTGCCGAGCGTATGATCCTTGGTAACCTGCGCGCGCAGATCAGCCAGCACACCATCGGCGCGTAGCCGCCAGAGGTTGTCGTGTGTGGCAAACCAGAGCGGCTGCGTCGTGCCAGCATTGACGGCAGCCGTGGTGGCGTAGATATCGACGCCCACGCTCTGAAACGGTACGATCTGAATCGGCAGCGTGACCCGCCCGTGCAGCGCCGCCTCGGCCGCCGCTACCCAGCGCCGGACGCTGTCGTCCAGTACGGTGGTATGGCTACCGCCCTGCATGACATCGCGGCTATACGCTTCAGCCACTACCACCGGCAAGGTGACGGGAGCAGGCGTCGGTCGGGCCAGGACGGCCGGCACGGGAATCGCGCACGCGCCCAGTGCGAAGATCGGTATTAGCGTGCCAAGCGTCGTGATGGCATGGCGACGCGTGACGGCCAGATGTTGGGATTGGCGCATCTGCGTGATCTCCTCTCCAGGTATCGTCTTGAGCCTGGCGGGTTGCGGTACCCTCCCAGGCAACAGCATAGCAAATAGCGCCTCGCCTGGACAGGAATGCGGCGCCATTTGCTTGGCGTAATGCTGCGATTCAGGATCTTGTTACTGTTGCTCCTATCCTACGCGGCGGCGCCCCAACCTTCTTGCGCCAGCACATGGCATCCCGCCTGCTAGCCAGATGCACGTTCGCAGGCTACAGTAACCCCATGCATGAGTCCTCGACGTCACGCCGCGCTGTTCTCGGTGCGCTTGCAGGTGGCGTAGCAGCGGCGCTCAGTAGCTGCGCTACCCCCTTGCCACCCCTCCCCTTTCGTCCGACGCCCGTTCCCACCCGCATCACGGTCGTCGTTGGCGATGCGTATACGCATGTGCAGGGCAACCCGCGTGATCCGCAACAGTATTCCAGTTTGCAACTGGTCGCTGATGGGGCGATCCAGCGTTGGACGCAAGCAGCGGAGGCGACGTTGCAGGGGAAGGTCGCTCTCACCGTGCGCGTTGCGGACATGCTCCATGCCACCTTCTGGCAGGAGGTCACGCTCAACACGGCCAGTGGCAGTGGCTCCGACACAGAACAGCCGCTGTATCTCGCCAGCCACGCCATGCTGCGGCGTTTGCAGGCAGGCGGCATCCTAGCGGACCTGAGGCCGCTGCTCGATCGCGAGCACGGGCTGCGGGGGCAGCTCTCGGCGGATGCGCTGACCAGCCTGCAGTGGGCCGGGGCGCAGGCAGGGTTGCCGGTGGCGCTCTGGCCGCAGTTGGCGGCGACGGACGCCCGGCTGCCGGCGCCACCAGCCGCCTGGACTTGGGCCGATGCTGCGGCGGTCCCGGCCGGGGCAGGCAACTGGCCGGTCCAGCTCTTTCCGCTGGCGCCGACCCTGGAAGCCTGGCTCTGGCCGCAGCAGGCCGATTTGCTCACCGCCGACGGTACCAAGACGTTGATCGACCAGCCCGCCGGCATTGCGGCGGCCGGCGCCTATGCCCAGGCTTTCGGTCCGCCGCCGGCCCTTAGCCCGGTCCCTGGCGGCGGGGCGCCGGCGAACCTGGAAAATCTCAGCCCTGCCCAGAGCCAGGTATTCAACGCCTGGGCGGCGCAAGCCCTGCAACGGCGCGACCAGCAGATACAGAAGCGACAGGTGAGCGTCTGGTTCCCGACCGGGGAGTGGCCGCCAGCTTCCCCGGCGCTGCACGTCTGGCAGGACGGCGTGGGGCCGCTGCGCCGTCTTGCCCCGCCAGGGGCGGCCGCAACCGGTGTGCCGATCATCGCCTACGGCCTGGGCATTCGCGCTGACGCTGCCCAGCCCGACCTGCTCTGGCACGCTGCCGACGCCTTGCAGGCCGCCGCTCCCGACTATCTGGCCTACTCGCCATTTACTGCCGACCAGACGGCCGAGGGACTCCGCAAGCGCTGGAGCCATCTGGCAGCGGATCAGGCAACAGTGCTCGCCAGTATCCTAAGACTGCGTTTGCGTCCGGTCTGGGGCGTGCCGACTAGCTGGCCCCAGGGGCAGTTCGCCGCCCCCGCCGATGTCCTGACGCCCGCCTACTGGCAGCGGCGCATCAGCGCGGTGGACGCCGGCACTGCACAGGACTTTTCGCGTATCCTGACCGAGTTGATCGGCACCTTCAGCCTCGTCCTGGGTCTGGGCCTCTTGCCGCCGGCACAGGCGGCTGCCAATGCGGCGCAGGCGCTTCTGGCGCTCATGCCGCTGATGCAGGTGCGCCCAACGTGAAGGAGCAGCAGCGATGAAGGATGAGGGTTGGCGCTCCCGCCTGATCGAGCGGCCGCGCTGGCACGTGCCGATTGAGCAGCGCTACTGCCACGTCCATCCCGCCTTCCGCGCTGTGGACCGCTGCGACCGCTGCGGCGAGCCGTTCTGCGCGGCCTGCTTGCAGGAAGTTGAGCGCTGGCGCGTCTGTACCGCTTGCTGCCGCCAGTTCCAGCGAGAGGAACGCGCCGGGCGGCTGGCGGAGCGACTGCGCCGGCTGCGCGGCGAGGTGCTGGCCGCTGTCGGCGTCGTCCTCGTGCTGGCGCTCGTCACCATCGGGATGCAGGCCCTGCTGCGCAGTACGTCCTCCAATCCCGCCATGCTGCAATCGGCTGAAATCGTAGGGAACAAGCTGAACGGCGCGCCGCCGCCGCGCCTGGCAACGCTGCAGGTGGAAGGCACACTCGCCGCTGATCATCCACCGGCCACGCTGGTGATCACCGGCCACGGCTTCCAGGCCAGCGAAATCGTGACCGTAAAGGCGGAACTGGATGGCTCCGGGGCGCTGCTGGGTCCGACGATGCGGGGCCAGGAGGGCGTTACGCCTCTTGGGCAGGTGACGGCGAAGGCCAACAAAGACGGAGCGATCAGCGTGTGGATTGCCGTACACAATGCAGCGCAATCGGCAACCCCCTACCGGCTCCAGGTGTACGCCGGGGGCAACCGCATGACCACTGCTGCCCTCGATCTGCACCCCGGTGGGCGTTGAGGGTTGCGCTCACATGTTGGGGTTTTAGAGGGATGGTGGAACTATGCGGACGTCACCGGCTTCCACTTCAGGCAAAGTGTTGAGTTGCATCGTCGCAGCCAGTGATCAGCGCAGTCGCCGGTTCGTGCTGCGGGCCGGCGCTGGTGGACTGTTGGCAACGGCCATTTCTGGCTGCACACCAGCTTCGAAAGCGACTTCACCGACGCCAACACCGCTGTCGCCGCGGAGCGGGAACCGTGACGAGGTGCGGCTCGGTGTCTTTGGCGGTCCGAGTGGCCCCGCTACTTCCGGCGCTATCGGCGAGGTAGCAGCGCAACTCTTCGGCACGAGTGTGGTTGGCCGGTTAGCGGTCCGCGTCGTACCGGTCCGGTATACCGGCTGGCCGAACGACCTGGATACCCAGCAGTTCGTCCCCAGCCACCCGCCGGCACTTGTGCAACGCAAAGGTCCTGCCTGGCAGCTCTACACGGCCCTACACAGCGCCATGACTGCCGGTGAGATCCCTGACCTGGTGCTCTTCGAGCGAATGGATCAGGTGCGCTACGCGGCCGACCATCAGCTCTTGCTGCCGGTTGACCGGTATCTCACGTCCGGGCCGCTGCCGGTAGCCGATGCCTGGCCTGGCGCCTTCGACGTGGCGCGCTACCAGGGGCAGACCTGGGTACTGCCGCTGGCGATCCAGCCTTTGGTGCTCAGCTACCAGCCGGCCGCCTTCCAACGCGCCGGCCTGTCGGCGCCGGATAGCAGGTGGGACTGGCAGCGCCTGCTTGCGGCGGCTAAAGTCCTGACGAAGACGGCGCATCTGGCATGGCAGACGCCAGGGGCCGTGGGCGGACAGTTTGGCTTCTGGGTGGGTGCGCCGGACACGCTGGCCTTGCTGGTCTGGCAGGCCGGTGGGGAGGTGCTCGCCGGCCAGGGAACACACCTTGCCTGCGGGCTGGCTGCCCCCGCTGCCGTGGCCGCCGAGCTGTTCTACTTTGATCTTGTGCATCGTGATGCGGTGAGTCCTGCCCAGCTCGTCACTGGAGACTTCGTGACACCAGGCGGACAGCGGTTTGGCAGCGCGGCGATGCAGTTCGGCCCGGCGAACACCACGAATATCGCTGTGCCCCCGCGCGGCGCTGTGGCGGCGAGTGGCTACGCCTTCGATGCCAGCGGTCCGTGTCTTGCCTTGACGGCGCGGGCAGTTGACCCAGAACGAGCCTATCAGGTAGCCGCAACGCTCATGGCCAGGACGCAGGGGCGGTACGACTGGCCCATAAGCCAGGCAGCGGCGAATGCTCGCGCCAGCAGCAGCTCCCAGGCTGCGGTCGCCCAACAAGCCTTGCAGACTGCTCATGCGCCGGGGCGTTACGGCGACGTGCGGACCGCCGTGGAAGCGCGCGTGGCGCCATCGCTGGTGACCGCTCTGGCGTCCCCGTCTGTCGCCGTGCTCAATGGCCAGTCGCTTGTTCAGGATGCAGCCAGGTCCGGCTGTACCGTCGTGGATGCGGCGCTCCGGTCGGTGGAATGACTGCAGTTCGGTCGCAGGACCCTTTCGGCGCGACAGTACCTCTCGCAATGAGAGCGTAACCCTGGGCGCACGGACCGACTCGTTGTGTTTCGCGTGATCAGGACCTATCGTTCGAACCGGATAGTTCGTCAAGCATTGGACGGTATCCTTCCGAAGTGATGGTGGCGCCTTGTATTCATTTTTGGGGGCGATGATGGGCCGCGGCGAAGGTGTACCGGGGTTCTCCATCGCCGCCATCTTCTTCGACCTTGACATCACACTCTGCGCCCCTACTGTGCCGTTTCGGGAGGTTTTCGGCGATGTTGTCGCGCCGCTGCTGCAACGTCGTTCCGAACTGACGCTCACCGACCTACTCCACCTGTGGGGCGAGGCGCTCCTCCAACCGGGGCCGTCTACGACCGCCGGTTGCTTTCGGCGCGTGTTGGGTGCCTGCGGTATCGCCCAGGCGGACGATCTGGTGGGCGAGTTTGCCGCTGGTCTGAACGCTCGCTGGGCGGCGAGCCAGGCGCTAACACCCGCCGCAGAGGAGGTGCTCCAGCGTCTCGGCGCTACCTGGCCGCTGGGGTTGATCACCAATGGCCCCAGCGATGCCCAGCGCGTTGTCGTCGATGCCTTGGATCTGGCGTCTGCCTTCCATTGGCTCCTGGTCTCCGGCGATGCCGACGTGGGCATCCGCAAGCCCGATCCGGCGATCTTTGCCCATGCCGCCCGCCTGGCCGGCTGCCCGCCGGGTGCGCTGCTCTATGTTGGTGACTCGGCGGTCAACGACGTGGCGGGGGCGGCGGCCGCCGGCTGGCGGACCTGCTGGTTGCACGCGTCGGCCGTGGTCCCACCGACGGAGGTCCCGCTAGCCGACCTGGTGATCAGCACCCTTGCCGAACTCCCCGCGCTCGTCGACCTGGCAAAGAGTATGCCACAGCGCAGGCTAGGTACGCCGTCAGTCGTCGGCAGCGAGTTGTTGCCCTGGCGGACAGCCCGGAAGTAACGGCGCAGAGGGCAGTACAGGTTGGAGTGTCACGATGACCATATCACCACGCGACCCCGCCATTGTCGAAGCGATTGCTCCACACCTCACTGAAGAGGAGGGCGTTCCGGTATAGTAAGGGGGGACAGTGCCAAGGCGAGGGCTGGCAGCCGCGCTAGCGGCGAGCCGGCATGACGGCCGCGAGCGAGCCTTCGATTTCGCTACCCGCCCACGCTTCGTGGCCCTGGTAGTCGTGGTTGGCATCCGGCGCCAGCCGCGTGTCGCAGCGTGGTGAAGCGGTGGCGCCATGCGTGAACGCTTGGTCATCCCTTCCAATGGCGTCCCGCCGTTGGAATCTGAACAGCCAGGTAAATTAAGCCGTTGGCAAGGCGTGCGACGTGCGAGCAAGGCAGCGGCAACGTGAACCGATCAGTGCCGCCGTCAAAACAGGAGTTGCGACAGGAGTGCAGCCATGCAGAACATTGACGGTATTCCGGTATTCGGGGAACACGATCAGGCCACGCTGGAGCAGATCCGCCGCTGTGCCGCCGACGCGCCGGTACGCGGGGCGGCGCTGATGGCGGATGGACACAAAGGGTACTCCATGCCGGTGGGTGGTGTCATTGCCTATGAAGGCGCAATCTCACCGTCCGGCGTGGGCTACGACGTCGGCTGCGGTAACAAGGCGGTCCAGACCGCGTTACATATTGACGCAGTGTTGCCGGAGATCGGGCCGCAGCTGGATCGCATCTTCGGCGAGATCTCCTTTGGCGTGGGGCGCAAGAACGCCCACCCCATCGAAGCGCCAGTGTTGGAGAGTCCGACCTGGACCGATATCCCGGCGCTGCGGCCCCTGCACCAACTCGCCGCCGCGCAACTTGGCACCGTCGGCAGCGGGAACCACTACGTCGATCTCCTGAGCGATGAGGCGGGCTACTTGTGGATCGCCTGCCACTTCGGCAGTCGCGGCTTCGGCTACAAGACTGCCAGCGGCTTCCTCAACCTCGCTGCCGGCCGGCAGTTTGCCGACAAAGCGCCGGGCGAGTCGATGGATCAGCCAGCCACGCTCCTGTCGATGGCCACGCCGACCGGCCAGGATTACTATCAGGCGATGCAACTGGCCGGGCAGTATGCCTACGCCGGTCGGGATGCGGTGATCGCCCAGGTGCTCGGCATTCTCGGCAACCCGCCCGTCACCGACGAGGTACACAACCATCATAACTACGCTTGGTTAGAACGACACGATGGAAATGAAGTCTACGTCGTCCGCAAGGGGGCGACGCCGGCCTGGCCCGGTCAGCGCGGCTTTGTTGGTGGCTCCATGGGCGACGTAGCCTACGTCGTCGAGGGCGTCGCCACGCCGCTCGCGGATGCCGCGCTGCACTCCACGATCCACGGCGCCGGCCGGGTGATGTCGCGCACGGAAGCGGCGGGCAAGCGCAAATGGGGCACGAACATCGTCCTACGGCCTGGCAAAGTGTCGGCGCAGATGATGACGGAGTGGCTGGAGCGGGAGGGCGTGACGCTGCGCGGCGGCGGGCTGGATGAGTCGCCCCATGCCTACCGCCGCCTGCCTGATGTGCTGGCGGCGCAGGAAGGCACGGT
The DNA here is from genome assembly GCA_036734945.1 of Chloroflexota bacterium. GTDB lineage: Bacteria > Chloroflexota > UBA4733 > UBA4733 > UBA4733 > UBA4733. Next base: position 44,929 of record DAIMXP010000035.1, read on the forward strand.
CCGGGTCCTGCACACGCTACGGCCCATCGGCGTCTGCATGGCCGGCGCCGACATCATCGATCCCTACAAGGACTGACGAGGCTTGAATAGCCGGGCCCTCGCCGCCATCTTCTTCGACCTCGACGGCACGTTGTGCGCGCCGACTGTGCCGTTTCGGGAGGTGTTCGGCGGCCGGCTGGCGGACCTGCTGGCTGCGCGCGCCAGCTGTTGCCTTGCCGTCGGAGGTCCCGCAACTTGATCTGGCAATCAGCAATCTGGCCGAACTCCCCTTGCTCCTCGGCGTGGCAAGGTATATGCCACAGCGTCCGTTGGGTACGCCGTAAGTCGCCGCCTGGCGGTCGCGCTAGCGGCGAGCCGGCATGACAGCAGCAAGCCAGCGTACGATCTCGCCACCCACCCATGCTTCGTGGCCGTGGTAGTCGTGGTCGGCGTCTGGTACGAGCAGCGTGTCGCAGCGCGGTGAGGCAGTAGCGCCGGACTGGATGTCGGCCAGCAGTTCCGGCGTGCCACCCTCGCCGCTGGCGTAGACGATCAGCAGCGGCACGGCAATTTGGGCCAGGTCGGTGGGAGCGCTGCTGCGCAGGCGGTCGATGCGGTCGATATAGGTGCGGGCGCTGATGTAGCGGCGCTGGTAGGAGGCGTCGAGGAGTTGGTCGCCCTGGCCGGACTCGACAAGTTGCCGGACCGCCGCCAGCCGGTCTTCCGGCGGGCCACGCCGGCGGAAGAGGCGGGAGCCGAAGCCGAGGCCGGAACAGCCGATCAGCGCCGCCACCCGCGCATCCTGCGTCGTCGCCTGATAGTGAGCGACTTTGGCAGCGCCCAGCGAGTGCCCGAGGAGGGCCAGCGGCAGGTCGGCGTCGGCTTCCGTGACCAGCAGATCGACCCAGGCCTGCAGGTCGAGCACCGAGTCCTCGAAGCGTTCCCAGGCGGCGCCGCCAAGCGCGATCTCCGGTCCGTCGTTGGGCAGGTAGGAGCCAAGGTCGTGGCCGCGGTTGTTGCCGGCCAGCACCCGGTAGCCGGCCGACGCGAAGGTGGCGCCGAACAGTTGGTGTAGGCGCTGGTAGAAGTGGCTGCCGGCCCCGTGGACCAGCAGGACCTTGCCGCACGGCGGCCTGTCAGGCTCAAAGACGATGCCGTCCAACGGCACGCCATCGGCGGCAGTGGCCCGCACGAAGCGGATGCGCGGTGTTTCCACTTGCGGCCCCCCGAATCATAGGCGAATAGCCGCCGGCAGCGTTCGCCCGGAACGGTGCAGGCAGCATACCAGGCGCAAAGGAGTTGCTTGGCGGAAGCCCTGTTTGCAGCGGCGCCAGATTGCTCGGCATTGCCCCTGTCGCACAAGACAAGCCGGAGCGGAAAAGCATGCAAGAGGCCGCGCCGAGCGCTGCACGGCGCAGCGCTGTTCCGCCGGCCGGCATGGCATGGGAGGCGTTCGTGCTCAAACTGGTAGACCTCTTCCCCGACCCCACCGACCGCCAGGTGATCGAACTGATGGCCGAAGGGGAGCGCGCGATGGCGCGCTATGCCCAGGCGCTTGGCTGCGTACACCTGGATGCCGAAGCGCAGCGGCGGCGGGTGGAGCAGGCCAAAGAGCGCATCCGCCTGCGACTGAAGCGCTACGGGATACGCCTCCATGCGTGAACTGCACGATGGAATCCCCGCTGATAATTGGGCGCGTCGTCGTGCCGGCCTCGTACGGGGCAGTCCTTGACAGGCGGTCGCCATAGTGTAGACTCTGGATATGGTCCCCGGTGTTGCCCGGTGTTGACTGTATGCGAAAGGAGTGTCACGTGGCCTATCCCACCATCACCCGTCGTGCCCTACTGGATCGATGCCGCGCCGGTATATTGGGCACGGCGGCGGTCAGCCTGCTGGCCGCCTGCGGGGGAACCGCAGCAGTGAGTACCAGTTCCGGCACGGTATCTGCCGGTGTCGCCGCGAGTACCAGCAGCGTCGCGCCTGCTGCCACGGCGGCGACGGCCGCCAGCACGACTGCCAGCGCCGTGGCAACAGCCGCCAGTTCGACCACCAGCAAGGCCGCGGCGGCGAGCACGAGCGCGGCGGCCGCCGTACCAACCGTTCCGGCTGGAACCGTCGACTTCTGGCAGTGGGGCAGCGGCTACGTCCCCGGTTTCAACATCCTGGCGGACAACTTCAACAAATCCCAGAAGGTGCAGGTCGCCGCGGCGAACCCCTCCGACTATTGGAACAAGGTGGTCACGACGCAGGCCGGCGGAACGGGACCGGACGTCTTCCTCATGAACAACGTCAACTTCAAGCAGTGGGCGCACAACAAGAGCGTCGCCGACGTGTCGAGCTATCTCAACACCGACAAAACCGCCACCGCCAGCCTGCAGGCCATGACCCCGTCTCTGGTGGACTGGTATCACTACCAGGGGAAGGCGATGGGCGTACCCTGGGACTTCAGCGCCGGCGCTGTAGGCTTCAATATCGACCAGCTCCAGACTGTCGGTCTCACGTCGCCCAACACTCAAGGCAAGCAGTGGGACTGGAATATGATGCGCGACTACGCAACCAAGCTCACGCAGAAGACGAGTAGCGCCATCACGCGTAGCGGCATCTGGATCGGCGCCGGACTGGAGAACGGCTACTACTCCTTCTGCGTGGCCAACGGCGGCAGCTTCTTCAACCAGAACCTGGATCAATGCACCATCGCCTCACCCGAAGCGATCGCGGGCCTCGATTTCGTCCTGACAATGCTCAAAGACGGCATCGCTGCGACCAACGCCTTTAAGACCGCTGCCAACAAAGCAGTGCCGACTGGTGGCACCGCCTTCACTGATGGCGCCACGGCCATGGACTTTGAAGGCGACTGGAACTTCACCACCTGGGAGAAAGCGAAGAGCCTCAACTGGGATGCCACGATCTTCCCCTACTCCCCGACCACCGGTAAGACCGCCAATACGTCGAACTTGCGCGGCCTTGTGATGAATCCGCAGGCCAAGAACAAGGACAACGTCTGGACCTGGATGGCGTACTTGATGACCAAGCCGGTGCAAGACCAGATTCCGACGTTACTGGGCGAAATCCCGGCGAACACAGCCTCGGCCACGGCAAACTATATCGATCCGACGAAAGGCGGCCCGCCGCCCGGGCGCAAATACTTGCAGCCCGATCTGGATGCCACGACACCCCTGCCGGCCAGCGACCTGATCTCCTGGAACGACATCGTCAAGTTCGCCTACGGCAAGTCGATCACCGATGCCTTTGCCCTCCAGTTGCCGGCGGCCGACGCCTTGAAGCAAGTCCAGGATGGAGTGAACGCCATCATCACGGCCAACAAGGGCAAGTAGCCAGAGCGCTGCACCGGGCATCTGGCCGCCTCACGCTCAGCCGTGTTCGGCGGCCAGACCTGCTGTCACTTTGCCAGCTTGCTGGAGGTCTCCCGTGTGCCACCACGTTGTGGGGGAGGCAATCCGCCGTCACGAACTCGGTGGGCCTTCCACGGCCCGGAGGATCGGTGCTGCCAGGTAGATGCGGCGCCAGGCCCGGCCGGTGATCTCTTCGAGAATCCCCTCCTCCTGGAGGACCTGTACCGCCGATCTCGCTGCGGGGGACGAGATGTGGAGTATCTCCGTAACCCGTGCGACCGTGACGTAAGGGTTGAGGAAGAGGGCGTCGAGTAAGGCCAGCGCTTTGGGCTTGTCCCGCAGACGCATTCGATAGGTTTCGCGCAGATTCATGAGATTGCTTGCCTGGCGCATTGCCGCCTGAGCCGTCTCCGCGACGCCCGTCAGAAAGAAGCGGAGCCATGCCGTCCAATCACCATGGGTGCGGACACGTTGGAGCAGGTCGTAGTAGTCCAGGCGGTGGGCCTCGATGTAGGCGGAAAGGTAGAGGAGCGGCTGAGAGAGGCGGCCGCGTTCCAGCAGGAAGAGGGTGATCAGCAGCCGACCCAGGCGGCCATTGCCGTCGAGGAAGGGATGGATCGCTTCAAATTGCTCATGGATGAGCGCGCATTGGATGAGATCCGGCATCGTGCCGCGCTCGTGTAGAAAGCGCTCCCAGAGGTCGAGCGCTTCCAGCATTTCCGCTGGTGGCGGGGGCACGTAGGGTGCGGTATTCGGATTACTGCCGCTGGGGCCGATCCAGTTCTGGGTACGTCGGAATTCACCAGGCGTGGCATGGCCGCCGCGCACGCCGGCCATGAGCCGTTCGTGCAGTTCGCGGACCAGTCGGAGCGAGAGCGGCAACTGTTCCAGGCGAGCGATGCCATATTCTAATGCCGTCACGTAGTTGCGCACTTCCTCGATATCTGCGGCGTGGCCATGATCCGCCACCTCGCCCGCTTCGTCCAACAGCAGGTCCGAGAGGCTGGCATGGGTCCCTTCGATGCGTGAGGAGAGGACGGCCTCACGTCGCACGTAGGGGGCAATCAAGAGGTGCGGGTTGGGAAGATGACGGCCAAGGCCGGCAAGCTCGCTCAAGGCGGCGTCGGCACGTGATAGGGCCAGCACCAGGTCGGCGTCGTAGGTAAGTCGCGGCGGCAGAGGCGAAGGGAGAAACGCCACGAAGCCGTGCAATGTTGTGATGACACGGCCAGCTTGCGGGGCCTGGAAATCGGCGGCATTCACAACCACAACCTCGCCACATTGAAAGCCCGCTTTCAAAGTGCGGACCGCATTGAAAGCATACCGGCCAAATCTTTCAAAGCGTGTGCCGAACCCAGGCGACGATTTGCTCGACCGGGCAGTGGCGGCCCGCACCTTTGCTAACGTTCGCGCCAGGGTATATAGTGACGGTGTCCTGGCGGTGTGGCAAAGCCGCAGGAAGCATTTGATGCCGCGTGCGGCATGGAAGACCGGGTGGAAAGGGGCGTGGAAACGGAACAGGTGATCGGCAAACAACGGCAGCAGGTGCTCATGCTCTACCTGTCGAACTCGGCGCTGGATAGCGCGGTCGTCGGTTGGGCGATGTATGACGGCACCGGTAAGACGGCCCATACGACGGGCGACGGCGACACTCCTCCCTATGCCAGCGGGCTGGACGCGCTCAAAGACGGCTGGCGACTGTTGCAGATAGCGCAGATGATCCCGCCCTACCCCGGCGACGAGTACGCGACCTCCTTCCTGAAGCACGAGTGTATTTTTGAACGATTGGAGTCGATTGATGGCTGACCGCAGCACTCTCCTGACCACGAAGCAGATGGCGAGCTTCGCCGCCGCCGGTTTCTTACGCTTTGACGCCCTGGTACCGGACGAGCTAAACCAGGCGGCGATGCGCGATCTGGAGTCGAAGGTACCGGGCGCGCCGGCGGGGACGCCGCTCTGGCAGACCTATCCGGCAGCGTCGACGATGGGGACGATTCTGCGCCTGCCCCAGATTCAGGGTCTCATCGCCAGCCTGGTGGGGCCGGAGCCGCTGTTCGACCACCACGCCATCCACGTTCGCCAGGCGGACGAAGCCAGGGCGCAGGCGCTGCATGCCGATGCCATCATCGACACGCGGCTGCCGGCCTTCGACATCCAGCTCATGTACTACCCGCACGACGTGCCGCTGGAGATGGGTGGCACCTTGCTGGTGCCCGGCAGCCACCTGCGCCGCATCAACGAGAGCGATATCGGCCGCTACCAGAACCTGCGCGGCCAGGTGCCGTTGGTGTGCCTGGCCGGGACGCTGCTGGCCTTGCATCATGGACTGTGGCACTGTGGGCGGCAGAACACGACCGGGCGGATGCGCTACATGTTCAAGGTGCGGCTCAACCCTACAGTGCGCCAGGTCAAGCTCTGGAACACCGACGATCTGGGCGACCCGGAGGTAGCGCGCATCCTGGGCAAGAGCTATCCCTGGTACGAGGCGGCCAGCGGCCGGTTGGAGATCGTCAACCGCAGCAAGTTCTGGCGTTACCTCACCGGCGACGACACCTATGACACCGCCTACTGGCTGACCCGTCTGGAGAACAGCCCCTCGACGCTGTATCACGGCTGAGGCTTCTTGCTGGATGATCCCAGCTTCGCAGCTTCCGACCAATTCAGCCGAGTGGTAGCCGAACACTTCCCGAAGCGTTCGGCGCACAGCCCGGCCGTCAGGCAGATTGGCGGCGCTGGCGCAGCGCGCGCAGCTTCTCCAGGGTCCACATGCGCATGAGCGTGGTCGGTCCCACCCCCAGTTCCCGCGCCTCGGCGTAGAGTTGCTGCCACTGCGCGTCGGACAGCCGGACCGCCACCACCTTGTCGAGAGGCTGCTTGAACGTCAGCTCCTCCGCCAGAGGTTCGGTGCCTTCCCAGGCATCCCCGCCAGCGTCAATGCGGGCGATCTCGCGCTCGAGCTCCGCGTCCCGCGCCTCCATCTCCTCGAGCGATACGGTCATCTACCGAACTCCTTCCTGAAAGAGCCGGGCCGTGGCATTCCGTCCCTGCCGCACCTGGCGGTCGCCGGAGCGACAGGCCTCGTCGACTTCCGCCCAACTCACCCCGTGCTTTTGTTCGATCTTGTCCAGAATGTGGTCATCCACCTCGAGGCTATCGATGCGCATGCGCCATCCCTTGGTCCCCGTACCCCTGTCGGGAGGAAGTATAACGTCGCAATACGACCACGATGAGCGTGTGCTACGCTGGCAGCGGAGGAGATGCCCATGCCGCCAGGGGCCACGTTCATCGGAGACGAATCTGTTTTCTCCGCAAAGCACTTGAAGGCGTCACTTGGCCGCACCGGCAAGGAAAGGAACATTCAGTCTTCGCGAGGATGTTCTGACCGCCGTGGATCAGGCAGCAGGCCATGGGGTAGCGCCTACTGCGGTATGCTAACAGCAAGCAGAGAGGGGCCTTGCCATGGCTGACCAGGAGCAGCATGCCTATCGTTGGGTCGATCTCCGTGCCGACGGTACGTATCTTCACAACCCCGATGCGCCCGAAGTGACGCCCGGTGGAATAAACGTCTCCGCGCTCCGTCGCAACCTGCTGCTCACGCCCGAGGAGCGGTTGAGGCGCATGGCCGCCTCGGTGCGCATGGTTGAAAAGCTGCGCAGTGGATTCCGGTCGCGCCGCCATGGCGTCCTTTGAACCGGACCGTCTTCTACTCGTGCTCGCTGAGCGTGGAGTGGACTTCCTGGTGATTGGAGGGATCGCAGCCACGCTTCATGGCAGCCGTCAGATGACGGACGATGTGGATGTCCTGTTTGAGCGCTCTCGGGAGAATCGCGAACGCCTCGCCATGGCGTTGGATGCCCTGAATGCCCACCTGTTTACGCCGCCGAGCGTTCCAACACCGCTGGCCCGTCGGCGGCCGTGGGACGAGGACACGCCAGGGACCGGCGGACGCCTTACCGCGGAATATCTCGGTTTATGGAACAGCTACCATTTCGTGACGCCATACGGCGACTTCGACTGTATGGTCACCGTGCCGGGCGCCCCCGCCTATCCGGAGGCAAGAGAGCGTGCTGGTGAGGCTCCGCTGGAAGGCTACACGATCCGCGTTGTTGATATCGATGATCTCATCGCCATGAAGCGCGCAACAGCACGCCCGAAAGACCTTGCTACGGTGGATGAACTGCTGGAACTGCGTAAGCTCATCGAGCAGGAGCGCGCCCATGGCGAAGGTGATGATCAGGAGCTGCCCCCGGCCGCTGATTTGGCGCAGTAGGGCAAGGCAAGCGGAAGGCCGGTACGGGCGGCTATGGGCATACTGGCTGACCAGCCTGGAGAACAGCCCTTTGACGCTGTATCATTGCTGATGTGGATCATAGCGTTGAGGTGAGCGCTTGGGTATGGCGGCGAATGTTGGTGGCCTGCTCCTCGGCATTGCCGGTGTCGTGGCAGGGCTTCTTGTCGCTCGATGGGAGGACGCCAGGCGCCACAGGATGCTGCAACTTGCCGGTTCTCAAGGATCGAAGGCGACGATTATTGTTGAGGTGAGACGGGCCAATGGCGAGATCAAGCGTTACCCCGTTAACCCGGAGGAAGAAGAAGGCATCCGTAACCTCCTGAGAGCGGCTGAGGATGCGAGGGTCCAACCGCCAGGCGAGGCCGTTGGCGCGCATTCCTAACCTCGGCCTTTCCCATGCGTTCAGCGCAACCCGCCGGTACCAGTTCGACCTCCGATTCAATCAGCGCGGGAGCAATCGGCGCGGGCGGGGGAACAATTTTCACAGAGTCTTCTACGCATCATCAACGGCCATCACTCGTCAGATGAGGCAAGAGCCAGAGCGCGGTCTGATTTGGAGGCACTGCACGTACAGAGGGCGAGATTGGACCTGGACCGTTTCAATGCGTTAGTCCTGAAGCAGTGAGACATGAACAGCGTTTCAAACGGTGGCACAGGCGGTGAGGATGTTCTGAGCGCCGTGGATCAGGCGGTAGGGCATGGGGTAGCGCCTACTGCGGTACGCTAACAGCAAGCAGAGAGGGTCCTTGCCATGGCTGACCAGGAGCAGCACGCGTATCGTTGGGTAGATCTCCGTGCCGACGGTACGTATCTTCACAACCCCGACGCGCCCGAAATGCCTCCGGGTGGGATAAACGTCTCCGTGCTCCGTCGTAACCTGATGCTCACGCCCGAGGAGACGTTGAAGCGCATGGCGGCATCGGTGCGCATGGTCGAAAAGCTACGCGAACCTTTATTTCTCCCGGTATAGAGGTTATAGTCTCCGAAATAGGAGTTTACTCGTGGCACGCTTGACCTTTCCGTCGACACGGTATGAGCCCTCGCCTGTCGTTGATATCGCTTCCAAACAGGAGCGCGAGCGCCTGAGCCCGGCCGCGCTGAGAGCATTCTTCAACATCATGGACCGCTGGGGCGTGCGTGACGATGACGCCCGGCAATTGCTTGGGGGAGTTACCAACGGCCCGTATTACGAGATGAAGAAGAACGCGGATGACCGCGTGCTCGACATTGACAAGCTGCTGCGCATCTCCTATCTCATCGGCATCTTCAAGGATCTGAACATACTGCATAGCCAGACGCTCGCCGACGAATGGGTCCGTCTCCCGAACACCAACCGCATCTTCGGTGGGGCCTCGCCGCTCGCGTACATGGTGAAGGGCGGTGTGCCGGCGATCCAGACCATACGGCGCCTGCTCGATGCGCGCGCAAGCGGTATGTGACAACGCTTCCCGGCGTATCGCTGGTCCGTCGCGCCGATACGCATCGTCTCATCCCTTCCAAGTACAGCGACGAAGGCGCTGGCGTCCTCACGCGCATCGCGGACGACGACCAGCATCTGGCCGCGATCGTCGACCTGGACAACGCGACCAATGATCGCCTCCTGGCGGAGAACGAGCTCGTGCCCGGGATCGGGGTCCACGAGCTCGTGTTCGACGTCCCGTATTACCGCATTGTCAACGCGGCCTTCACGCACGCGCATCCGTTCGGCGGCCGCTTCAATGACCCCGAACGCGGCGCCTGGTATGCCGCCTTCGAGATCAGGACGGCGCAGGCCGAAGTCGCCTTCCACAAGACGGTGCAGCTCGCCGAGATTGATCGCTTCGAGGACGTGGTCACGTTCGACGATTACCTCGCCGACTTCAGCGCCCAATTCCACGACCTTCGGGACGCACCTGCGTTCGCAGCCTGCCTTGATCCCAGAAGCTATGTGCAATCACAGGCGCTCGCCGAACGGCTGCTCGTGGCTGGTTCGCTTGGCATTGTCTATCCGAGCGTGCGCCGCCCGCGTGGCGTCTGCATCGCCTGTTTCCGGCCTTCCGTGGTGACCAATGTGCGGAAGGGCACGGCGTACGAGCTTCGCTGGACAGGCAGTCCACGACCGGCCATCAAGGCGCTTACGACGCCGTCGAAGAGGCTGGTTGATTGATCCTTGAACGGGAACGCCGAAGAATTCAGCAGAGAAGGATTCGGCGTGACCGTTCTGCCTATGCCTTCGACGCGGTGCGGCCTCTATCCCTCCAAAGTATGGATACCTGCCGGTGCTGGCGGGGCGAGTACCGCCTGCCGGCGACCGTCGAACGCGAGGCGAAGCTGCTCTATGCGGCCTGAGCGTGCGCCCGAAGCCGGGGACCACGCGCTTGCCTGCGCACGGCAGGTGTTGGCGTTCGTGGTGCTGCGACTGCCCGAGGAGTTGGGAGCATGACCCGGCGGCGAACTTGGTCAGGACCGGCAAGACAGTGTGGCACGTCTTCCAAGCGAGCGCCGGAGTTGGCGCGTCGATAATCGACGTAGAGACGGGGGGGCGCCGAGGGCTGTACTGTCGTTTTATAGGTATAGTTAGCGAAGGTATAGTACGGTGGTTGAGAGGAAGGCTCCGCTTGGCCACACCGGCAAGGCAGGTGACATTTAGCCTGCGTGAGGACGTTCTGACCGCCGTGGATCAGGCGGTGGATCATGGGGTAGCGCCTACTGCGAACGCCTTCGTTGAGCGTGCGCTCATGCGTGAACTGCAGGAGGTCCGTCGGCAGGCACGCCGAGCAGCCTGGGATATGGCGAGCCGGGACCCGCTGTTTCTGCACGATCTTGCGGACACCGAGGTAGCGTTCGCGTCCGCCGACATGGAAACAGCCCGGAGCATCAGCCCGAAGTACTGATACCTGCCGGTGCTGGCGGCCAACCACTTGATTCCATTGTGATGGCGCATCAGGTCCGCACCATCGCGAGGCAACGGCTTGGGCACGCGTTAGGGGCGCGCGACGACAATGTGCTTCGTCAAGCGATCCAGCAAGCGATCAGAGGATACTTCGACCTCGACTAGCGGCCCGGTTCCTCGGCTTCAGACAGAGTCGGTTGAGGAATATCGGCCTATTCGACGGACGTCCGCGGTCACAAGTTTCCGCCGACGCCCTGCGCTGGCGGCCAGTGGCGCTTAACCGAGCGCCGACCTTGAAAGGCGGGTTGGCACAGCGTTGAGCAGTGGTTGTCGGAAGCGCGGCTGTGTCTCTCCGGCAATCCTCTCGCGACAAGGGCTGTCGCACTTTAATCGAACGACAGGAAAGAAGAGCAGAGACAGTAGATTTGCTCAGTCGCGCATGGTTTCAGCGGATGGCGGAGGGAAGAGCAAGCGGAAAACACCGGGTGGCAGATCAATGATAAGGTAGATTGGCTTCGGACCAGCTCAGCGTGCTTCGTATGCGGAGGGAGGTAGCAGTGAAACGTAACCAGGGGCCCGCCGGGCTGCGCTGGACGGAACATCCGCTCATCGATACAGGGGTAGCAGCACTGACGGCGTTCGCGCAACATGACGAACCCGCAGAGGTCACTTTCGATGATCTGCGCGAGTTCGCCGACTTTGCCGATCGGGCGCAGGCGGTCAAGTCTGTGACCAGCTACTTGTCGGTGCTCTTCACTGTGAACGTCGGGTTTCTCAACCCGAGCTTCTCGCCCGCAAAGAAAAGAGAAGAGGCTCGCAGCATCCTGTGGGCGTTTGACAGTCCGACTGACGCGAACCTACCGTCCTGCGTGTATTGCGGAAACCCGGCGGTTCGGCTCATCCACCGCGATCTCGCGCCGATGCTAACGGGGCGGGGGGTGGTGAACTTCTTTCCCTCGGGACAGCACGGAGAATTCGTGTGCGGTCTGTGCATGACGGCGATTCAGGCACTCTTTGTCAGTTCGCCCGCTCACAGGCCGCAGTCACGTATGACACTCGAAATGAATGTACAGGGATTGGCAGCGGAGGACAATCGATGAAATGGGATGGCACCCTTTATAAGGCGCTAGTCGGGTTTATGAAGGAGCGAGGCTGGCGGCGTAAGCTTGCCAAGCGCGATAAATATATGCAGAGCCTATTTGATCATAGCATCGGAGAGGTCGATGTTTTTCTCGCGATGCGTTCAATATTCGCCGATCCCTCCGCTGCGAATCTGAACGAGGAGGAACAGCAAGCCACTCTCTTGGCGGTGGCCTTGCATGACGCAGGGAAAGAAGACGAGGCCTGGCAGAAACGCCTCGTGTCACCCGGTCCGTTCGTTGAGCATATCCGCCCGGATTTGGTTCGGCAACTGGCCCCGCAACTTGGCCGCGAAATTGGGGCGGACTCAATAGATGCTATGGGTGCTAAGGTGGTCGGTATCATAACGGCCTTCCACCACAAGCGCAGCCGCCGCGATGCAGCGTACGTTAGTGCGACGTTCGAGGTCTTGCAGGACGCAGGTCTGCGTCGCTGGAAAGTCTGCGCGGATATCGTTGACGCGATCGACAATGTGTGTTCAGCGAACGGTCTGCTATCTGCACAGCACGCGTTTGATCGTAGCTTGCTGAGTGACTATGCACGCAGCGCGCACCACCACGTTCAATTGCGAGGCGTCTCGACGCCACTCCTTCATGGTGCGGCAAGTGCTGCGTTCACTACTGCCGACTGGCTGCCTTTGCTGCACTATCGAGAAGGCACTCTTTACGCCCAGATGCGGGCAGGGCGCGCTGTGACTCCATCCCGGGATGATGTCAAGCAGCAGCTTGTGGCCTTGCTAGACGTGGCGATTGGCAAGGATGTAGCCAAGCTCGTCGTGGGGAGTCCCACGGCTAATATTATGCCCAAGCCTGACTTGATCGACCATCGTGAGACGAGACAGTATTTGACGGCGGCTGCTAATAAGATTGGTAGAACCTCGTTTGCCAGGAAGACGGCGAGCGACCGCCGCACCGTCGTGACAAAATACCTGACCCTGAAGCGGGGCGACGCAGCTATCGCCCAAATCACTCAGCAGGAAGTCGAAGAACAATCGAGGCGCATCTCCACCGCCCATCCGGAGATGATCGTCTTTAAGTTCTTTAAGGCGCTAATGCGACCTGAATTTATTGGTGAGAACGGTCTCGCCACGTTGGCCAGAGAGTATGACGGCGTCTTTGGTCAGAATGCCTGGAGTGATCTGAGATCTACCGGAAACTTGAAGGCGGCTGAGGACATGTCAAAGTGCGTTGACCGGTACTGGACACTTCCCGCCAGCCAGCTCGGTTCCTATAAGGGCACGGTTGAAACTCTTCCAGACGACGTGCGTACTCGATCACTAGTTGACGTTCTGACTGACATAGCTGATAAGGTGTATGCTACAAATCCCAACGCCCCATCTAGACTCCAGCTCGCTAAAACGATGGCAGAAGCGTTCATATCCGACCTGGTTCAGCCAACAGAAACAGGAACTGATGTGCGTACGCTTGCCAAGCAGCAACTCGCCTTCTACTCGCAGTCTAAGCCAGATGCCGGACGTGAGGCTCGAGGCGCTTCGTATCTGTGTCCGATATGTAACGACCCTTTCCAAGAGGGGACTAAGGCTTCCGCCGACTTCATCGACAAACCCGAGTCCCACACAAACCGAGCAGTCGCCCATGGCCGGTTTGGTCACGTGATGATCTGCAATGCTTGCAAATTTGAGCGGATACTGGCCCAGCTTCTGCTCGGAGGGAAGCCTGCAGAGGTTATCGTACTTTTCCCGCGAATGAACATCGGCGCGGGCTCGGGAACGCATCTGGTGGAGGCAGTGCAGCGCTTCGCTGACGATGCCTTGCAGATCATGTTGGGCAGTACGGATCCAGACGACCGGCTTACCCTGGCACTTACAAACATCATTGCGGGGCATGTTGGCGTGCATGACCATTACACGCTGAGCGTGGATAGTCTGCTCAGCGTCCTCTCCTATCGTTCGGCCAGCGACACCAGCAAGCAGCACAGAGCACAACTCCGAAAACTCGTCCTTGAACGTTGGCCAACTCTCGGTGAGTTGAATGCCGACTGGGGAACAGACTACGACTCGTTAGAGCAAGCCTTGAACGATCTTGTCTCCGGTATTGCGGGGGATAATGACGCATTACTCCTGCGGAGCAGGGCATATCGGCTGCGCCCAACATTTCAACTTGTGTGTCAATCGCCGAATATCCTGCTCCTCCCAGTGACGGAGTCCTTCCAAATCGGAAAGGAGTCCGAGACGAACGCGGCGTTGCGGAGGCTTTTTATCGGATTAGTGTTGTCCCTTGCACTTGACATGACCGCTGGCGTTCTACCATACTCTGACTCTCTTGATCTGGGTGAGCCCGACGGTGTTGCGTTCGTGCCGCCGGTCGCGGGAGTGCGCTCGTTAGTGGGCCGGAACTGGATACAATTGGAGGATGCCGAAGACTGGATGAAGCGCATCGGTGTCGCGGCCATGCTGGCGGACGCAACCTCGTACTCGGAACGCTCGAATTTGGCTGAGGTGCTGCGGGCCCCGACGGCAGGGCACGTGCTGCGCAGAATCGAGTCGAAACAACAGTCTGGAATGGTAACGGAAATGCAAATGAGGCTGCTACGAGTTCTGGAAGGGATAAATCAATGAAGTCTTTGACGTTCGTTCATGCGAGCAGGCTTGACTTGAACGAGCTTGGGCCGCGCGTTGTTTCGATTCGAGATCACTTTGATAAGTATCTGGACGAGTACCCCGTAAAGAGTGCCAGAAGTAAACACGGCCTGCTCGGTCCAGTTGGGAAGATACTTCAGGAGGCAAAAGGCGACCGGTGGGATGCCATCTCACTTGCCGGTTATGCACTCAACATTCACCTGGCGAATCCGCGGTCGAGGAGTTACATCTCACAAGCGGCAAGGCAAGCCCTGGAGGATGGCACTGCTGAGTTGTATGCGCTGCTGAGAGAGCTGCCACCTGCCGCTCAGGATAAGGTGCTCGATCGACTTGACTATGGCCTGTACTTCGTGCGTCGTTCCAAAGGCATGGCATACCTTCAGCGCATACGCGACGACTTCATTACCTACCTGCGAGGCCGGTACGGGGACGGTGCGAAGACGGCAAGTGCATGGGGAGAAGACCTGACTAAGATCGGTGAAAATTTTGAGCGCGTGCCGTATCCAAGTCGGGGTATCTTCCAGAAAGCACGTGGAAGGAAGCGAGAGGATATGTCAGGGTTTGCAAAGGAAGCCGAGATGAAGGGCTATGATCTTGGGGAAGGGGAAGAGGACGAATAATGAGTGATCTTGGAGCGATTGATTCGTATTTTGTAGCGCAACCGCATCCTCTCATTGGTGCAAAGACCATACAGCTTATTCTCATCCGTGAAATCTTGGACTACACGGTTCTGCGGACCGAGGAAACGCGCGAGTTGAACACCGTAACGACACCATTGTCATATAGGGACAATACGTCGATTCGACGCGTTGCGTTTCTGGGCTCGAAGCAGAAGGCGGCAGAGTCACGGGAACTGGAGGCTTTACTCAGAACAGCAACCCAGGAAGCAGGAATGAATGCGGAGTCCTGCTATCTTAAGGACGATCTATGCATGAGGTGTCCGCGTTGTGGTTTATTTGGTGCAACCAATACGAAGTCAGGATCAGAGCGTGCGAACATCAAGCATCGAATTGAGTACTCTACCGCGTTTTCGTTGATGCCATTTGAAGACATCGCTACGACTATCACCTTTAACGCGGTAAATGAGCAAGACAGCACAACTGGACAGGCACTCGGTACTCGATTCGCGGTCATGCCTGCGACCATTTTCCCGTCGATCGTTACTCTGAAGAGTGTCACTGAGCGCGAGTTCGTGTTAGCCGTGAAGACGATCCTGAGTTGTAAGGGCTATGGCGCGGAGACGCGTATCGGCGGCGGGGTGCGGAACAGCATCTGGGGCATCGCTGCTGGATGGGAAGAAGTCATCACGTCACTTGAACTTGCCCTCGAGCTCTATGAAATGCGCGATGCGCTGAGTGCGGATGTGCTCGCCGCCATGATTCGGGAGAAGTATATCCCTATGGCCGGCAACCCAGGTCGTAGCCTCGTTCTCAGTCCGACTGACGTGGAGAATACCGTCCGGGCTTGCGCCGAGATGCCACTCGATGGCGGACTCCTTCGTCAGGCCTACGGGGACATCGCGAAGTATCGAAGCATTCAGCTGTCTGGAGTCTAGCGATGGCGTCGCAGCCAGTAGATCTCGCGGCCCACCGTATTCGCGTCTTCGCATGCACCTTGCACAATCACGACTACCTCTGGTTTTCGTCGCAAGAGATTGGAAAGCGGTCCGTGACCTATCCGGTGGTACACAACTACGCACTGAGTTATGCGCTCTCGGACTTCTCATACGGTATACGAAGTAGCAATTCACCATCGTATGAGGCCGATCTTGCGCAGATGCCGCTTTATGCAACGCCGGCCACATCAACGTCAGCCACATTCATCCGTCTGACCTACAACGCCGTGAACAGCCGTAGTCTCCGCACTGATGACGCCGCTCGGGGAATAAATTCTCCTGATCTTGGATGGCGGGTGTACGTGGTTCCCTCGGTGAGGAGCGTCAACGAGGATTCTGTAGCTGGATTCACGTGCTTTGTATTTACGTTCGATGGGTCCAAGCCTCGGGGCGTTGTACGCCTTGGGAAGAAGGGTGCTTCCGTACGTGTTACACATCAGGAGATAGAGCGGCCCCGAGCCTTTTTCTTGGCCGAGCCCGTTCGCGTGAGCCATTTGGTGAATCCACTGGATGTCGCCGGTGAAATTTTGGCTTATGACCCGATAGCCATTCCTCCACATCTCCTGTTACGGTCGGCCGTGATTCGGAACGATTGGTTCATACGCTCAGGTTGGGAGCAGATACACGTCCCCCAGCGCATCGTACATAGGTTGGGCACGTCATGACGACTCACACGATCGAGATACAGCCTCTGACCCTTCCGCTCGTCCAGCGACCGTCGTTGCAGCCGTTGTATCCCCATCAAGCTGTGATGCTTGACCAATGGAATGATTACGACGGTTTCTTGCTTACTAGCGGAACGGGAACGGGTAAGACGCGCGCAGGACTATTGCCTGTGCTGACCAAAGGTCGCGAAAACTGCATCTGCATCTACCCAACAAACGAACTTATTAGTGATCAGGCCCGGGCGCTTGAGGAATTGGTGAAAGGCCTAGGATATGTGGTGGTGGGTAGCGAAGACGGTTCGAGTTCCGGGGACGCCGACAACGATAGCCAACGTCTTGTTCGCATAGTCAGATTGGATGCGACCGCTCTGGACGAGCACCAGAGGGCAAGGAGATTTCGTCGGCGCGGCGACGCACTCGCTGACCTGCTTCGAACCGGGCCACAGACAGTCGTTCTTACTAATCCAGATATACTATTTCTCTTGCTTTCTCTTCGATATGGGGGAGCCTCGTTTGCTACTATTCCTCAGTATGGAACCCTTATAGTGGATGAATTTTATCTCTATACGGGCACGGAGCTGGCACACGCCTTGTACATGCTACATATGGCTCGAGACTGCAAATTCTTCACAAAGATAGTTGTATTGAGCGCTACACTTCCGTCTGACGTTGTAGGCTATTTGGATGACATCCTCCAACCGAAACATGTTGCGGCTTCAGCGCATGCACGGTGGCCAATCATAGGCGAGCGTATGGCATGCCATGCCGTCACGATAACGCCTAAGCCGTTTGGACCAGCTACGGATGTCGTGGAGGTAGCTGTCACGGCGGTGCTTGAAGTTGCGGAGCGTCTACGGGACGAGAGGCACAGAACGGAGCCTGGCTTTGTGCCGGGCGTCGTTATTCTAAGCTCCGTCGTTGATGCGATCCGACTGGAAGACATTCTCTGTACCCAGGGATTCGATCGCGAGGAACTCGCGATCATTCGCGGTCTATCCGACCGATCACTTCGGACTATCCAGGGTAAGCTGCTAGTGATTGGCACGTCGGCCATTGAGGTTGGCGTGGATTTTCATTGCCGCTATCTCATTTTTGAAGCACGTACAGCGACTTCCTTTATGCAACGCTTCGGCCGTGTCGGCCGCCACGAAAAGGGAGACGCAATAGTCCTGTGTCCGAACAATGTGTACCAGGGGATGATGTCGCTTACCGGTAGTTTAACTCGACAAGATCTTGAAGATCTGGTCAATCAATGGTATCCGCCGGTGGAAACGCACGGCTGGTTTGTCGAAACGAATAACGGTCTGAAGACAGCGTACTCCATGGGTTATGCCCTCCTTCGGCGAGTGGACGCTGACAGAGCGTCTAGTGAAGAAAAGGAGTGTAGCGCTGAGATCATAAAGCGAGTATGCCGATCCTATGCCAAGCTCCTGGGAGTTGCCGACGCCAGGGCTGATGCTGTGGAACGGGAATATCAGAGGATGAGGCAGGGCGATCCCGGCAGCCGGTGGCTTGCCACCTATGTTGAGTTAGATACGTTCCGCACATCGCTACCGTCGGTCTGGGTCTACGACATTGCGGAGGCACGGCGACGCGGACCAGATCATGCAATGTACCGTGCGGACATTGCCACGCTCTTGCGAAGAGGGAAGGGCTTACGCTTTGACCCGCGAAAGGTGGCCCCTAACGGTGGGGAGGGCGTTATCTGCGTCGATGGCTACGGCCCATACCAGCAGGTCAGTGTGATTGGCTTGACCGATTCAGAGCACGATCTGGGCATCATGAATACAACCGACGACCATCCCGGGATAACGCTGCGTCAAGCCCAGCACCGTACCCCAATATCACATCTGATGGCCCTGAAGAATCACGTATTTACTCTGGTTCGGGACGAACCGGGCGCTAGACAGGACTGGCGCCTGCCTGTTTTCACGTGCGGCGACCACTTGATTGCATTTGACGGCGGAGCGCTCTTGCTTGCTGAAATCGCTCGCCGTCACACGCGGTCAGGAGCGACGTGATCGAATCGGACAGTTCCACTGCCTTCAAAGTTAATTTGGAAGCTGTCCGGTGAGTAAGAGAATCATGTCGGATATTTCCTTCACCGCCCACCAGCTTCGCTTCGAGTGCGAGGTGCGTACCCCTATCCAACTGCAGGCGCACAAAGGGTCGGCGTTGCGCGGGGCATTGTTTCATGCTTTGCGGGGCGATGAGGGGCAGGGGAACGGCTTCTGTATCAACAAGCCGGAGCTGTTCTGCCATCGCTGTCCGCATCATTCAGTCTGCCCGATCAGCGCCTTGCTGGCGACCGTCGATGACGACAGCGTGCGCGGCGTCGACGTGCCGCGTCCCTACACCATCGAGCCGCCGGTGGGGGCGCAGACCGTGTACCAACCCGGCGAACGCCTGGACTTCGGGCTGACGCTGTTCGCCCGCGCGCTGGACCTCTTTCCCTACGTCATCGTCGGCGTGCGCGACCTGGAGGAAGGCGGCATCGGCCTCAGCCGGCCCCAGCCCGGCAGCCGCAGCGGTTGGGGCCGCGGCCGCTTCGTGGTGCGGCGGATCACTGCCGTCAACCCGCTTACCCGGCAGGAGCGGCCAGTCATGCAGGCCGGCGACGATCTGGTGACCGTGCCCGACATCCCGATCACCGATGCTCACGTGCAGGCGGTGGCCA